>NZ_FOTO01000044.1:0-1059 GCF_900114595.1 Desulfomicrobium norvegicum | reverse complement strand
CCCCGCTTGCAGGAACCGGCGGATAAGGCCGAGCACCCGCTTATCCCCAATCTTGCGGCCCACGCGCGCCATGAGCACGTCGTGGTTCACGCGATCGAAGAACTTCTCCAGATCCATGTCCACCACGAATCGTTTGCCGGCGGCGACATGCTCCCGTGCCTTCTGCACGGCCTGATGCGCGCTTCTACCGGGACGGAATCCGTAGCTTGAGTCGGAGAAGCCCGAATTGAAGATCGGCGTGAGCACCTGATGCAGCGCCTGCTGGACCAAGCGGTCCATGGCCGTAGGGATACCCAATTGCCTGGTACCGCCTCCGGGCTTGGGAATCTCGACCCCCAGGACCGGTTGCGGTTCGTAGCTCCCGTCCAAAAGTAACCTCTCGATATGAGGACCGTAGTACCCCCAAACATCCTCGACACGCATGCCGTCTACGCCGGGGACACCCTTGTTGCTGCGCACACGCTTTGCTGCGGCGCGCATGTTCTCGCGTTCGACCACCGCTTCCATCACGTCCATAGCCTTCGGCCAGGAGAGCCCCGTCCTTGCCGTGACCACATCCGCACCACAGACCTGCTCTCGGGGATTCCGTCCCCTACCCTCGGTCATGGCGACAGAATGTCTCTGCCCTTCTGCGTTACTGCTGGTCATCGAAATTCAGGCTCCTGCCCCATGTTACATGTTCGGTCCTTCAGTCCGGTCGAGGGACCTACTATGACCTCTGCTGACTTCTGGGCGCTCATCCCCGCGCCTCTCGACGCGGGTAGCACATGGCAAACGCCCAGACCTCCCCGGGTAATGCACACCCACCTTCCCCCTTATGCCCGCCGCATTTACGTCCGCGCCTTCCGTACAGGTATCGGACTTTGAAGATATTGGCCTTCTCATCCGGCGCGGCCGCCTCATATGCGGTTTCTGTTCGTCGAGCCAGGGTTTTGCCTGCGGCTTCCTTCAGATTCCACCTCGCGATGGACACCCTTGCCGTCCAGCTAGCGCTTCCCCCTGTCGGGTGCGCAGAGGACTTTCACCTCCAAGTGGGTGCGCCCTGCCGGGCGCACCAAA
>NZ_FOTO01000019.1:0-55494 GCF_900114595.1 Desulfomicrobium norvegicum | reverse complement strand
CCTCAAATTCCTTGGACACGTACTTCGACCTAATGTTCAGCCGCTACAGGTTTGTGCCTGACGTGGCGTTTTAACAGTTTTTCAGGATCGACTATTTATACGTGGAACTCATGCGGGCAGGATTTCCGACGGTCATCATCCCGGTGGAGGATCGGGCCGCCTATTACGAGAATCTGGACAAGGCGGGGAAGGACATGGATTATGGCCCATTTGTCCAGCAGCTTGGCCAGCTGGTCGAACGAAGTTTCGAGCCATACTGGTATCTGCTCGGCATAGCCTAGCCGTTAAACACAACAACGAACGAAAAGCCCTGGAGTCACAAGCTTCAGGGCTTTTCGTATTTGGAGGACTTCATGATCGATACACGGGCCGTGATGCGCTCGCTGCCATTGGTGGCCAGCGTGCTCGGCGAGAAAATACGGGGTGAAGGTCGAGATGGGTGGGGCGGATGCCAATACATTTGGTAAAAATAATTAAGTTGCACAAAACGTACATGTTTTGTGCAACTATTGATCTTTCTAAATGCCAAGCTCCGTTCGCGCACGCTCGATTCCTTTCTTCTGAACTTCGAGGTCAGGGCTTCTCTCGGAGTTATGGATCGCGCTACGGATCAGTGCATCGATTTTTTCCCGCCCGCTGGGTGATTTTGCCGCTTCCCTGGGTGTCTGCCCGTCAAGGATTGGAAGAGGGGTATCGACCCATTGACCCCAGTGATCGAGAAACATGTTTTCCATGTGCTCCCTGATCGCAGGGTCTTGCATCATCTTGTTGTGGAAACCAAGCGGGTCTTCATCGTCTTCGGCGCGCTCTCCGGCGGCACGCATGGGCTTTATGCTTGTGGTTTTGTAGTGCGCCTTGTCGCCCATCACGTTCTGAATGATTTCCCGGATTTCAGCCGCTCTTTTTTCCGAGTTCACTTCGACGGTCATGGATTCACTTTCAATGTCAATGTAGCCGAGGATGGTGTTCGACATTGTCGTGGTTTTCGCTGTTTCAAGGCGACCCCAGGGGATTGTCACGCAAACAAGTTCGCCGTTCTCGGTGTAGTCGGCGTTTTCAAGAAGCTGCTCTGGCGATTCCGTCACGCAGAGATGGACCAGGGCGTCAAAGGCATCTTTGGGGCTTGAGATGCGGTAGTGAAGCGTTTGCGGGGATAGAGGATCGCCATCCGTGTTCGACAAAGACGGAGGGTTGTTGGCCGCCGCGTACAATTCCAGAAAAACTTGACGAATCTCAAATTCGTATTCTGACAGATCCTCCGCCGAGAGCGCATTTTTCTGGCCTATCAGGGATGTGCGCAGGTCAATGATATGCGCTTTCCATGGCAGCGGGAAGGATATGGGGCTCGCAGCAGAAAGAAATTCTACGTCGTCGACCCTGGAGATGGCACAAAACAAGATGGACCCTTGAGCCAGCCACTCCGAGGCGCTGTGATCGGTGACCTTGTGCGAACTGCCGGTGAGAATGTCGATGCAGGCGAAGCCGTTGCCGGGGAATACGCTCGTTACTTCGTAGAAAGAAAAGACCAGACGGCCCACGGATTCAAGGACGTGAAGTTCCAGGCTGTCGATCTTGTTTGATCGTTTTTGGCGGTAGAGTTCCGCGATCGTGGTGTCGGCGGGGAGGGTAATTTCAAAGTCGAGTTCTTCGATGTCAGGCAGCGTCAGATCCCAGCTACAGAGAATCCAAGGCACCATCACCTGTGAGAGATCATCGATGGTGTCCTCGTTATCGAGTTCATCGCCCCAAAGCAGGAATGTGTCGATGGCCTCGTCCATGCCATCTGCTTCAAGTGTGTTTTGCGCAAAGGTCATGAGCTTGCCGGTCAGGCTTTGGAAGGTCTGGCTGATTCTTCGGTAGGAAAAATCCTGACTTTCTTCCTTGGGCAGGCAACATTTCTTGTATTTCTGTCCACTGCCGCAAGGGCATGGGGCGTTTCGGGATATTTTCACAGCAGGTCATCTCACTGAAAGAATTTTTTCGACATCAAGCCATCTTCTGATTCAACCCCTACGATTATTCGTCATTTTTCACAATCTGAACTCACAAGGCTTGTTCGGCAAGGATTGCGACACATTGTCTCGAACGTGATGGCCGCGTCAGCCTGACTGGACGGACGTGTTGTCATTTTCATTCTATTTTACTTTTTCCGCCTCCTCGATCATCTTTAGGTAGATATCCTCAATATTGCTCAGACATGCTCTACGCATTTGTTCTTCTTTTTCGCCATTCATGGTGAAAGACTGAAGAGCATCGATTGATCTGCGGCTCCATACGATGGCCGTTTCGATGTCCTCTTCGATGAATGGAGGACTGCACTCGTCCGTCGGATCACTTTCGAGTATCGTATAAAGGCTTATTGCAGCCACCGGCTGGCTTGGAATCTTGCGCGCAACAGAGAATTGCCAGATCAGGCTGAAAGCCGCTTCGGATTCTTTTCGTGTCGCAACTAAAATATCTGTGTTTGCAAAAATATCTTTGCAGGCTTGATGCACAATGTACTCGAATTTTTTTTCCTCGATGGTCTCGTTCTCAAAATGTTTATCCGCGAATGCTGGAAGCGCCATGAACATGAGTAACGATGCGAGGATCAAAGATAAGTGCTTCACGTTCCTATCTCACTTCAAGAGTGGTTTCGCCGCTTCTGACAATGGCTTTTCGAACTTCGCGGCTCAAGACTATGCACCCTTTGGATGCGGTGCCCAAGGCGCCTGCCTTGTCTCCGTGAATTCTGAAATGGGTTCTTCCGTGCGCAGAGTGGCCGACAGGACTGAGTTTCAGCACGAAAGGTCCCAGAGTGGCGCTGTCGTAATGGTCGGGATTGATGCGCCATGTGCCGCGGGGAATCGGGCCGGAATCGACTATCGCTTCGGATCTTGGCTCATTCTTGTGGACTCCGCGCCCGCTGTATCCCTGATAATCTTCTCCACCGGGACCGACGATTTTGCCTGATCTTTGATTGTAATGCCATGGCATGGTTGATTCTCCTTGATTGGCGTTTTGGTTTTCAAAGTTTGAACCGTGCCAGATTTCAGAGGCCGGGGATATTGGGGGGAATCTGTATCGCTTCGAGGCGTTCCGACGCGCCCCCTGCGGGCGAGTTCTTCAGGCAGCGTCTTGTTCCCGTTTGTGTCGGCGATAGGCAGGAATTTTCACGGCAGGTATCCCGCGAAGGACCGACAACGAAACCGAGCGGTATCGCGGGTGCAACGTCAGCATCTCAGGTGTTGGGGGCTGTCAAACGGCATTGCAAAGTCAGGTCAAGAAACTCGGTTTGATATCCGTCGCATGAGCAGGCGCGTCGGGAAAAACAGGGCCGGGCCGACCAAGGCCCAGGCGCTGATCCAGCCGAGTATCGCGTGGAGAAGGGGGATACCGAGAATGGCGAATGAGCCGATTGGATCCGTAAATACGATTCTTATGATGTCGGGAACCGTTGTCTCGAAATGTTCGACGCCAAGGATCGTTTCGCCCACGCGCAGGAAGGGGATCATGAGGGCGTATTGAAACGGGGTGAACACCAGTGAGATGCCGCTTGTGATCGCTTTGTTGCATTTGAACGACCACGAAAGAATGAGGGCCATGATCGGGTTTGTGCCGATCTGGGGCCAGGTGGAAGATACCAGCCCGACGATGACCGCCAAGGCTACGCGCTCCGGCGAAACGCCCAGTTTCAACTCTCGCAGAACAGGGCCTCGCACCCTGGTTCGCCACAGACGTATGGGCCATATGGGAGGTTTTGGTTCAGAATTCAGCGTGATATCCTCTTGTTTGATGGCACAGCAACAAGGATGGCGAGAATGCCGAAAAGGGTGATTTTTCGAGTCTCACGATGTTCGATTTGTTCTCTTATTCGGTTTATCTTGTCTGCAGACCGAGTAGTTTTCTTCGCAATTCCGGCTTCTGTGTCTTTTCGTTCAGCCAAATTCCAAAAAACCAGTCGGCAAACGCAGGGTCCGTTATGGTTCCTGCAATCTGATCGTTATTATAGAAAATTGTCTCGCCTTTATCGTTTCGTACTCCGATCAGTTTAGAGCCTTTGTCAACATCAGGGAATATCATCAGCATGCGTCTATACCAGTCATCAAGGATTTCCTCATCTGAGAATCCGAGATCCCGAATTGCTTCCGCAGAGGTTTTTGCTATCTCAGCGCCTTTTATTTCGCGGAGGTAGGATATGGAGAGTGCGTAGGGCTCATGGGCGCTCCACTGCGCTTTGGGAGCATACAGCGTTGCGTCGTAAACATTCCAAAAAAGGAAGGTGAGTCTGCCTGAGCCGACTTGCTGAGCTTGCGGAACATACCGGGAGATTGTGTTTGTGTCCGCCTGGGCATTGGATATTACCAAGACGATGAGAGCACAGATTGGAAAAATAATTTTTCTGCACATAGTATTTAACCTGAATCCTGCAATTATGCGATTTTGTCATCAAGTAAAATATTGGACATCATCTAAGATTTGTCATTTTCCACAAAAAGCGGGGCATTCGAGACTAATCTGCAAGAGATTCGAACGTCCGTTCCGTTTCTCAGGTTCCATGTTCCGTTGGTTATATCGGGACGACAGGCGAAGTCGTATGCACTCAAGAAAATGATAATGCGACACAATTCTATCAAGTCAACCGAGATGCAACAACTGGCCAAAGGCCAACAAGGTCCGCCGTCCAGTCCCGAAGGTGGTCGGAGTGGGGACGGTCACGATTTCAGACGTGGCAGTGGATGGACTTCATGCTCCTGGCGGGATAAATTGAAGCGTGACGGTCGTATTTCGGGCATATCGTTCAGCAGGGCGGCACACTGCCCTGTTTCGGAAATGCAGCCAAGGTGTCGATTGAGTCTGTTTTTGCAGTAGTCCGGAACAAAGGGGAGATCATGATTTTGGTTGCGATTTCAGGAAACGGGTTTTGGCATGAGGCATGAACCGAACGGTCTGCAGGCCCCGGATAGGCCCTGGCGCTCCAGATTGCACGAGGTGATCTTCGAGGCGGACACCTTTGCCGGCAAGGCCTTCGACCTGATCCTCATTCTGAGCATCGCCCTGTCCGTGCTGGCTGTGGTTCTTGACAGCGTGGCCTCGGTACATGCCCGCTGGGGCGACGAACTTCTGATCGCGGAATGGGCGTTCACCGTGCTCTTCAGCATCGAGTACGCCCTGCGCATCGTGTCGGTCCGCAAACCCTTCAGATACGTGTGGAGTTTTTTCGGCATGGTGGACCTGCTGGCCATCCTGCCGACCTACATCTCCCTGGTGGTGCCTGGGAGCCAGTATCTGCTGGTCATCCGGGTGCTGCGCGTGCTCCGAATCTTCCGGGTCCTCAAGCTGGCCAACTATCTGAACGAGGCCAGGCAACTGACTGCCGCCATGCGCAGCAGTCGGCGCAAGATCACGGTGTTCCTGTTCACGGTGCTGACGCTGGTCGTCGTCCTGGGTTCGCTCATGTACATGATCGAGGGCGAGGAATCGGGTTTCACATCCATCCCCCAGTCCGTGTATTGGGCCATCGTGACTCTGACCACGGTGGGTTATGGAGACATTTCTCCGATCACACCCCTTGGAAAAGCTCTGGCCGCCGTGGTCATGATTCTTGGTTACGGCATCATTGCGGTCCCGACCGGAATCGTCACGGTGGAGCTTTCCCGTGCTTCCGCAGGGCGCATTTCGACCCAGGCCTGCGAGTTATGCGGGGCGGAAGGGCATGACTCCGACGCGGCTTACTGCAAACACTGCGGCGCGAGGCTCTGACTTTTCCTCCATCCGCACCTCCTGCTTTCGCCTTGCCGTGTCCGCCGGTTTCAGGTCGCAGCGGTTCCAGGCGAACTTTCGGAGCCGCAAAGGAGTCCGCCGTCCTGCTCCACTTTTTCGATGTCGAGGTGAAGTCCTCGAATTCGGATATGAACTGCCGGCGGCCAAGCGGTTCACAATCGCCTCCCTCGTGATCTTCAGAGGATGCCTGCTTTTCGTAATGGACTGAATGCGGTATGTTCATGTTGGTCCGTGATTCATGAACATTGCAACAGGTCGGGAGTCGTCATGGCCATACTCGCGCTTGAGATTTTCGTTATCTTCCTGCTCATAGCGGTCAACGGCGTCTTCTCCATGTCCGAAATCGCCGTCCTGACATCCAAGCGGCATGTGCTTCGGCGGGAGGCCAAAAGTGGGAACGTTCGGGCGCGTCTGGTGCTGGGCCTGGCCGGTCATCCCGAGAAATTCATGTCCGCCGTGCAGGTAGGCATCACCCTCATCGGCATATTCACCGGCGTTTTCAGCGGCGCCACGATTTCAGGGGTGTTGTCCTTGAGAATCGCCGAGGCGTTCGATGTGTCCGCCGAGGTGTCCGAGACCGCCGCCGTCTTCATCACGGTCTCCGTGATTACCTATTTCACGCTCATATTCGGCGAACTTCTGCCCAAGAAGCTCGCCCTCTCCAATCCCGACCGCTGGTCCAAGGCCATTGCGCCCGTCATCACGTTCGTTCAGGCCGTGGCCCATCCCGTCGTGGTGCTCGTGTCCCGAAATGTGCACCTCCTCGCGAGGCTACTTGGGATTGGCGAAGGCAGAAGCGGGCTGACGGAAGAGGACTTCAGATCGGTCATTGACGAGGCTCGGGTCAGGGGCATCATTGAACCGCAGGAAAAGGACATGCTCAACCGCGTCATGCACTTCGCGGATCAGCGTGTTTCGGCAGTCATGACGCATCGGTCGCGTGTGGTGCAGATCGACGTGGCCGACGGCGAGCAGAGGAATGCCGAGGTCCTGCGCCAGGCAAACCACTCGAATTATCCGGTGGTGGACGGTTCGGCGGACAATCTGATCGGCTTCGTGAGCGTGAAGGACCTCTACGCAAAGAGCCTCAGCGGACAGAGCATCCGTAGCGTGCTCCAGGAACCGATATTCATCCCGGAAACGTTTTCGGCCATGTCCCTCTTGAGCGCGTTCAAGGAAACCGGAAACAAGATCGCCATCGTGGTCGACGAATATGGCGACATCCAAGGGCTCGTCACCCTGACGGACATCCTGGAATCCCTTGTCGGCGAGATCAGGGAGGACGCCCTGGAGGTTCCGCTCATTGCCGGACGCGAAGACGGTTCATGGCTGGTGGACGCCCACGCGCCGCTCTATGACGTCTTTCAC
Source organism: Desulfomicrobium norvegicum (assembly GCF_900114595.1). Taxonomy (NCBI): domain Bacteria; kingdom Pseudomonadati; phylum Thermodesulfobacteriota; class Desulfovibrionia; order Desulfovibrionales; family Desulfomicrobiaceae; genus Desulfomicrobium; species Desulfomicrobium norvegicum. Next base: position 48,363 of record NZ_FOTO01000019.1, on the reverse strand, counting down.
AGGCTGGGCATCGACGTGCCGACGGCTCAGTCCTTTCCGGGAATCAACACCATCAGCGGATTCATTCTGCATCATCTCGGCGATATACCCAGTGAGTCGCAGTTTTTTACCTACCACGGGTTCAGATTCGAAATCGTGGACATGGACGGGCAACGGCTCGACAAGATTCTCATTTCCCGGCTTGAAGGAGACGATCCTGCTGGGTCGTGATGGCGGCAGTTGTCGGTTCGACTTGCCGGATGGCCATTGAAAACCAGGCCCTTTTTCATGCGGCAAAATCAATGTTCCGGCGGAGGCTGTGGACTTGGCCGTCCGGGGCGATAATCTTCATTTTTGGCTCTGAAGACAGTTTTGTTCCTTGCTAATGTGGCATGTCTTCGCATTTATCCGGCATTGCTCTTTCCCGATGTCAGTTTTCAAATCCAATATATTGAAATAAAGTACTTTATTTTTAAGGCTGAGGGGCTTGTGCGGACCGGCTGTGTTGGCACGATTCCGGAAAAGGAATTTTCCAATGGAACGTGACATCATCGGTCATCACAACGCACAAGGGGGATATATGGCTAATCGACCGCTCGGCCTGGTCAGGGACATGCTCGCGGGCATGGGGCTGGGGCTTACGTATGCGTATGAGGATCTGGTGTTTGTAGAGCACAACGCCTTTCTGTTGCAGTTCGGGGACACGGATGAAAGCGTGGGGCTGCATGTCAATGCGGACTGCCCGGATGACCAGTTGGCAAGCCTTGTGGCCAAAGCGGTGCGTGCCGGAGCGGGCGTGGGGCTGACGGTGGCCATGCGCGGCCGCTACGAGATCCGGGCCAATGACTCGGACGGGACGTTTTCCGTGAATTTCCACTGATATCGGCCGCCTTCCCACGCCCTGCGATTAATTCGGCCGTTCGTTCCTGCGGCGGCGCTGCGCCTGAACGGTCGGCCGGATTGCGCGCCGGCTTGTGTCTTTCAAGGATGCGAACTATGTCCTCGGGCTTCACGGCCCGGGGCCTGTTGCGTGCGGCCTTGACCGGGTCATCCTTTTCTTGCGCAGGATCGACATGGGATACTATCTGACAATCGGAGCCGTTCTGGGGCTGTCCGCCGGGTTCGCGCCGGGACCGCTGCTTACGCTGGTCATTTCGGAAACGCTCCGGCACGGCATCAGGTCCGGGATCAGGGTCGCCCTTGCCCCCATCATCACCGATTTTCCGATCATCCTTCTGACGCTCCTCGTGCTTTCGAAGCTGTCGGCTTTTCACGGCATCCTTGGAATCATCTCCATCGCAGGAGGCGTTTTCATACTGTTCATGGGGTATGAAAGCGTGCGCGCCAAGGGCTTCGATCTTCAGCTTCCAAGTGCTGAGAAGCGGTCGCTGCGCAAGGGCATTCTGGCCAACATGCTGAGTCCGCACCCCTATCTTTTCTGGTTCAGCGTAGGGGCGCCGACGATGACGAAGGCCCTGGTGCAGGGCCCCTGGGCTCCGGCGGCGTTTGTGGCGGGCTTCTACGCCTGTCTGATCGGGGCCAAAATCGCCCTGGCCATTCTTGTCGGCTCGTCGAGGTCCTTTTTCAGGGGCGCGGTGTATGTCTGGACCATGCGCGCGCTCGGCTTCGTGCTGATCGCCTTGGCGCTGCTGCTTTTCCGTGACGGGCTCAGGCTGCTTGGTTTCGGTGGCGCGTTGTTTTGAGGTTCCGGAGGGCTCGGGCATTGGCAAAGAGGCGCAACGCGCGGCCTGAGCCTTGATGGAGTGAATTTTAGATGAATTTTCGGGGGTATGCATGAAATTCGTCAGCGAAGATGTTGCGGCCCGGGTCGTGACCATGGCCGAAGCCATAGAGGCCGTGGAGGCCATGTTCAAGGAATACGGGTGCGGTCTGGCCACGGTTTTTCCGGTGGCGCAGGGGCACGGACCCGACGAGGGGACCTCGTTCAGTATCAAGAGCGGCCTCATCGGGGCCAGCCGGAAAGTGGGGCTCAAGGTCGGCAGCTACTGGCCGGGGAATCGTGCGCGCGGGCTGGCCGCCCATGCCTCCACGACCCTGCTGCTGGACCCGGACACGGGCTACCCCGAGGCCCTCGTGGCCGCCTCGCACCTGACCTGCCTGCGCACCGCGGCCTCGGACGCCGTGGCCGTGCGCCATCTGTCCCGTCCGGACAGCCGCGTCCTGGCCCTGTTCGGGGCGGGGCACCAGGCCTGGTTCGAGCTGCTGGCCGTGCGCGAGGTGCGCTCCATTGGCAAGGTTTTCGTGGTCAACCGCTCCCCGCAGGCTGGAGATGCGTTTGCGCGGCGCATCCGCGAAGAACTCGGGATCGACGCCGTGTGCGTGAGTGCGCAGGCGGCCCTGGCCGCCGCCGACATCGTCGTGACCGTCACCGCCTCGCGCGGCCCGCTCTTCGATGCGGCATGGGTGCGGCCGGGCACGCACATCTCGGCCATGGGCGCGGATCAGCCGGGCAAGCAGGAGCTGGACACGGCCCTGGTAGCCGGCGCGTCGCTTTTTGCCGACGTGGTGCAGCAGTCCCTGGCCATCGGTGAATACGAGGCGGCCCACAAGGCCGGGCTGGCGGATTCCGGCCGCATCACGTCCATCGGGGCGGTGCTGAACGGGACTCCGGGGAGGACTCGCGTCGATCAAATCACCATTTACGACAGTTCGGGCATGGCATTGCAGGACATCGCCATCGGCTCCCTGGCGTTGCGCAAGGCCGATGAGCTTGGCCTGGTGCTGACGCCCTGACGCTGGCGACCTGACGCGAATGTGGCAGGCCCGCTTCCAGCGCTCCTGAAACAAGGCTAGTGGTCCCGGCTGTGCCGTAGTTGCAATAACGGATCGGCATGGGCAGGAAAGGATGACGGAGCCACCGTGCGGCCGAAGGTCGACAGCGCGCGGACATGCTTCCAGCGCATAAGGGAGGTCACGGATGAAGCAGCACGATTCCGATAAGAGTCTCGACATCGTTCTTCACGACAAACTGCTTGCCGAGGCCGCATCGGCGGCGGAGCAGGCGTACGCGCCGTACTCTGGGTTCCGCGTCGGCGCCGCCGTGCTGTGCGGGCGGGGCGCGATATACAGGGGCGCGAACATCGAGAACGCCAGCCTCGGCCTTTGCACCTGCGCCGAGCGGGTGGCCCTGGCCTCGGCCTATGCGGCCGGGGAGAGAGACATCATCGCCATCGCCGTCGCCTGCGTGGATGCGCCGCAGGACGCGCCGCTTGAACAGCGCATGCCGTGCGGCGCATGCAGGCAATGGATTCGGGAACTGGCCCCGCACGCGGCGATCATCATTCCTGGCGCGGAGCGTTCCTTTTCGATCCGGGAGCTGATGCCGCTGGCGTTTTCCCTGGACTCCGGACTCCCGGGAAGACGTGACGGGCACGGCTGACGCCTGCCGGACCCGGCCTGAACTTTTGCGGTTGAAGCGCGGCTTTGCTTCGATAGGCATGCGCCGCGGCTGACCGTTTCGTCACGACTGGACAACGGCGCGTTTTTGGGCGTCGCCAATTGGAGATATGCCATGAAATCAGTCTGCGTGTTCCTGGGCTCAAGCTCCGGGAACCATCCGGCCTACATGCACGCCACCGACGCCCTGGGTCGTGAACTGGCCAGGCGCGGGATCACCTGCGTCTATGGCGGTTCCCGCACTGGCCTCATGAACCGGCTTGCCGAGAGTGTCCTTGAGGCCAAGGGAGAAATCGTCGGCGTCACGGTTCAGGCCTTGAAGGACAAGGAGGAGTTTCACAGAGGGCTGACTCGGCTTCATGTCGTGCCGACGATGCACGAGCGCAAGACGCTCATGATCGACTTGGCGGACGGGTTCATCGCCCTTCCGGGCGGGATTGGGACATATGACGAGTTTTTCGAGGTTTACACGCTTCGGCAGCTGGGATTTCACTCCAAGCCCTGCGGACTCCTGGACGTGAACGGTTTTTATGAGCCGCTGAAGCTGATGCTCGGCATGGCCGAGCGGGAAGGGTTCATGAAGCAGCCGTATCGTGAAGCCATCACGGTCTCATCAGACCCGTCGGAAATTCTGGATCTCATGGCGGAGCAGTTTCGTGACAGGCTGGCGGCCGGTTGAGGGATTGCCGGACGGATATGTCCGGTGAGTGCCCGGCGGATGCTCGGGGCAATCTTGTTCGAGGCGTCGGCCCCGGAATGATGCCTTTTAGATGATGCCAAGCTTCTTCATTTCATTGATGATGCTGTGCCCATATATCGGTTTGACCAGATACCCCGAAGCCCTGCCTTCGTAGAAGGCCTGGCTCACGCTTTCGGCGCTGTCGAGGGCGGTGGTCATGATGATCTTGACTTCCCTGATCTGAGGCAGGCGCAGAGCCCGCTCCTTTTCCCGAAGGACTTTGAGCACCTCGTGTCCGCTCATGTCCGGCATCATGATATCCAGAAAGATCACGTCATAGGGCCTGCCCTCCGACCAGGCTCCGTCGAAGGCCTCGATGGCGCCGGGTCCATCGTTCACCTCGTCGACGTCTCCATATTCGGTCAGGATCATCCTCAGCAGTATTGCTCCGGCGGGGTCGTCTTCAACGATCAGGAATTTCATAACGTTGGCAATCCTCCGGCAAAAGAGTCATTGGTACAGCGTTTCTTCAAGGAGTCAGTCACTGTTGTCCATCGCTCGGGTGCTGCTTAAAAAATCCGGGTGCTCCTCCATGATCCCTTCCAGAGTGTCGACCGCCGTTGGGTCGAACGCAATCCCTTTCCCAGTGCGTAATTCCCGCATGGCCGCTTCCGGCCCCAGTCCCGGCCGATACGGACGGTAGGACGACATGGCCTCAAACACATCGGCTACGGCCAGGATTCTGGCCTCCGGAAGGATTTCTTCTTCCTTGAGGCCCCCCGGATAGCCGGATCCGTCCAGTCGCTCATGATGTTGCAGGACGATGTTGGCGACGGGCATGCTGAAGGGGATGTCCTGGATGATCTGGTGACCGATTTCCGGGTGGTACTTCATCAGGTTCATTTCCGCTTCGCGCAGCGTTCCGGGTTTGGTCAAAAACTCCGCAGGCACGTAGATCTTGCCGATATCGTGAAGCTTGGCTGCTGTTTCCAGCCCTTCCAGACACCTGGAATCCAGTCCCATGCGCCTGCCCATCTCCTTGGCCAAACGGGCGACACGGGCCTGATGGCCGGCCGTGTACGGGTCCCTTATCTCGGTTACGCGGCCCAGGGCTTCCACGGTCTTGCTCAGTGTCGCCTGCAGCATGACCATGCGTTCCGCCAGGAGGGTCGCCTTTTCCTTCTGGTCCGTGATGTCGCGAAGCATGCCGAAAAGTTTCCAGACCCTGTCGCCATCCCGGAAAACATCCATGAATTGGATGACCCAGCGCACTTCACCATCGGGTGTGACGATGCGGTGTTCGGCTTCCCTGGTTTGTGCGTTGTCGCGGCAGTTGTGGATGATGGAGAGGAGTTCCGCGCGATCTTCGATATGGACGCTTGAAAAAAGGGAAGGGAGTCGTGCGTTTCCTTCGTCCAACCGGGTGTGCATGATGCGTGCGAAACTCTCGTTCCAGCTGCATGTGTCTTCAAGGATGTCCCATTCCCAGCGCCCGACGGTGTCGGTCCGGCTGTTCAAGGCCGTTTTGGTGTCCTGCAGGCGCAGGGCCGTGAGGTACTCCTCGAGTATCTCCACAAGCTGTTGCGTCTCGATGGGTTTGGTCAGAAAGCGATGGATCTGTCCGTTGTTGATGGCAGCGATGACGCGTTCAAGACTCGCGTGGCCGGTGAGGATGATGCGGATGATCCGGGGCTGTCGGTTGCGGACTATGGCCAGAAAGTCGGAACCGGACATGCCGGGCATCTGTTCGTCGGCAACCACGATGTCGATGTCGCCCGAGTCGATAAGTTCCAGGGCCTGAAACGCGGACCCGGCGAAATGGCGTCGGAAAGTGGCATTGTGGAGGGAACGGTTCAGGCCGAGCAATACTGCCGGTTCATCATCGACGAAGAGGACTGCCTGTTCGCGATGCTTCTGGTTTGTGGTCACGCAAAACCTCTGTTGTTGCCGTATTGGTAAGGTCTCATGTCGGCAATTCCCTGTCGACATGCACGTTCGTATCGGAAAATTTCCGCTTCCCGGATTGGGATGCCGTTATTTTTGGCACGTTCTTGCAGAATCCTGGCGCTTGCAGTATTTTGCCGCTCGACAACACACGTATGGCATGGGCGTGAATAATGACAAGTGAAATTTGATTTATGCCCGTAGAACATGCGTCGCGCGCTTGCCGCCCTTCTTTTCGCGGATGGACGGGATTTGCGTTCAAAGCAAGGAACTCGCATGGAAAATCCCGTTGACCTGCTCCGGGCCAAGGAAGATTGGCTTGTCGAGCGCATTCTCTTCTATGCCCAGAAGCACGGTTATGCCCAATACACATCCACGCTTCCCGAAGCGTGGCGAATCTCCATTGCCGGGTTGATTGACGCCCTGTCTCCGGCCTTTGCGGAAGGATCGGCGTCTGACATCGAGATCAAGGTGCATACCGACTGGAGTTCGGAGCCTGTGGCAGAATTCGGGCTTCAGGCGGCCCAAAGGCATCGGGAGCGCGGTGTCGATCTCGGCATGTTTCTGGGGCTTTTCGTTTACTACAGGCAGGCATTTCTGGACTGCATCAGGCAGTTCATGCCTCCTGGAGAAGGAAGGGAAGGCCTCGAATATTCCATGATTCGTCTTTTCGACCGCATGAGCACGGCGTTCTGCTCCGAATGGGCGGGGCACGGGGAGCAGGATTCCAACGCTCGCCTGGCCGCAAGCCTGCGGAAAATGACTAACGAGAAGAATCGTTACCTGACTTTTTTCGAAAGTCTCGTTCATCCGGTCATCTTTGTTTCTCACGATGGGGCCATCGAGAACCTGAATCGCGCCGCCGCCAGGCTGCTTGAGGAAAATGCGGCGCATGGTCGGGATTACTACGCATGTCGCACCAAAGGAGCAATGGCGAGCCTTTGCGGGGAGAAGGCATTGAAGGTTTTTCCCTGGCTCGCTGAGGCATTGAGTCCGGAAGAAATGGAACCGGACGAAGCGAAGGAGCGTCTGGTTACTTTTCCGGTTTCCGGTGGTGAACGGCTCTTCCAAACTTGCACGTGCAAGGTGCCCGGCGTGTCCGGACAATTCGCGGGTACTTCGATTTTTCTCCAGGATGTGACGGAGTCCTTGAGGGATCAGGAAATGATCCTGACAGCCAAGGAGGAACTCGAACGCACCTTCGACACAATTTCCGACTTGGTGTTTCTGGTCGACGACTCGGGCGTCATTCAGCGGGCCAACAGGGCCCTGGCGGACAAACTGGGGCTGTTACCCAAGGACGTGGTCGGCAGAACGTGCCGGGAGATTTTGGGCTGCACCGAGTGCAGACTGGAAAACACGGGGCATTTGTCGCATGAGACGTCCGTGACGTATCCCAATTTGCCGGGCAGATTCATGGTTCGCGCCAGCGAGTTGCTGGGCAGGGACGGTAAACGTATCGGCAGGGTTGTCGTATCCCGCGACGTGACCTCTTCGGACAGAATCCGGGACACCCTGGAGTCCATCGAGAGCAAGTACAAGAGCATTTTTGATCATGCGCCGGTGGGAATATTCCAGAGCACCCCCGAAGGCGTCTACCTGAGCGTCAACGAGACCATGGCCGACATGTTCGGTTTCGGTTCGACCAGCGACATGATCAGGTATTACATGGATATCGCCCGTCAGATGTATGCCGAACCGGCGGACCGGGACGCGTTGATCGCAGAAGGCCTTGAGCGGGATATCGTTCCAGCCAGGGACGTGAATCTGGTTCGGCCGGACGGGTCGACATTCTGGGGCCGTCTGCGTGGGCGCCTGGTGCGTGATGCGCAGAGCAGGGTCATGTATTTCGAGGGGTTCGTCGAGGATGTCACCGGCCGCCGAAGCGCCAGGGAAAGCCTGGCGCGCAGCGAGCAGCTTTTCCGGAGTCTGGCCGAGAACATGAGCCAGGGACTGGTGCATGTAGATTTGGCGGGCATTGTCGAATATTGCAACGATCACTTCTGCGACCTCGTGCGGCAGAGCAGGGATGTGCTCATGGGCATGCCCATAACGCCCCTGGTGCATGAAGAGGACCAGGCGCTTTTTCGCTCGATATTCGGCCAGGAGGCCTGTTTCCTGCCGGGGTCCCGGTTCGACCTGCGCCTGCAGGTCCAACGGGACATCCGCTTTGTCCTGGTCACGCCCGTGGCGCAGCGTTCAGGGGGGAGCCATCCGCTGGGCTACTGGCTTTTGTTTCTGGACATCACCGAGCGCAGGATGCTCGAATCCCAGCTTCTCCAGACGCAAAAGCTCGAGGCCATAGGTCAGTTGGCCGCCGGGATCGCCCACGAAATCAACACCCCGACTCAATATGTCATGAACAACATGTGGTTCATCAAGGAGGGGGTTGAAAACTTGAAATTGGCCCTCGAAGCCTGCCGGACTCTGACCACGGGAAGCGAGGCCCTGGAGAAGTTGACGGCCAGGGAAACGGATCTGCAGGTTCCATTTTATCTGGAAGAGCTCCCACCGGCGATTTCCGAGACGATGCAGGGGCTGGACCGGATCTCCGCCATCGTCAATTCGGTCAAGCAGTTCGCTCACCCTGGCCACGACCAGCATCAGGAGGTCGATTTGAACGAACTGATCGATAAAACGGTGACTCTGTCCCGCAACGAGTGGAAATACGTGGCCGAAATGGCTGTCGACCTCGATCCGAATCTGCCACGCGTTGTCTGCTCTTCCCAGGCCATAGGCCAAGTGCTCTTGAACCTGGTGGTCAATGCCGTGCACGCGGTCATGGATGTATCCAGGGAGGCGAACCGGTTGGGCAAGATCACGATCGGCACGCGAAACCTGGAAGACCGGGTCGAGATTCGGATCAAGGATGACGGGACGGGTATTCCAATGCATGCTAGGGATCATATTTTCGAACCCTTCTTCACGACCAAGCCCGTGGGCAAAGGGACCGGACAGGGCCTGTTCATCGCCCATCGTGTGGTGGTCAAGGAGCATGGCGGCAATATCGGCTTTGAAACCGAAACCGGCAAGGGAACCACGGTCATCATCTCCTTGCCTGTTGAGGGCGTGGGCGAAGGTGTGCGCAATGAATAAGCTCAAAGTGCTCTTCGTTGATGACGACATCCATGTGCAGCAGAGTCTGAGGCGCATCGTCATGGCCAGAAAGCTGCCCATCGAGCTGCTGTTGACGACGTCCGCCAGTGAGGCGGATCGGATTCTCTCCTCCATGGCCTGCGACGTCATCGTGACCGACGCCAGACTGTCCGACATGGGCGGCAAGGAACTGTTGACGCATGTCAGGGAGCGCTGGCCCATGACCATGCGCATCCTGATGACGTCCGAAGCCGAGGATGGCGTTGTTTCAAGCCTTCTCGTCGCCGCGCATCAGTTGCTGAACAAGCCTGTCGGTCCGACGGAACTCCTTGAGGCGGTCCAATCGGCTTCGCGGCTGCGTTTTTTGCTCATGAATGAACGTTTGCGAACGGTCGTGCACCGCATGGAACATCTGCCGGTGGTACCAAATGTGTATCGGGAACTGACCCGGGCGCTGCGCGATGAAAACACGTCGAACCTGACCCTGGCCAAAATTCTTTCCCAGGACATGAGCCTGACGACGGGTATCCTGAAGCTCATCAACACTCCGTATTTCGGGCTTTCCCGCAGGGTGAGCGACATGCTCCAGGCGGTGGGCATACTCGGCGTGAATCTGATCAGGGGATTGGTGATCGCCGATCGAGTTTTCAAGACCCTGGATCCGGACATGTACCCCGGATTTGATACCGAGAAGCTCTGGACTCACTGTCTCGACGTGGCGCGTTGCTGCCGGGCGGTGGCGCGGAGCGACGGGGCGGATGGCAGGGCGGTCGAGGACGCGTTTCTGTGCGGTCTCCTGCATGATGTGGGCAAGATCGTTCTGGCCGAAGGGTGTCCGGGAGAGTTTGTGCGGATCCTGCTTCTGGCTCAGGCGCGGAATATTCCCTTGGCGGACATCGAGGCGGAAGAGCTGGGGGTGACCCATGCGGAGGTCGGCGCTTACCTGTTGGGATTGTGGGGATTTTCCGAGGATGTCGTCATCGCCATCGCCCAGCACCACGGAAGCAGGCAGGGGCCTGCCTGGTCGCATCTCTCCTTCGTTGTGCACATGGTGGACGTGGAAATGCACAACCGCTACGTGCGGCAGAGCGGACACGCTCCGCATTCATTTGCGTCAGCACTTCTTGATGTTGAAGACGGGGAAGTGACGCTCGCGAAATGGAAGGCCGTGATGATGACCGAACTCGAATCACCGAGCTGACACGACTCGCGAAGTATGAATTTACGGACGAGGCGCCCTTGGGCACATGAGGGCCGCGATGTATCGGGACAAACAACGGTGAGGGCTCATGAGCGAACGGATTCTTTTTGTCGACGATGAAAAATTCGTGCTTGAGACGTTTCGGCGCAACTTGCGCAATCGTTTCGAGATCGAGACCGCCGGAAGCGGCCTGGATGCCTTGCGGCTCATGGAGTCGAGCGGCCCCTTCGCCGTGGTTGTTTCCGACCTGAAGATGCCTGTCATGGATGGGGTGGAGCTTCTGGGCGTCATCAAGAATCGCTGGCCGGACACGGTCCGCGTCATGCTGACCGGCCACGCCGACCTCGATACGGCCATCTCGGCTGTGAACAAGGGCGCGATCTTCCGGTTGCTGACCAAGCCTTGCGCCCCGGACGCCCTCCTTTCGGCGGTGAACGACGGCGTGCAACAGTACCGGCTGATAATGTCCGAGAGACAGCTTCTGCACGGCACCCTGCGCGGATGTATCCAGGTCTTGTCGGAACTTCTCGCGCTGGTCAGTCCCAAGGCCTTTGGGCGTGCAGAAAAAGCCAAACCCCTGGTCGCGGGCATTGTCCAGGTTCTCGGCCTGGAGGGGAGCTGGAAATACGAACTGGCGGCCATGCTCAGTCAGATCGGGTGCATATCCCTGCCCATGGATATCCTTGAACGGAAGATCTCCTGCAAGGCTCTTTCGAAGGACGAGCAGGAAATATTCTTGATGCATCCGGACATCGCCGGCAATCTGTTGCGGCACGTTCCCCGCCTGGAAAGCGTGGTCGAGATGATCTCGGAGCATGAGCTGGCCGTGGATAAAAATCCTTGCGCGGGCGCAAGGATACTGAAGGCGGCGCTGGATTTCGCGGATCTCGACAATGTCGGAATTTCCGCTGCTGAAGCGTTGCAGCGCATGCGGGAGATGCCGGACGTGTACGACGTGCGGGTCTTGTCTGCCTTGGCTGAAGTCGTGGAAAGGCGGCAGCAAAGCGAGATCCGCAGCGTCCTGATCGACGATCTGCGCGAGGGCATGCTGCTGATGGATCCGGTGTTGAGCGGAAAGGGCGCGGTCCTGATGGACAGGGGACAGAGCATCACCGTGGCAGGGCTGGAACTGATCCGCAATTTCGGAACCATCCTGGGGGTCAAGGAGCCGCTCTACGTGCTGGCCAGGAAAGAACAGAAGCAGGCGCCGGAACTGTAGGCAGCGTCCGGAATCCGACATTTCTTCCTTTGGCCCTGGCGCACGGATTTCATGTGCGCCTCCTCAGCCGACGAATCCTTGGGCTACCTTTGCGAGTTCCGACTGCAAATCCTTCATGGTCACCGGTTTGGCCAGGTATCCGTTCATTCCGGCATCAAGGAATTTGTCCTTGTCCCCGCGCATGGCAAAGGCGGTCATGGCGATGATGGGAATGTCTTTATTCGATACCTGGCTTGTTTTCGCGCGGATAGCCCTGGTAGCCGCGATCCCGTCCATGACGGGCATTTGGATGTCCATGAGGATCAGGTCGAATCCCTGCTTTTCGAGCAGATCGAGGACTTCCTGGCCGTTCACCGCCAAGGATACCTTGTGGCCGCTTTTTTCCAGGAGTGTCTTGGTGGCGAAGGCGTTGGTCCAGTCGTCTTCGGCCAGCAGTATGCGCATCCCACGCACAGGTTTATCCTGACCGTTCTCCCGGTCTCGGGCGTTCAGAAGTGCCGGTGGCAGCTTCAGGGGCAGGATGACATGCACGCTGGTTCCCTCGTCCGGCACGCTGTCCATGATGATGTGGCCGTTCATGAGTTCAACGAGCCTGCGCACGATGGACAGGCCGAGTCCCGCGCCCTGGTATTTCCGGGTGTAGGACGTTTCGACCTGGGAGAAGGGCTGGAACAACTCGTCCAACCGTTCGGTCGGGATTCCGATTCCGGTGTCGGTCACGCTCATGAGCACGAGCGGTTGCCCGTTCTCGAACCGCAGCGGCGTCATCTCCAGTGTTACCGAACCCGTATCGGTAAATTTCACCGCATTGCCGATCAGATTGAAGAGAATCTGGCGCAGCCGCGATTCGTCCCCGAGCAACATCGGGGGCAGGGCGGGGTCAAGGGAACTCTCCAGTCTGATGCCTTTCTCCCTGGATGCGACAAGGAAAAGCTCGAACACGGACTCGCACAGTTCCCTGGCCCCGAACTCCTCCTCGCGCAGGATCATCCTGCCGGATTCGATGCGGGAGAGGTCGAGAAGGTCTGTCAGAAGTCGGGCAAGACGGTCCGAGGACGTCATGGCCATGGAGACATACTTGGCCTGTTCCGGGTTCAGCGGCGTCATCTCCAAAACTTGCATCATGGCCATGATGCCGTTCAGCGGCGTGCGGATTTCGTGGCTCATGTTGGCCAGGAACGAACTCTTGGCGCTGTTGGCGGCTTCGGCGTCTTCCTTGGCCTGAATGATAGCCTGCTCATTGTGCTTGCGTTCGGTGATGTCGTAGCAATGGCCAATGTAGCCGATGAACGCTCCCGCGCTGTCGTGGCGCGGGTTGCCGAGATCGAGGATCCAGCGGTAGGAGCCGTCGGCATGACGCAACCGGTACTCGATCTCGAACGCTTCCCGGAGGTTGAATTTCGTAACGTAAAAGTCCAGGCAGCGGTCATGGTCTTCCGGATGCATGCCTTCGGCCCAACCGTTGCCAAGCTCCTGTTCAAGGGTGCGGCCCGTGAAGTCCAGCCAGGTATCGTTGAAATAGTCGCAGAGCATGTCCGGGCCTGATGTCCAGATCAGGGCCGTTCCGGCGTTGGCCAGGGTTCGGAAGTGGTGTTCGCTCTCCCGCAGGGCCGTTTCCGCCCGCTTGCGTTCGGTGATGTCGCGGGCTGCTGCGATGATCCTTTTCTGACCGCCGATGAGCGAGTGCCTGAGCGTGACCTCGACCGGAAAAACAGTGCCGTCGTGTCGCTTGGCCTGCCAGTCGAACTGGAGGCGCTCCCCGTGAAACGCCGCGGCGATTCTCTTCTGAGCCTCCGCTTCGGTGAATGGTTCCTCGTTTGAACTCAAGTCCCCTATGTTTCCCGCCAGAACTGCATCCTTGGAACGGTACCCGTACATCGAGAGCATGGCATCGTTTACGTCGAGCAGCCTGCCGGTGTCCGCCTCGCTGATGAAAATGGCTTCGGATGTTGCGTTGAAGATCTCTCTGTAGCGCTGTTCGCTCTCCCGCAGTGAAATTTCGGCCTTCTTCATCTCCGTGACGTCCTGAATGACACCGGTGATTTTCACGACCTGGCCGTCTTCCACCACGGGCCTGCCCACGGTTCTGACCCATTTTTTATTCCCGGCGGCGGTCAGCATCTCCAGCTCCAGATCATACGGAAGCGCCAGGTCCACGGCGTCCTGCACCGCACTCGCTATTTTTTCCCTGGACGTTTCGATGTAGAAGCTCAGACCCTGTTCGACGCTTACCTTTTCACTGGGCGCCAGGTCGTGGATTCTTGCCACCTGGCTCGTCCAGGTGCCTTGCAGGGTCTTCACATTGAACTCCCATCCCCCAAGTCCGGCAATTTCTCCAGCCTGCTCCAGTAATTCGCTTGCCCGTTGGATCTCCTGCTGCGATTCCATCTGCTCCGAGATGTCCGTAATGACCCCATCCCAGATGATCCGGCCGTCGGCCAGACGGCGGGGCCGCGAGCTGATCTGGAACCAACGCCAGACACCATCGGTGCGACGCATGGAGAGTTTCATGACAAAATCCGAGAGGTCCTTGATACTGGCGACCTGGTTGGCTTTCATCTCTTGAAATTGGGCTGGAGACACTTGGTCATACAGAAGACGTCCATCTCGCATCACGTCTTCCGCGCTGAGTCCGTGGAGACGTTCGATGCCGGCGCTGAGGAAAAGAAAACGGGGCGTGCCGTCCGGCTCCAGGGTAAATTGGTACACATAGCTGTCGGGAAGATTGTCGCACACAAGACGAAATCTGTCTTCGCTCTCTGCGAGACGATTCAGAAGTTCTTCGCGACTGGCCGAGTGGAGGCGAATGAGTATCATCAGGAGGGCCGCAGAGACGAATACGAACCCCCATCCCTTGTAAATGGACCAGCGAACTACAGATTCTGCATCAAGTCGAAGTGTGGCAAGAATATTGTCGGAGATGAGAATCCACAGACATGCGAAAATGAAATATGGAAGAACGATGCCAAATATGCTTTTTGAAAATAGTGTTGCTTTGTGCACGTCAGGTCCCGCTCATGCATTTATATTATTGTTAACATTCTTGCTCGGTGCCAGATCGGTATGATGTTTTTCGAGCCGGAAGTGGTCCACTGTGTTTACAGAACCACCGTACCGGCGGCGTCCGTTCGCTCACGTTCCGCTTCTGTCCGGCAGTGGCATGGAAGCCTCTCAAGCACTCCCCGCCTACTCGGCAAGCTTATTGTCGCGTTGACTTGCCGGAAAAGTTCGAACTGTTCAATCCTTGAGATATTTTACCTCTTGCAAGCCCCCCGCGCTTTTCACGGACGTCCAAGGCCAAATCTTGGCTGGCTGGTTCCAGCTTGACACGAACGGATATGTCAAGCAAAAGTCTGTTTGATTCACGAATTTTATTTCGTGAATTACGTGGCGCATAGTTTTTGTCTCGGACATCAAACCTTACTCAACTCTCACGGAAGATTGATAATGACCACCACACCTCAAACGTCCTCATGGACTTTCTTGACCAATCACACACACGTAATGTTCTGCCTGTCCCGGGATCCGGGCATGCGCATGAAGGACATCGCCGGCGAGGTCGGCATCACGGAGCGGGCCGTCCAGCACATCGTCGCCGATTTGCGGGCCGCTGGTTATCTGATCGGGGAGCGCGAAGGCCGCCGGGTCAGATATACCATCCTTCGCGACCAGCGCCTGCGGCATCCCCTGGAAAGCGGATGCTGCATCGGCGACGTCCTTGAAGTCCTGGAACGATTGACGGGTGCTTCAAGATGAAATGGATCGTTCTTTGCGCAGGGTGTCTGACCCAGATGATACTTGGCGGCATTTACGCCTGGAGTGAGTTTGTTCCGCTTCTGAGAGCGGAGTATGGTTTGACGTCAAGCCAGTGCGGCATCATTTTCGGCGCCACCATTGCGGTCTTCACCTGTGTCATGATTCCAGCGGGGCGGTTTCTGCAGCGTCGCGGCGCGCGTTTGACGGCGCTGGTCGGAGCGCTTCTTTTTTGTGCGGGCTATCTGACGGCGTCTTTGTCGCAAGGCAATTTCCTTCTGCTGTTTCTTGGTCTCAGCGTGGTCACGGGAGCCGGAATCGGCTTTGGATACATCTGTCCCCTGACGGTCTCCATGAAATGGTTTCCGGATAAGAAGGGACTCGTGACCGGAGTCTCGGTCGCCGGTTTCGGTGCCGGAGCCATCTTCCTGAGCGTCGTGGCCGAACACCTGCTTGTGACCCGCGCCATGGACGTGATGCATGTGTTTCGCTTTATCGGCCTTGGCTCCGGCGCCATCGCGATATGCAGCGCCCTGCTCATGCGCGAGCCGTCCTCGGACGATCACGCGCGAAACCTTCAGGGCAGGGACCGGGCGGCCTTGCCGTTAAGCTTGCTGACCTCGCGTAATTTTTTGCTCCTGTGTCTTGGCATGTTCAGCGGAACCTTCGCCGGACTGCTGGTGGTGGGCAACCTCAAGCCCGTCGCCTTGTCCCTGGGCCTCGGAAACTCGGCCGCCACTCTGGCCATATCGGTCTTCGCCCTGGGCAACGCCATGGGCCGGATAGGCTGGGGGCAGGTTCACGATCGGCTCGGTTCACGGCTGACCATCCTTCTTTCCCAGGCTTTTCTTGGACTGAGCATGCTCCTCTTTCTGCTTCCGTCAGCGCCAGGGCTCGTGCTGGCCGCCGTTCTGTTCACGGGTATCGGTTTTGGAGGATGCTTCGTCGTCTACGCCGCCTCGATCGTGGAGCAGATGGGGATAGAGCTGTTCCCTCGCCTTTATCCCATTTGTTTCCTCTGGTACGGGCTGGCGGCGCTCATCGGGCCGCCCTTGGGCGGCATCATGGCCGACGCCACCGGATCATACGGGGTCTCCATCGCCGTGAGCGCGTTGCTCGTTCTGACCACGGCGCTTTTGAGCTGGGCATTGTTCCAGAGCAAACAGATCGCGAAAAGTGTAACGTATTGCAGAGGGCCGTTGTGCAATCGCTTTGGTTCATGCGAATGAGGGCAACTCTTGATCTGGATTAGGTGCGACGCAACGCATTTTTCAATGCGAAGCCGATACGGATTTGAACTCTGAGTCTGATTTTTCGCGAATAGTAACTTCAGACGCACCTGCAAAAAGTCGTGGATGAACCTGAACGTCATTCCCGCGAAGGCGGGAATCCATTCTTTTCAGATATTTAGAAAAGCGAAGATCCCCTTCTTCAAGGGGATGACGACTTTTTGCAGTGACGTCATTTCATCTTATGTGGAGGTTTTCAATGAGTATAATGAATCTTCTGGATCAAATGCTTCAGTCGGGTCAGGGGGCATTGCAGAATGCCGGGAACCGGGCAAATGCCGCGACAGGGGGAAATCCCCTGGGCGCACTGCTCACGGGAGCGGGAGGCGGCGCTCTGGCCGCGGGTACGATCGGGGTGCTCATGGGCAGCAAGAAGGCGCGCAAGATGGGCGGTACGGCTCTCAAGTACGGCGGTCTGGCGGCGCTCGGACTTGTGGCCTACAAGGCTTTCAGCACCTGGCAGCAGAACAGCGCCTCCGCGCCCCAAGTGCCGCAACCCCGGACGGTGGACAGGGTTCCTGCCCTGGAAGCCGAATTCCACGGAAAGGCGGTTCTGCGCGCGATCATCGCGGCGGCGAAGGCGGACGGCCATATCGATGATCGTGAACGGCAGTTGATCGACCAGAGTATCGCGCAGTTGACCAGTGACCGGGAACTGCAGTCCTGGGTAGATCAGGAACTGCGCAAGCCCATGGATCCTGCGGAAATCGCGACTTCGGCCACGACTCCGGAGATTGCCGCTGAAATGTATCTGGCCAGCCTCTTGATGGTGGACGAGGAGAATTTCATGGAGCGTGCCTATCTGGACGAACTGGCTCGCAAGATGAACCTGGATCCGTCTTTCAAGTTGGAGCTGGAGCGTCAGGCCAGACAGGCGCAGCTTTGATGTGATGCGTTTGGGCATCCCTGAGAAACAAGCCGCTGAAATGCAGAAGCTTCAGCGGCTTGTCTGTTTAAGCAAGGCTTCGGGATTCGGGAGCAGAAATGGCAAGAACTGATTGGTCTGATAAGGGCCGGTGAGTTCAATTGATTCGTTGCGCGGTGGTGGCTTCCAGCGCCTTTATCAGTTCCGTCAGCATCTGATTGACTGGAGTGGGGATGCCGGTCTTTACGCCCTCGCGGACGACCGCGCCGTTGATGACATCGATTTCGGTGGGTTTGCCCGCGAGGATGTCCTGAAGCATTGAGGACTGGTTGCCGCTGGTCAGGGCGCAAACCGCCCGGACTTTCTCCAGTGGAGCTTCGTCCGGCAGTCGGACGCAAAGGGCCCGGGCCACGGCCATGGCCTCGGTTACAGCATCGGCCATGAGGGATTCGCATTCCGGGATTTGGGCCAAGGTGCCGTTTGGGACCCGCAGCAGCGCGGTCAGGGCGTTGATGCCCACGTTGACGATGAGCTTGGACCAGAGCAGGGCCGCGACGTCATCGGTGACGGTGGTGGCGATGCCTGCCTGGTTGAACAGGGCGGCGACGGCGGCGATCTTCTTTTCCTGTCCGGGCCCTGCGCCGAGCACCGTGGGGCCGCTGCCTGCATGGCGCACCTGTCCGGGGCCGAGCAGGGTGGCCGCCTGGGCGGTGATTCCGGCGGCGGCGCGGGAGACGCCGACAGCGGCCTGGATGAGTTCGAGGTTGCCGAGCCCGTTCTGGAGGGTCAGCACCAGGCCGTCCCGGGCCAGCAGTCGGCTTGCGACGTCCGCGGCCTGGCCGGTCGAGCGGGCCTTGGTGCAAATGAGGATCAGGTCGGCGCGGCGGCCGTACCGGTCTGGATCGGTCAGTGCGCAGGCCGAAGAGCGACGGACCTGGCCATCCATGCAGATGAGGGCCAGCCCGGTTCGATTGATGGCCTCGGCGTGCCCGGCATTGGTGGTGAACAGGGTTACAGGAACCAGCGGCGTGAGCAGGGTTGCGAACAATCCGCCCATGGCACCGGCGCCGATGATCAGTGTCTCCATCTATTCTCCTGGTTGTCGGCATTGCCGCCGAGTGGTGCCGCGCGGGCAGACGCGGGAAAGTCCGAAAAATTATAAACCCTGCGCGAAAAGGTCAATTCGAATCCGCGATTTCTGTTCGTCTATCCGTTCAAAATTCACCGGACATAGTGGCCAACACGGATGGCGTGGATGCGCGGCCTTGGATCGCCTTTTTGGAAATGGTGAATTTTCAGATCGGTTCGACATTTTTTGCATGGCCCGAAAGTGGCGGACATGAAGCAATTGTGCCAAGGTCTTGCTTCAGACCTATTCTGGCTGGAGCAGATTGTCGTGCGTTGCCAGCGAGCCTCAAAATTGGCCGTAAACGGTAAATTTGGCCGAGATGCGCGTTAGGGGCATGGCAGGAAAAGCTTGATCCGTAATTTTGTAAGGAGTGGATTTTTATGCAGGAAAAAAAAGATGCCTATGTGCAGAAACTAAAAGCCAAAATTGATGAATGGAACGCCGAGATCGATCTGCTGGCCGCAAAGGCGAATCAGTCCAGGGCCGATCTGAAGCTTGGCTACCTTGAACGCATCGAGGAGCTGAAGGGAAAACGCAATGAGCTTGAATCGAAAATGAAGGCGTTGCAAGAGGCCGGCGGATCTGCCTGGGAGGAACTCAAAGATGGCCTGGAGGAGTCGCTTAAGGTCTGGAAGGACAGTTTTTCCAAGGCCAAGGCCGCGTTTGGGCAGGGGTTCAAGGAAGGCAAAGAGGACAAGGACTGAAGTTGTCGCGGGCTTGACGCTGCCCTTGGCGGATGGCTTTTACGGGATCGCCGGATTGGTCATGTCCGCGCATCGATGCACGCGGCGTGGTTATTTCCGGGCCGGTTTCGTCCCCGATCATTTCTTGGGATCGACGAAGCGTTTGTCGGAGCGGACCCGGCCCGCTTCGCTCTGATGGCTTTCGGCCCAGCCTGAAATGGCTTCAGGAAAGGCGTCGAAGGTTTTGAAGTAGGGCTTGATGTCCAGAAGCGGTGTGCCATCCAGGACATCCACATCGAGGATGTGCAGGATGTTGCCCTCAATGCGCTCAAGCCTCACGATGGACATGCCGATCTGGTTGGGGCGTCTGGGAGCGCGGGTGGAAAAGAGTCCGCGTTCGGCCGGTTCCATGAACGGGACGACGGTCAGGTCGAAACCCCGGCTCATGTGGAAGTGATAGAGCAGATAGATGTGGGAAAATCCCTCCAGATCCGTAAGGCCAGGGGCCAGGGCTTCCTCCAGGACTATCCGGCCGGCCACGTCGCACGCGCCGCAAGGCTGGATGGGCATGTCGGCCCTGTCTGTGAAGGGGGAGTTGATGACGCCGATGGGGCGCATGCGGATATCATCCATGACTTGCTCCGGTTTTGTTCGTGCCTCTTTGCCGCGAAGACGAGACGCATCGGCGAATCAGCCGGAAAAGTCCGCCTTTCGTCCCGGCATCGCGTATTTCGTCATCGATCCCGATGTTCCATGTCTTTCAATTGATCAAAGCTGACATTGATCGAACGGCCGGTTTTTCCCAATCTTGGTCTTGTCCCTGCCCATATTGCGATTGCCGCTGCCATGACGAGGGTTATTGTGATAATGAGAGTCGTTTTCATACGAAAAATGGTAGCATGTGAAATATGGAACAATCAAGAGAAATGCTTAAGGAAATTTACGTAGAGAACCTTTGGTTTTTCTTGGTATAAATACGGATACGCCTAGCAGTTTGCAAAGCAGGTTGTCCGGTATTCTCGTGTTGGCCAAGTGTTGGCCGGATAAAATGATGCAGTATCATGGCCCCCTGTTTCAAAATTCGGCATGTTGCGCTGCTGCGAGCAGGAACCTCCCTGATTTTCGAAGTGGAATTGAGCGGCAACCGACACCCGCACCGGAACCGCTCAATCGTTGCCTATCTGTTCCGATCCGGGATCGTGGACGGCGCGATCTTGGTGGCCGCATCCTTTTCTTCCATGGGGATGTGGATGGTTTGCGTCGTCGGGGTTATTTTCTCAATGATTCGTGCGTGGCAATCTTCCTTCAGCAATCCTTGCGCCGAGAATGAACTCGCGCACCATTGCAATGGCTTTGCACTCGCAGGTCGGCTCGCGTCTCTTCTTTTTGCCCTGGTCCACGAATATCTCCACTGTTCGCTTTCCGGCGGGTTGATGAAAGCATGAGCAGCTGAAACAAAGCATTATCGCACGGAAGCATCCAGAAAAAAGCATGCGCAGTTGATGACTGAATCAATCTTTGAAATGAACGAGGAGGTTGTCAGCTCTGTTCCGGGTCGAAGCAACACCGCTTGAAACGGCATTTCCGGTTGAATTTTCCTGACAATCGCGGCAGATTCCGTATTGATTGAGGCTTCCGTCAAATCGTCGGGGAATTGGGCATGACCAGGCAAATATTTTCAGCACCAACAAATGCTTAATTTATTGATGGTCTGCCCTGGTTGTTTCATTTCGAAGCCTGCGCCGCACATGACGTGGACATCCCGCGGGAGGGGTGAATATGACCTACGATCAAGCTCTCATCATGATGATCATAGCCGCTGCCATCGGCATGTTCCTGTGGGGCAGGTGGCGGCACGACATGGTGGCGATGGCGGCGCTGGTGCTTTGCGTGCTGTCCGACCTGGTCGAGCCGCAGGCGGCCTTTGCCGGTTTTGGTCATCCTGCCGTGGTTACCGTGGCTTGCGTGCTGGTGCTGAGTCGCGGCCTGCAAGCCTCGGGTGCGGTCGACGTGCTGACCAGGACTGTATTGCCGTCCAACACCGGCCCGACGCTCAGTATCGCGGCACTGGCCGCCCTGGGTGCGGTGCTTTCGGGCTTCATGAACAATGTCGGCGCACTGGCCTTGCTCATGCCGGTCGCGATCCAGGTCGCGGGGCGTCTTGACCTGCCTCCGGGCAAGGTCCTTATGCCTCTGGCCTTCGGATCGATTCTGGGCGGCACCACGACCCTGATCGGTACCCCTCCCAACCTCATTATCGCGGGCTTTCGCGCGGACCGGCCGGACATGAGCGCCTTTAAGATGTTCGACTTTTCGATGGTCGGCTTGCCGCTGACCGTGGCGGGGGTCGTCTTTATCGCTCTCATTGGCTGGCGTCTCGTCCCGGCGCGCAGGCAGGCGGGAGCCTCGGGTTTTGAGACGAGCGCCTACATCACCGAGGTCCGCGTGCCGGAGGGCAGCGCCAGCGAAGGCAAGCGGTTCCAGGAAATAAAGACGGTTCTGCAAGAGCTCGATGTCCAGATGCTGGATCTCGTACGCAACGACCTGCACGTCCGCTCTCCTCGTCCCGGCAAGATTGTGCGCGCTGGAGACGTCCTGATTCTGGAGGCCGATGTGGGGGCGCTGAGCGAAGTGCTGTCTCGGCTTGATCTGAAGCTCGAAGAGGACAAGCAGCAGGGTGCGGCCGTGCAGAAAGATGCCGGGGCCGACGAGGAAGAACTGTTTGACGATTCGGAGTTGAAGAGCCCGGACGCAAGTGAAACCCCGTCGCTCGGGCTGGCGGGCGGTTCCGAAGATCTGGCCGAGCTTGCGGCGACCGAGGCGGAACCCGAGGAATCGGGGCGCGAGGAATCCGCGCTGATGGAAATGGCGGTGCTGCCGGAATCCAGAATTGTCGGGAGTTCGGCCAGCGATCTGGCGTTGCGGACCCGGTACGGCATAAATCTGCTCGCTGTTGCCCGTCAGGGCGAATGTACCATGGCCCGCTTGCGGTCCCTGCTGATCAAGCCGGGCGACGTGCTGCTGATGCAGGGGCGGCTTGACAGCCTGAACGGCTTCGCCGGCAACTCGGGCTGCGTGCCCCTTGCCCAGCGGGATCTGCGCATTTTCGACAAGCGCAAGGCGCTCATGGCCACGGGCATCATGGTGATCTCCGTGGGCTTGGCCGCCTTCGGGCTGCTTCCCGCAGAGGTGTCTTTTGCTTCCGGAGTGCTGGCCTCCATGGCGCTGCGCACGTTGCCCATGCGTTCGGTCTACGAGGCGGTGGACTGGCCGGTGGTTGTGTTGCTGGGCGGGCTGCTGCCCGTTGCCGAGGCCATGCGCAACACGGGCGCGGCCGATCTCATCGCGCGCCTGCTGCTTGAAAACGTGGCTCAGGGCAACCCCTTTGTCGCACTGGCCGTGGTCATGCTCACGACCATGATTCTGACCGATCTCATGAACAATGCCGCGACGGCGGCCGTGATGGCTCCCATCGGGCTTGGAACGGCGATTCAGCTCGGCGTCAATCCGGACACGTTCCTGATGGCCGTCGCCATTGGCGCCTCCTGCGCCTTCCTGACGCCCATTGGACACCAGAACAATACCTTGATCCTCGGACCCGGCGGATTCCGTTTTGGGGACTACTGGCGCATGGGCCTGCCCATGGACGTGGTCGTCATCGCCCTTGGGCTTCCGCTTCTGGTTTGGTTCTGGCCGCTGTAGCATGAACGTCCGGCAGGATGGCGCACGTTTCTGCCCGGTTGCGAAATCGAGTCGGCTGTAGCGCCGAAGTTTTGATCAAGGTGAAAGTCCATACATGTGACATTGTTTCTTGAGGAGAACTTCATGCCGTTTTTTTTCAAGCAGGATTCTTGCAAGCTGTTGGCCGACCAGGACGGCCCGGCCTCCCGACGTTTTCGGCACTACAATGACTTTCTGGAGCACAATCATCGCGCGCTGCGCATTCTGGCGGAGCTTGAAATGCTGGACCGTGGGGCCGGATTGGCCACTATGGCCTTCATCCAGCGGCGCGGCGCGGAGCTTCTGGATCATGTCAGGGAATTGGTGGGCTCCCTGAACCAGCTTTCAGGTCATCGCTACGACGGGATTTTGCCCGTTTTTGACACCGTGGCCGATGAGCTTCACGCCTTGATCCAGCGAGAGCGGCCCGTCATCGAAGGGCCGCTCACGCTGCCTTTTGCGCAACTTGGCGAGAAGGACACGCTCCTGTCCGGCGCCAAGGCCACCAACCTGGCGCAGATCACAAATGTGCTCGGACTGTCGGCGCCGGATGGGTTTGTCGTCACGACCGCGGGCTTTGATCTTTTTCTGCGCGAAAACGGCTTGCTTGATTCCGTGGAGGAGATGCTGGCCGATTTCGATCCGGGCCGGCCCGACAGCGACGAGGCGTGCAGCCAGATCCGCGAGAAAATTCTGGCCGCTCCGTTGCCGAGCGCCCTGGAGACGGCCATGCAGGGTGAATTTCGTGCCCTGTCCCGTCGTCTTGGCCGCAAGCCGCGACTGGCCGTGCGCAGCAGCGCCGTGGGCGAGGACACGGCAGCCTCCTTTGCCGGACAGTATGCAAGCGTGCTCCCGGTTGAAGAAGAGGATTTGCCCAAGGCCTTTCGCACTGTCCTGGCCAGTAAGTACACTCCTCGTGCCATCCTGTACCGGCTTCGGTATGGGCTGTCCGACGCGGCCACGCCCATGGCGGTGGCCGTCGTGGATTTGGTCGACGCCAGGACCAGCGGCGTCCTTTACACTGTGGATCCTTCCATGCCGCAGGCGGGTCAGGCGCGCATCGACGCGGCCCTTGGCCTGGGGGAGCAGGTGGTCGGAGGGTCCGCCTCGCCGGATGTGTACAGGGTTGACCGCGACACGTTTTCAATCGCCTGGCGCGCAATCCAGCCCAAAGATGAAGATTCGGAAAACGTAACGCCCGCCCTGAAGGATTCAGCCGTCATTGATTTGGTGCGTTCCGGTCTTCGGCTTGAAGCGCATTTCGGCGCGCCGCAGGACATCGAATGGGCAGTAGATGCAAAAGGGAGGATTATTTTTCTCCAGTCGCGTCCCCTGGGTATCTCCAAGACCGCCAAACCCTCGGCAGCCTTGAATACCGAAAGCATGGAGCTGCTCTTGTCGGCCGGACAAACGGCGTCGCCTGGCAGGGTTTCGGGCAAGGCGATCCTTGTTTCGGCTGAACTGAAACCGGAGCAGACCGAGAACGCCATCCTGGTCGCCCGGACGGCAGCCCCGGATCTGGCCCCCTACATGAGCCGGGTCCGAGGGCTGATCACCGACCTTGGCGGGGTGGCCAGTCATCTTGCCTCCGTGGCGCGGGAGTTCAATGTTCCGGCCCTCATGGATACCCGCGAGGCCACGACGAAAATATCCTCCGGCCAGGAGATCACCCTGCTGGCTGAAGAAGGGGAAGTCTATCTGGGCCTTGTACCAGAATTGAGCCGAAAGCTTCCTGCCCGGGACGAAGATGAAGGGCTGGGGCCCATTGGCAGGCACCTGCGAAAACTGCTGGAGCGCATATCTCCCCTCAATTTGACCGACCCGAAATCGCCGGACTTCACTCCCGAGGGGTGCCGCACCCTGCACGACCTGATCCGCTTCGCCCACGAAAAGGCCATGGAGGAAATGTTCAACATCTCCCGCCTTGCAGACGACTCGGTGGTGTCGCGTAGCATGAGCGCCAACATCCCTCTGGCCATGCACTTCATCGACTTGGGCGGTGGCTTGGCCGAAGGGCTTGATACCTGCGCCGAGATTCTTCCGGAGCACATCCGCTCCAGGCCCATGGCCGCGTTGTGGCGAGGCTTGGCGCATCCAGGCGTGACCTGGGCCGGAAACGTGGACCTGAGCGGACGGAACTTCATGGCCCTCATGTCCGGTAGCATGGGGCCCGGCGGTGCCATTCCGCCGGAAACGAAATCCTATGCCCTGGTCTCCGCCGATTACCTGAACCTGAGCGTCAAGTTCGGATACCATTATTCCAATCTGGACGCGCTCTGTTCGGATGACCCGGATGCCAACACCCTGACCCTGCAGTTTGCGGGCGGAGCCGGCACCGGCTCCGGCAAGGCCCTGCGCATCGAGTTCCTGTCCAATGTGCTGAAGCGGCTGGGCTATGAGGTGAACATCAGTGGGGACATGCTGCAGGCGTCTTTGAGGGGGCTCGACTGCCCGGACATGGAGGAGGTGCTGGATCAGACCGGCCGCTTGCTGGGCTGCAGCAGGCTGCTTGATCTGGCCATACCGAACCGGGAAGAGGTGCAGACCCTGGCCGAAATGTTCTTCAGGCAGGAATATGATTTTCTGGATCGTTCCGAAAAGCGGCTTCCCGGTTTTTATGCGTCTTTTGGTCAGTGGTCCCTTGCCGAAATGGATGGCCGGGAGGTCATCATGCAGGATGGAGCGCACATGGGGCAGACGGTTTCATGTGCACTGCATTTTGCCGCGAGTTCGGTCCTGGGCGGTCGGTACCGGAAATTTCTGGAGAAACGGCATGCCCGGCACTACTATCCGACCGCCGTGAAACGCGACAGTCGGCACGAAGACGGGCGCATCCGGGTCGATGTGCGCATCGAGGCCGGATGCGTGGACCTCGCCGCCGGGCTGGCTTTCGGCTTGGGCAATGTCGGAAATTGCCTGGTATTGGCCGTGGATGCCGCCGCAGGAGAATTGCAACTACTTGAATTCGTGAACAATACCAGAAGTTTTTTGGCGCGGGTCGACATGCAGGTGCCTTTGGGGCGTTGGGTTGGCCTTGAAGTGACGGTGGCTGGAAAGGAGATCACCGCCGTCGGCTTTAGTGGACGCGGTCTAAGCTTCACCGCCTCCAGACCCGTCTGGGGTTACGTCGGCCTCTGGACCAAGGGAGACACCACTGCCTATTTTCGGGATCTGGAAACGGCCGGTGCCACGCAGCAAGAAAAAAGGGCAGGAGAATAGACCTTTTTTTATGAAAAATGCAGGAGCGGCCGATGGACCGCTCCTGTTGGGAATCCTGTTTTTTTGGGCGTTACTTCAGGTTACCGGAACATGTATTTCATTGCGTAGCCAAAAGATGGGTATGCCCACAGCATGGAACGCAATTCATCGACATCGACCTTCTTGCGCATGGCCAGTGCGAAAAGGTTGATTGTCTCTTCTGCCGCGTCGCCCAGAACGTGCGCCCCCAGCAGCTGCCGCGTGTCTTTTTCGACCAGCAGCTTGAATCCCGCGCACGTTTGCCCGATACGCTGGTATTCCGACCATCCTGCCGAATCTCCTTGGATGACATCGAAGCGCATCCCTTGCTTTTGCGCTTCCTCTTCAAGCATGCCCACGGTCGCCAGCGGTGGATAGGTGAACAGGGAGAATGGCGTCACGTCAGGGCTCATCGTGTGCTTTGGGCCTTCGATGATGTTTTTGGCCACGACTTCCGCCTCCACGCTGGCCACCGGGGTCAGGGGCATGGTTTCGGCGATGACGTCTCCGGCAGCGAAGACGCAAGGGTTGGAGAGACTCTGCATGTAGGCGTTGACGGCGACTCCGCCATTGCGCGTGTCGACGTTGCCGGCGGGCAGGTCGAGGCCGGCCAGGGCCGGAATGCGCCCGGCCGCATTGAAGATCGCATCCGCCGTAAAGCTTTGCCGACCGTCCTCTCCAGCCTTCAGCAGCAACGCTCCGCCATTTTCTTCAATGGAGTGGGGCGGACAGTTCCGATGAAATGTTACGCCCAGTTTTTCCAGATGCCCGGTCAATCGTTGCACCAGGTCGGCGTCGAATTTTTTGAGGAAACGCTCGCTGCGATGAACGATTGTCACCTGGGCCCCGGCCGCTGCCGCGATGTGAGCCAGTTCAAAGGCGATGAATCCGCCTCCGATGAAGACGATTCTTTCCGGCAGGGTGGGCATGGCCAGGAAATCGTTGCTGGAAGAAAGATGTCCGTGCCCCGGGATCTGCAACTCCCTGGGAGTCGAGCCGGTTGCAATGCAGACATGGGCGGCTTCAAGCAGTTCATCCCCGCTCACGATGGTATTGGGACCGGCAAATTTGCCGGCCGTGGTGAATGTCTGGATGCCCAGGTTTTGATAGTGCGTCCGGATTTTGTCCGGCAAATCGTCGGTGAACGTGCGCTTGAAGCGCATGAGTTCGACCCAGTCGAGTTTGGCGGAACCGGTCGGGCCTGTCCCGGAGGTGTTGTTGAAACGCTCCACGGTCTCGGCGGCGTCGGCCATGACTTTCTTGGGTTCGCAGCCATGCAGCGGGCAGGTGCCCCCAAAACCGTGGCTTTCCAGCAGCGCCACGCTCAGACCGGACTTGTGGCAGCGCGAGGCGACATGGCCCCCGGCGACTCCGGAGCCCAGAACGATGACGTCGAATTTTCGAGTTTTCAAAAGCAACTCCATGTGTTCAGATTTCAAACCCCCGGGACTGCGGAAATGCGGCATCCAAGCGGACTTGGAACGGTAAGCATGGTTGACCGGGTGCCTGGTCGAGATTTCTTTCGCGGCGGAATTTTGCGGCATGCGTCCAAAATCTCGAAAGATGGATTGTCCGGAATGAACGGTACATGTAATTGTGCCGCTTTTCAAATCATGAAGAATAAAACGTCGGATTCGAGAAGATTTGCATGCGCAAGCCCGCACAAGATGCATTGGCATTGGGAAACGAAGCGGGGCGTTCCGTTCCCCTCGGACTGTCGTCCGTCAGGGCCGTTTGCCTGCATCACTGCAAGGCTAAAGCGCAGATGGTTTGAATGATCGGGGAATAGTTGTGAGGGCTGAAGCCCGCAGGACGTTTCTTGCCTGCCTTGCGGACATGGCATGCCGGTAAGCGATGTTTCGCGAGGCCGCCGTTTGAAGTGTGAGTCTTAATTCTGGTTCAGTATATCAAGGAAGTATATTCCACCGTGTCGCAGTTCGTTAAAGGTGTGGATGCCTATCTTCTGGAGGATGTTCGAGCGGTGCTTGTCGACGGTTTTGATGCTGATGGCCAGAATTTCCGCGATCTCCCGGCTTTTCCTGCCGTCGAAAATCAGTTTTACCACTTCGATCTCGCGAGCGGTGAGGTTTTGCAGGGAAGACAAGCCCTTTCGTTGCCGTGTGGCGATAATATAGTCCTTGACGATGTTTTTGGTGAGTTTGGGGCTGATGAAGATTTCATCGTTCAGAGCGTATTTTATGGCCATGAAAATTTCTTCGGGGTTCTCGCTTTTGAGAACATATGCGTTGGTGCCATATTCCAGGGTTTCATAAAGGAAGTCGTTGTTCTCACAGACGGTCAAGACGATTATCTTGACCTGCTTGTCGATCCTGCGCAGTTTTCTCAGCACTTCCATTCCTGTCATGTCCGGCAGCAACAGGTCCAGAAGGACGATGTCCGCAGGTTGCTTCCTGAAGGAACGCACCGCCTCCCTGCCTGTCGCCACGTCCGAAGCGCATGTGTACTCGTCATGCATGTCGATCATGGATTTGAGTCCCATGCGTAAAAGGTGATCGTCTTCAACCAGAAGAAAGTTGTTTTTTTCCAAGGTGTGTCACTCCCGGATTTTTCTCGATGATTGCAGGTTACGAAGCCCCTTTTTGTGTTTTTTATAGAATGTTGAAAATTGAGGATTTATTAAATTTTTCATCAATATCATTTATTAACATGATATGCGAAATGCTTCGATAATGGTTTATATGTGGCGATTGAGAATTGTGTGAATTATTTTGAGGTGACAGTTTGTGGATTGAACAGGACATGCCTCTTGAAACATTGTGCACAATGTCAATGTTTTACGTAAGTACTTATTGAGAGTTTACTTGAAGGCGGAGAGCTTCAGCAACGGAAAGTGCTGTGTATTTTGGATAAATTTGACTAAAACGTGGTAAGTATAAAATTAAGATTCCACGTCCGTATTTTTCTCAAAGGGAAGGTTGTGGCGGCTCGGCTATTTGTTGATGTCTTCTTCGTACATTTCGGTGAGGACATACATTTTGCGCTGGCGCAGGTCGGCCAGGTTGCTGAGGCCCAGTTTTTCCAGGATGTTGGACCGGTGTTTGTGAACGGTTTTGACGCTGATAAAGAGCGTGTCGGCTATCTCCTTGCTCTTTTTTCCGTCGATGATGAGTTTGACGATTTCCCTTTCCCGCGCCGTGAGTTCGTTCAAGGGCGGCAGGGCCTTTCGTTGGCGATTGACGAAGAGGTAGGCTTCCACGATGAGCTTGGCCAGTTTCGGACTGATGAACATCTCGTTCAGCAGTGCGTAATGAATGCCCAGGAACAATTCTTCCGGCCCCGCTCCCTTGAGAACATAACAGTTCGCGCCCCATTCCAACGCTTCAAAAAGCAGTTCGTTCTCTTCATGGGCGGTAAGCACCACCACTGGAACTTTGGGAGCGACCCGTTTTATATGTCGCAACACCTCGATGCCGGAAATGTCGGGCAGCAGAAGATCGAGAAGCACTATATCGGGATGGTTTGCGTCAAAAAGGCGCAGGGCCTGTTTCCCGCTCGCCGTGTCGGCTTCAATGGAATATTCTTTTTTGGCCTGAATTATGGACTTCAGGCCCAAACGCAGCAGATCGTCGTCTTCAACCAGCAGAATTCTTTTTTTCATGGCATACTTCTCCCAAATTGATGCATGCCACGCAATTCGCTGGAGTTCAACCCTTACCTTTCACGAAGCGCGCCTCTGGCAGTCTTGATGATGGGTTTCAAGATGTATTCAAGCACCGTTTTCTTGCCGGTCAGCACATCCACTTCGGCCACCATGCCCGGGATGATGGGCAGTTCCTTGCCGTCTTTGCTTGTCAAAGAAGCACTGTCGGTGCGGACCTTGATGAGATAGTAGCTGGTTTTTTGCTGTTCGTCGGTGATGGCGTCGGCGCTGATGTGTTCCACTTTTCCCTTCATGCTTCCATAGATGGAATAGTCGTAGGCCGTGATCTTGACGTCCGCATCTTGGCCTGGATGCAGAAAGGCGATGTCTTGCGGGGGCACCCTTGCCTCGACCAGGAGGGTGTCTTCCCGGGGCACGATCTCAAGCATCTCCTGGCCCGGCCCGACAGCCTCCCCAATGGTCGTCACGAAAACCCGTTTCACCGTGCCGTCCACGGGAGAGCGTACACTGGTGCGGTTCATCTGGTCTTCAAGGGCCGGGAGCTTTTCCTTGCGGCCCTCCATTTCGGTGCGAATCGCACTGAGTTCCTTGAGTATTTCCGTGCGATGCTTGCTTTTCTCCTCCTCGATGCGGTGCGTGGCGGCTTCCAGGGAGGCGGTCACCTTGGGGATGGCGATGCGGGTGTCGGCGATCTGTCCCGCAAGTTCCATGAGTTGGCGCTTTGAGCGCAAAAGATCCATCTCCGAGGCTGCGCCCTTGGCAACCATGGTCCGGGTCATCTCCACTTCTTTGCCCAGCAGCGCATGGTTGCTTTGCAGATAACCCAGCCTGCTCCTGAGTTCCTTGAGCTCCTGCATGCGCTGCTGCCTGTCGAATTCAAGAACGGACAGGGCGGCCTGCCGGTTCGCGGTGCGAGAGCGCAGAAGCTCGGTCTGGTTTTCGAGCAGGTGCGGTTTCTGGTTCCGCGCCTCGGCCGGGAAGGCTATGGCATCCTTGCCTGCCAGTTCAGCTTCCAGACGGGCGATGGCCAGGATCTGGTCCAGATAGTTTGACCGCTGTTCACGGAACCGGGAGGCCATCTGTGTTCGATCGAGGAGGATGAGCGGCTGGTCCCTTGCCACCTCCTGGCCTTCGCGCACCAGGATCTCCTTGACGATGCCGCCCTCGAAATTCTGGATGCGCTTGATTTCCGTGGAGGGAATGATCTTGCCCATGCCCCGCACCACTTCATCAAGGGGGGCATGGGCCGCCCAGGCAAGTGCTGCCGTGAAGAACATGACGATGACGATGAGCATGAGGTTGGGCGTGATCCGGCTCCGGCTGGTCAGGTCGTCGAGTTCCAGCGCGAAGCTGCGGGTCTGTTGGTCCCGGTGGGCGTGCTCCCGGCTTTTCGCGGCGGACCCCGCTGGTGGACAAGTGTCTTGTCGTGCGCACTGCGGGGGAGTTGCTTCGATTCTTGCCGTGTTTAAGGACGGTGCGCCAAGATTGTGCGGAGCGTTCATTGCCTGACCCCCGTTTGCCGCTGCACGGTTTGATTGACGGGGACCCCTCCGGACTGCAACTGCCGCATGATCGCCTCCTTTGGCCCATCCGCCACCACCCGGCCGTCGTCGATGACCACCAGACGATCCACCAGTTCCAGAAGGGACGGGCGATGGGTGATCAGCACCAGGGTCTTTGCGTCCAGAAAGAATTTGAGACGTTGCAGCAGGAGCGCCTCGGATTGGGAGTCCATGGAGCTGGATGGCTCGTCCATGACCAGGATACGCGGATCGCGCAGCAGCGCCCGGGCGATGGATATTGCCTGGCGCTGACCGCCGGAAAGCGTGCTGCCGCGTTCGCCCACGTGCAGGGCGTAGCCTTGGGGATGGGTGCTCATGAAGTCGTGGGTGCCGGAGATGCGGGCGGCATGCAGGATTTCCTGGTCCGAAGCCTGGGGATGCGCCATGGAGATATTCTGTCGCACCGTGCCCTGGAACAGGGCCACGTCCTGGGGCATGTAGCCGGTCCAGCGGCGCAGGTCCGTAGGGTCGACCTGGCGCAGGTCCGCCCCGTCCACGAGCACCGCGCCCTGGTCGGGGGTGTAGAGGCTCATGATCAGCTTGCCCAGGGTTGACTTGCCAGAGCCTGTCCTGCCCACGATGCCCACCCGTTCTCCGGCCGCGATGCGCAGGTTCAAGCCCTTGAGGGCCGGCAGCTTGGAGCTGGGGTAGGAAAACGTGACGTCGCGGAATTCAATGCTTCCATCAAGTCGGGGTCTGTGCAGAAAGGAGTCCGTGTCCGTGCGTTCCACCGGCAGGTCCATGATCCGGTTCAGCTCCCTGTAGGCGCTCATGGTATGGTGCAGGCGTGTGATGAGCTGGGCGATCTGGGCGAAGGGGCCCATGACCCGGCCGCTCAGTATGGAACAGGCCACCAGACCGCCCATGGTGAGCTTTCCGTCCTTGATCAGGTACACGCCGACGATGATGATGATCAAATACGCGAACTGCTGCACGAAGCCCGTCAGGTTCATGGCCAGATGGGACAGGGAACGGGAGCGGATTGCGTGGCGGGCGCTGGTTGCCGTGTCGTGCATCCATCGCCCGCGCATGGTCGCCTCGCAGCCGAGGCCCTTGATCGTTTCGATGTTGCTCAAGGTCTCGACCAGGACCGCGTGCTTGCTGTTGCCCATGGCCATGGCGGTCTCGACGGAGTTTTTTATGGGGACATGGATGATCAGGCCGATAAGCAGCGTGATGGGCAGCACGGCCATGAAAATCAAGGCGATGGGGCCGCCGATGTACCAGAACATGATGATGAAGAGGATGATGAACGGCAGGTCGACGAAGCTCACCAGCGTGGCCGATGTGAAGAAGTCCCGCAGGACTTCCAGTTCGCGCAGGAGGTTGGCGAAGGAGCCCACCGAGGCGGGCTTGTCCTTGAGGTGCATGTCGAGGAGCTGGTCAAAGAGCCTGCCCTCCAGTTCGACGTCGATCTTCTTGCCGGTCCTGTCGATGAAGAAGGCGCGCAGTCCTTTGATGGTAAAATCGAAAACGAAGACGACGCCCATGCCCATGGCCAGTACCCAGAGGGTTTCCAGGGCGCTATTTGGCACCACCCTGTCGTAAACGTTCATGACGAAGAGCGGCATGGCCAGTGCGAGCATGTTCAGAATCGTCGCCGCGATGATGACCTGCGAATAGGCGCGCCAGTTCCGGAGCAGGGCGCTTTGCAGCCAATGGCCTTTGGGTTTTGGCGCGGCGCTCTGGGGCGAGGCCTCTTTTCTTGCGGGCATGAGATAGAGGACATGTCCTGTGTGGAGCTTTTCGAGCTCTTGCCTGGTCATGATCTTGGCCCCGTCTTCAAGGGCCGGATGGGAGACCGTGAAGTTCTCGCCATCCACCTCCTGCAGTACGCAGGCTTCGTCGTCCCTCAGAAAGAGCACGGCCGGCAGGGCGAAGCGGGCGATCTTCTTCAGCGGGCTCCTGACGATGCGGGCGGACAGCCCGGCATTGCGGGCAGCCGCCTCGATCATGCCGGGAGTCAAGCGCCCCTGGGCATCGAGGGGCAGGCCGGACAGGAGGGACGCAGGCGACAGGACGCGGCCGTGATGCTTGGCCACAAAGAGAAGGCACCCGGTGAGCGCGTCGGCGATTCCCGGACTTTCTTTGAGGCCGACTGTGCCGGACTGAATGGTCTCTTCGCTTGCTGTTTGCGGTTCCTGCGACATGCAACACTCCTTGGCTTGCGTGTTTTGATGGCCGGTCCTGAAAGGGAGATGTGGTCATCTCGGTATGACTAGGTATTACGTGATATAATTTATTTGAATTATTCCTAATTGTTAGTATTTTTTGATCGCATCAATACCTAGTTTTGTATGTATTTTTAGTAAAATATCCGCAGCAATGCGTATAATAATATTGTATCCCTGTAGTTTATGATTTTTCCGTTTAAAGGGGTGATTTGGCCGGCATTTAGCGCTGCGATGACGTAATTTGCCTGAAATAATCGCACATCTGTCTTACAGCCGGCGGTCTTGTGCGTTGCAAATAAGGCTTTAATGTATTAAATGTCATACATACTTGTCTTACGGGGTGTTGTTTGTATGGAATTTTGGGTAGTTAAGTTCGTAGTGCGTATTTTTTGGGCGGATGCGTGAATGAAAGATCCTGGGTTTGTTTGTGTCGAAATTTTAGCAGGTTAAGGTTTTTTGGCATGGATTGATATTTTCACGGAGGTTTTGATGAACAGTAACGCGGCAATCCTGGTTCTGGACATGGAGGAGGCGCTGCTGAGGTTCAGCGGGAACAGGCAGATTTTCGTGAAGCTTTTGCTCAGATTTCTGGAGCTCAACACACAGGTTCGGGAAAAGGCGGAAACGGTCGTGCAGGGCGGCAATTGCGATGAAATCGTCCTGTTCTTTCACTCCATCAAGGGCGGGGCTGCAAACCTTTCGGCCAAGAGGCTGGCTGCCCAGAGCGCACTTCTTGAAAATCTGGCCCGGATCGGAGACGTGGACGGCATCAAACAGGAACTTCCTGCCTTCCATGCTCTTTTCGAAGAGGTCGCCATCGCAGCCGGAGAGCTCCGTGATTCCGCCCCGTAGGCTTAAGCCATGAGTTCCCGGCATGGGAAAATGTCATTGTGCGCTTGCCATTTTTCTTCGCTACGCTGCGGGACGTTCTTTTTCTTTTTTCTTTTCTTTTGCCTGGCCGGTTCTCTACAGGCCCGAAACCTGCCAGTTTTGATGCTGGATTGTTCGGTCCAAGAGCACGACCTGCGCCCATTCATGGCGGTCATGGAAGATCGCGGCAGATCCCTGACCATCGATCAGGCCGCCTCTTCGGCCATGGCGGGAAAGTACGCTCCCCCGGCATCCGGACACTTCAATTTCGGCTTTACGTCCTCGGCCCTGTGGTTTCGCTTCTCGATCGAGGAAGATCCTCGATCGGCTAATCGCCGGGGACTCCCTTCCGCCTGGATTCTCGATCCCGGCTGGAACGTCTACGACACCATCCATCTGTATGTTCCCCGGCCTGATGCTTCCGGCGGCTGGCAGGTCCATGCCGCCGGAAACCTCCTTTCGAAAACCGGAGAGCCCGAACGGCGGCACTTCCTTCTCCCGGAAGATCTCTCAAAGCCCCTTACGTGCTACCTGCGTGTGACCGGCGTGCGCCCGATCATGGTCAGTCCGCACATCTCCACCGTGGACAGCGCCCTGCATGTCAACAGCCTCAAGGTCCTCGGCACGGGTCTGGTCATCGGCTATTTTCTGACCATGGCCTTTGGCCATCTTTTTGTCTGGCTCTATGCCGGTATCGACAAATTCAAGTGGTCCATACCCGGCAACCTCGGTTTTGCCTCCTTCGTGGCCCTGACCAGCTATCAGCACCTCGTCAGTTTTCGGAATCTTACGGAAATGATCATGATCGTCGGTCTCGTGACCCAGGGATTCCTCGCCCTGGTCATCCGGGCCGTCATGGATACGAGGATATACAACAGAATTCTGGACAGGCTTCTGCTCGGGAGCGTCTTCCTCGTCTTTTCGGCCGCCGCCGTGGGGCCGTTTCTGCCGGAGCATCTGCATGGAAGCCTCTCCATGCGCATCGTCATGCCCGTGGCGTTCATCGGCGCCTGGGCCTGTGTCGACAACCTCAAACGCAACCGAACGGTATCGATCATCTTTCTGGCAGCATGGGGCGGAACGGTTTTCGACACGCTGATCTACAACAGGGCGGCCAATGGCGGAGCCGCGTTCATGCACCCCATGATGATGTGGGTCGGTTTCATTGCCGAGGCGCTGGCCATGGCCTTTCTGCTGGCCTATTTCACTTATTCCATCTCGTCGCAGCGCCAGGCGGCCGAGGCCATGGCCAAGGCCAAGAGCATTTTCCTGGCCGGAATGAGCCACGAGATCCGCACCCCCATGACCGCCATTCTGGGTTTTTTGAATCTGGCCATGCAGTCCGGGGGAACAGGACCCCTGCGGCAGTATCTGCGCAAGATCCAGGCATCTGCCCGGCATCTGCTGGGAATCATCAATGACATCCTCGACGTTTCCAGGATCGAGGAAGGCAAGATTCACTTGGATTCGAAGCCTTTCGAGGTGGAGAACTTGCTGCGCGAAACGGCTGACATCCTGGTGCCGCGCGCTTTTGAAAACGCGAACGAGCTGGTCGTCAGCGTCGGCCCAGGGGTTCCTCGGCGCATCGCGGGTGATTTTATGCGACTGGAGCAGGTGCTGGTCAATCTTGGGGGCAATGCCGTCAAGTTCACCAAAGGCGGCACGGTCGTCGTCGATGTGAGTCTGCCCGGGCAGGGTGCGCCGGAAGAGGGCAAGACGGCGCTGCGGTTTCAGGTCCTCGACACGGGCATCGGCATCGAGGCGGATGTTGTGCCCCGTCTGTTCCAGTCTTTCGAGCAGGCCCACGGATCAACGGCCAGGGTTTTTGGCGGGACGGGGCTGGGACTGAACATCAGTCGCCGGTTGGTGCAGCTTATGGGGGGGGATATCGATGTCTCAAGCACTCCGGGCAAGGGTTCAATCTTCGAGTTCACGATTCCGTTCGCGGTGCCCGAAGAAATCGGGGAAAACGTCCAGCTCTCGCCAACCAGGTATGCGGGGCTCTCGGTGCTTTTCGTCGAGGACAATGCTCTAGCCAGAACGGCTATGGAGAACATTGCGCATCGGCTGGGGCTGAACATGCGCGTTGCCGTCACGGCTGGCGAAGCGCTGAGCAT
The DNA here is from genome assembly GCF_900114595.1 of Desulfomicrobium norvegicum. NCBI lineage: Bacteria > Pseudomonadati > Thermodesulfobacteriota > Desulfovibrionia > Desulfovibrionales > Desulfomicrobiaceae > Desulfomicrobium > Desulfomicrobium norvegicum. The sequence goes on along the minus strand of NZ_FOTO01000019.1, from coordinate 11,807 downwards.
GGCCGCTGAAGAAAGATTCGATGCGATCCTTCTGGATTGGGATCTGCCGGATATGACCGGGGTCGAGCTCGCCTCGCGTCTGCGTGAGGCCGGTGTCGCCAACGGGACTCCGGTCGCCGTCATGTCGAGCCTGGCCCGTCCGGAAATGGAAGGTCTGCAACCGGCGTTCTGCGGGACCCGGGCAATTCTGGCCAAGCCGTTAACGCTTTCCACGGTGGAGGATATGCTGCGTCTGCTCGTGTTTCAGGAAGAGATTGTGGACGAAGAGGGCGAGGCCCAGCACGCCGAGGAGCTTCGCAACCTGGAGCAGGTGCGGGGCTTGCGCGTTCTGGTGGTGGACGACAATGCATTCAACCGCGAACTTTTCGAAGTCATGCTCACGCAGGCCGGAACGGAGCTTGAAACGCTGACCAATGGCCGGGAGGCCGTGCGACGTCTGCTGGATTCGAACCGGCCGCTGCCGGACGTTGTGCTCATGGATGTGCACATGCCCGAGATGGACGGTTATGAAGCCACGCGAATTGTTCGCAAGGATGCCAGGTGCGCTCGGCTTCCCATCATCGCCTTGACCGCCGATGTTGTCGAGGAAAACAGGGAGCTTTGCCTGGCCGCAGGCATGAACGACAGGTTGACCAAGCCCGTGGAGGCCGGAGCGCTTTTCGAGGCTCTGTGCAGATGGGGCCGGTCAGGGAGTGGCGCCCAGAGCCCTTTTTCCACCGGTTCCGGGAAAGGTGTCGAGTGAACAAGCAGGAGGCCTGTCTTATGCGCAGAAACCTAATGTTATTGTCTATATTCGTCCTGATCGGGCTTTTGTGTTCGTCTGAGGCCAAGGCCGAGCCCGTCTGTGTGCTCGATTCGGGCAGCCAGGCTCATGACCTCAAACCCTTCATGGAATTCCTGGAAGATCCTGGCGGCAGGCTGACCATCGAGGACGTTGCTTCCGAATCCATGGCTGCGCGGTTTCGCAGACCGTCCACAGGGCATTTCAACTTCGGCTTCACCTCGTCGGCTCTGTGGTTCAAGTTCACCGTTGTCGAGCCGTTGCCGGTCGGGCAAGCCTTCGACGCGCAAAGGGCATTGTGGATTTTCGATCCGGGCTGGCATCTTTACGACACCTTCCATCTTTTCGTTCCGCAAACCACGGCCCCCGGTGGCTGGATAGAATATTCCTCCGGGCGGCTGATCCTGGGCCCGGGACACCGGGAGCACAGGCATTTCCAACTTCCTTCGGACTTGACGACGCCCAAGACCTGTTTCTTCAGGGTCACGGGGATCCGGTCCCTCGTTCTGAATCCCCACATCACGACCATCGACCATGCCATGCACGCCAACGGTTTCAAGATGCTGGGCACGTCGTTGCTGCTGGGTTTCTTCGGCACTCTCATGCTCGCCAACCTGGGCATCCTCCTCTACACCCGCAACCTGAAGTTCGGCGGCTTCGTGTTGGCCAACGCGGCCTTTGCCGTCTTTGTGGCGGTGAGCAGCTATCAATTTCTGTTCACACATGAGCGCCTCCCAACGTTCATCATGGTCGCCGGGCTGGTCTCCCAGGGGGCCCTAGCCATGGTGGCTCGTGCGTTCCTGGAGACCCGCAAAGGCGAACGGCTGATCGACGGTCTGCTTCTGACCAGTCTCTGGCTTGTGTTTGCAGCCGCCGCGCTGGCATTTTTCCTCCCGGACCAGGTGCAGGGAAAACTGTCCCTCTATGTGCTCACGCCGCTCAGTCTGGTCATGATCTGGGCCTGCATCGCGAATCTCAAGCGCGACCGGATAGTGTCGATCATCTTTCTTTCGGCCTGGGTCGTGGGCAGCGCGAATGTTTTTGTCTATACGTGGGCCGCGCAGGGTATTCTGCCTTTCGTCCACCCCTCGATGATCTGGCTCGGCCTTGTGGTGCTGGCCATGGCCATGGCCGTGCTGCTGGCCCATGACATTCGTGCCATGGCCGCCCGGCGTCAGTCCGCCGTGGCCATGGCGCGGGCCAGAAGCACCTTCCTGGCCAGCATGAGCCACGAGATCCGCACGCCGATGACGGCCATTCTGGGCTTTCTGAACCTCTCCCTCCAGGCCGGGGCCGAGGGACAACTTCGAAGCTACCTGCTCAAGGTCCGAAGCGCGGCCCAGCATTTGATGGGCATCATCAACGACATCCTGGACGTGGCCAAGATCGAGGCGGGCAAGATCGAACTTGAGAACAAGGTCTTCGAGCCCGAGGCGCTTCTGGCCGATACCGCGACCCTGATCGCATCCCAGGCGTTTGAGAACGGCAACGAACTGGTGCTCTCCGTGGGACCTTCCGTTCCAGGCTGTCTGGTGGGCGACTCTCTGCGTCTGCAGCAGATTCTGCTCAATCTGGGCGGCAATGCCGCAAAATTCACTAAAAACGGTACGGTGTGCATGGTCGTGGATGTGGCCGAAGGGGTCGAGCCGGTGAAGGGCAGCGTTTGGCTGCGTTTTCAGGTCATCGATACCGGCATCGGCATCGATCCGGAAGTTTTGCCCAGGCTCTTCCAGTCCTTCGAACAGGCGGACAGTTCCACGGCCCGGCTCTACGGCGGGACAGGTCTCGGACTGAATATCAGCCAACGGCTCGCGCAACTCATGGGCAGCGAAATAAATGTGCAGAGCGCGCTTGGGCGGGGATCGACATTCGAATTCACGGTCAAGTTCGAGCGGGTTGCGAACGATGCGAAGAGCCAGGAAGAGGTGCATGTCTTCGATGGACTCAGGGCGCTTCTCGTCGAGGACAACCCCGCCAGTCGTGCTGCCTTAGGGGAGATTCTCGGCCGTCTCGGCATCGACTGGAAGTCCGCCGCGACGGCGACCGACGCCCTGCGGTTGCTGGCATCTGAATCATTCGACGTTGTCCTTTTGGACCTGGATCTTCCGGACTATACAGGGCTCGAAGTCTTGGCCTCTCTGAACGAATTCCAACTTGGCGCCAAGCACAAGGTGGTGCTGATGGTCAGCCTGGTCCGATCCGAGATGGATGGTCTGCAGCCGGATCTGACCGGGGTTCGCGAAATTCTGATGAAGCCCTTCACGTATTTGGCGGTGAAGGATGTGCTGAGCCGCGCAGTTCTCGGAGAAACCGTTGACGCAGATGCCACGTGTCGGGCCGAGAAGATGCCCAGTCACGAGGTGGTCCGGGGGCTGAGCGTACTGCTGGTCGAAGACAACCTCTTCAACCAGGAATTGATATCCGTGATTCTGGAACAGGCCGAGGTGGACTTCGAGCTCGCCACGGACGGGCGGGAAGCCGTGACCAGGATCATGAAAGACGGCGCGAAGTTCGATGTCGTGCTCATGGACATTCAGATGCCAGGGATGGACGGGTACGAGGCAACGCGGATCATCAGGGCCGACAAGCGATTTGGGTCCCTGCCCATCATCGCCATGACCGCCAATGTCATGGCCGAGGATCGTGCCAGATGCATGGCGGCAGGCATGGACGGGCATCTCAACAAGCCTGTCGACACGGATGAACTTTTCAAAACCCTTGCGACTTGGGGTCGCGGAAGCGAATAAAACAGCACCCTTCGTCTTTTGAGTCGTGTTGCGAGATCCCCGGTAGCCTCCGGGGATTTTTTTTGCCTTCGCATATCACGTTGCAATTTATCGGTCTTTTTTTGGAACTGAAGGTGATGCGGATCAAATGTGTCTATAGGTTGTGCTTGTAGGTCAATTGTTATATTTTTTACAAATATAAGAAGTATTTATGCTTTTTTTCGAATGGAGGCATAAGTGTTTTTACTTAGATAAATGCAGCGAGCTCTACAGCTCTAATTAATGATTTGGTCTTTCAATTTCAGTACGCTTGCACATTATCCTGAATGCTCAAAGAGAATAACACTCCCAGATAATTTATCACTACTCGGCAACTTAAATCCTGGGAGAGAGTTCATGCCTAACACCAAGGTTCTGGTTCGGCAGCCGGACGGAAATACTCGTGAAGTGGAAATTGTCGACGGCGGCAAGCTGTCATTGCAGGAAAATGAGCAACTGGTCATCGCGGCCTCTCCGGATCAGGCCGAGGTGAAATCTGGTGATCAGGGACAGATCTCGATACGCCTCGAAGGGTTGGGTGAATTCACGGTGGAGTCGGCGGCCGAACCGCCCGAAATAGTTGCCATGAACCTTGACGAAGCTCCGGCGTTCCGGGCCCAGCCCAGAATAGTTTTCGAGAAGGCCGGATCGGGCGCGGAGAATGACGCCTTGACGCATGAGCCCCTGGGTGTCCACCAGGCCAGTGTCGGTGACACCGGATTTCTCGATCAGAATGTAGGCGAGGATTTCGGTATCGGACAGGCCCTGGACATGGCTTCCTTCAGCGCCAAGGCGGGGGTGGGCCTGCCCCTGCCCCTGCCCATGATCGCGCCTGACCAGGAATTGCTCGGCATGACGGATTTCGATTCGGGGTCCTCCAGCCCAGTGGTTTTGAACGATCCTCCGGTCATCGTTCTCAATGAGACGCTTCTGGTGCCGGACGGCCAGAGTGCGTCCCTGAACGGATCGCTCAAATCGGTGGATGAGCGCACCCCCGCGACGGAACTCAGCTATTTTGTCCAGCAGGCGCCAATCCATGGCGAACTCCTGCTTGACGGCGTCGCCATCACGGATTTTTCCAAGGCGGCCTTCACGCAGTCCGACATCGACGCCGGTCGCGTCAGCTTCCGTTTCGACACCTCGACCCCCGGCACGTCCATACAGGTGCTTGAGAACGATCATTTCCTTTTCAAGGTCAGCGACGGACAACTGAGCGCCGAGGCTGTCTTCAACATCGATGGCGAACTGCCACAGATTCTGGGGACCGACGGGGCTGACGATCTGACCACCGCGACGGACTTCAACCGCGCCGGCGTGTCCTTCCATGTCTACGGCTTGGACGGCGACGACACCCTCCGCGGCGGAGCCGGCGCCGACACCCTGGACGGCGGTTCGAACACCGTCGGCGATGCCATCAAATTCCACCACTATGGTGATTCGAATATATTTAGTCCGGTGATTCGCTACGAGGCGACGCCCGGCGGCGACTGGGCGGATTACGGCGCGAGCGATGCGGCCGTGCACGTGGATCTGACCAGTTCCGGAGCCCAGAGCGGCGGCCATGCCGAGGGCGACGTGCTGACGGGCATCGAGAATGTGCTCGGCTCGACCCACGGGGATACGTTCATCGGCCAGGACTACGTGAGCAACGTGTTCGCCGGCCTGGCCGGGGCGGACTCCCTGGTGGGCGGCGAGAGCGTCCTGAATGTCATCCTAGACCCCGCCTGGGACTTTAGGACGAACTACTACTATTCGGATACGGCCGACTACAGCCTGAGCCCGTCCTGGGTGAACGTCGACTTGAACACCGCGGGCGGCCAGACGGGCGGTGGCGCGGGCAACCACGCCCTGGGCGACACCCTCGTGGGCATCGAGAACGTCATCGGCACGAACGACGCCCACGGCGACGGGCTCACGGGCGACGGGAGCGACAATTTCCTGGACGGCCTGGCAGGGTCCGATACGCTCATGGGCGGCGCGGGAGGCGACACACTGCGCGGCGGTTCCGGGGCCGATTTCCTGGACGGTGGCACGAACACGCAGTGGGGGCGGTATACCAATAACGGCGACTGGGTGGATTACAGTACGAGCACGGCGGGCGTGAGCGTGAACCTGTACCATCAGGACGGGACCGCGACCCAGAGCGGCGGGGACGCCGAGGGCGACACGCTCACGGGCTTCGAAAATGCGATGGGCTCGGAGCATGACGATTCCCTTGTGGGCGACGACGGCAACAACTGGCTGGCGGGCCTGGACGGCAACGACACCATGATCGGCGATACCAGTCTTGTTTCAGGGAATTACAGCCATGACAGCATGTGGGGCGGCGCGGGCGATGACCTCATGTACGGGGGCGTCGGAAGCGACCAGATGTGGGGCGATTCCGGGGATGACCGCGTGACTGGCGGTCTCGGTAAAGACTCTCTGTATGGCGGGGATGGCGACGATACCCTTCACGGCAGCGTCAGCCTCAATAACTACAACAACAGCTTCAACGACGACGCGATCATCGGCGTCGACAATACTGCTCCACTCTTCACCGCAGCTTACGATGACAGCGGCGACTTCCTTTCCGGCGGCGCCGGCCGGGACATCGTGGACGGCGGCGGCGGGCTGCGCGGCCGCGAGACCCTGGAGGGTGGCGCGGACGGCGACATGCTGCTGGGCTTTGGGACAGGCGGCGGCAACAACTTGGCCTACTACGAAAACTCGCCGATCCGGATCTACCTGGACCTGGACAAACAGGACGGCTCTGGCCAGATCGACCCCGATGGCCTGGTCAGCGAGGCCACCGGCGATACGCTGCTGGGCATCCAACACGTTCAGGCCACTCGTTTCGACGATACGATCCTCGGCTCCTGGGAGGACAACGAGATTTTCGGTGGCGAGGGAAATGACTTCATCACCGGCAGCAGGGGGCAGGATAGCCTGTGGGGCGACTGGAAAGGCGATTATGCCAACTGGGGCAATGACACGCTGGAAGGCGGCGCCGGCGCCGACTACCTCAATGGCTCCGAAGGCGGCATGGACATTGCCAGTTACCGCAATTCCGCGCAGGAAGTGCGCGTGGATCTGGACGATCAGAATTACGCCCGGCCCGGCACCCCTAATCCCCGCTATCCCGGCGTGGGCGCACCCGGCCAGATCGGTGCCAGCCCCACGGGCGAGGAGCACGGCGACTGGTTGTGGAACATTGACGGCGTATGGGGGTCGGAGCACGGCGACACGCTGCTGGGTAGAAACGATGGATGGTGCCCAATGCCCCAAGCTTTTATCGATTACCCCGAACTCATGATGCCCGGCTACGCGGACTACGATGATCAACTGTGGGGCTTCGGCGGCGACGATTCGCTGTACGGCGGCGACGGCGACGATTCGCTGTACGGAGGCGACGGCGACGACACCCTGGTCGGCGCCGCCGGGGCGGACATTCTCGACGGCGGCGAAGGCTTCGACAAGGCCGACTACAGTGCAAGCCCTACATGGGTGAACATCGACCTGAGCGTCACGGGCGCCCAGGCAGGCGGCGGAGCGGACAATCGCGGCCTCGGCGACACCCTGACGGGCATCGAGCACGTCGTGGGCACGAACGATACTTTGCACGGCGACGTGCTGACGGGCAACGACGCCGACAACTTGCTTGAAGGATTATCGGGCCACGACACCCTGGATGGCGGCGCCGGCAGCGACACGCTGTACGGCCAAGAAGGCTTCGATGTCCTGTACGGCGGCGACGGCGACGACCTGCTGCAGGGCCACGGCGGTAACGATACCCTCCATGGCGGTGCGGGCGACGACGCCCTCGTTGGCGGCGACGGACGTGATGTCCTGTATGGCGGCGAGGGGAACGACTCACTCGTGGGCGGCAATACGACAGACCCAGCCTCCTCCATCCCCATCTGGGATACCCTCAATGGCGGCGCCGGGGCCGATGTGCTCACAGGTTACGGGTTGGGCGAGGTGGCCGACTACGCCGGCAGCCTGGCCGTGGAGATCGATCTGAACAATGTGCTGCAGGTCCAAGGGAATGGCGCGGCTGGGAACGACGCCATCGGCGACGAGCTGCATGACATTTTGAATGTCAGCGGCTCCTCCTTTGCCGATACGCTCATCGGGAACGAACACGACAACTACTTCTGGGGCCAGCAAGGAGACGACCTGCTTATCGGCGGCGCCGGAGCGGACAGTCTGCGGGGCGACGAAGGCGACGATATTTTGGAAGGCGGGGCGGGCGGCGACGTCCTCTTTGGCGGGGCGGGCCACGATATCGCCAGCTACCGGAATGCGGCGGCCGGAGTGCTGGTGGACATGAACGACCAGAACAAGGAACCGCTTCTCTATCCCGACGGCCAGGCCGGGGCCGGCGTCGATGGAGAGGAGCACGGCGACCACCTTTTCTACATAGACGGCGTGTGGGGGTCGGATCACGGCGACACGCTGCTGGGTCGCGACACCAATTGGGACGGCCAGTACAACATGAGCTCCAATGACGAGCTGCACGGCTTCGGCGGCGACGACAGCCTCAAGGGCCTTGGCGGCGACGATTCGCTCTACGGCGGCGACGGCCACGACACCTTGTTCGGCGACGCCGGGGCGGACATTCTCTACGGCGGCGCCGGCAACGACAGCCTCGATGGTTTTGTCGGCAACGATTCGCTCTACGGCGGCGACGGCAATGACACCCTGATCGGATGGAAGTACGACTCTACAGATTATAACATAAACAGGGATTCTGGTATCGACCTGCTCGACGGCGGTGCCGGCGACGATCTGCTGATTGGCGCGCCCGAGGATTCCGTGCACGGAGGGGAGGGGTTCGACATCTTCGCGCTGGAGGCCGAGGATCTCAGCTTTAGTCACACCTTGGACCTGAGCGCCATGGTTTCGGAAGGTCGCATCTCAGGCATCGAAAAAATCAGCCTTTACGGCGTCAACGGATGGGAAGAGAACGTCTTGACGCTTCAGGCCAGCGACGTTCTGGCCGTTTCAGACACCGACACCCTGTGGGTTTTCGGCGAGGGCCCCGCGGAGGTGGCCGCGACGGATACGGGTTGGTCCCTTGTGGAGATGAACGTGGTTGGCTCGGACGGGTTTGACTACAATCATTACACGAATACCGTCGGAACGAGCGTCGTCCATCTGATGGTGGCCGAGGATATCGCGACGCAGCATGTGGCGCCTTTCGCATGACCTCGGGAAAGGGAGCTCTGGCCGGAAATGTCCAAATGTGCGGAAGGGATGATAACCCCGCCTGCTGCATCGCCGGACGTTGAAGCGGAGGAGATGTCTGGAGCCGGAACAGGCAATTGCAGAAGAATGCTGGGCAATTCATCACGCGCAGTCAGCATGAGTCAGCCGGACAGGTTGGCGGATCAGGTCCGTCAGTCTGTCCGGCTGACATTTTTCTGGCCCTTCGCCCTGGCCCTGCTGATCGCCGTTTCAGGACCGACGGGCCCGCAACCGTGTCATGCCGAGGCTTCAACCTTGGGTCTTGATGGTGCTTGTCCAAACACGATGGCGACTAGGCCCCAAGCTTTAAACCTTCTTCCGGGCCCAGGGGGACAGAAAACGGTTTCTCCAAACCGAGCCGGTGATTCTCTTCTTGTGCTTGGGCCGTATTTGGAAGTGCTGGAGGACCGAACACGTTCCCTGACCGATATCGATCAGGTTTTGGGGGCCCGGGAATTCCGGCCGGTCTTCACTTCGTCCGTGAATCTCGGCATGGCCGACTCCGCCTGGTGGTTCCGCTTCACCGTGCGACTCGACCCAGGCCAGGTTTGGTACTTCGATCCCGATTGGGCCTATGTCAGGACCCTCGATTTCTACTCTCCCCTCCCCGGGTCGGTTTCAGATGAAAGGCGATGGGCGCGCACTTCCCACCGATTCGGTTCAACGACCGAGGGGCGTCTCATACCCATCATCGCCGACGGCCAGAGCCATACGTATTACTTCAGGGTGTTCAGCGAAAGAGTTTCGTTCGTCAGGCCAAGCCTGTGCGAGCGCAACCGCTGCCTCTCCGAAAACAATCTGCGCAGCGCGGCTTTCGGCGCTTTCGTGGCTGTTCTGATGGCCATGGTTGTCTACAACTTCGTCATCTTCATCTATCTGCGGGATCGCTCGTACCTGTGGTTCGTGGTCTTCCACGCCGCGCTTCTGGGGTATTTTTCCAACAAGATGTGGACGCCTTTCTTCAGTTACGAATTGCAGCCTCTGGTCGCGGCAACGTCCATCAACCTTTGCGCCGTCTCCATGTGCCTTTTTCTGCGGGATTTTCTGGAGACGCGCAAATTTCATCCGATCTGGGACAAGATGCTTTTGGGCATGCTTTTGCCCACGGGGGCCCTGATCGTTCTGGGGCCATTATTGCCGTCCGCCCACATACACACCATGTTCAACCTTTCGTTCAACGTGATCGTGTTCATGATGGGGTTCGGAGTGAGTCTGTCCAGTTGTTTCAAAGGGCACTGGCCCGGATGCATCCTGTTCATCGCCTGGTGTCTGGTTTCCATGCTGTTCTTTGTGTTTTCGGCCACGGTCGTCGGCTGGTCGAGCCTGGGCTACAGCATGGGCTTCAATCTGGCACTGGCCGGGGAAGCGGTGCTCATGTCCCTGCCGCTGGCCTACCGCATCAGGCAGTTGAAACTGGAGCGCGAGGCTTCCGCCATGGCCACGCAGACCAAGAATCTCTTTCTGGCCCGGATCAGTCACGAGATCCGCACGCCCATGACCGCCATCATGGGTTTTACGGACATAGCCCTGCAGAAGGTATCCTGTGATCAGGTGCGGCAATGTCTGCTCAAGGTCAAAATCGCGGCCGGACATCTTTTGGGGCTCATGAACGAGATGCTCGATTTGGCAAAGATCGAAGCCGGGAAATTGGAAGTGGAGCGTAAGCCGTTCGACCTGGCATCGCTGCTGCGCGAGGCGTGCGACATCGTCGCTCCCATGGTTCAGAAAAACGGCAACGAACTGCTCTGCAACCTGGAAGAGGGCATGCCGGTTCATCTCATTGGAGACCCCATGCGGCTCAAGCAGGTGCTGGTCAACCTTGCGGGCAATGCCGCCAAGTTCACTTCCGGCGGTGAAGTCAGGATCTCGGTCAACCGCTCCAAGATGCAAAAGGGGGAGGTTGCTCCTGCCGAAGGCCGGGTGAAATTGCATTTTGAAGTTGCCGACACTGGACCGGGCATCCCCAGGGAGCTTCTTCCCCGCTTGTTCAGCCCTTTTGAACAGGGCGGAGGGGATACCGCCAACCGTTATGGCGGAGCGGGTCTCGGCCTGAATATCAGTTCCCGGCTTGTGGATCTCATGGGCGGGCGTATCGGCCTTTCAAGCGAGCCGGGACGCGGCTCCGTATTTTGGTTCATCCTGGAATTCGATCTGCAAGACCAGCCCCATTCCCCGGAGCTTATGGTCCCCTCGGCCATGCAGGGAAAATCCATCCTCGTGGCCGATGACCATCCCGCGGCGCTTCAGGCTTTGTCCGGTGCGCTGGCCCGCTTGGGGTTTGTCTGCGTGACCGTCGAGTCCGGGCAACAGGCTCTTGAGGCCGTAACCTCCGAACCGGGGAGATTTGTTCTGATCACCCTTGATTGGGACATGCCTGAACTCGACGGCCCGGAAACATTGTCCTGCCTCAGGGCGCAGGGCCTTTCCGGCAATGTCCCGGTGCTGCTTTCGGCGCTGTCGTCACATGTTGATCCGCAAGGACGAGACCTGGCTGAAATCGGTGCGGCAGGGCTTCTGGTTAAGCCGGTTACCCATGCCGGTGTGCTCAGGACCGTGCTGACTGCGCTTGGGTGCGAGGCCGACCGGAGCGTCCAAGAATCCGGCAAGGAACAGAATCTCAGTCTGCGTCAAGCCATCAGGGGGCTGCGTGTTCTTTTGGTTGATGACAATGTTTTCAACCAGGAGGTCACATGCATCATCCTTGAGGAAATCGAGGCGGTCACCGAGGTTGCCAACAATGGCCTGGAAGCCCTGCAGCGTCTGGAAGAGGCCCGGGAACCCTACGACGCCGTACTTATGGATATGAGCATGCCGGTCATGGACGGCCTAGAAGCAAGCCGCCGGATACGCTCCATCGGGAGATTCCGTGAGTTGCCCATCATCGCCATGACCGCCAACGCCATGAAGGGGGACCGTGAAACCTGTCTTGCCGCCGGTATGAACGATCATCTGGCCAAACCCATAGACACCCGGGAACTCTTCGATGCGCTGGAGAGATGGGTTCTTCGCGGAGAAATCCTGGCCTCTCGATT
>NZ_FOTO01000036.1:0-2375 GCF_900114595.1 Desulfomicrobium norvegicum | reverse complement strand
AATCGAGAGGCCAGGATTTCTCCGCGAAGAACCCATCTCTCCAGCGCATCGAAGAGTTCCCGGGTGTCTATGGGTTTGGCCAGATGATCGTTCATGCCGGCGGCAAGACAGGTTTCACGGTCCCCCTTCATGGCGTTGGCGGTCATGGCGATGATGGGCAACTCATGAAATCTCCCGATGGATCGTATCCGGCGGCTTGCTTCAAGTACGAGCGATCCCGCGGATAGAAGAAAAATAACGAAGTTGTAGACGACCATGGACATCAGAACAGTCACAAATGTCAGCCGGACAGACTGACGGACCTGATCCGCCAACCTGTCCGGCTGACTCATGCTGACTGCACGTAACGAATTGCCACGCCTTAACCTGCAACTGCCTGTACCGGCGCCGGATATCTCCTCCGCTTCAACGTCCGGCGATGCAGCAGGAGGGGTTCTCATCCCTTCCGCACATTTGGACATTTCCGGCCAGCGCTTCCTTTCCCGAGATCATGGGAAAGACGCCACATGTTGCGTCGCGATATCCTCGGCCACCATCAGATGGACGATGCTCGTTCCGACGGTATTCGTGTAATGATTATAGTCAAACCCATCGGAGCCGACCACGTTCGTGCCCACAAGGGACCAGCCCGAATCCGTCGCGATCACCTCCGCAGGGCCCTCGCCGAACACCCACAGGGTGTCGGTATCCGAAACGTCCAGAACATCGCTGGCCTGGAGCGTCAAGACATTCGCCTCCCATCCGTTGACGCCGTACAGGCTGATCTTTTCAATACCTGAGATGCGCCCCTCCGAAACCATGGCGCTCAGATCCAAGGTGTGGCTAAAGCTTAAATCCTCGGCCTCCAGCGCGAAGACGTCGAACCCCTCCCCTCCGTGCACGGAATCCTCGGGCGCGCCAATCAGCAGATCGTCGCCGGCACCGCCGTCGAGCAGGTCCACGCCAGAATCCCTATTCATATTTGTATTAAGAAGGTCGTACTTCCATCCGATCAGGGTGTCATTGCCGTCGCCGCCATACAGCGAATCGCTGCCGCCAAAACCCACGAGGCTGTCGTCGCCGCCGAAGCCGTGCAGCTCGTCATTGGAGCTCATGTTGTACTCGCCGTCCCAGCCGACGTCGCGGCCCAGCAGCGTGTCGCCGTGCTCCGACCCCCACACGCCGTCAATGAATAACAGATGGTCGCCATGCTCCTCCCCATCGACGCCGGCCCCGGCCTGTCCGTCGGGATAGAGAAGCGGCTCCTTGTTCTGGTCGTTCATGTCCACGAGCACACCGGCCGCCGCATTCCGGTAGCTGGCGATGTCATGGCCCGTCCCGCCCCTGAGGACGTCGCCGCCCGTTCCGCCTTCCAAGGTGTTGTCGCCTTCGACGCCCAAAAGGGTGTCCGCTCCGGCGCCGCCGACAAGCAGGTCGTCTCCTTGCTGGCCCCAGAAATAGTTGTCGTGTTCGTTCCCGATGAGCGTATCGGCAAAGGAAGAGCCGCTGACATTCAAAATGTCATGCAGCTCGTCGCCGATGGCGTCGTTCCCGGCCGCGCCATTCCCCTGGACCTGAATCACGTTGTTCAGATCGATTTCCACGGCCAGGCTGCCGGCGTAGTCGGCCACCTCGCCCAACCCGAGACCGGTAAGCACATCGGCCCCAGCGCCGCCATTGAGGGTATCCCAGATGGGGATGGAGGAGGCTGGGTCTGTCGTATTGCCGCCCACGAGTGTGTCGTTCCCCTCGCCGCCATACAGGACATCACGTCCGTCGCCGCCAACGAGGGCGTCGTCGCCCGCGCCGCCATAAAGGGTGTCGTTACCGCCATGGTCCTGCAGCAGGTCGTCGCCGTCACCGCCGTACAGGACATCGAAGCCTTCGTGACCGTACAGGGTGTCGTTCCCACCACCGCCGTGCAAGGTGTCGTTCCCCGATAATCCGTCAAGTATGTTGTCGGCGTCGTCGCCCGTCAGCACGTCGCCGTGCAGAGTATCGTTCGTGCCCAAAACTTCCTCGATGCCTGTCAGGGTGTCGCCGAGGCCGTGATTGTCCACCCCGCCTCCCGTCTGGGCGACCGTGACGCTCAGGTCGATGTTCACCCATGTGGGGCTTGCACTGTAATCGGCCGTGTCAAAACCGTCGCCACCGTCGATGAAATCAGCGCCCTCGCCGCCACCCAGCGTGTCATCGCCGGACCCGCCCAGCAGGGTATCCGCGCCGGCCCCGCCCATGATGGTGTCGGCCCCGTTCTGGCCGTCCAGGAAGTTATTGTTCCCGTCACCCGTGATCGAGTCACCGTTGTACGTGCCGATGACGTTCTCGATACCCACAAGGGTGTCGCCCTCGGCGTGGTTGCCGATCCAGCCGCCCGTCTGCCCCCCGGTGTTGTT
>NZ_FOTO01000039.1:0-1445 GCF_900114595.1 Desulfomicrobium norvegicum | reverse complement strand
AAGGACAGATCCAAGGTCGCCGCCTATCTTGAATCCATAACCCGGGATGAGGTCACGGGTCTTGAAAGCGGCGCAAATATCGCGGCCGCCGTCAACGTGGATATCGAGGCCGACTCTTTCAGCAATCATGTCAGCCGGATCTCCACTGCCACCGGCGATATATCCATCGTTGCCGATTCCTTTGAAAACGCAGGCCAGGATATCTTTGAACATCGGACCATTGAATGGGCCCGGGCGCATGCCAACGAACACAAGAGCCCGCGGCTGGCTGTGGAGGGGCGTGGAACGGAGGTGGTCAGGACTGCGATCGACCATGCCTACGGCACCATAAGCGCGGGTGGCAGGGTTTCGATCAGCGCGGACCATGCCTTGAACGGCATTTCGGAAAATTCGGGGATGGCCCCCGGCGGGATCGGGTCCATATCCTATGACGGCGGCATCGGTTCAAGCGGCAGCGTCATCGCCCCGCCCAGGCCGGAGAGCCTGGATCAAAGTGTGGCCCATCTTGACGACCTGATCGGCTTTCTGCCGAGGGACGGCCTGTTCATCGTCAACACGACTCCCGGCCACCGCTATCTGATCGAAACCAATCCGGCCCTGACCAGCATGGCCCTGTTTTATGGGTCCGACTATTTCCTGCGCCGAACAGGCATCGATCTGAGCAAGACGCGGCAGCAGCTTTTAGGCGACGCCTTCCATGAAACCCGGCTGGTGCGTGAGCAGATTTTCGCCCTCACGGGGCGGCGTTTTCTTTCGGAATCCCTGTCGGGCGACGCCGAGCAGATGCTCGCGCTCATGGACAACGCCGTCGCCGCCCGGGAAGAATTGAATCTGAGCGTTGGCGTGGCCCTGAGCGCGGAACAGGTCGCGGCCTTGGCCTCGGACATCGTCTGGCTCGAAACCCGCGTGGTGGAAGGGCATGAGGTGCTGGTTCCCGTTGTCTATCTCTGCCGAAACAGCCTCGACACCATCGCCCGGGGCGGGTCCGTCATCGTTGGCCGCGACGTGGAGATCCATGCCTCGGGCGACACGGCCAACAGGGGCGTGATCAAGGCCTTGGGCGATCTGGCCATCAGCGCCAGGAATGTCTTCAACACCTTCGGCACCATTCAGGGCGACACCGTGACCCTGGAAGCGGGCGAGTCGATCTTCAACACCAGCGGGCTGATCAAGGGCCGCGACGTATCCCTTGCCGCCGGACAGGACATTATTTCCGGCACGGCCAAAACCACCTTTTCGGCCGAAGAGACGACCCGCAGGACGCTTGGCCGCATGGGTCCGGGCATGGCAGGACAGGCTGGCGCTCCGGTTTTTGGCGTTTCCTCAACCATCCGAAGCACCAGCGAGACCGTCGGCCAGCGGGGCGCCATCGAGGCCACGGGCGATCTGTCCATGCAGGCCGGGCGGGATATCGGGATCATCGGGAGCGACGTGAAGGCCGGGGG
>NZ_FOTO01000045.1:0-1037 GCF_900114595.1 Desulfomicrobium norvegicum | reverse complement strand
CAAACCACCCGCCACCGCAAAATCCAGATCGCCCTGGGACAGGATGCGGCCGCCCTCATTACTCAGGCTGCCTGCGCTGATGAATGCACCCCGCTCCGTGCCGATAGTGCCCGAATTTGCCATGTGCCCCGCTACGCCTAGGGTCATGGCATCCGTGGCCTCGATGCGGCCGCCCTCGTTGCTCAGGCTGCCTGCGCGGATGCTCGCCAGCCCTTCGGTCCGGATGGCCCCGGTGTTTGAGATATTTCCCGTGGCCTCCAGACTGCTTGATTTTTTGGATGAAATCTCGCCGCCGGCATTGACGATGTCCCCCGCGGAATGAATCCTGACCGCCTCGATGGAAAACATCCGGCCCGAATTCAGGACATGCGCGCCCTCGACGTCGAGGCTACCCCTGGCCTGCATCTGCCCCGTGTTGCCAACGACGCCGCCCGCGTTCAAAACGGCGTTGCCCCCGGAAACGATGCTTCCCGCATTCGTGATGCCGGAACGCGTTGCAACGGCCAGATTCGTGCCGGACTCGATCCTGCCGTCAACATTGTGCAGCGACTCGGAAGAAACCCGCGCATCATCTGCATACAGCAAGGCCTGCGTGCCTGCTTCCGACTTGAGCACCAAATCCTTTAAAGCCGTAACCTCCGCAATTTTCGCTGCCGCAAGCGAACCGGAAATTTCCACGCTGTCAGCGGTCGAGGCAACCCGGACATCATTGTCCGAGGAAACACGCCCCTTGATGCGTATCCTGCCATCGGCGGTCAGGACCAGCTCATCGGTGGCGTGGGTGACGCCTTCCAGATTCACGCCCACGCCCTTCTCATTGCCCACAAGGATGATGCGCTCGGCATACATGCCGCCAAGGGCCGTGGAGTCCAGCGCCACTGCGGGAACATCCGAACCGTCCGGGGGCAGGGCGGAAAATTGGCCCGTGGCGACGTCATGGCTGCCGTATCCGGTGCTGATGCCCAGCTTCACGGCGTGCACGTCGGCGTTGATCCTGGCCGTGCGGCTGATGATGTCGAATGCGTCGAGATTGGAGA
>NZ_FOTO01000018.1:0-58385 GCF_900114595.1 Desulfomicrobium norvegicum | reverse complement strand
TCAAATTGCTTGGGCACGTTTTTCGACCAGATGTTCGGTCGGTACAGGCTTGTGCTTGACGGACCGTTTTTAGAGTTTTTCAGGATCGACTATTTAACAGCATGTCCTCGATCAGAAATTCCTCGCCGAAAACCAGAATGTCCTCACCTTTGTCGAGCCGTATGGATACGTGCCGGAGTTCGCAGAGTTGGCGCACGGCGGTGGTGATGCTCTGAATGGGTGCAGAGAGGGGAAACAGGGTGCAGTGGGGCCGGTAGGTCCCCTGTTCCATCCGGTACAGTTTGTCCGAAGAGTCGATGAGTTTCATGACCTGCTGCACCGACTTCACCATCATCGGGGCTATTTCACTGAAGGGAACGCAGGCGCCTTCCATGGCATACGTGGCCAGGGAATGCAGGCCCATCAATGGTGACTTGATGTCGTGCCGGATGATCCGTTCCACGTCGTCGCGAAGTTGTTCAGCTTGGCGCTGTTCGGTGATGTCCTCAGCGAAACAGACAAGATACTCGAAACGGCCATCGACAGCAAATTTGGGGTGCCTGGTAACGTTCAGCAGCCTGAGTTCTCCCGCCGCGTTCCTGGTCCATTCTTCGGATATGACCGTCTCCCGGGCCGCGATCACTTCGGCGCTGGCTTCGGTTGCTTTAGCGTGTTCCGGCATGACGTCAGCCAATTTGCTGAATTCGATCTCGTTGATGGGTCTGCCCAGGAATTTCGCGTGGGACTTGTTAACCACCCCGTAAGTGTGTTCATCGCTCTGATACCAGACCTGCTGTGGAATGGTGTCGAGTAATGTCCTGCGGTCTTCAAGATCCTTAAGCAGGTGGGCGTCCGCTTCGCGACGGCGGATCATGTTCTCCCGGAAGACGACCACGGAACGGGCCATCTCTCCGACCTCGTCTGAAGCTGCCTGGTAGGGGATCTCACAGTCTTGGTTCGACGACAGCCCGGTCATGACCTGGGCCATTGTCTTGATACGATTGGAGACTTTGTCCTTTACAAACAGCAGCATGAGCAGGGCCAAAGCGAGAAAGGTCAGGAACAACCCGATACGAAGCAGGGATTTTGTTCTGGCATTTTCAAGAGTCGCGTCGATGTGGTCTCGCGTCACGGCGACGGAGGCCTCCATGACCGGCGCGATGGACTTGAGGGCATCGACCATGATTTTGCTGTACTGCGCCCGCTCTAGAGGTAGCGGTGCCCCGGAGTAGATCGCGTCGAGGCTCGCGCGCTGAATAGGGAGGAATTCCTGTTCGTAAAGCTGTCTGAAATTGAGCATGGCCTCCTTGAGTCTGGGGTCTCGGATGCGCTGCACGGCGCTGGCGACATCCTCGACAAGGAGAGTGGAGGCGCCGCGCAGGCTGAAAATCTTCTTCAGATCTTCTGCTGGAAGGGTGCCATTCGTGCCGTAGGAAGCCAGAACCATGGAACACTCGGGACCGGAGGTATTGCGCAGAGCCAGAGTGCGCATCTTGATGTAGAACAGCTCCCGGGCCGTGGCATCGAAGTTGTCCTCGTCAGATGACAACACTTCGAGCAGGGCTTCGATGCTGTTGATGAAGCTGGTCATGGTTTCGAACCAGCGCGGCACGAGTTCTTTCGTCCTCTCCGCTAGAGGGATGCTGCATTCTCGGTCTCCATCCGCACGCAGGTATTGCACGGCGGTCCACTGGGATGTGATCCTGTCCACTTCCGGAGTGAAGAGTCCTGCCATCTTGATGCGGTCCATGGCGTTATTCAGGGCGTCATCGCCGGCATCTCTCTGCTGCCGGATAAAAATTCTGTTGCTCTCCATCTGTGAGACAGGTCCGGCATCCCTCAGAACTACGTTGACTCGTCCTCGCTCGAAACCGTAATGTTGCACTGCATTAAACAGTGCGTCCGCGATAATATTGTTGGAATGAATTTTGAGGGCTCTGCGGTATTCGGAAATTGCACTCATGGTGTTGATCGTCGCTGAAATTGCGTACAGCGCGGTCAGGATGAGCAAGACGATACTGAGTGATTTGCGTATGGAGAATAACATATTAACCACTTGTTGTTCGAGGAATAGCTGAGCTCAACAGACCACAACGGAGAGTTCCGGTGTAGACAGAGAACTTGATGGGCGGTTTCAAAACAGAAGCACGTAATGCATAGCTACGACTTTCCTGGCGCACAAGCAATTAAGTTGCAGGGTGCGAATTTGGAGAAGAATAAATCTGTTTTTTTGAAAATTTTCAGTCAGTTATGGGGATGCCCCCGCCTGTCGTGATGGTATTCGAAAACAGGCCGGTGTTGTGCCCGTCAATTTCCTGAACATGGCGATGAAAGCCGAAGAACTGGAATAGCCGAACTCCTTGGCGACGGATTCGACGGTGCGGCCCGCTTCAAGCAGAGCCATGGCTTTGACGATGCGCATGCGGTTGCGCCACTCTGTCAGCGGTATCTTCAGATCCTGATGGCACTTGCGAGCCAGTGTCCGCTCCGTGATCCCTGCCTCGCGGGCGAGTTCGGACACGCAACGGCTGTCCTGCGGGTTTTCTTCCAGATGATTGAGAAGAGGACCAAGGACGGGGTCGTCGGACGCCGGCAGGAACGTTCCCGTGACGGGGGCGGCTTTCAGTTCATCCAGAAGGGTGCGTAGAAGGCGTTGATGCTCTTCACTTCCAAAATCACGAGCATCTGTGCTCGCCCGGTTCAGCAGCGCGCGCATGAAGGGGGTGACCAGCAGGGCCTGAGGCCGAGGCGGCAGGCCTTGGCACAACTCGTCGACGACATAGAAGGATGCCTGAAGGACTTCGCGGCGATTGAACCCCATGTGCGGCATGTTCGGCGGCAGCCAGACGCCGTATTGCGGCGGGGCCAGATACTTGTCCCTTCCCACCTCGACCTGCACCACGCCATTGAACGCATAGACGAATTCCCCCCAGGAATGCTCATGTCCCGGAAAGATCGCGTCATCAGGCATGAGCATCGTGCGCAGGAAGAGCGGGGTGGGCAGGGCGTTGGTGAAGGGGGCTTGCAAGGGGTGCTTCACGTGTCTTCTCCACAATATGGGATGTCCGATAATCGCTATATATTTTTTTTCAGCCCGTCGTACAATCTTCCCGTCAGGAGGATTCGTCAATGAGTTGTCGAAAAGCGTTGGATGGGCGGGCTGTGCGCCTGATGATCATTTTTTGCGCGGTGTTGGGAATGCAGCAGATCGCCATCAAGGCCGCGGCTGTGGACATGTCGCCCATGCTGCAGATCGGCCTGCGCTCCGGCGGGGCTGTCCTGCTGATTGGGATGTATCTGCGCCATAAGGGAATGGGGCTCTTGCCGGAGGGCGGAAAATGGCTTGCGGGGATAGTGGCCGGCATCCTGTTCACGGTGGAGTATTTTTTTGTAGCCGAAGGTCTGCGTTTCACCAGTGCGTCGCACATGGTGACCATGCTCTATACGGCTCCCGCGTTCGCGGCCTTGGGTCTGCATGTGCTCATCCCGGAGGAGCGTCTGCGTCCGATGCAATGGATCGGGCTGATTCTGGCGTTTTGCGGCATCGCCGTGGCGTTTTTCGAACGGGGCGCGTCTTCGGCGTCGGGTTCCTCCGATATCCTCCTGGGCGACTTCCTGGGCCTGTTGGCGGGCATGTCATGGGGTGCGACAACTGTCGTCATCCGGACGCGGCTGTCGCGGACGCCACCGGCCCAGACCCTGTTCATCCAGCTCCTGACATGCTTCTGTCTGCTGGTCCCCGCCGCCGCGCTGACCGGCCGTCTCTCCTTCACCATGACCGGCGTCGTCTGGGCGGGCCTGATGTTCCAGGTCCTGCTCGTGTGCGTGTTCGGGATGTTGCTGTGGTTCTGGCTGCTGACGGTCTACCCTGCGTCCCAATTGGGCGTGTTGTCCTTTCTGACGCCTGTTTTCGGCATCGTCTTCGGCGTGCTGCTCTTGGGTGAACACGTGGAGTTACGGTTCGTCCTCGGGGCGGCCATGGTGCTTGCGGGTATCGCGCTGGTCAGTGGCTGGCAATGGTTCCAGCATCTTTTCCGTGTCCCCGATCATGTGCAGAAGGAGATCGCATCATGAATGACAACCGGATCGAATTCATCAGGGAGCGGCTCGCCCCCTGCGGACTGCATTGCGGGCACTGCTTCGCTTTCGTCGGCGGGCAGATTCATCTGCTGAGCAGCCAGTTGCAGGCCGCTTTGGGCAATTTCGGGGTGTATGCCGCCCGGTTTGTGGAGTTGCTCAACGCCCCCGTCTTCGCCAGTTACCCGGAATTCGGGACAGTCCTGGCCCATCTGGCGAAGGGTGCATGTCGCGGGTGCCGCAAGGAAAAATGCAAGCTCTTTGCTTCGTGCGGCGTTCGTCCGTGCGCAGAGGAGCGGGAGGTGGACTTCTGCTTCCAGTGTGCGGTCTTTCCCTGCGACAGGACGGGGTTCGACGAGCATCTGTATCGCCGCCATGTGGCGATCAACCGGCGGATGATGGAGGTTGGGGTTGAACGATATTACGAGGAGATCAGAGATCTGCCTCGATATTGAGACTGTTTGTGCCACAACTGTCCGCTATTTTGAATTGGTTTGGTAGTTGATGAGTAGGATAGCCAAAGTCAATGGGTTGTTTTGGGGCCCCAATGTCTGCAGTGTGATATCATTCGTAGCCATTGGAGTTGTTCAAGCCGGATGTTCAAAAAGTTCCAGAAACTACGCGCATAAAACACTATTTTCCAGGTTTCCGGGGTTTTGGATCCTTGTCATTTAACGGGCCGTATTGATTTATTCCTAATCAGGAAAGACGGTGCCGACTAATGTGATACTCATCGTTTCGTGCTAGGCAGAATCTTCTGTCGGTTTTTTCGGATGATGAAGATGCCAGCCAAAACCATGGCTGTCCCTGTTGCTTGATACAGATGCATGGGTTCGTGCAGGACTATCCAACCAAGAACGAGTGCTACAAGGGGGGGCAGGTAAGTGACCGACGATGTAGAAATGGCACCGATAGCCTCAATGAGTCCGTAATAGATCACATATGCCAATCCTGAGCCAAACACACCCAACCCTAAGACAACATTCCCGAAAAAAATCCAGTTCCACCCTATATCCGTCATGTCGGACCATTTGACCAGTGGCGCGTAGAGTATTGTGGCTATTGCCATCTGCAGAGCCGCCAGTTCCAGGGGGGACAGGTCGCCATGAGTCAGAAATCGGCGAGCATAGACAAATGCCACTGCGTATCCCAGTGCTCCGACAAGCATGTAGCCCGTTCCGCTCAGGACATCGAGCGAGCCGGTTCCTTTTGGCGCCATAATGACTACGATTCCACTGAAGCTGAGCAAGAGGCCCAGAATGCTGAGCTTAGTAAGACGTTCATTCGGTAAAAGAATGCTTGCCAGCAGAGCAGTCATGAGTGGGATGGCGCCGCTGATAACACCCGCCGTGCCGGTACCGAGTCTCCGGGTTCCTTCCATGAAACAATGAAAGGTGAGAACATTGGCGGAAAGGCTCATGACCAGTAGGTGCAGCCAAGGTTTGGGGGATCGTATTATTTTTTTAAGCGCTGTAGGGATGATTGGAGTTAGGACAATCGCCCCGAAAAAGAGCCTGAACCATACGATCAGCGTAGCTCCTAGATGTGCAGCGTTTTTCATGAACAGAAAATTGGCGCCCCAGAGCAAGCCAAGTATGCAAAGCCAGAGCCAAGGAAATCGCGCCATTGTGCGGGAGATGTATGTCATTATAGCCTCCTGAATGTTCTGGAGGTTATAGAGACTAGCTGTCAGGGAATTCTTGTAGTTTCTTGCTGACTTTAAGGTACTGCCTTGGAGTGATGCCGCAAACAGCCTTGAAACGATTAGCCAGATGGCTCTGGTCTGCGAAGCCAGTGGAGACCGCGACTTGAGCAATGGGCATGCCGCTGGCGAGAAGGAGTTTGGCCTCACGGATTCGGATTTGGAGTTGGTAGGCGTGGGGTGAAATGCCAATGAACCGGGTGAATGAACGAGCAAAGTGGAAAGGACTGAGATTTGCGAGACGGGCTAGTTCTTCCAGCGCAACCTGTTCGCCAAAGTGTTCTTGAAGATAATCTCGGGTACGCAAGATGGACCGGCGATTTGCAATGGGTAGCTCTGAGGGGGGCTGAATATCAAAATGGCGGGTCACCAGACGGGCGAGGAATTGCAGCAGCAAGCTCTGACGTGCCAGTCGGCTAGCCATGCCAGAAAATAGTGCTCTGTGGAGATATTTGAATTCGTCGGCCAACTCGTAGTCGAAGTTCACGAGTTGACCACAATTGGGCACCCCGCACAGCTTGCCTTTAATCTGACTTGCCACGTCCACTAGCAGCGAAGGATCGGGGTAGATGGTGGAATAGGACCAGCCAGCGCTCGTGGCCGCGTGTCCAGTGTGCAGTTCCCCGGGATTGATCACACATAAGGAACGTTCTGGCATGATCTCGTGTCCGCCCCGGTATCGAACACGCTGGGCTCCGGTTTCTATGACACCGATGACAAATTCAGCGTGGGCATGAGGAGCGAAGTGGTGCTGAATGTACGTCGCTCGTAGGCACTCCATGCTATGAAGGTCTGGCTCAATCCAAAATGTTGCGGTGTCACGTGAAGTTGTCATTACGATAAAAGGAGCTTTATGCTGATTTGAAGCAGGACGCCTGAGATAAGCAATTCCAAGTACAGCAATACGCTCTCGCAAAGAAGCTGCAGAGTCAAATAGTCGAACCGGTAATGCCAGAGGGGGTAGCTGTCGAAATCGTCCCGTGAGTCGGCGATGATCTCTTGGACGGCCGGCCCGGGTGTGTTCGGGTCCAGCCAGGCATCGAAGTGCTCAGGCTTGAGGACCACGGGCATGCGGTCATGGATATGAACGATGCTCGGCGCTGCCGCCTTGGAGAGCAGTGCGCAGGAAAGCACCTGAGTGCCGTCCTGTCCTTTCCAGACGGCTCAAAGTCCGGCGAAGGCGCTGGCTTCCGAATCCGGTGCGCAGATGAAGTAGGGCTGCTTTACCTGTCGGCCCGAGTCACTCCTAAACAGTTCCTTTTCATTCCACTCGTACCATCTGCGTGCTGGCATCAGGCAGTGCAACCTGCGCAGGCTGTGACGCCACGTCGGCTTCTAGTGTTGCGTCCTTCAAATAAATAGATAATAATGCCTCCCATCCAAGGAGGTGTTTATGGCTGCACGAGTTCGGCTTGACTTGAATCAGGAACAGAGAACCACCCTTTTGATGTGGGTTGGTTCAGGGAAAACAGAGCAACGACTGGCCTTGCGAGCGAAGGTGATTTTACTCGCCTCAGAGGGTTTGAGTTTGCATAATATCGCCGAAAAAACCGGACTGAACTGGCAAAGCTGTTTGAAATGGCGCAAACGCTTCTTGGAGCAAGGTCTTGATGGGCTCAAAGACAAGCAAGGCCGTGGAAGACCACAAATAATTTCACCAGATGAGCGGGTGAGCGTAGTCGCGCTGGCGTGCACAACTCCGCCTGATGGAAGTACTCGTTGGAGCGTGCGCAAATTGGCGGAAGTGACGGGACACGGAAAGTCCACAGTTCAGAAAATCTTGTCTGAGGCGGTCATCAAGCCGCACAAGACCGCCTATTGGTGTGGAAAAAGTCCTGATCCCGAGTTTGAAGAAAAGCAGGCGGCGATTGTCGGGCTTTACATGAATCCGCCGGAAAACGCTCTTGTGCTGTCGGTTGACGAGAAATCTCAGATACAGGCCCTGGACAGGACTCAGCCCTTGTTGCCCATGAAGCCAGGCGCAAGTCGAAGGTTAACGGCAACGTACAAAAGAAATGGCACGACGTGCCTGTTGGCAGCCCTCGCAGTGCATAGCGGAGCCGTCTCTGGCCGATGTGTGGACAGCGCAACCCATGAAGAATTTCTTTTGTTTTTGAAACAGTTATATCGAAAAAATCCCGGCAGGCATCTGCATGTGATCGTAGACAACTTGGCAGTCCATAAGCACCAGAAAATCAAAGACTGGGTGGCGGGCAAGAGGCGGATCACGCTGCATTTTACGCCAACATATTCTTCCTGGCTGAATCAGATAGAAATCTGGTTCAACATCTTCAGTCGAGACGTGATTCGAGGCGGTATTTGGAAGTCAAAACAGGAATTGGTTGATCAGATCATGGACTACATCAAGAACTACAACCAACTCTGGGCAAAACCATTCAAGTGGACCTACACGGGAAAACCCTTGACCACCTGATATGGATCAATTTCGTGGACGCAACACTAGGCCGCCTCTTCGGACCTGGCAGTGAAGGTCAGGGACGGCGGCGCATCCCTCTTCCACCAATGGGGAATGAGCCCCCAACGCGCGCCGTTTAGTTCCAGCAAAGCGTCATCGGTCTTGATGATAATGGGCACACGGGTTGCCAGAGCCACATTGTATCGCGGCTCTGGCCAATGCCAATTCCAGCGGTCGATTTTTAGGATATGCGCAACCGCTGCTTCGTCTGGAACGGAAAATCGTCCGCACATGGGTATCTCGTGCGCTTGGGTTCAGCAGAGGCATTGTTCGACGATGATAGGAAGCAAGAGGCCGGCTCCCTTGGTGAGGGGAGGCCGGCCTGATGAAGCAACTTATTCGGCCTTGAGTGCCTTCTTGCGTTTCTCCCAGAGCTTCATGCCCTGCATGGTCTTGCGGCGGTCTCGTGCCAAGGACTTTGCCACAAGGGATGTGCCTTTCTTGTATCCATATTTTTCCTTGTATTGTTCTGGCGTGAGTCCATGTGTCGCCAAATGACGCTTTGTCAAAACTTTGAATGACTTGCCACACTCACAGCAGAGGATGCTTTTTTCCCGGATAGCATTTTTAGGATCGACAGCAGCTTCAGTTTCAACTGCCGGTGCGACACCTTCAGCTACTCCACGAATGCTGCCAGCCAAGGCTTTGATCATGGATGTGATCTCTTCCTCGTTCATGTTACGGACTGATGCCTGTGCTTTCACAATTTCGATAGCTTGCTTGAGATAATCTTCCATGGTGTCTCCTGATATATTGTGCAATTTGACGCATCGTTAAGCATAAATCATGCCTATAATTGTGTCTAAGAAGGATGCCCAATAATGCACTTGTCCTGACTAGTGTTGACCAAAAACGCTAACAGCGCGAATTCCTTTTCAACGTGCGGAAATTTGCTGTAACTTTTTAATATCACGCAGCGGCGGCGCGCCGAACAGGCGGCTGTATTCGCGGTTGAACTGAGACGGACTCTCGTAACCGACCTGGAATGCCGCTCCGGTCGCGTCCTGATGTTCCGTCAGCATGAGCCGACGGGCCTCGTGCAGGCGGATCCATTTCTGGTACTGCAGCGGGCTCATGGCCGTCATGGTCCGGAAATGGTGGTGGAACGTGGATGTGCTCATGCCGGCGGATGAGGCAAGTTCATCGACTTTGAGGGGCTTGCTGAAATTGTCTCTCAGCCAATCCAGCGTCTTGGCGATCTGGTGGCTGTGGCTGCCGGCAGTAGCAATCTGCCGCAAGCGCGGTCCCTGATCGCTCATCAGCATGCGGTACAGTATTTCACGCTGTACGAGCGGCGCAAGGACGGGGATGTCGCTCGGCCCGTCGAGCAGGTCGATGAGGCGTTCGAAGGCATTGAGCAACGGCACGCTCAGCTTGCCGACGGCCATGCCTCGCCCTGCCTGTTGCACTCGGGAGATGGGCAGGCTGCTATCGACCATGAGTTGCGCAAGCTCGCGCAGATCCAGCTTGAGGATGAGGCCCAGATATGGCTTGTCTGGATTTGCCTCGGTGATCTGCGCTACCACCGGAAGTCCCACCGAAGTGATGAGGAAGTGGTGATCGTCATAGACGTACTCCTCCTCGCCGAGGAAGACGCGCTTGGCACCT
Organism: Desulfomicrobium norvegicum; assembly: GCF_900114595.1. Lineage (NCBI taxonomy): Bacteria > Pseudomonadati > Thermodesulfobacteriota > Desulfovibrionia > Desulfovibrionales > Desulfomicrobiaceae > Desulfomicrobium > Desulfomicrobium norvegicum. Next base: position 48,543 of record NZ_FOTO01000018.1, on the reverse strand, counting down.
TGGGCGACGAGGCAAATGCTCGGCTCATGCATGTAGCTCGTCGGTTCGTTGGGTGCTGTGAAACGGCGCAGGCCCAGGCCGGGGATGGCTGTCTCCACCGCGTTTTCCTTTTGTGTCCACCTCGCGATCTTCTCGCCCAGCGCCTCGCGCGCATCAAACAGGTCGTCATTCCAAGCCAGATTTGAAGCAGCCATTGTCTTTCCCCCCTTTTCTTGAGCGCCTAGCAGAACCATCGGTCCAAGAACAATACATTGATTTGATCTTTCGGATGATCAGGCAAGAATTCGAGAGGATCGTTCTACCCGCTTCCGGTTTTTTCACCGTAGGAATTCATTCAAGAATGGGCAAGCGGCCTGGAACAGGCGTGGTTGCGAAAGCTGCCACCCCTGGCGCCACGGCCTGTCAGCCAAGAATGCTCAAGTAATTGGATCACAGACGCTCCGCAATTTGGAGCAAGGAGACTCACATGGATTTTACATTTTTCAATCCCACGAAAATCATTTTCGGTGCCGGCTCTCTCGAAAAACTCGGCGCAACCGTAAGCAGCCTGGGTAAACACGCCCTGCTCGTGACCGGCGGCGGCAGCGTGAAGAGGAGCGGGATATTTGACCGGGCCGTGGCCAGCTTGAATGCCGCCGGCGTTGCCGTGACAGAGTGCGCGGGCATCGAGCCCAACCCACGCATCACCTCCGTCATGCGCGGCGCCCAGATTGCGAGGCGGGAGGGTTGCGACGTGGTCGTAGCCTTGGGCGGCGGCAGTACCATGGATGCCTCCAAGGTCATCGCCGCAGCGGTTCTGTATGAAGGAGATCCCTGGAACCTGATCGCGCATGGTCAGAAGGACTGGCATATCCCGACCGAGGCGCTGCCTGTCGTCACCGTCCCCACGCTGGCCGCGACGGGTTCGGAAATGAACAGCGGGGCCGTCATTAGCAATGACGACACCAAAGTGAAATCCTTTGTGCAGACGGATTGCCTCTTTCCGAAGGTGGCCGTGGTCGATCCCGAATTGACCCTGACCGTGCCCAAGGATCAGACCGCATACGGAGTGTGCGACATCATCACCCATGTCATGGAGGGCTATTTCAACGGCGTGGACGGCACGCCCATTCAGGATCGCTTCGCCGAAGGCGTTATCATCAATGCGATGGAATGGGGCCGTAAGGCTGTGGCCGATGGTTCGAACCTCGAAGCACGCGAGCAGGTGCAGTGGGCTTCCATCGTGGCGCTCAACGGCTGGATTCAGGCTGGGGTGGATATGGTGCCGCCCATGCACATGATCGAGCACGCTCTGTCCGCTCACCACAACATCACCCATGGCGCCGGCCTGGCCATTGTCGGCCCGGCCTGGATGCGGTTCGCCGCCAAAGCCCTGCCCGCGCGTTTTGCCCAGTTTGCCGAGCGTGTTTTCGGCATCTCGCCTGAAGGAAAAGACGTTCAAACTTTGTCAAAGGAAGGTATCGACGCCTACGTAGCCTTCCTGCGGGAAATCGGTTGCCCCACGCGCTTGTCGGATGTCGGCATCGGTGATGAACTGTTCGATCAGTATGCCACGGACGCCGCGCTCGTGTTGCGTGATGAGGAAGGCAGACTGCTCGGTCGTCCGCCCATGACCAAGGCAGATATTGTGACGGTGCTGCGAGACGCGCTGTAACAACATGCATTTTAGGAGTTGAGATATGGAAATCAAACGCAACGGATCTCAAGCCTCCATCCCAGGCCCGGCGGACTGGTTTACGGGCAGGGTGCGCATTGACCCCCTGCTGTTCGAAGCCCAGGCTCCGGCCCGTGTGACCAGCGGGGCCGTGACCTTTGAGCCGGGCGCGCGAACGGCGTGGCACGCGCATCCCCTGGGACAGATGCTCATCGTCACGGCCGGATGCGGCCGCGTGCAACTGGACGGTGCCCCGGTGCAGGAAATTCGCCCCGGCGACACGGTCTGGATCGCGCCGGACGAGCGCCACTGGCATGGCGCGGCTCCCCGCACTGCCATGACGCACATTGCCATTCAGGAGATGCTGGATGGATCAAGCGTGGCATGGTCCGATCATGTCACGGACGAGGAGTACGGCGCGACCCCCTGCGGGTAGGTCGGATGCATCCGGAAATGTTCCGGAGACACTATATCGTAGCATGCGAAATATGCGGCGGTCCGGTTTGCGGGTCGCCGCATTCTTTTCTGGAAGCGCCAACTTTCTGAAATGCTGAAAAAAGGGGGCGCGGTCCGGCTGTCGGGTCAGCTTTTTCACCTTGAGTCGCTGCGGTTACACATGTTTCGGAGGATCATGCAAAAATATGCGAGGATCGGTCTACTCTTTTGCTCCCTGGCTGGTAATCAGAAGAACGAAAATTCACAGAATATGCTCAACAAGTGGGCAAACAACACCCTCAAGGAAAGACGAATATGAAAACCACACGACAAGACCATGGCGACAGTCCGGCCCTGCCCGGTCGCCGTCATCTGCTAAAGACCGGGATGGCGCTGGCCGCGGCGTCCGTGTTTCCCCTCGCGGTCGCTCAGGCCAATACCGACAAAGCTCCGGTCGGCGGCAACGCCTACACGCTTGAAGATCGTCGCAGGCTGGGCTCCCTTGAAGTCTCCAGCATAGGCCTCGGCGTGCAGAACATGAGCCGCACCTACCAGACGACCATTCCCACCCGGTCTGAAATGCACAACATCATCCGCACAGCTTATGACCGTGGCGTCACTTTTTTTGACGCGGCCGAAGCCTACGGGCCGCATGAGGTGGAGCGGATTCTCGGTGAAGGAGTACAGTCGTTTCGGGATAAGGTCGTGATCGCGTCCAAATTCGGCTGGAACATAGACCTCGAAACGGGCGAACGGCTGCCCGGCCTGAACAGCCGCCCCGAGCATATCAAACTGGCGGTGGAGGGCATGCTCAAGCGTCTGCGCACCGATCGCATAGATCTTTTGTACCAGCACCGCGTTGACCCGCAGGTGCCCATCGAAGATGTCGCCGGCGCGGTCAGGGAACTGATGGCGCAGGGCAAGGTGCTGCACTGGGGTCTGTCCGAAATGGGCACGAACACTTTGCGCCGCGCCCATGCCGAACTTCCCGTGACAGCGGTCCAGAACGAATATTCCATGCTGTGGCGCGGCCCGGAAGAAAAAGTCATCCCGCTCTGTCAGGAACTCGGAATAGGCTTTGTGCCGTGGAGCCCCCTTGGCGTGGGTTTCCTGACCGGGGCCATCGACGCCAAGACGCGCTTTGGCGAAGGCGATTTTCGCAAGACTGAATCCCGGTTCGCGCCGGAGAACCTGCCCCACAATCTGGCCCTCGTGGACCTGCTCAAAAGCTGGGCCAAGCGCAAAGAGACATCGCCCGGCCAGATCTCGCTGGCCTGGCTGCTGGCGCAGAAGCCGTGGATCGTCCCCATTCCCGGCACGACGCAGATGGCGCATATGCTCGAAAACATCGGCGCTGCCGCTGTCCGCTTCACTTCAGCCGAATTGGACGAACTGAACAAGGCTGTCGCGGCCACTGAGATTCAGGGGACGCGCCTGCCGGATTTCGTCCAGGTTTTCTCGGATGTGGAAGCGCCATTAAAAAAATAATCGTTCTCGAACGAAACCGCGATTGGCCCTCTGCGTTGAGCGCGACGCCTGATGCGAAGTGTGGCCGTACGGATTTCGAATGACCACCATGGCCCATCGCAAAATCTGAGAGTGGCTCCGAATTGGAAAGATGTAATCAAAGGAGTTTTTCATGCACGTGATTCTTGTCAACGGCAGCCCGCATCCCCACGGCTGCACATATACAGCCTTGGAAGAGGTGTCTTCGACACTGCGGGAAGGAGGGATCGAAACCAGCTTTTTTCAGGTCGGCACCAAACCCCTGGCGGGGTGCATCGACTGCCGCACCTGCGCTAAGACCGGACGCTGCGTCTTTGACGACAAGGTCAACGAGTTCGTGGATCTGGCCGAACAGGCCGATGGCTTCGTGTTCGGCTCGCCCGTGCATTACGCCGCCGCCAGCGGGGCCATGACCAGCTTCATGGACCGGTCGTTCTTTTCATCCATGCTTTCAGGGCGCTCGGTTTTCCGCCTCAAGCCCGGCGCGGCGGTGGTGTCCGCAAGACGATCCGGCACGACGGCCACTCTCGATCAGCTTAACAAATACATGACCTGGGGTGAGATGCCGGTTGTTTCTTCTCGCTATTGGAACATGGTTCACGGTCATTCGCCAGACGAAGTGCGCCGGGATCTGGAAGGCATGCAGATCATGCGCACTCTGGGCCGTAACATGGCTTGGTTGCTGGCGTGCTTGGAAGCAGGCCGTAAAACGGAGATTCCAAGACCGGAGTTGGAAAAATGGGTCGGGACGAACTTTATCCGTTAGACAATCATGCCCTGATTTCCAAGGAATACGTATGTCGGTTCCTTGCGATGATCATGCTGTTTCTCGTGGTCTGTGTGGAGAATGGTGTTGCCATGAATGTTGCACCTACTCCGGATACTCATGAAGTCGCTCCGTTGACGGTGCGGGACCGTGTTGGCGACATCGTGCGTCATCCGGGCTTTCGCGGATTCGCCCATCTGTTGCTGCCCTGGGACGACAATTCGGCGTATCTGGACACGACGCTGGCGGATGTCGGCAGGCTCATGCCCTATCACGGGCATGTACGGCCGGATGTGGTTGTGCATGCCCTGAATCGCATGCTGGATGATGCCGCCAAGGGACTGCCCATTTGTTACGATTTCTACACGGAACAGCAGAAACAGGCGGACTCCGGCAAGGAGATGACCGCGCTGTTTTTTCTTCGCGGCAAGCCGGGAGCGCCTTTTGCCTTGATTTGTCCGGGCGGTGGGTTTTCTTATGTAGGCTCCCTGCATGAGGGGTTTCCCCTCGCCGTGGAGTTGAGCGCCAGAGGATACAACGCATTTGTCCTCAGATACCGGGTGGGGAGCGAATTGCGGGCAACGGAGGATCTGGCGGCGGCGCTTGCGTATGTCACGGACCATGCCGGTCAGCTTGGCGTTGGGGTCGACGGATATTCGCTGTGGGGCGGATCGGCCGGAGCCCGGATGGTCGGCAATATCGCCCAGTATGGAGCGGCCAGGTTCGGAGGCGTCGGAGTCCCTGCCCCTGGAGCCGTGGTCATCGCCTACACCGGACAGTCCGGTATTTCATCCACCTATCCCCCGACGTTCATGACCGTCAGCAGCGACGACCGGATCGTAAGCGAGGCGGTCATGGATGAACGTGCAGCGGGGTTGCGAAGGGCTGGCGTTCCTGTCGAATACCGGAAATACAGGCATGCCGGCCACGGATTCGGCACCGGTGCCGGCACTGACGCGGTCGGCTGGATGGAACGCGCCGTCCGGTTCTGGGAGGAGCATGGGGGTTTCGACGGCCCCTAGTTCGTTACCGCTATGCCGTCCTGATGGTCGGAGTTTCCGTTCTCGTCATAATTTCTTTGTAACCAATTCCCCATTCTTCCAATTGGTGAATTATCGGACGCATGGACGTGCCCAGTTCGCTCAACATGTATTCTACGCGCGGCGGCACTTCCGGAAACACGGTGCGCTTCAGCAACCCATCCTTTTCCATGGAACGCAGGTTTTCGGTTAGCACTTTTTGGCTGATTCCGGTCAGACTTCGATGCAATTCTCCAAAACGTTTCGGGCCAGTCAGCACGTCGCGCAGAATCAGCAGTTTCCATTTGTTGCCAATCAGGCCGACGGTGGTGGCGACTGGGCAGTCCGGTAAATCTTTCTTCACGATCATTCTGTCTCTCCGTATTGCGGGGGCTTTGCACGCCAGGGACCTTCCGGGCGCGGTTCGTCGGCAGGCTACGCCAAGTCTGTGGCCTCATCAATGCACCGGATTTCCGGCTGAAAATTCTTTTTCCACCCAACTCGCCGAAATTACGCAAATCTTACCAAAAGGTAACTGACCCAATAGAAAAGTGCGTACTTTTTCAGCATGTTCGAGATGTGTACTGCCTGTTTTTCGCTGTCGGTGCGTCATGATGGGGCATCAGCACGGGACGCGGCGTCCGTGCATGGCAGGTAACAGTTCAACACTAGGAGCATTGCATATGAAAAAGAACAAATTGGTTGCGGTTTTGGTCGTCTTGCTGGGTATGGTCGTTGTCGCAAGTCCGGCCATGGCCGCCGGTTCAGCCCTGCGCGAGACGCCACTCGGGCAGGGAACGGTACGGATATACGACTTCGGTTCATCGCGGTTGCATGCCTTCCAGACAGGGGATCCGTTGGGCGACACATGTTTTCTACTGGAGGGGCCGAAACAGATCGTGGCCATCGAGTCTCCGGCGTTCAAGCAGGATATCGCGAACTGGAAGGGTTATGTCGGTTCCTTGGGCAAGCCGTTGACCGACATCCTGCTCGCCGCGCATCCTGCAGGCGGCAGATGGTATGGCAACGCCACAAGCCACGCCACCGCCGGGGCCAAGCAAGCCATAACCGAAGGGGCCACCAAAAAACTGGCCGAATCACTCGGCGAGACCTTTTCCCCGGCCTTCGATACGGACATTCCCGGCATCGATGCGGTACTTACGCCCGGACCGAACACGGTCGGCAGCATGGAATTCGTCATCACCGAGGCCGGTGACGGATACGAGATCGCGATTCCGGCCATCAATGCCATTTACACCCACATGCTCGGTGCGGACAGCCATTCCATTCTCGCGGGGCAGGACCACATCACGGCCGTGCTCGCCTCGCTGGAGAGTATAAAGGCCAAAGGTTACCAGTTGATACTTTCCGGCCATCACGCTCCGGAAACGCAAACGGATGTGGCCGCCAAGATCGCCTATGTCAAAGCGGTGCGTACGATGGCCGCGCAAAGCGCCGACAGGGCGGATTTTATCGCGCGCGTAAAGCGTGCCTTTCCCGACTATGTCGGACTGAACTATCTGGAGATGACCGCAGGATTTCTGTTCACGGAATAGGAAAATTGTTGCGATTACCGTCCGGGCCACAGTGCCCGGACGCATCCATGGAGTGATCAAGCGTCCCATTTTGAATGCCTTCATTGGCGCGATGTTGTTTTGTTTCTGTGCCAACTTTGCTCTTGCTGATTCCGCTTTGACCGTGCTGGGCAAGGACTATGTGTTTCTCAATGCCATCGAAGGGTTGCCGGCCAAACTCTCGGATTTCAAGGATCTAGAGATCAATGTCTTCACGACTAGCGATGACGTGCGACTCGCCTACTGGGAGGCCGGGCAGGGGAAGCCGCTGGTCTTTATTCCCGGTTGGTCGGCCAATGGGGCGGAATACGTCAACGTGCTGTATCTGCTCAGTAAAAAATACCATGTCTACGTTCTGGACCCGCGCAATCAGGGGCTTTCCCAGCGCGTGGACTACGGGAACCGAATCTCGCGGTATGCCGTGGACCTTAAGGAATTTGCCGGTCACGAAGGATTCACCTCGGCCGATTATTGCGGATGGTCCATGGGCGCGTCGATGCTTTGGAGCTACGTCGATTTGTTCGGTACGAAAGGCATCCGCAAATTGGCCTTTATCGACGAGCCGATCTCGATCTATGCCCATGCGGACTGGAACGAGCAGGAACGTCTGGATGCCGGGGGGATGACCTCGTCGCCGGAACGGATGATCAGAGCCTTCACGCAGGGTACGCCGGTCAGCAGTCTGATTGCCGACATGAAAATCATGGAACGCTTTGCGGCCATGGATTCGCCGTACTATCAGAACTCCGAGGGCTTTGCGTGGTCGTTCATTCGTAATGATTCCGAATACCTGAAGCTGATCCTGTTCGATCATGTCACGAATGATTGGCGCGACGTGATCCGGCACAAGATCAGGGTGCCTGCGGCCATTTTCACCGGCGAGTACAGCATCAACGTGTCAAGCCAGAAATGGATGCAGTCCGTGATCCCGGGAGCCAAGCTTTATGTCTATACCAAAGCGGAACAGGGCGACCATTTTCTGGCTTTTGAAAATCCTTTGAAATTTACTTCGGACTTGGAAACATTTCTGGACCAGTAATGGTCTCATGTTTGCTGCTCAAGGTTCTTGAATCCGCTGTAGAATGAGCTTTCGCTCAGGCCTGTCCCATTTGCTGCAAGCTCTTGATGTCGCGCAGGGGCGGGGTTCCGAACTGGCGCTTATATTCGCGACTGAACTGCGACAGACTTTCATAGCCTACAGACAGCGCCGCATGCGTCACATCCTGCTTTTCGGCCAGCATGAGCCGCCGCGCTTCGTGCAGCCGAAGCCACTTCTGGAACTGGAGCGGGCTCATCGTCGTCAGGGTCCGGAAATGATGATGGAAGGTCGACACGCTCATGCCCGACTGCCGGGCCAATTTTTCCACCTTGAGCTGTTGCGAGTAATTGCCCCGGAGCCAGCCGATGGCCTCGGCGATCTGATGGCCGTGGCTGCCTTCCGTGGCGATCTGGCGCAGGCGTGCGCCCTGGTCGCCGGTCAGCAGGTAATAGAGGATTTCCTTCTGGATCAGCGGCAGCAGAATGGGAATGCCTGCTGGCTGGTCGAGCAGGCTGATCATCCGCTGGAAGGCGTTCAGGAGCGTCGTGCTGACCGGACTGATGGCCATGCCCCGATCCACTGGCGGCGCCTGCGGAACAGGCAGGGCGCTGTCGGCCATGAGTTGGGCGGCCACGGACAGGTCCAGCCTGTAAACCAGCCCAAGCAGGGGGGCTTCGGGGCTGGCCTCAATGACATTGCCCATCACGGGCACGCCCACGGATGTGATCAGGTAGTGATTGGCGTCGTACTGATAGGATTCCTCTCCCAGACAGATGCGCTTGGTGCCCTGGGCAACCAGGCAGATGCTTGGTTCGTGCAGATAGCTCATGGGTTCCGTGGGCGCTTCGTACCTGCGCAACAGCAAACCCGGTATGCGGGTCTCCAGCCGGTCCTGCTTTTCCGTCCAGCGGGCGATAAGCGCAGCCAGCGCCGCGCGCGCCTCGTCCAGTTCCATCTCTGATGCCATCTGATTGTGTTCGTTCATACGCGACTCCTTATTGCGGTCCATGTAGCAGGGGCGCTCGACAAAACAACATGGTCGCCAAGCTTTTCGGAGGATCGTGCAAAAAATTGCGAGGATCTGTCTATCCGAAACGTACCCAGAGAGTAGACCGGACATGAAGGCTTGGCCTGTCGCTGCGGTGTCGGCGGCAGGACTGAGCCGGAAAAACACCATGCAGCATTTCGCAGGAGAACCATATGGATACCATTATTCTGAACAACGGCGTGGAGATGCCGATCCTGGGCTTTGGCGTCTTCCAGATCGCCGATCCGGCCCAATGCGAACAATGCGTCGCCCAGGCACTCGAAACAGGCTACCGCCTCATCGACACTGCCGCGTCCTATCAGAACGAGGAGTCCGTGGGCCGGGCGCTCAGTCAGAGCGGCATTCCACGCCAGGATCTCTTTATCACCACCAAGCTCTGGCTGGAAGACGCCGGATACGAAAAGACCAAAAAAGCCTTCGACAAATCCTTGGCCAAACTGCGGCTTGATTATCTGGATCTGTACCTGATCCATCAGCCCTATGGCGACGTGTACGGCGCGTGGCGGGCCATGGAGGAACTGTACAGGGAAGGACGGGTCCGGGCCATCGGCGTCAGCAATTTTTATCCGGACCGCATCCTTGATCTGATCCTGCACAACGAGGTGCTCCCGGCCATCAATCAGATCGAGACGCACCCGTTCTGCCAGCAGGTTGCGACGCAGCGGTTCCTGAAGGACAGCAACGTCCAGATCGAGTCCTGGGGGCCGTTTGCGGAAGGTCGGAACAACCTCTTCGGCAATGAGGTTCTGCAAACCATTGCTGCGAAGCACGGCAGGACCGTGGCCCAGGTCGTGCTGCGCTGGCTCACCCAGCGCGGAATCATCGCCATTCCCAAATCCGTACGGCCCGATCGCATGGCCGAAAACTTCGCGATATTCGATTTTTCGCTGACCATGGAGGATATGGCGGAAATCGGCAAGCTGGATATGGGCGTCAGCAGTTTCTTCGACCATCGCGATCCCGAAATTGTCAGGTGGCTGGGAACGAGGAAGCTCGATCTCTAATCCGCGTGCCGAAGCTCGGGAATCCGGCGGAACGGGGTTGGGTCTGTCCATCGCCTGGAACATGATACTCCTCAACAATGGAACATTGAGCTTGCAAAATAGGCCTGAAGGCGGATTGCGGGCGCGGATAATGCTCCCCCGTCTAGAACGTTCCTGACAAATAGTGCACTTCAAAGACCCGATACTACAGCAATTTTGTCTGTTTGCGTTGATTCGGCTGACCGTCTGAATTCGTCAGGCTTTGTCAGTGTTTGTTGGCCGCAGGTCAAACGCTTGAAAGATTGCAAGTATATCAAGAAAGCAACAACATGAAACGTTTGAAAACAGATCCTAAGAGGGATTGCAATGAATAATATATCGCTCCTGTTGGCCGTCTTGTCACTATCTTTTGTTGTACCAGTTTCGGCCCAAGCACAGCAGAAAAAAATTCTCGTTGCTTACTTTTCACACACGCAAACAACTGAAAATGTGGCTTTGGAAATACATAGAAGAGTTGGGGGTGATCTTTTCAAGATTGAAACGGTGCAATCGTATCCGACAGAACACCGGGAAACGGTCGATTATGCTGAAAAAGAGCGAGACTCCAATGCCCGCCCGGTCCTCAAAGCATCGGTCGAAGATATGGCGTCCTATGACGTAATTTTTATTGGCTATCCGATCTGGTGGTATACGCTCCCCATGCCGTTGTTCACCTTCTTGGAATCATACAACCTCGCCGGAAAGATAGTCATTCCCTTCTGTACCCATGGCGGAAGTCGTTTATCGGGCACCGAGGACGTTATTCAAAAGCTCCACCCAGGTGCAAAGATTTTGGAGGGGCTTGCTGTTGACAGGAACATCATCAGAAAATCACCCGACAGCGGTGCGCAAAAGCCCGTGGCGGATTGGCTTGCCAAGCTCGGCTACTAAGGCGTTTGTCGTAAACGAGAAAAGGATAATTTATGCACTTTAGACCCGTTAGAAATTTGTCCCTTGCGTTGTTAATATTTTTGACTGCTTTCGATGCAGGTGCGTTCGCCACTGAATCAGATGGCCAAATCACTATCACCCGGAGAGGCTTGCAAGTTTCCAAACCCGCTTCCGCCCAGTATTATACCGGCACGGTACGCATTGAACAAAGCTTCACGGCAAGCCCTCCGGCGCGTCTGGTCGGCGAGCAGTTCACCTTTGAGCCGGGGGAGCGTTCGGCCTGGCACTCAAGCCCCATGGGGCAGGCTCTGCTCATCACTTCCGGAAAAATGATCGTTCAGGAAGAAAACGGCCCCATGGAAGAGGCGTTTTCGGGCGACGTGGTGATTTTTCCGCCCAAAGTGAAGGGCTGGTTCGGGGCATCTCCCGATACGGCCGCGTCCGTCTTGGTGATGGCCGAAGCCGTGGACGGCGGCACCGCGACCTGGTTTGAACACGTGAGTGACAGTCAGTACCAGAGCAGTTCTTCAGACAAAAAATCCATGAATCTGACGATTTCCCGTGCCGGTTCTTTGCCTTCCGGCAAGGCCGATCCGGCTCATTTTACCGGCATCGCCCGGACGGATTATCTGTTTACTCCCAAAGACGGTTCACAAGCCTATGGCGCGGTGGTCACCTTTGAGCCGTGCTCGCGGACCGACTGGCACAGCCACCCCATGGGCCAGACTCTGATTGTCACTGCCGGCCGTGGCTATGTGCAGCGTCTGGGCGGGCCGCTGCATGAACTCAGGCAGGGCGATATCGCCTGGACACCGGCCGATGTCGTGCACTGGCATGGCGCGGCCCCGGATACCGCCATGGCGCATATCGCGCTCTCCGAGCGGGTTGAAGGCAAGTCCGTGGCATGGGGCGCGAAAGTAACCGACGAGGAGTATGGGGCGGTCAAGCCGAATGAAGTGCCGCTTAAATTGCAGAAAATCGCGCTAATCGCGGCGTTTACGGCCAGTGGCGACATGGACCGTCTGAAGACGGTGCTGGTCGAAGGGCTGGAGGCGGGCCTCACCGTGAACCAGGTCAAGGAAGTCCTGATCCATACCTATGTTTATGCGGGCTTTCCCCGCGCCCTGAACGGGATCAACGCCTTCATCGGCGTCATGGACGAACGTGAAAAACAGGGCATCAAGGATGTGCACGGTCCGGAAGCAGGCAAGATTGCCACGGACAAGAGCAGGTATGAATACGGCCATGATGTCCTGGCGAAGCTGCGCAACCCATCGTTCGTGCCCGGCCCGGCAGGCTCCCTGAAAAGACCGGCATCGCGGCCCGGATACGAGACGTTTACCCCGACCATCGAAGTCTTTCTGAAAGAGCATCTTTTCGCGGATATCTTCATGCGCGACGTGCTTGATTACCAATGCCGCGAAATAGCGACCGTCGGAGTATTGAGCAATTTGCCGGGCACGAACGCCCAGCTCCGCTCCCACATCGGCCTCGCCTTGGTGCAAGGCTTTACCGAGCAGCAAATGAAACATCTTTTTGCTGTCCTGGGAACGTACCTTGGCAAGGAACGGGAAGATAACGCCCTGTCGGTTCTTCAGCAGGTGACGGAGGAGCGGAAGAAGTAGCGCAAAGTCAAGCCTGCAAAAAGGTCATGTAAGAGTATCAAGCTCGACGCCAAAGTATAGCAATCAATAAAGTTATTAAAATAAGGAGAATGAGTATGTTTATATTTAAAGTCATGATGGGGTTGGTGGTGGCCATTGTTGTTTCCGCAGGAGGAGTAATGGCGACCGACTATAAAAAGAACCCTTTCACTTTGGTCTATGACGGCGCGATTACGGAAAATGTGAAAGGCGCTGTGAACATGAATCAGGTCACGTATAAACTGAATGGTATCGATATTTCGGCCAACGTGTATACGCCTGCGAACTATGACCCGAGTAAGACATATCCTGCCGTGGTCGTGGCTCATCCCAATGGCGGCGTGAAAGAGCAGGTCGCCGGCCTGTATGCCCAGCGTCTGGCGGAAAAGGGCTACATCGCCATTGCCGCCGATGCCGCGTACCAGGGCGCGAGCGGCGGCACGCCGCGCAGTGTGGACAAGCCGGCCAATCGTATCGAGGACATTCATGGCATGGCGGATTTCATCAGTCGCTACGCCGGAGTCGATGCCGATCGTTTGGGCCTGCTGGGCATCTGCGGCGGTGGCGGCTATTCTTTGAAAGCGGCCCAAACCGACAAGCGTTTCAAAGCAGTCGCCACTTTGAGCATGTTCAATTCCGGTCTGGTGAGACGCAACGGCTATATGGACTCGCAAGTGTCCACCATTCAGCAACGTTTACAGCAGGCCTCGGACGCCCGTGCGCAAGAAGCGGCCGGAGGCGAGATCATCTATGCGGCTGATGCCAAGCTGACCGATGAGCAAATCGCCAAGTTGCCGTTCGATCTGTACCGCCAGGGCTTCGAATACTACGGCAAGACCCACGCCCACCCGAATTCGACGTTCAGGTACACGATGAGCAGCTTGCTGGCGCTGATGAATTTTGACGCCGCCAGCAACATGGACCTCATCAACCAGCCTTTTCTGATGATCGCAGGCAGCAAGGCCGATTCGCTGTACATGACCCAGGATGCCTTTCAAAAGGCCGTCAATGCGAAGAATAAAGAATTGTTTCTGATCGACGGCGCGACTCACATCGAAACCTATTGGAAGCCCCAGTATGTGGACCAGGCCATGGGCAAATTGGCCCAGTTCTTCGGTGATACGCTCAAGTAAGGAGGCAAACGATGAGTATGAAATTGAAAAAATTGATGCTTGCGCTCACGCTGACTTTCGTCGGCGTGAGCCTCGTGGCCTGCGCAACCGCCGAACGCGGCGTCAAGCCCACGCCAATGGCCATCCAGGAGCAGGGGAGTTTTGCGGTCGGCGGGAGCGTCGTCACCGTACCCGGCGCATACGCTCTCAATTCCCGCGCCCCTGAAGGCCAGACCTATCACGGCGATCATGCCTACGTGTTCTATCAGGTGCCAAAGAACGCCCGCAAACTGCCCCTCGTGCTCTGGCACGGCTTCGGGCAGTTCTCCAAGACCTGGGAAAGCACGCCGGACGGACGTGAAGGCTATCAGAACCTGTTCCTGCGCCGGGATTACAGCGTGTACGTCATCGACCAGCCTCGCCGCGGTAACGCCGGGCGCGGCACGGTGGGGGCGACCATCACTCCGACCCCGGATGAGCAGTTCTGGTTCAACATGTTCCGGGTCGGCGCATGGCCGGATTTCTATCCCGGTGTGCAGTTCTCCAAGGAACCCGAGGCCCTGAACCAGTATTTCAGACAGATGACGCCCGACACCGGACCCATCGACATCGGCGTCAATTCGGCCGCCGTTGTCGCCTTGTTCGACAGGATCGGCCCCGGCATCCTCGTCACCCATTCGCACAGCGGCGGCATGGGCTGGGACGCGGTCATGAAGAGCGACAAAATCAGGGGCGTGGCCTCGTATGAACCGGGCAGCAACTTCGTGTTCCCCGAAGGCGAGGCGCCCGCGCCGGTCACGAGCAAGTTCGGCGACCTGAAGGCCGTGAGCGTGCCCCTGGCGGATTTCATGAAGCTGACCCGTATTCCGATCATCATCTACTATGGGGACAATATTCCGAGCGAGCCTTCAGAAGATCTCGGCCGGGACCAGTGGAGGATTCGCCTGGAAATGGCGCGAAAATGGGCCGACGCCGTCAACCGTCATGGCGGCGACGTCACAGTGGTGCACCTCCCCGAGGTCGGCGTCCATGGCAACACGCACTTCCCGTTTTCCGATCTGAACAACGTGGCGGTCGCAGACCTGCTGTCAGCCTGGCTGAAGGAAAAACGACTCGACTAAGTTCCAAATATTTAATGGACGATGGCCCAGATGCATCGTCACATGATGAAGGCTTGAGATTCCCCGTCTCAAGCCTTTTTTTACCCAGGACCCTCTTCCGGGCTGAATCGACCCTCCTTTTGCAACCTTTGAAATACGGCGATAGTCTTCATTTTCGGACCTTCAGGCAAGAATTCGCGAGGATTGGTCTACCGCTCCGGAACCCGGAATGCGTACAGATGTTCAAAACGAAAGGCGGTCGGCCGCGTCCGCTTGAATATCCATTACTTCGGCATCTTCTCTGGAGAAGGGATCATGAACACTATGTCCGCAACAGCAAAACCATCGAACAAGGCGTATGTCCTGCTGGTCATCATCTGCAGCTATCTGCTGATCGTCCTCGATATTTCCATCGTCATCGCCGCGCTGCCCAGGATGCAGCTTGACCTCGGTTTCACGGCCACTGGCCTGTCTTGGGTGCAGAATGCCTATATTCTGGCCTTTGGGGGCCTGATGCTTCTCGGAGCTCGCGCCGGAGACATGCTTGGTCGGCGGCGCATGTTCATCTTTGGGCTGATTTTTTTCACGCTGGCGTCTCTGGCTATAGGCCTCGCGCACACGGCAGAGATGTTGATCATGTTTCGCGCCATTCAGGGCGTCGGGGCCGCGATTCTGGCGCCCTCCACCTTGGCGTTGCTGACAACCAATTTCGCGGCAGGTTCTGAGCGGACCCGCGCCGTGGCCATGTACGGAGCCGTGGCCGGCATGGGAGCCAGCGTCGGCTTGGTCATGGGCGGTGTCCTCACGGACTGGCTGTCCTGGCGAGTCGGTTTTCTGATCAACGTGCCTCTGGGCATCGCCCTGATGATCGGGGCCTGGCGGTGGATCCCCGAGTCCGAACGCAGGTCCGGCAGCTTCGACATCATCGGCGCCCTGACTTCGACCCTGGGCATGACCGCCCTGGTGTACGGCATCGTACGTTCGGCCCGTGTCGGCTGGGCCGATTCCCTGACCCTGGCGATGGTCATGGGCGGCGTGGCGTTCTTGATCGTACTCGTGATCAACGAGACCAAAGTGGCGCAGCCGATTATGCCCCTGCGCCTGTTCGCGCATCATGAGCGCTTGGGCGCGTATCTGGGCCGGTTTCTGTTTCTCGGCGCCATGGTCGGATTCTGGTTCTTCACCGCCCAGTTCCTGCAGCGCGTGCTTGGCTTCAGCGCGTCCGAGGCCGGATTGGCCTTTCTGCCGGTGACCATTCCCAATTTCATCAGCGCCCTGTCCGTGCCCAGAATGACTCGTCGATTCGGCAATGCCGGACTCATGATCGGCGGGCTGCTTGTTTCGCTGCTGGGCATGTTCTGGTTGAGCCGGATCGGGGTAGGGGTCTCTTACCTGACGGGTGTGGCCCTGCCCATGGTCCTGATCGGCATAGGTCAGGGATGCACGCTCAGCCCGCTGACCGTTTCCGGTGTGGCCGACGTGTCCGGAGAGGATGCCGGAGCGGCTTCGGGGCTGGTCAATGTCGCCCATCAGCTGGGAGGCTCCATGGGTCTGGCCGCGCAGGTCGTGCTTTTCGCGGCTGCCGGGGGTGCGGCAGGATCGCCCCAAGCCCTGGTTCACGGTATTTCTGCTGCGTTGACTGGCAGTTCGGTCATGCTCGCCCTGGCCCTGGCCCTGGTCTGGCTTCTCGTCATTCGTCCACGTTTCACGCCGGTCAATGTCCCGATCTGCAATCAATAACCATAAGGAGATTATGCCATGAAAAAAGACATCGATATATTGGAACGTCCCCTGTCCCGTCGGGAAATGCTGCGCCGCACCGCAGGAGGACTTGCGGGAGGAATGCTGGCCGGGCTGGCCGCCCCGTTGTTCGCGAGCGGGACGCTGTTCGCCGCTCCGGTCGATGCCAGGAAGTTTTTGACAGTATTCTATTCTCGCAGCGGCAACACCCAGGTCATGGCCGGCTTCGTTCAGAAAGCGGTAGGCGGCGATCTGGTCAGGATCGAGACGGTTCATCCCTATCCCGAGGCATACCGGGCCACCACCCGTCAGGCCAGGGAGGAACTGGATTCCGGTTTCAAGCCGCCGATCACGACAAAAATCGCCAATCTGGCATCGTATGACGTCGTATTCATCGGGTCGCCGTGCTGGTGGGCAACCATCGCCCCTCCGGTCATCACTTTCCTTACCGAAAACGACCTTGCCGGAAAGACCGTGGTCCCGTTCATGACCCACAAGGGCAGCGGGCTGGGCCGGACTCAGTCGCATGTGGAATCGCTGTGTCCGAATTCCAAGGTGCTCAAGGGGTTGGCCATCTGGGGAGACAACATCAGCTCATCAAAAAATGATGTCACGGGCTGGTTGCGGGACATCGGCTTGGTTTCCTGAAACGAACACATATCCATAGGGGAAAATACGGCATGAGTAAGAACATCCTGATACTCGCTTCAAGCCCGAGAAAAGGCGGAAATTCGGACATCCTGTGCGACCGTTTCTTACGAGGTGCGCAAGAAGCAGGACACAAAGCGGAAACAATTCGCGTCGCGGAGAGGCAGATCGGCTTCTGTCTTGGCTGTGATCACTGCAAGCGACACGAAGGAGCCTGCGTCCAACACGACGATATGGCGGAAATCCTGAAGAAGATGATTGAAGCCGATGTGATCGTCATGGCTACGCCGGTCTACTTCTATACCATGAATGCGCAGATGAAGGCCCTTATCGACAGGACCTACGCCCACTACACAGAGATTCGTGGAAAGGAATTCTACGTGATTCTAACCGCGGCCGATTCAAGTTTGGATATGATGACACGGACAGTCGAGAGTTTCCGCGGCTTTTTCGTCTGCCTGGACGACGCGGTGGAAAAAGGCGTGCTGTATGGCGTTGGGGCTTGGGCCAGGGGTGATGTTTCAAAGACCCCTGCCATGAATCTGGCCTATGAATTTGGTCGCAGCGCATAGACCAGCTGGGTCGATATGCACTTCTATATTAGGTGAATGTTGAGAGCATTGTCTATGTCCGTGAAGTTATAATTCGGATATATTTATAATTTGATGCAGTTGTTATTGAATTGCCAGGGCGTATATTTGAAAATGAGGCAAAATGCATGTCTGTGATGTATCATATCAGAGAGTTTTTCTTTTTTTGGAAGCCGACAATTTCTCGGAAGATCACGCTCTATTTTGCTGTTTTTGGTCTATTGGTATTCTATATTACTTCGTTCGCCTATCTATTGATCACAAAGTCGTATCTTGTAAATTCCGTAACCCGCATCGTTCGCGCCCAAATCTCCGAGATACAGGGCATGGACCAGCCTGACGCCTGGTGGGGATTAGTGGGTCAGGAGCAGCAGGGTTTGCTGTCCTTGGCGCAAGTACTGACAAGCTTTGCGTCAGGCAGTCACACCATACGGGATGTGTCCATTTACGCTCGGCTGACCAAAGGAGAAGATTGGCAGCGTCTTTATCTTGATAAAAACCGTACCCTGAGAACTTCCTCTTTGGATGAATCAAGCATTCAGCATCTCAGCACCGGCTTGAAGGAATATTTTATTCAGCCGGATTCTGATTTGTATTTGGGTCGAAGCGAGATGGCCGTGTTCATCAACATCACCACCCCTGCAGACAGAGGGCAGTATTATTACAAGGTCATTATCGACAGGGAGGGGGTGACATGTCTGCTGGGCAATCGCGCGCTCAATTTCCTCGCGATTTCGTTTGCAGTCTTGTTTCTGTTGCGGTGCATCGGATATTTTTTTGCGAGACGGGTTGCCGCTCCGCTTGAAATCCTTTCGGCGGCCGCCGCAAAGGTTGCGAAGGGCGATCTGAGTCCCCAAGTGCCTGCATTGGGTCAGTCGGAGATTGGCGACCTGGGGCGCAATTTCAACACGATGATCATGGGGCTCCGTGAATGGCAGCGGATCAAGATAATGGAAGTCGAGATGGAAAAAGGGCGGGAAATTCAGCAAAGTTTCCTGCCAACCGAGCTCCCTCGTGTCTCCAATTGGGACATTGCGACCAGCTTTTATCCGGCCAATGAAGTTGCCGGCGATTTTTACGACGTGTTCGATCTTCCCGGAGGGTTCCTCGGCCTCGTGATCGCGGACGTCTCGGGAAAAGGAGTTGGGGCGGCGCTGTACATGGCCCTGATTCGCAGCCTTGTCCGTGTCTTTTCCGAGCAGATCCTCCCCGAAGATACTGTGCAACCCTCTGCCAAGCAGAGCGGTTCGAGCGGGGAAAGTACACATGCGCATGACCGGGTACTGGAGGTAATCCGGCGGACCAACAGCTACCTGGTGCGGAACCATGGCCAGGACGGAATGTTCGCGACGATGTTTTTCGGTGTGCTGGACCCTACCAGCGGAAGTCTCGTTTACGTCAATAGCGGCCATGAACCGCTCTACATCATCGGGAAGGATGGCGTTAAGGAAGAACTGCGCCCGACAGGCCCCGTGATCGGGGTCATCGAGAATCTCAAGGTGGAAGCGCACCGTTTGCAGATTGAACCCGGCGACCTGCTGCTTGGTCTCACCGATGGCGTGACCGAGGCCTTCGACGCCGAAAATAAGCTGTTCACCCGCAGCCGGGTCAAGGACATTCTCGGCCAGCCGATGAGCTCCGCCAAAGATCTTTTGGAGCGAATTCGGCAGCAGGTCTTCGATTTCGCGGGAAAGGCTCCTCAGTCTGACGATATTACCCTGCTCGCGGTGCAGCGGATTGTCTGAGTGGAATCCGTCGGTGTCGTAATCTAAAAGAACGCAGGGAATCCTGCGTTCTCTTCTCATCGGATCAACCATATTCATGAGAGAAACAGGCAAGAATTCCGGAGGATCGTCTATTTATCCCAGGACGTTTCGATGCAAAATAAAGGAAAATGCAAAGCGGTTTGCATCGTCGCTAACGTTATCGAGGAGGTAAAATGGACACCCATATTTCTCGCCGCAGTTTTCTGAAGAGCAGTGCCATCGCACTGGGGGCCCTGGCTGTAAGCGGCCATGGCGTTTTCGCCGCCGAAGGTCAGGGATCGGAGGTCTTGTTCACCAAGGATCTCAGCCCGGCGGGCTTGTCGAACATCTATTCCAAACTCATGCAAGGACGAAGGCTGCCCGGTAAGGTCGCGTTCAAGGTTCATTCCGGTGAACCCGGAGGCCATCATTATCCAGCACCGGTCCTGATCAAAGGCTTGGTACAGTCCGTCGGTGGTACCATTGTCGAGTGCAATACCGCCTATCCGGGCAAGCGGTTCAAGACAGCGGATCACAAGCAGGCACTTGCGGACCACGGTTTTACCGCCATCGCTCCGGTGGAGATCATGGACGAGCACGGTTCCCTCAGCCTGCCGTGTCCGGGAGGCAAGAATTTCAAGGAGAATTTTGTCGGCGCCGGTTTCGCAAACTACGATTCCTGCCTGATCCTGTCCCATTTCAAAGGCCACGCCATGGGCGGTTTCGGTGGCGCCATCAAGAACATGTCCATCGGCATTGCCTCTGGCGAGGGGAAGATGTGGATTCACACCGCCGGGGTGACCAGAAGCCTCGATGATTTCAGCCGCTGCTTCAAGACCGATCAGAAGCTTTTTCTGGAATCCATGGCTGAAGCCGCCGGGTCGGTCATGAAAAAAATGGACGGCAATCTTGTGTACATCAACCTGATGAACAATTTGTCTGTTGACTGCGACTGCGACAACAATCCTGCCGCCCCTGAACTGGATGACATCGGCATACTTGCCTCATTCGATCCTGTTGCCCTGGACAGGGCATGCGTGGACCTGGTCTATGCGGCGGACAAAACCAGGAGCGCGGCCCTGCGTGAACGTATCGAGTCCAGAAGCGGCGCGCATACACTGGAGCATGCCGAAAGCCTCGGCTTGGGCAGCCAGAAGTATGCATTGGTCTCAATCGACATCTGACAGGCGGGAGTCGGATTACCAAAGCAGGTCACATAGCCGGAAAGACTATTTTCCGGCTACGCCTTTTCCGCTCTCAAAACAATGCGCGTTATTTCCGACGGCACGCCGATGCGGCTGGCGAATCCTCCCCAGATTCCGGTGCCGGGACTGACATAGAGATGCATGCCGTTCACGTCATACAGGCCGTTGACCAGCCCTCCATTATAATTTGCGATCAGCTTCTGGATGAAGAACATCGTGCCGCCGTGCGTGTGCCCAGAGAGCTGAACATTGGCCAGAGTGCTGCCGGTCGTGCCGGGTCGATGATCGAGAAGGATACGTGTCGTATCCGGAGCGCCGCGGAATGCCTTGTTCACATCCGGCCCTTCTCCGCCGAAACGCTGCGCCTGGATATCCGGAACGCCTGCGATGACGATCTCCTCTCCATCGACCGACAGCACCCGGTGCTCGTTGTGCAGCATGTCGATGCCAAGTCTTTCGAAGACCGGGAGCCACCCGTCGGCCTGGAAATAGTATTCGTGATTTCCGGTCACTCCGAACACGCCGTACTTTGCCCGCAAATCCCCAAACGGTTCGACCTCGCGCCCGATCAGTTCCGGCAAGCCGTCGATCATGTCTCCGGTCACGGCGATGACGTCCGGTTGCAAGCTGTTTGTTTTTTCGACCACGCTTTGCAGCCAGTCCCTGCGCACCAGTGGCCAGATATGGAGGTCCGACAACTGGACAATGGAAAATCCGTCCAGGCTGGCAGGCAGTTTCGGCACGGTGATCTCGACCTTGCGCATATCCGGAACCTTCACGGCCTGCCACGTGCCCCAGATCGCCATGACCAGTGCGGCTGCGAGCAGGAACGTGCTTCGGAAGGCAGGGGTCAGGGGCAGCCGCCATGTGGCGCCGACCTGACGAGCCAGCCATGCCGCCAGCGCCGCTACGTCCTTCACGAGCAGCAGGACGGCCAGGATGACCAGAGTGGCGTACAGCGCCTCCATGGTCAGAATGACCGGGCGCGGCAGGTCCGGAGCAAAAAAGGAGCCGCCGAGTTGTTCGTACAGAAGGTACTTCATGCTGGCAGCCAAAAGAGCGACAGCCGCGGCCGCCTTGCCGGGCAACGGCCAGCGCAGGGGAAGAACGAGGCTCAAGAACGCGTACATGAAGAGAAACAAGGATGGGAGAAAGAGTCGCATACAGTCCTGATGGGCTTGTGAACAGCCTGCTGGTTGATGGGTTAGGTACGTCGGTGATGGAAAATAATCAGTTGAGACCCCAGGTCCACCAACCGATGTCGGTTATCTGGTTCGGTATGATGGCGCTCGAAATTCCGGGATGTGTCAATAGATGGCCCCTTCCGTTTCATGATGTCATTTTTGATGTTTAGCTGTGTCTTGTGAAGGAAACCAGACACGATCCTCCGGGATTATTGCCCGATTCTCCGGAAAGATTGTCTCGGTGCAAGAATGCTTGCCGACAATGGAAGGAGGAGGCCGGGAGGCGTGCAGGAGAATCAGGCAAGAAATCAACAGGATTGTGTCTTCATGAGACAGGTCGGGAGTACTACCTACTCATTGATACGTTTGGACGGCCTGGACCAGTTGCACGAGTGGCAGTCGGGTGTGTCCATGAAGTGATGTCAGGACGCCGATAAGGCGCTCGGAGAATCGAGAATTTGACCTTGAGGAGAGTGTGATGCTGTACAGAAAAATGCCGAAAAACGGCGATGAACTTTCCATCCTGGGCTTCGGGTGCATGCGGCTGCCCATGGTGGACGGAAAGATCGATGAGGCGCGGGCCATCGCCCAGATTCGTGGCGCCATCGACAACGGGGTGAATTACGTGGACACGGCCTGGCCCTACCTTGGAGGGCAGAGCGAGCCCCTGCTCGGCAAGGCCCTTCGGGACGGATATCGCGAGCGGGTCAAGGTCGCCACCAAGCTGCCGACCTGGCTGGTCAGCAGCCGCGAGGACATGGACCGCTACCTGAACGCCCAGCTGGAGCGGCTGGGGACGGACCATATCGACTATTATCTGGTCCACGCCCTGGATGGAACCTCCTGGGACGGCATCGAGCCCCTCGGCATCCGTGAGTTCCTCGATCAGGCCAAAACGGACGGGCGCATCGTCAACGCCGGGTTCTCCTTTCACGGGCTGCCCGAGGATTTCAACCGAATCGTCGATGCCTACCCGTGGGTGTTCTGCCAGATCCAGTACAACTTCCTCGATCAGAAGTTACAGGCCGGAACACAAGGCCTGAAGTATGCTGCGTCAAAAGATATCGGCGTGATCATCATGGAGCCTTTGCGCGGGGGAAATCTGGGTCTGCCTACCCCGCCCCCGGCCGTGGCCGAAATTTGGGACGAGGCCAAAACTCGGCGTTCCCCGGTGGAATGGGCTCTGCGCTGGGTCTGGAATCATCCGGAAGTCACGGTGGTCCTCTCGGGCATGAACGAAGAGGCCCATGTGGAGCAGAACCTGGCCATCGCAGGCCAGGCCCAGGTCGCCTCCCTGACCGGGGAAGAATTGGCCTTGGTCGAGCGCGTGCGAGTCAAGTATCAGGAACTGATGCAGGTCGGATGCACGGGTTGCGCATACTGTATGCCCTGCCCAATGGGCGTCCAGATTCCCAAGTGTTTCGACTTTTTCAACAAGATGCACATGTTCGGGAACGTTGAGGAGGCGAAATATCTCTATATCGCCTTTGCTGGAGGCGTGACGAGCAACGCAGAGCCCGGATTCGCCTCGCAATGCGTGGCTTGCGGCGCATGCGTGGAGAAATGTCCGCAGGATATCGCAATTCCGGAAGTTCTCGAACGAGTCGCCACCGAGATGGAAGGCCCGGACTTTCAGACGCGGGTGGACGCGATCAGGAACCACTTCAAGACCAAACTCAAGTAGTTCTTGACCGGGGCGGCGTGTCTCAAGACTCGTCGCTCCAGCCTAGATCATTTTTGAGCAGGAATGGCCTTCTCTCACTGCGTTCATGACGCAGTCACGGAAAAACCAAAACAGGCGCGAAAAGCGCATCGATCGATGAACATACTTTATTACGACTGTTTCGCCGGCGTGAGCGGCGACATGAACCTGGCCGCCATGATCGATCTGGGCGTGGAGCCCGACTATCTGCGCTGCGAACTCTCCAGGCTCGGGCTGGACCATGAGTTTGAGTTGGTCATTGCCAAAGACTCCCGCCACGGCATCCACGGAACGCGGGTGGACGTGGTTCTGAAGAACGGCGGCGACGAGCATCTGCATGACGGCCATATCCACGGCGATACGCCCCACGCCGGCTATCATCATGGCCACGACGATCACGGGCGCCATCATGGTGACGCCAGTCATGAGTGTGGACATGCTCACGGCCATGCGCATGATCATGGGCAGACGCACGGTCCACACCGCAATCTCGCGAAGATCGAGGCCATCATCCAGGGAAGCTCCCTGGGCCCGGCGGTCAAGGAAACGAGCCTGGCCATTTTCCGCCGGGTGGCCGAGGCCGAGGCCAAGGTCCATGGGAAAGCGGTCGAGGAGGTCCATTTCCATGAGGTGGGCGCCACCGACTCCATCGTGGACATTGTCGGCGCGGCCATCTGCTTCCATCGTCTCGGCGTGGACGCGGTCTGGGCATCGCCGGTGGAGCTGGGCGGTGGCTTCGTGCACTGTGCCCACGGTACGATCCCGGTCCCGGCTCCGGCCACGGTGGAAATACTGCATGGCGTGCCGACCACGCGCGGGGCCGTGCTCCAGGAGACGACCACTCCTACGGGCGCGGCCGTCCTCGCGGCCCTGGTGGACAGATTCACGGATTCGCCGCGCATGGTCGCGGACAGGACCGCTTACGGCATCGGGCACCGGCATTCGGACATCCCCAACGTGTTGCGGGTCCATCTGGCCCGTGTCGAGGACGGTCCGGAAGCCTGGATCCGCCGGGATGCCAGCCTGCTGCAATGCAATATCGACGACATGACGGCCGAAATGCTCGGCGTGGTCATTGAGGATCTCATGGCCGCAGGTGCCATGGATGTTCATTTCACGCCGATCCAGATGAAGAAGAACCGCCCGGCCACATGCCTGTCGCTTCTGTGCACGAAAAAGGATGAGGCACGCTTCACGGATCTCATTTTCAGCCAAACCACGACGCTGGGGATCAAGAGCTTCCCGGTCGGCAAATCTGTGCTCGAAATCGCGTTCGAGAAGATCGAGACGCCCCTTGGCCCGGTGACCTTCAAGCACGCCCTTCGGAACGGCAAGGTCGTCCGCTCCAAGCCGGAACTGGAGGACTGCCGCAGGTTGTCCGTTCTGCACGGCATCCCTCTGATCGAGGTCTGCGCGCGTATCGCCCAGGGCCGGGCGGAGCACAGATGACCGGCCACATCGAAGAGTACGAGCGCCTGCTGGCGGAGATACGGCCGCTTGGTTCGGTCGTGGTGGCCTTTTCCGGGGGAGTGGACAGCACCTTGCTGCTCGATGCCTGTCTGCATTCCTTGGGACCGACGCGTGTGTTGGCCGCGACCCTGGCCACGCCCTATGTACCGCAAAGAGAGATTCGCGACGCCAAGCGCTTGGCGATCGCTTTCGGGGTACGGCATGAAGTGGTCTATGTCCCGTTTCCAGGCGAACTTCGAACCAATCCGCTGGAGCGCTGCTATGTGTGCAAACGCGATCTGCTGGGGCGGCTTCAGGCTCTGGGGGCCGATCAAGGCTTTATGCACATCGTCGAGGGCAGCAATGCCGATGACCTGGGCGATCATCGTCCGGGCATGAGGGCGGTGAGCGAATTGGGAGTCCGCAGTCCGCTGCTGCGGGCAGGCTTGGACAAGGCCGCCGTGCGGGAACTGTCCCGTCTGCGCGGCCTGGACACATGGAACAAGCCGGCCCAGCCCTGTTTGCTGACACGTTTCCCCCACGGAACGGATATCACGATATCCCGTCTGCGGCGTCTCGAAGACGCCGAGGCATTGCTGCATGACCTGGGTTTTTTCGACGTGCGGGTGCGCGAGCATGGCGATCTGGCCCGCATCGAGGTGCCTGCCGGGAGCGTCCGGGATTTGGTTCGGGTCGGTCTGGAACATGACGTGGAAGCCGGGCTGAGGGAGTTAGGGTATGCGTATGTGACGGTTGATCTGGCGGGCTACTGAAAAGGGAGCTTCAATGCTGCCGGGCCGCACTCCTCGAAGACGGAAATGGAAAAATGAACATGAATCACGATATGATACGAAATATTCTCGCCGCCGTGCAGCGCGGCGAACTGGATGTGGAGCAGGCTGCGGGACGTCTGCAGGACAAGGGCTATATCGATCTCGGGCACACAAAGTTCGACATGCACCGCGTCACACGCAACGGCTTTCCAGAAGTGATCTACGCCGAGGGCAAGACGCCCGAGCAGGTCGGTGACATCTTTGAGCGCCTGCGGGGCGAGTCCAACGTCCTGGCCACGCGGGTGTCGCCGGAGATGGCAGAGTACGTTCTGCGCCGCTGTCCACATGTGCGGCACAACGCGCTCGGACGCACCTTGGCCAGCACATGCGAGGACATTACCCCCAAACCTGGGGCGGTGGCCATCGTCACCGCCGGGACATCCGACCTGCCCGTGGCCGAGGAGGCCCGGGTGACCTGCGAGATGTTCGGGACGCGGGCGCGCGTGTTTTCCGACGTCGGAGTGGCCGGCATCCACCGTCTTTTCGACAGGCTGGAAGACATCCGGCGGGCTGACGTGGTCATTGTCGTGGCGGGAATGGAAGGCGCACTGGCCAGCGTGGTTGGCGGACTGGTATCGGGGCCAGTGGTGGCCGTGCCGACATCGGTCGGGTATGGCGCCGCTCTGTCAGGATTTTCGGCTCTTCTGTGCATGCTCAACTCTTGCGCCAGCGGCGTGACTGTAGTGAATATCGACAACGGGTTTGGAGCAGCCTGTGCGGCGTGTAGAATATGTAGCCTCAATAAATAGTGTTGCGAAATTTGTATTAAATAATAAAGATATATTTGCTGTATAATGTCGTTGCGTTAATTTTAAGATTTATGCTTTTTTTAGATTTTCAATATCTATCGAATTGCTTGGCTTTTCAATTTTCGCAAATAAATCTCCTGCCACTTCAGCTGCTCGTTTTAGAGCTTCGTCGCGAAGATGTGCGTAGCGCTGTGTCATTTGCGGAGATTTGTGTGTCAATAGCTTCTGTAGTGTATATATATCAACTTGACCAGAGCTGGCTAACATTGAAGCATATACATGCCTGAGTCCATGCAGAGCTCGAAAATCTTCAGGAAGCCCGGCGCGGCGTTTTATTCGGGCTGCTTGATGTTTGACATCTTTTCTCAAGCCGCCATTGCGGCCTGGGAAGACAAATTCACTGCCTGTTCTGGGATGAAGCCGTGTCTGAAATGCTGCAGAGTCTAAATTATTTTTTGCCTTCGGATATCTCCACAACCTTTCCAGATGACACTTGGGTCATGGCTTCCAAAGCGGCCATGGCTTTGCGCTTGGTTCGCTTGTCGTCGTGTGCGTAGCGCAGTGCCATGATTGGGGACTTCCAGCCACCAAGAGCTTGCAGGTCAGGCAATGTTGTCCCTGCCTGTGCAAGCCTTGTCGCCGCTGTGTGGCGCAAGTCGTGGCACATGAGACATCGTGGGGCGAGAAATTTCTTCGCAAAGCGGTTCGGTTGCTCTTCTGAAGGTCCTTGGGCCAGGCAACGCTATCGGTGACTTTCTGTGAGCGATTCCGCCTGGAGCGTTTGCTTGGCGCAGAAAAGTCAGGCCTTGAGGGGTACGAGCAGTTCCGGGAAGTCGTTGCGCGTGTTGTTGACCCTGGTGCTTACGGGGTAGCTGTCGAAGTCGTTCCGTGAATCGGCGATGATCTCCTGGACGGCCGGCTCGGGTGTGTTTGGGTCCAGCCAGGTGTCGAAGTCTTCGGGCCTGAGGACCACAGGCATGCGGTCATGAATATGCAAGATGTCCGGCGCTGCCGCCTTGGAGAGTAGGGCGCAGGAAAGCACTTGGGTGCTTTCCTGTCCTGTCCAGATGGCCCAAAGCCCGGCGAAGACGATTGTTTCTGTATTCGGTGCGCAGATGAAGTAGGGCTGCTTCACCTGCCGGCCCGAGTCGCTCCTGACCAGTTCCTTTTCATTCCACTCGTACCATCCGCGTGTCGGCATCAGGCAGCGCAACTTGCGCAAGCTGTGGCGCCAGGTCGGCTTCTCGGCCGCTTCTTCGGACCTGGCATTGAAGGTCAGGGAGGGTGACGCATCCTTCTTCCACCAATGGGGAATGAGCCCCCAACGCGCGCCGTTCAGTTCGAGCAAAGCGTCTTCGGCCCTGGAGACCATGGGCACACGGGTTGTCGGAGCCACATTGAAACGCGGCTCCGGCCAATGCCAATTCCAGCGGTCAATTTTCAGGATATGCGCAACCGCTGCTTCGTCTGGAAGGGAGAATCGTCCGCACATGGGCATCTCGTGCGCTTGGGTTCAGCAGAGGCAGTATCCACCGATGATAGGAAGCAAGAGGCCGGCTCCCTTGGTGAGGGGAGGCCGGCCTGATGAAGCAACTTATTCGGCCTTGGGTGCCTTCTTGCGTTTCTCCCAGAGTTTCATGCCCTGCATGGTCTTGCGGCGGTCTCGCGCCAAGGACTTCGCCACCAGGGAAGTGCCTTTCTTGTAGCCATATTTTTCCTTGTACTGTTCCGGCGTGAGGCCGTGTGTAGCCAAGTGGCGCTTCGTCAAAACTTTGAATGACTTTCCGCACTCACAGCAGATGACGCTTTTTTCCCGGATGGCATTTTTGGGATCGACAGCGGCTTCAGTTTCAACGGCAGGCGCGACACCTTCCGCGACACCGCGAATGCTTCCAGCCAAGGATTTGATCATGGACGTGATCTCTTCCTCGTTCATGTTGCGGACCGATGCCTGGGCTTTGACGATTTCGATTGCTTGCTTGAGATAATCTTCCATGGCGTCTCCTGATGGTCTGAGGTAATTTCGTAGGCGTTACTCAAGCATAAATCGTACCTATGTCAATTGTCGCGCAGAAAAATTAATTTTTCACAAGGAATGCATGGGATGCATATTCGTCATACCTCCACAGTCACCGCTGGAGTAGGTAACTGCTTTTCGCCGTAAATGACACGCTGAACACTGGAGAGACTACAACCGAGTTGTTCAGCGATCTTGCGAAACGATATGCCTTCCTCTCTCAGGGTGCGCACCTTGACCCGGTCCACGCTTTTCTTCCTGCCGCCTTTGCCATGGGCATATTTTCCCGCTGCCTTGGCTTTTTCAATGCCCTCGCGTTGACGCTCCCTCAAGATATTGCGCTCGAATTCCGCGAAGCTGCCCAGGACATCGAAAAGCAACTTGGTGAAAGGGTCGTGGTTATCCTTGGTGAACGTCAGGTTTTCCTTCACGAATTTTACGGTGACGCCTTTTGCAATCAACTGGCTAATGATGTTTTGCAGATCCTGAAGGCTCCGGGCTAATCTGTCGATGGAGTGGATCCACAAGGTGTCGCCCTCGTCCAAGCGCGATAAGCAGTCCAAGAGCTCAGGCCTGTCGGTATTCTTTCCGGAGGCCTTCTCTTCATAGATCTTCCAGAAATCGACCGTGCAGTCGGCCAGTTGGCGGACTGTATTCTGGTCGTGCGTGCTCACCCTGACATACCCTACATGTCGTCCCTTCATCGGCATCCTCGGAATTGAAATTCGCGTTTTGTAGGGTCGAGCGTGCCCAAAAATGATCTAGATGTAAACAATCAGTGTGCCCAAAATTTCAAAAACAAATAGTTATGGGCACGAATTCCCGTGCCCATAACAGTGCCCAGAAAGGGTATACATGGAATGAATCTCTATAGTCATGTCCGCGGTTAACGCGTTGAGCAAATCTTGGAGAATAACCACCTAAAGGCTTGTACAAATCTCCGGGACTACTTCTGTTGTTGAACGATATTCCGTGGGAAATAGGAAGCAGGTAGGAGTCATGTTCGTCAGCTTCCTGAATAGTCCAACATGATAAAATTAAAAAAGAGGCGCACGGATCTCCGCACGCCTCGATTTCGATACGCTGGAAGCCCCTAACTGGCTTACTGACCGCTGATTATGAAGCCCTTGGTGGAAGCCCCTGTGGACGCGGAGGTTCCTGCGATTTTGGACAGGTAGGTGTCGCCTAAGGTATTGATGTGGTTCCCCACGTTGTCGAAGTAACTCATATGCGCTTGCTCTTCCTCGATGATGGTCTCGAAAAGCTTAGCACTGATGGAGTCGCCGTTGTCGCGACAGGTCAGAAGGAACTGGCTGTAGACATCGATGGTGTCGTCCTCAAGTTGGGTATCATAGGGATATATGACGTTCACGTCTTGGCCCTTCTGTAACTCGCCTTCATACGAAGTGGTCGGTTCACCGTCTAGTTCCTTGATGCGTTCAGCAAACATCTCAGCGTGGCGCATTTCATCGATTGCGACGAGTTTCATGTTCTTTGCCAGTTCGCCGTAATCCATGTCGTCAAGATTATAGTGCTGATTCATATACTGAGTAATGGCAAAGAGTTCCATGGATCTTGCTTGGTTCAGTACTTCCACCACACGGGCTTTTCGCTCTTCTCTGGATATTTTATCCGTCATGACAACCTCCTAAAAAAGTAAGAAAATTAATACACGTAATATCATTTAAAAATTTACCAAGCGTGCATACATGAGACAGTTTTTTATGCCCTAAAGTCTTCGTTCCTTCAAGAATATGTTTTCTGACATGATCAGTACGATTAATAGATTTGTTGAGTTTTCTTGCATAAGGATTTTCTATTGGATAGGCTATTGAGAATTGGACTTAATTATGAGTGTTTACCAACATAACTTAAAGAGGTCATTATGGAAGAAGAATTGGAGGTCGGCTGCACCCGCCCGACCGCGGAAGTCGAACAGCAGGAGCCTGAGTCCCAGACCAAAGCAGAACCAGTCATCCACGGAGCCCGTCCCATGATCCAGATCGGCAAGAAAGCCCCGGATTTTTCCGCCCCGGCCTACTTCAACGGCAAGTTCACCTCGGTCAAGCTCTCGGATTACCTCGGAAAATGGGTGGTGCTCTGTTTCTACCCCGGTGATTTCACCTTTGTCTGAGCGACTGAGATCTCGGCGGTCGCCGAGAAGCATGACGAATTTGCCAAGCTTGGCGTGCAGGTCCTGTCCATGAGCACGGACAGCATGTTCGTGCACAAGATGTGGGTGGACGACGAGCTCTCCAAAATGATCACCGCCAAGACGGTGCCCTTCCCCATGCTGTCCGATGGCGGCGGTAACGTCGGCAAGATGTATGGCATCTATGACGAGGCTGGCGGCGTGGACGTGCGTGGCCGCTTCCTCATCGATCCGGACGGAGTCATCCAGGCCTTCGAGGTGCTGGCCCCTCCGGTGGGACGCAACGTTCTTGAAACCGTGCGAGAAATCCAGGCCTTCCAGCTGGTGCGCGAGAGCAAGGGCACCCAGGCCACGCCTTCGGGCTGGCGGCCGGGCAAGCAAACACTGAAGCCCGGCCCCGGCCTCGTCGGCAAGGTCTGGGAAGTCTGGAGCGTCGACAAGGCCTTCGACTAGATACGATGTGGAAACCAGCGGAGCGGCGCCTGTTCATACGGGTGCCGCTCGTCTTTTTGCGGACCGGACAGCGTGCATGCGACGTCTGAGAAAGTAGGCTTCAGCCAAAGAACGAAAAGGAGAAACACCATGGATGCAATTTCGGGCAGACCGTCCGAGACCTACTCGCCGCTGTATTTTCTGACCTCCCTGGGTTCCGGAGGCCTGGTGGTGACGTTCTTCATGTGGCTCATGCACTGGACCAGGCATCCCGGCCGCTCCGTGCCCGTCTTCGAAAACATCGTCGCCGCATTTTCTGCAGGCGGTGTCGCCAGCCGCACCATGATCGTCCTGGCCGTCGCCGGAATAGCCTATTACGCGTTCCTGAACCTCAAGTACCTCTTCTGGAACCTGGCCCGCTTCGGGCTCTGGAAGCGGACGCCCGCATATGCCCAGCTGTCCTCTACGAACGCCGAGACGCAGATACTGGCCATGCCGTTGGCCCTGGCCATGAGCGTAAACGTCTGCTTCATCCTCGGGATGGTCTTCGTGCCGGGTCTGTGGACAGTTGTGGAATATCTCTTCCCTGTGGCGATACTTGCCTTCCTGGCCATAGGCGTGCTGGCCTTCCGCATGTTCGGGAGATTCCTGGGCCGGGTACTGACGTCCGGGGGGTTTAGCTGCGCCTCTAACAACTCCTTTGCCCAGGCCCTGCCTGCCTTCGCCCTGGCCATGATCGGCGTCGGGCTGGCCGCGCCCGCCGGGCTGTCCTCAACCCCTTTGGTGGCCGGCATCGGACTTGTGCTGTCGACGTTCTTCCTGATCGCCTCCGTCCTCATCGCGGGCATCGCTTTGGTCCTAGGCCTGCGATCCCTGGCAGAGAACGGGGCCAACATTGAGACGGCCCCGACCCTCTCGGTCTTCATCCCGCTGCTGACAATCATCGGTATCCTGTCCCTGCGCCAGAACCACGGCCTCGACGAGCATTTTGGACTGGCCAGCGGCGGCGCAGAGCGGTTGATGATGCTGTCGCAGTATCTCTCGGCTCAGTTGCTTTTCGCTCTCCTGACCGGGCTCGTGCTGTGCCGCCTGGGCTATGTGGACAGGTTCATCAACGGACGCGATGCGTCGGCGGGCTCCTACGCCCTTGTCTGCCCAGGCGTGGCACTGGCGGTGATGATCCATTTTTGGCTGAACAGGGGACTCGTGGATGCCGGGCTTATCGACAAGTTTTCGGTTGCGTACTGGACGATTTCAGCGCTGGCTGTGGCGATCCAGTTCATGACCATTTGGCTGGTCTTCAACCTGAACCGCAAGCATTTCCAAAGTCAGTGAGGTAAAAAATAGAGTTTAAATTCGGCGGATCAGGTGAGTGCATCCGGGGTGAGGACGTTATTGTCGTCGACAGTGTGTAGCCCTCAGACACGGCATGATCGTAGTCGCGGTAGACATCTAGGGGGGTGTGTGCGAAAGTTAATAACAAGCGCAGGAGTTGGGTACTCGCTCTCCGCTTGGGCCTCCCGCGCCAAGAAAACGATCCTGCAAGGCGCCATGAAGGCCGGCCGCCGCGAACGCTTGCATTCGGAGGCTGCATGACGCCACGATTTCTGCACGGTTCCATCCGTAAAACACTTGCCTTTCTCTTTTTGGCTGCAGCTCTACCCGCTTTTGTCGTCTTACTGCTGTATGGCATACAAGAATATGAAGATTCGGTTTCCAAGGCCGAAACTGACCTCTTGAGATTCGTTAACCAGATAGCGGAAATCCAGCAACAGGCTACGCTATCGACCAGACTGCTGCTGGATAACGTTGCCCGCATGCCGGCCGTGCGGCAGGCCGATGCTAAAGCCTGCAAGGAAATTTTCGCGAACGCCTTGCAGTTAAGCCCACACCTCGCGGGAATCACCTTGACCGATCCAGCGGGTAACGTCGTGGCGAGCACGCGGCCCCAGATGACTGCCAATATGTCCATGAGCAAGCATTTTCGGGACGCCCTTCGAACCAAGAGCTTTGCCGTGGGCGAATTCATGATTGGCCGGCTTCAGCCCGTACCGATCTTCCCCTTCGCCGCCCCGGTGTTGACCACGCAGGACCAAGTCCACGGCATGCTGCTCGCTTCCATTGATCTCGACCGTTACAAGCAACTATTTCAGAACATGCGTTTTCCTGACAAATCATTTGTCGGCGTGTGCGACCATGCCGGCCTGCGTCTGTACCGCTTTCCCGCCACCGACAAAACACCCATAGGGGGGCCCGTCCGCTCGTCCGTGTTTGAGATCGCCAGACAAGACTGGTCCGAAGGTCTGAAATTCGATGTGGGGTCGGATGGCATTAAACGCATCATCGCCTTTCGCCAGATCCGCCTGGATGAGGACAGCGCGCCCTACATGTTTTTTTTCGCGGGAATGCCTGTAGCTGCAGTACACTCTACAGCCCGGCAGAACCTGTTGGTGGACCTAGGCGTATTCCTTTTCGCTGTTTGTCTAACGTTCGTTAGTGGCTGGTTTTTAGGCGGGAAGAAGCTTAGCCGGAGTCTGGAGGAAATTGCCATTGCAGCCAGGCGCATTGGCGCTGGGGACTACACCGTGCGGGTCAGCGGCGTCCCTGAAATTGGCGAAGTGGATGCCCTGAAAGGCGCTTTCAACTCTATGGCCGCTGACCTAGCTGAACATAGCGCCTCCCGCAAACGGGTCAAGGACGACCTGCTGCAAGCCAAAACCCAGGCCGAAGCGGCCAGCATCGCCAAGTCGGAATTTCTTGCCAACATGAGCCACGAGATCAGAACTCCTCTGAACGGGATCGTCAGCATGCTCCAACTTCTTGAAAGTTCGATCACAGATCCGGAGCCTCTACGGTATTGTTCCATGGCTCTGCAATCCACCGACCGACTTACCCAGTTACTGACAGATATCCTCGATCTGTCTAGGGTAGAGGCTGGTAAAATGCAGATGCGCTCTGAGATTTTCAATTTGCCCGAGATTATCCGGCAGGCAGTTGACCTCTTCGAGCCCATCTCAGTACAGTCCGGCGTGGAACTCCAGTATCTCACTGATCCGTCCCTCCCTCTCTGGGTAGAGGGAGATCCCGTGCGCCTGCAGCAGGTCCTGGTCAATCTCATCGGTAACGCCTTTAAGTTTACTCCCAGAGGTCATGTGTCTGTAGAAGCTTCCGCCTTCTCCGCAAAGGTCGAAGGGCAGGCACGTATCCTTTTCACTGTTTCAGACACTGGCTGTGGCATTCCTGATGAGGCATTGCCTAGTCTTTTTTCCCCCTTTACCCAGGCAAGTCAGGGATACGCGCGTAGCCAGCAGGGGGCTGGCCTTGGGCTTTCAATCTGTAAGCGTCTTGTGACCCTTATGGGCGGGAATATGGCGGTGGAAAGCGAAGTTGGGACTGGCACGAGCATTCATTTCAGCATCACAGTCGAACGAGCCACCGAGTTAAATGTCGATTCCCCTGTCGAGCGGCAGATCTCCTCAGCCTTGCACGGACGGGTATTGGTAGTCGAAGACGATGAGGTCAGTCGCTTCGCGGTACGCAAAATGCTGGAAAAAAGAGGGTGCGTCGTCGAAACAGTGAGTAATGGCAAAGAGGCTGTTGACCTCTTGGAGAAACGGAATTTCGATCTCGTACTCATGGATGTGCAGACGCCAGTCATGGACGGCTTAGAGGCCACCCGGCGCATACGTGAGTTTGGCCTTGAAGACCGGCGCACCATTCCTATCATCGCCTTGACGGGCTACGCTATGGACGGTGATAAGGACCGATTTTTGGCTGCGGGCATGGATGACTACATCGCCAAGCCTGTCTGTATGGCTGACCTAAGTCGGATCATCGACGAGGTGCTGCGACGTCGGCACAGGGTGGAGCCATCTGCTGTCTCTTAGTTGGACGAACTTGGCACCACATAAGCATCCAAGAGTTCCGGGAAGTCGTTGCGAGTGTTGGACCCTGGTGCTCACTGGGTAGCTGGCGAATTCGTTCCGTGAGTCGGCGATGATCTCCTGGACGTCCGGTCCGGGCGTGTTAGGGTCCAGCCAGGCCTCGAAGTATTCGGGCTTGAGGACCACGGGCATGCGGTCATGGATATGCACGATGCCTGGCGATGCCGCCTTGGAGAGCAAGGCGTGAGTGCCGTCCTGTCCAAACTGCCCAAAGCCCTGCGAAGGCGATAGCATCCGCATCCGCATTCGGTGCGGAGATCAAGTAGGGCTGTTTTAGCTGTCGTCCTGAGTCGCTCCTCACCAGTTCGTATTCGTTCAACTCGTACCATCCACCTGCAGGCATCAGACAGCGCAACCTGCGTAGACTGTGGCGCCAGGTCGGCTTCTCGGCCACCTCTTCGGACCGGGCATTGAAAATTCAGGGTGACGCCACTCATCCTCACGTCTAATATCAAGAAGATTTGACGCAAATGATAATTTATACTAAAAAATAATCATTCTTTAAACAACGGTGGAAAAATGTCCCACGATCCCCTCACCAACGCGCAGCGCCTCGAACGCATGCTCGACAGTCTCAAGGAGCAAGGCCTGCGGATCACGCCGCAACGGCTGGAGATCCTGAGGATTCTGTCCGAGAGCGTGGGGCACCCGTCCGTGGAGGACATCCATGCCAAGGTGCGGGCCAAGTTCCCCACCACGAGCCTGGCCACGACCTACAAGACGGTCGCCCTGCTCAAGGATCTCGACGAGGTGCTGGAACTGGGCTTCGCCGACGGAAGCAACCGCTACGACGGCAACAAGCCCTACCCTCACCCGCATGTCATCTGCACCGTGTGCCGCAAGATCATGGACCCGGACCTGTCCATGCTGCGCGACATGACCGAAGAGGTGGCGCGAGAGACGGGATTTCGCATCACCACGCACCGTCTGGACTTCTTCGGCCTGTGCCCCGACTGCCAGAAAAAGTGAGGACGGGCTTTTTTTTTGCCTCTTTTAAAGAATGATTATCTTCTGATATTAATTATTTTGTAGATGCATTTTCCCATGCGGCAGGGCCGCTTTCGCCAGGCGCTGCCCAACGTTTCAGACCAACCCGACCGCCAACCGCCAACAGGAGGAACCCATGAGCGACAAGAAAAAGCTGACCACCAACGCCGGCGCCCCGGTGCCCGACAACCAGAACGTCATGACCGCCGGCCCGCGCGGACCGCAACTGCTGCAGGACGTCTGGTTTCTGGAGAAGCTGGCCCACTTCG
The DNA here is from genome assembly GCF_900114595.1 of Desulfomicrobium norvegicum. NCBI lineage: Bacteria > Pseudomonadati > Thermodesulfobacteriota > Desulfovibrionia > Desulfovibrionales > Desulfomicrobiaceae > Desulfomicrobium > Desulfomicrobium norvegicum. The sequence continues at coordinate 12,088 of NZ_FOTO01000018.1, read as the reverse complement.
ACCGCGAGGTCATTCCCGAGCGGCGCATGCACGCCAAGGGCTCCGGCGCCTACGGCACCTTCACCGTGACCCACGACATCACCAAATACACCAAGGCCAAGATCTTTTCCGAGATCGGTAAGAAGACGGAGCTTTTCGCGCGCTTCTCCACCGTGGCCGGCGAGCGCGGCGCGGCCGACGCCGAACGGGACATCCGTGGATTCGCCGTCAAGTTCTACACCGAGGAAGGCAACTGGGACATGGTCGGCAACAACACGCCGGTCTTCTTCCTGCGTGACCCTCTGAAGTTCCCGGACCTCAACCACGCCGTGAAGCGCGACCCGCGTACCAACCTGCGCAGTGCCAAGAACAACTGGGACTTCTGGACCAACCTGCCCGAAGCCCTGCATCAGGTCACCGTGGTCATGAGCGACCGTGGCATCCCGGCCAGCTACCGGCACATGCACGGGTTTGGCAGCCACACCTTTAGCTTCATCAGCCCCAAGAATGAACGCTTCTGGTGCAAGTTCCACTTCCGCACCCAGCAGGGCATCAAGAATCTGACCGACGCCGAGGCCGAAGCCCTGGTCGGCAAGTGCCGCGAAAGTCACCAGCGCGACCTCTATGAGAGCATCGAGAAAGGCGATTTCCCGCGCTGGACCATGTACGTCCAAGTCATGACCGAGGCCCAGGCCGCAAAGTTGTCCTACCATCCCTTCGATCTGACCAAGGTTTGGTATCACAAGAATGCGCCACTGATCGAGGTGGGCGTGCTGGAACTGAACCGCAACCCCGAGAACTACTTCGCCGAGGTCGAGCAAGCCGCCTTCAACCCGGCTAACGTCGTGCCCGGCATCGGTTTCTCCCCGGACAAAATGCTCCAGGGCCGCCTCTTCTCCTATGGCGACGCGCAACGCTACCGTCTGGGCGTCAACCACCACCTCATTCCTGTCAACCAGGCCCGCTGCCCCTTCCATAGCTATCACCGCGACGGGGCCATGCGCGTGGACGGCAACCACGGCAGCACCCTGGCCTACGAGCCCAACAGCTACGGCGAGTGGCAGCAGCAGCCCGACTACTCCGAGCCGCCCTTGGCTCTGGATGGCGCCGCGGCCCACTGGAATTTCCGCGAGGACGACAACGACTACTTCACCCAGCCCGGCAAGCTCTTCCGACTCATGAGCCCCGCGCAGCAGGAGGCCCTGTTCGGCAACACGGCCCGCGCCATGGGTGACGCGCCCGACGAGATCAAGATCCGCCACATTGGTAACTGCCTCAAGGCTGACCCGGCCTATGGCGCTGGCGTGGCGAAGGCCCTGGGAATCGATCTGAACAGAGTGCCGAAATAACCCGAGCCGGTGACAGCAAACGCGAGGCCGCTCCATCCGGGGCGGCCCGCTTCCGTTGTGCCCCGGCAGAGCGCGTGGTGCTTAAGTAGTCAGCCCTGAAAAACAGGACAACATGTCGAAATTAATTGAAATTTAATCGGAGATAATGTATTTCAAATAACCAGTAATGCAGTGAAAAATGCATTTTTTCTGGTCGAAATCACTCCGAGGTTACCAACGATGCAGCCCAAAAAATCGGACCGTCAGCGCAGCTTCCTCTGCCCAGATCTGATCGATCAACTCGATCCTCGACACCATCTTCTGGGGTGAGGGTGTACTGAATTTTGTGTAAACGGCAGTGTTAGAGGTTGATCATCCTGTCTTCGAATTGGATGCTGAATCTGGTCAGCGCAGCTTTCCAATCTCGAATCGGCATAGTCCATTTCCGGCTGATGTTCTGTAGGGCCAGATAGAAGAGCTTGGCAAGGGAGTCATCACTCGGGAACGAGCCCCGGTTCTTGGTGATCTTGCGCAGGCTCATGTTGATCGATTCGATAGCATTGGTGGTATAGATAACCTTCCTGATTTCGGGTGGATAGCCGAAAAACGGGATGATCCGCTCCCAGTTCCTGCGCCAGGACTGCCCGATGGGCGCCAGCGTCTGGTTCCACTTCTCTTCAAACTCCGTGAGTCGTTGTTCTCCAGCCTCGACGGTCGTCGACGTATAAATGGCCTTCAGATCGGCGGCGACTTCCTTGCGCTGCTTCCAGTTCACGAACTTGAGGCTGTGACGCACCATGTGCACCAGGCAGAGCTGGACGTCGGCATGCGGGAAGACCGCTGCGATGGCATCAGGAAAGCCCTTGAGGCCGTCCACGCAGACAATGAAGATGTCGTTCACTCCACGGTTCTTGAGTTCCGTGACCACCTGGAGCCAGAACTTGGCACCTTCGGTCTGGGCGATCCAAAGACCGAGCAGTTCCTTCTCCCCACGCAGATTGATCCCCAAGGCCAGATATACGGCCTTGACCCGCACGGCCCCGCTGTCCCGCACTTTGACGTGGATGCAATCCAGATAGACGATGGGGTACAAGGCTTCCAGCGGGCGAGACTGCCAGGCCTTGACGTCCTCGATGACCGCGTCGGTGACAGTGGAAATGAGCGTCGGCGAAACCTCCGTCCCGTACATGTCCATCAGATGGGCTTGAATCTCGCGGACGGTTATGCCCCGGGCATAGAGGGACAGGATCTTGTCATCGAAGCCCGTCCAGCGGGTCTGGTGCTTGCCGATGAGTTGAGGTTCGAAGGTGCCCATACGGTCACGGGGCACTTCGATGGGGAGTTCGCCGAAATCGCCCTTGAGGGTTTTGCGGCTCTTGCCGTTGCGGGTATTGCCGGTGAGGTTGGCGACGGGAGCATGCTTTGAGTGGCCGAGATGGTCGGTCATTTCAGCGTTGAGGGCCCGCTCGACGAGGGCCTTGGTCAGTTGCTTGAGAAGGCCTTCCTCGCCGATGAGGTCTTCAGGCTTCTTGTAATCCGCCAGGAGGGCGTCGATCAGTTCGACTGGTAGTGGCTTGCGTGCGGTCATGTCGTCTCCTTGTGGGGTGGTCGATTATCGACAACTGACCGTTTACACAAAATATTTTACACCCCCGCATTTTTGCTGGAAATTTTCAATTACCATACCGTCAAGCATCGTGAATATTTCTAATGTATTTATTTGTTAAATGCCACATGTTCTATTTTTTATTCATACTTTATTGCTGATGTGTGCTTAGCTCATATCTTATAATTTATATTTATTTGATAAGTTAACAAATGTGTCGGAATAATGATGGTGATATTTCTGGAGAAAATAGCGCTGTAGTTCGAGAAGAATTATTGCGGCTTCGAGTAGAAAATAAACGCCTTAAAGTTCTGCTGAATCGCCATGGTATTTCATTTGATGATGTTCAATTTGCAACGAGTAATTGCGAAACAACAGAATCACTGATTCCACAAGTCCAATTTTCTATTACAGAAAAGATAGTTTTATTCCGAAAACTTTTTCGGGGGCGCCCCGATACTTACCCTCATCGCTGGGAATCAGCAAAGGGGGCGTCTGGTTATTCGCCGACATGTGGCAATGAGTGGAAGACTGGGATATGCAAAAAACCAAAGGTCAAATGTAGTGACTGTGATCAGCGTCATTTGTTGCCGGTGACCGATCAGGTAATTTTTGATCACCTGTCTGGTAAGCAAGCCATTGGAGTTTATCCGTTATTAGATGATGATACGTGTTTTTTCTGGCGGTTGACTTTGATGGGTCAGACTGGAGGGAGGACGCTAGGGCCTTCCTGCGATCCTGCCAAGATTTGAATATTCCAGCGGCGCTGGAAATCTCCCGTTCCGGAAATGGTGCGCACGTTTGGATTTTTTTTGCTGAGTCAGTATCGGCCCGAGAGGCACGACAGCTCGGTGCCGCACTGATCAGTTACACTTGCGATCGCACTCGTCAATTGTCCTTGGTCAGCTACGACCGACTGTTTCCCAATCAGGATAGCCTTCCAAAGGGTGGCTTTGGTAATCTGATCGCGCTTCCCTTACAGAAACAGCCTCGGGAATTGGGACGGAGCGTGTTTGTCGATGAACATCTCGTGTCCTTCCAAGATCAGTGGTCGTTTTTGGCATCAAACCAACCAATGACACGATGTGCGCTGGACGCAGCCATATTGCATGCCAGCGGCGGTCGTCATCCCTTGGACGTTGCATTTGCGACTGAGGAAGAGAATCACAAACCTTGGCACCGCCAGAAGTCAGTGCCAAGCATGATTGTCGGAAGCTTGCCCGAATTCTTGACTTTGGTGCTGGCAAATCAGATTTTCATCGCTAAAGCAGATATCTCCCAACAACTGACAAATCGGTTGGTCCGGATCGCAGCCTTTCAGAACCCGGAATTTCGTAAGGCTCAGGCTATGCGCTTGCCTGTCTGGAATAAAGCACGCATTATCGGTTGCGCAGAAAATTATCCACAGCATCTAGGTCTGCCTCGTGGCTGTCTCGATGCTGTGGTGTCCTTATTACAGTGCAACAATATAAGTCCTGAGATTCAAGATGAGCGATTGACTGGCCAGAAAGTGAAAGTTAAATTTTTGGGTAAACTTCGCAAGGATCAGATAGTAGCAGTTCGGCTGCTGTTTTAAGGGTTTTTTATTCGGTTGATTGTTGTTATCGCCTCGCAGCGAAAAATAATGCAGAGAGGCGCAATTAGTTCTGGGGGGGGGGGGATTTTCTGTCAGCGAGAGCCTTAGTATGAAATTTTCCGTATTTTTTAAGATTGGTTATCGAGAAAAAAGATTCTGCAAATACCATTATTGCTCTGACCGCCTATGCCATGGAAGATGACAAACAGATTTTTCTAGACGCAGGTATGAACGATTATTTGTCCAAACCCGTACGGTTGGAGGATCTGGAGGCCAGGATTGGGAGATGGATTTTCGATAACAAGAAGCATTTTTGATTCATACGATTTGCGGAGTCGGATAATGTCTGGGTTTACTCGAAATGTCCCAATCGTAACGAAAAAAATGTTTACAATTACTATTATAAATAATAGATAATTTGCCTTCTAATCCAACCCGGACTAAATCGAATGGCCTCCCCGGCCTTGAACTTTTTTTTCGAAAAGGGAAAATCTTCGTGAAAATTATACACCGAATTCTGTTGGTCGGCCTTGTTCCGCTGTTCGCATTCTTCATTATTATTGGCGTAAATCTATCTCAAACACTCAAGGACCACTCGATATTCAGCGCGATGGGAAAAAATATCCATCTTTTTCAGGCAACTTCGGCGTTGGTTGGACATCTACAGCGTGAACGCGGGGGAACAGCCCTGTTTTTGTCTGGCGGTTTAGAGTTCGCACAGATCCAAGAACTCCGGCAGCGAACTGATTCCGCCCTGCCTGCATTTGAACAAACGCTGTTACACGCCGTCCTCCCAGACAACACCAAGCAAAAACAGGCCCAAATTGTTATCAGCTTGAAGCAGCTAAGGTCCGAGTATTCCCAGAAACAGCCAGAATTGCGTATCCAGCAGATTGCCGGATACACGGAATTGATTCAAGGACTTATTGGGATGCAGGGAGAAATTCCCAATGGTCCCACCGCACGCGGGTTAGGTAAAGTTCTTGGATCGCTTATGACTTTAGAAGTGGCCAAAGAAAGTGCTGGCCTGCTACGCGCTAATGGCTCGAGCTTGCTGGCGTTGAATGCCCCTTTATCCAATGATCAATTTGCGCTCATCATCCGTTTGAAAAGCGAAGTTGATGTGGGGTTAAGTTCTCCGGCTCTGGTCCTAAGCCGAGACTCCAAAGAAAAACTTCGAAGCCTGCCTGATACCAAACCTTGGCAAGAAGTTGATAGAATCTTACACGTTTTGCTCTTAAAAACGCAAAGCGGTGGCTTCGATATTCCAGGGTCCACGTTTTTTCAGCAGATGACTCTTAAAATTGACGACATTGATCAGGTCATTCTCGACGAAAGCTCTAGGCTTGGTGGACGTCTGGAGACAGAACAGGCGAACATGACTCGTACACTGGTCATTAGCCTCAGCCTGATGGCTTTGTTGACGGTATGCGCCATTGTAGTCACAAGTTTCTTTGCCTACAATATCGTTAAACGCATCAACATGGTTGTCGCGTCCCTCAAGGATATCGCCGAAGGGGATGGCAACCTGACCGTACGTTTGCCTGAAGGCACAGACGAATTGGGCATGCTAGCTAAATATTTCAATAGCTTCGTTCAGCATTTAAAAGACATGATGGTCGACATTCAAGCTAATGCAACCTCTCTGGCCCAGACAAGCACGCACATGGCCAGCCTTTCCACTCAGGTTTCCGCTGGAGCAACGGACACAACTGAACGTTCTTCCACAGTATCCGCCGCCGCCGAAGAAATGAGCGCCAACACATCTTCCGTTGCGGCCAGTATGGAGCAAACCTCCGCCAATCTTACCACAGTGGCTTCAGCGGCCGAAGAAATGAGCACTACCATCAATGATATCGCTGGGTTTTCAGTTAAAGCCCGTTCCACTAGCAGCAGCGCCACGCAAAAAGCCAAAGGTATGAGCGAGATTATGCAACAGTTGGTACTGACAGCCCAAGATATCGGCAAGGTCACGGAAACTATCACCGCCATTTCTTCTCAAACCAACTTACTCGCACTCAATGCAACCATTGAAGCTGCTCGGGCCGGAGATGCTGGCAAGGGCTTCGCCGTTGTCGCCAATGAGATCAAGGAACTGGCGCGACAGACCACGGGTTCTGCCGATCACATCCGGCAACGTGTCACAGCCATTCAAGCCTCCACGGATTCTGCCCAGCTCGTGGTGCAGGACATTACCACGGTCGTAGATGATATAGGCGAAATCATCGAAACTATTACCACGTCCATCAATGAGCAGGCAGCCACTACTCGTGAAATCGTCCTGAACATTGCGGAAGCAACACTTGGCGTTCAAAATGTAAACAATCTCATGACAGAAAGCGCTAGTGTTTCCCGCACAATTGCCCAAGATATCGCCGAGGTTCACTCGACCACTGTTGATATGACCGCCGCCAGCAAGGAGGTGGATGTCAGCGCAAGCAATCTATCCGCATTGTCAATTCAATTGGAAAAATTGGTCAGGCGTTTTCGCTTGGAATAACCGGACACCTCATTTTCTCGACTTTCGGGGTTAGCTGCTAATTGCTAACCCCGAAAGTCGAGTCATGAATTAATCGACGCGCTGTTAAAAGGGTGAAGTGATCATATCTGAAAAATTTAGAGTCATTTTAAGCGATGGTATTTTTTATATGCCAATATAAAAAATTCGGAGTATCGTCGCCTAGAACTGTATTTGTTACAGTGGTTGATGTTTGACTCAGAGAGTTGTAAAGTTTTCACTATGGAGTCAATGTTTTAAGAAGAAGCAGTTGTTGTGACTCGCAATACAATCAGTGCAAAAAAAAGATAATATGCCCATTAAAGCAGTGATTAATATAGCTTCCTTGTCTACTCAAGTGGCGCCTGCGTTGACCATGTCATCCTTGATGCCGGGGGTTGATGTGTAGGTATACTCATTTAGATACTACGTGGTTGTACCAATTATAAGGCTTGTGCAACTATCTTGACCACTACAGACTCCCCCGGCAAGTTAGTATTATTTGAAGGATTAAGGCTAGATGAACCGAAGTATTTCCTCGACGTTCTTGCGCTTGGTGGCCGGGGGTTGCTCGTCGGGGTAACCGTAGGTGATCAGCGCGGCCACGGTTTCGTCTTCGGGCAGTCCCACGATGCCGGGAATGGTGTTTTCGTCGATGACGCCGAAGATGCAGGTGCCGACGCCTTTGGCATGAGCTGCAAGGCAGAAGGTCTGGCAGGCGATTCCCGCATCGAAAACTTCCCAGATGTTGGTCTTTTCTGTGGCGTATTCATCCTTTTCAGGATCGAGCTTGCCGGATTTGCCTTTGACGAAGCTCAGAACGGCCACACCGTGGGCATTTTCCAGGGTCTTGATGTTGTAGGTGAAGCCCTTCACCCCGTCGGTCGCGAGCTTCTTGATGGTTTCCGCATCGTCCACCAGGGTGTAACGGGCAACCTGGAAATTGGCCCAGGACGGTGCCCACCGGGCGATGTCGATGATTTCCTTCATGAGTTCGCGGTCAACCTTCTGGTTCTTGTACTTGCGAACGCTTCTGCGTTCCTTGATCATCTGAATGGCGTCCATTGCTGTGTCCTCGTTGCTTTTGATGGTTGGTCAGAAAAAAACGTCACCTCCACGCGCATCACGGGGCAGCTTGCATCGGTTTTTTCGTCCGGCGATGCGATGGTGCCGGTGGCCTGTCCGTGGAGGGCCAGGGGGCTCTCGTGGACACCACGGAACTGTCACGATGAACCCGAGGCTTGCGGTCATGCCGTCGGCACGCAAGCTGTCTTTCCTGCGCGAAGGTGGCACAATTTGTGACGAATTGCTTGTGTTCAGTTGAGGATGTAGGCGTTTTGTATCGAGAAGTGAAACGAGTTGTTTAAATATTATCTATGAAGAAATGAAATAAATTGGCGACTCATGCGCGAATCACCGATTTTTGGCCGTGACCAAGGCGGTACGGCCATTTTCTTGGCCTAGCCCACTCCGACTTCCGCAAGTTCCTCCTTGAGAAAGGCAATGAACGGTTCGATCAATGGATGGGAGTCGGCAGCGTTGCTGAAGGCCTGGATGCTTGTCCGGGGCAGTGCGGGCAGGCCATGTGTCAGGATCTTCAAATCCTTGCTGACGGCCGATTTGGGGATCACCGAAACGCCAAGCCCTGCAGCAACTGCGGACTGGGTGCCCTGAATGGAGTTGGCGCTCAGGGAGAGGTTCCAGGGACGCTCGTACCCCGCCAGGGCCTCAAAGGCGACTTTCCGGTAGCTGCATGGGGGCTGCATCAAAATCAGTTCAAGTCTTCCCTCGCCCAATTCAATGTGTTCATCGTGTGGTCCGACCCATACCAAAGCCTCTTCCATCAGGAGCACGCCCTTTTCTCCCTCGGGTCCTGCCACAACGATATCAAGCAGACCCTCCCGCAAATCCCGGACAAGCGAGTTCCCGACTCCCAGGGTGAGTTCGACGGACGCATTGGGATGGAGACGTTTGAAACGTGTCAGGAGTTTGTAGAGATGGTGCGGGACAAGGTATTCGGCGAATCCGATGCGCAGGGGGTTTTTGATCACGGGTGAACTGACTGCGGCGTAAGCCTCGTCCGCCAGGGCCAGAATTCTTCGGGCGTAGGCCGTGAACACCTCGCCTGCAGGTGTGAGCGTCACCGATCTGCTGGTTCGCTCGAACAATCGGATATGCATGCGCTCTTCGAGCTTGGCGATCTGAAGGCTCACAGCGGACTGTGAGCGACCGACCCGTTTGGCCGCGTCGGAAAAGCTGCCCTCGTCAACTACCGAGACTACCGACCTCAGCGTGATCAGGTCAGCGTCCAAGACGTATTTGGCGTTTTTTTGTTCCATGTTTTTTACCTGTCATTGATTTGTAATCCTCATAGATAGCATTAAAACAACTCGCTTTACTAATCAAAGCTTGGGTGCAATTTTCGTTTGCACAGACAGTACAATTCCAAAGGAGAGACATTATGAACAAGGCACTGACAATTGTCGCCCGTATCGAAGCCAGGAAGGAAAGCGTGGAACTGGTGAAAGCCGAACTGCTCAAGCTCATCGACGTGACGCGCAAGGAAGAAGGTTGTGTCCAGTACGACCTGCACCAGGACAACATGCAGCCGGAAGTCTTTGTGTTCTATGAGAACTGGATTGATCGCGACCTCTGGCAGGCGCACATGGGCAAAGCCCATCTCGCCGAATACATGCGTTCCACGGATGGTCATGTCGTCAGCTTCACCCTGAACGAGATGACCCGGATCGCGTAGCTGGGCGCATGGGTCCGGCCTTCTCGCCGGGCGCGCGAGGGCCGGATCGTCCAATAAAGACAGGAAGAGATCACAATGAACAGTGGATATATCGAACTCGGTCCTATCCGGCCGCCGGATGAAGCCGACAGTCTTCTTATACGAACGACCCGTGGCTGTCCCTGGAATCGGTGCGCCTTTTGTACGCTCTACAAGGGCGTTTCCTTTTCCATTCGTTCCGTGGAGGATATCAAGAAGGATATTGTAACAGCCAGGGAAGTTCATGACGGCCGCCACGTGGAGCGCTGCTTTCTCCAGGACGGCGACTCCTTTGCCATGAAAACACAGGACCTTGTCGAGGTTCTGCGCGCTCTCAAGGACGCCTTTCCTGCGCTCAGGCAGATAAGTTCCTATGGTCGGGCTCAGTCCATGAACCGGAAGTCGCCGACTGAGATCAGGGAGATAGCTGACGCCGGACTCAATTTGCTGTACTGCGGCATGGAATCCGGCTCCAATGACGTCTTGAGGAAGGTGCGCAAGGGGGCCACGGCCGAAGCCATCCGCAATTCCACCGTACTGGCCCGGGACGCCGGCATGGATGTTTTGCTGTTCACCATTCTCGGCCTGGGGGGCAGGGAACTGACCATGGACCATGCCAAGGGGACGGCGGATCTCATCAATGCCATTGATCCCTCCGGGGTACGGGTACTCACGCTGGCCGTGAAGCCCGGCAGCGTTCTGGACGGCATGGTGCGCGAGGGCAGCTTTACCATGCTGTCCGAGGCGGAGATGATCGAGGAACAGCACAGGATCCTGTCGCTGATTGACAGAGTTAGATGCACGTATGGCAACTACCACGCCGTGAATCTTCTGCCTGAACTGCAGGGCGAATTGCCCCGGGACAAGGCCGGGATGCTGGCCGTCATGGAGCGCTTCCTGGCGTTGGATTCTGAAGCGAGGCGGCATTTCATCTTTGGCCGCAGGGAAAGGTTCTACGCCCGCCTGGACGATATGGAAGACACAGGCCGCTGTGCCATGGTCAAAAGGGCCATGGAGGGGTACAATCCAGTACATTTGGAAGAGATATTTCACAACCATCGCAGGAACTGGATTTAGCCAGTCACGTGTTTTACGGGTTGGGCCTGTGATGCCGCGTGCTCGCATGAGGCTGGGACGATGAAGAAAAGTACTTTGAAGAAATGGAGGTTGTCGTGAAGGTTATTGTCGCAAAAGGCGGTTCTGCCGCCAGTAATCCTGAGGCGTTCGTCCTCCGGGAACAGCCGGTTCCCGAGGCGAAAGGGCGTGACATTCTGGTGCGGATCGCCGCCATCGGCATGAACCCGGTCGATACCAAGGTTCGTGAACGCATGGAAGGTGATAAGGTGCTGGGCTGGGATGCCTGCGGTATTGTGGAAGATGTCGGGAGCGATGTGATCGGGTTCGCCAAGGGCGACCGTGTCTACTATGCGGGGGACCTGACCCGTCCCGGAACCAACGGCGAGTATCATCTTGTTGATGAACGCATCGCGGCTCACGCCCCGAAATCCCTGGGCGACGCGGAGACGGCGGCCATGCCGCTGACTTCCATCACGGCCTGGGAAGCGCTGTTCGAGCGTCTTCAGTTCATTCCCGAGGCAGGGGCCAACTCCGGCCGGAGCATTCTCATCATCGGCGGCGCAGGCGGCGTCGGGTCCATCGCCACACAGCTGGCGCACTGGGTCGGGCTGACTGTTTTTTCCACGGCATCGCGTCCCGAAACAGCGGATTGGTGCAAAAGTCTCGGCGCCGACGTTGTCCTGAATCATCGCAAGGGCATCGTTGAGGAACTCAAGGTGGCTGGGACGGATCAGGTTGACGCCATCCTGTGCACGACCCACCTCGAAAGCCATTGGGCTGCCATGGCCCAGGCCATCCGCCCGCAGGGCAGGGTGGCCTTTATTGACGATCCGACGAGCGCCCTTGATATCACCATCTTCAAGATGAAGAGCGTGGCCCTGGTCTGGGAATTCATGTACACCCGGTCGATGTTTCAGACCGAGGACATGGCCGAGCAGGGCGCATTGCTTGCTCGGGTTGCCGCCCTGCTTGATGATGGCACGATCAGGTCGACCTGTTCCGAAACGTTGAACGGACTGACGGCCGAGAATATCAGACAGATGCACCTCAGGCAGGAGAGTGGAGCCATGATGGGCAAGCAGGTGCTGGTTCTCTAGCCTTTGGGATCGGGGATAATAATGAAACGAGGGTGCCCGAAGGTAAGTGCCTCTTCAACAGAAGTGGCCCCGGAAATTTGCACAAGCCTTTAGGTGGGAACTCTGCTAGTCCCGACCCCTTCAAACGCAAATGATTAGGGAGCAGAGAATGACGA
>NZ_FOTO01000016.1:0-83086 GCF_900114595.1 Desulfomicrobium norvegicum | reverse complement strand
ATGTATGACAAAAGAAGTAGTTGCGGTTGGCGCAACTTTTCTTGTAGCGAATGTGCGAAAAGAAATTGCATGCTTTGATGAATGTGAAGGTTAGCGCTGGGACTGTCGTCCAGTGTCCGTTTGATGAAGATGAGAAATTTAATAACGGGCAGGAAAATGTTCGAGCAGTGCTAAAAACGTCGAAGCGAGACTTGATCTATTTTTTCTCCATTAATTCATATACTCGCGGGTCGCACATGAAAAAAACGTCTTTAACTCTGCTTCTTTTTTTTCTTTTTCAAGCTGGCTGCTTCAATCTTGCGACTCCCCCTTCCCAAATATCCGGTTCCTACACTTCAGAGTTGCGATATCAAAGTTACACGTGCGAAGAGCTCTCCGCAGAATTGAGCTCCCTGGCTCGACGGGAGAATCAATTGGTAACGGCTCAAGAGCAGCGGCGAAAGACGAGCATGGTTCAGGCGTTTTGGATTGGATATGGCAACGGTGACGGGATAGAAGCCGCAGAATTGGCAAATGTGCGCGGCGAAAAAGAGGCAGTACGAAAAGCCATAGATTCGAATCGGTGCGGAGCTTCTAAAAACGTTTCTTCTAAATCTGTCATAACTACCCAGCCTGCAGGACCCTTGAACGACGACCTCAGACGTGACCTGGAAACGATTGAACAGTGGAGATCGGCAGGCATCCTTACAGAGAAAGAGGCCGTGGAGTTGAGAAGGGAAGCTTTACAGAAATATTAGAGAGAAAAGAAATGTCAAATCTTAAATATTACCAGATACTGCATGAATTTATGAATGTGAAAGTCAACGCTGGAACTGTTCTGCTTTGTCCGTCTGTGAAGATGAGAAATTTAATAATGGGCAGGAAAGTGTTCGAGCAGTGCTAAGCAAAATCCAAAGAGAGGCTTTCTCGCTTTTGGGAGAGGGCAAAACAGTGGGGATCGTGGCAATGGTGTTCCGTTAGCGTGAAAATCTGCCCGAAGTGCCGTTATCTGGACCATGAGGAGAATGGCCCTAACTATGAGTGTTCGAAATGCGGGGTCATTTATTCGCGCGCATTCGAAGCCATCAATGAAGAGAAGATCAGGCAAAACGAAAAGCATTTCGCGCGCACTTGGTCCAAGGCAGGGTCACGCACACAGAAAAAGATCGGCACATTCTGGGTCTGGGCAGCCGTCTTCATAACCCTCATCGCCTTTCAGGCAATCAGGAATATCAAAAGCACCGGGGTCAACCTTCCCGTCGCACCCGCCCCGGCCGCCAAGACTCCCGCTCCGCCGGCCAGGGAGAACTTTCAGACCAAATACGAAATGCGAACTCAAGAAAAGGGCACATGCAGCTTCAAGCTCATCTCAAACGATGCCCCGAACACTATTTTCATCCTCACTAGCCGCGTAACTGGACAAAAAGCAGCTCTTCTCTATGTCAAACAAGGCGATGTACTCGAAGTTCATGTGCCGCCAGGAGAATATGGATATCAAATGATTCAGGGAGAAGTCTGGCTTGGAGAAAAAGAGCATTTTGGCCTGGGAACTGTTTATTATGATGGAGATTGTACATTTTCATTTGAACAGAACGAGCGTGGAACATCAGGACATATTGTCAGACTTAATACGTTGGATGGAAATATGAAGCCTGTTAGAACTGCACGGATTGATCTGAATTAAGGCCGGTCAGTTCGAGATAATTAAATTATTTTAAAGGTCTAGTAAAATCGCAAGGGCAGGGACCTGGGTCAGATCTTGAATCTTGAATTTTACCAAAAATTTTCCACCTTCAGACCAGACCCGCTCACTCCAAAACAAGACAAGGGATTTCAGTTTGCGCGCTGAAGTCCCTTTTTTCTTTGTGGAAATTTTCTGATGACGGAAATTGTAAGATAAAGGTTTGACTAGCAATATCGTCTTTGTCCGCGCTCTGTTCCCGCCGTCCCATTTCCCAAGGCAATCCTTGCACCCAATGCCTCCTGTTCGTCACGGGGCTTTCTTTTCCTCGCGTTTTCCCGAATGATGTACCTTTCGAGGAGGATTCATGGAGGTACGCAAAGTATACGTTGCACCGGACGGGGCGCGCATCGCCTACGGTCTGACCAGGGCCGGGGAGGCGCGGCGAACGCTGGTTCTGCTGCACGGCGTGGCCAGCAACATGACCCGATGGTGGAGGTTTCTGGCCGAGACGCGCCTGGCCAATAGCTGGGACATCCTGCGCTTGGACCTGCGGGGGCACGGCGGCTCCGTGTGGCGGGGGAGGATCGGCATGGGGGTGTGGTCCTCGGACCTGGCCGGGATTCTGCGTTCCGAGGGGGCCGGGCCGGCCGAGGTTGTCGGGCACTGCCTGGGCGCCAACCTGGCTCTGTGGTTCGCGCGGCTGGAACCAGCCCTCGTCTCCGGGCTGGTGCTCATCGAACCCATGTTCCGCGCCGCCATCACCGGCCGCATGAAACACATCCTGCACCTGCGCCCCATGCTGGCCGCCCTGACGCCGTCCCTCATGGCCTTGGCGTCCGCCGGCATTCACCGGAAAACCCTGCCACCCCTGGATCTGGCAATCCTCGACCAGGCCGCCTACGCCTCCATGGCCGGCGGCTCATTTCCCACGGATCGCTACGCCTCGCCCATCCATGAGCTTCGAATCCTTCCCACCGTGGCCTACGTGCAGGACCTTCTGGCCGTGACGGGCCCGCTGCCCGATTTGTCGAAAATCGCCACGCCGGCATTGTCCCTGCTGTCCAGCGGCGGCATGTTCGGTGACCCGGGGATGACCGTCAGATGCCTGGCCGAGCTTGCGGACTGCCGGGTTGAACATCTCGACTCCGTGCATTGGATTCCTACCGAGCAGCCCCGGGGCATGCGCGAGAGCATCGAGAGATGGTGCGGCAGGCACGGCTGAATGGAAAGAAAAGGGGGGCGAGTAGGCTTTAGAATTTCCGGGAGCCGTCTACCATGTGAGATCCCGGAGCAATGCACAATCTTCCATTTTTCGGGGCGAAACCGACCGGAGTCCTTTTTTTTGTGCTTGGTATGCACTCAAGCGTCCCCGCCTTTCATGGTTCAGCCTGATCTGCAATAGAAGCACTCAAGGGGGCTCAATACAGTACTATATTCACGTATTTTTGACTTTGATTTTTGATCCAGCCAAATTGATCTAGAAAACCTGGGGCAAATTGTCCTGCACCTCGTGGCGCGTCTGCTTGCCTAACGCCGCTGTTCTGCGAGTGTTTCGGACATCATCTGCATGAGGATCTTCATGTTAACGGGCTTTGCTAGGTATCCGCTCATGCCCGCGGCCAGAAACTTCTCCTTGTCTCCGGCCATGGCGTAGGCCGTCAGGGCAATGATGGGGATGTCCCGCTTGTGGGAGTTTTCAGAGCCTCGAATGCGCTGGCAGGCTTCGATGCCATCCATGACCGGCATCGATACGTCCATGAGGATGATGTCAAAATCATTTGCCTCATGCATTTCCACGGCTTCTTGCCCGTTGTGGGCCACGGTCACGCTTAGCCCGGACTTTTCCAACAGTCTGCTGATACTGAAAGCCGTTGTCTCGTCGTCTTCGGCCAGAAGAATTCGGCGGGGCACCAGCGACACGGTGCGGCTTTCCGACGCAACCTCATCGTCATGAGACTGCGCTTCATTGCCGAAGGTCACGCAAAAAGCAAAAGTAGTCCCGACTCCCTCCTCGCTTTCTACCACCATGTTCCCGCCCATGAGACCTACCAGATGCTTGCTGATGGTCAGGCCCAATCCGGCTCCCTGGTGGTTCCGGGTATATCCCTGGCTCACCTGGGTAAAGGGTTTGAACAAATTCCCGAGATCTTCATCCGCGATGCCGCACCCCGTATCTTCAATGGCGAAGAAAACTCTTAAGGTATCGTTGCTGCGTGACGGAAGCGCATAGGCCTCGACGTGCACGTGTCCGCGCTGGGTGAATTTGAAGGAGTTGGCGATCAGATTTGTGAGCACCTGCTGTAGTCTGATGGAATCTCCGACAACCCAAACCGGGAGGCCTGGGTCAAGATGTCGTGTCAAAGTGACACCGGTCTGGACGGCGACAGGTGCGAAAAGATCAATGGTTTGAGTCAGTACGCTGTGCAGGTTAAAGCGTTCGGAACGGATGGTCATCATGCTCGCCTCCACCCGGGAGAGGTCCAGAATGTCTGAGAGCAGTCTGGTCAGGCGGTTGGTGGACTGGATGGCCAAGGCGCAAAATTGCAAATCTTCCTTGTCCTGCACAGATGTCTCAAGAAGCTGAAGCATGCCCAGAATGCCGTTCAAGGGAGTTCGGATTTCATGACTCATGTTGGCCAGGAATTCGGATTTGGCCCGGCTAGCTGCTTCGGCCTGCTCCTTGGCCAGCAGCAGCTCCTCCTCGTTCCGCTTGCGCTCGGTGATGTCCTGGACCATGCCGACGGAGCGGATGACCTTGCCTTCGGCATCCCGCTCATGGACGCAGCGTTCGATTACAAAACGGATTTCTCCGTCGTCCCTGCGCACAATGCGATGCTCGATCTCGTAACGGTCCTTATTTTTCTCAATGGATGACGCATACGCGCGGTCAACGGCTGCGCGGTCGTTGGGGTGCACGAGGGCCATGAACAGCTCGTAACTGGGCTCAACTTCGACCTGCGATGCTCCAAAGATGCGGTAGGCTTCGTCCGACCATGTCAGGCGGTCTTCGACCAGGTCCAGCCGCCAGCTGCCCATGCGGCCGATGCTTTGAGCCTGCTCCAGGATGGCCTGGCTTGTGCGCAGCCGTGCCTGGCTTTCCAGGATAGCCGAAATGGCCTGACGGAATTCCCGTTCGATGATGCCCAGTTCCTGGAAGGGAGCCGGTGAAGGCGGGTCGGGCTGTTGCGAGGTTGCCAGGCCGGTCATGGACTTTGAAAATTCCACGATCGGGCGTATGATCCGCTGGTTCAGGGTCCGACCGACCGAAAGAAAGAGGATCAGGAAGTAGGCGACGAGCAGGACCTCGATGGTCGTCACGATCTTGAGGGTGTCGGACATGGCCTGCCAAATGTTCGTGGACAGGATGACCTTCCACTTGTTTCCGGGCAATTGGGCGACGGTGTCGGACATGAAGCTGCCGTCCCTGAAGGCTAGCGCGCTGAACGCCCGAGCTTCGGAAGCTTCCTTGAATATCCGCCAGTCTCCTATGTTGGTTTGCTGGCGCACCAGGGCCATGTCCGGGTGCGCGATGAGGTTGCCGAATCCGTCGGCGACTGCCACCACTGTGCCGTGAAGGTCCATTGAGAAATGTTGCAGATGTTCAAGCAGAGCGTCTAGATTCAGTTCTCCGACTATCATTTTTCCCGAAGCGGTTTGTGCCCGCATGAGGACTGTCAGACTGCCCGTATCAGAAGAATAGAGCGGCCGGGACATGGTCGAGTTCAAATCCGGGGGAAAGAGGACAGGGAAGTCCACCCCCACGAACCCAGGCGGGTGTGTGAACCGTACTACGCCCTTCGCATCGACCAAGAGGATGCGCTGGAAACGGGTCAGGGATTCCTGCGTCTGCCTGATGGCTGCGAGGATGTGGTCGGTTTCGCTGCTGCCCTCAAGCCTTGCAAGTGAGGCGAGGTTCGAATGGGCGTCCGACACGAAGATGTCGAGGTAGCGGCAGAGCGCAACCGCCAAGTGTTCGTTGGTATCTTTGGCCTTATTGACGCCTTCCGTGAGCAAGGCGAGTCCGAGGGCGAAGACGACAATGATGCATGGGGCCAGCAACCATACGGCCAAGGTCCCGCGCAACAGCGAAACAGCTGGTACAGGCGCTTCAGCGGATCGTTTCATGGGTGCGGAATTCTCTTCCGGTGAATTCGATGATGTAGTGGTCCCGGACGACATCGCCGAATTCGTCCAGGCGGAAAGGCGCGATGACTCCCGGGAGTTCCGGGAGGGTCTCCATGGCGTCCGGAAGGCCTTTTGGATCCCCTTCGGCCTTGAGCATCCCCTGCAAAAAGGCTTGGGTCGCCTCGTAGGACAGGGCGGCGGCAAAATTCGAGGCATAACCGAAGCGCTGCCGGTAACGTTGCTGGAATGACAGGTGCTCGGGCCTCGTGTTGTCTTCACTGTATCCCATGCCGAAAATCCATCCACCACAGGCTTGACCGCAATCCACCACAAGTTCCCGAGTGGCCGCCCACATGGCGCTATAGACAGGGAGCTTCAGGCTGCGCGATACGAAGGTTTTGGCCAAGTTGGACGCATCCCGGGAGGAGAGGCTGACAAAGACCGCATCTGGAGCGAGTCGCTCGATTTCCGCAGCGATGGGTTCCCAGGATTTTAGAGACAAGGACCGGATCTCCCAATCCTTGAGCAGTATCCCTCCGAGTCGGACAAATTCGGAGCGGAAAGCGTCCCTGTAAGGGCCTGAATAAGCATCGTTGTCCATGTCGGCGATGACCGCCACTGTGCGCAGACCGCCTTTCTCCATACCATAGCGGGCGAGGGCTCTGGCCCATTGGGAGTTTTCGCTGAGGACCCTGAAGAAGAGGTCCTTTTTTCCCGTCAGCAAGGGCGTGCTCACGGTAGGAGAGATAAGCGGCAAGCGGTGCCCCGAGGCCTGTTCAAGAGCGGCCGTGGCCACGCCGCTGGTCATGGGGCCGATGACGGCTACGGCTTTGGCTGCGGCCAGCCTGTCAACGGCCTGGCGGGCACCGTCGGGCGTATTGAGGTCGTCTTCGGGCACCAGACGGAATGTCATTCCCGGGATTAACTCCCGGGCGTTTGCTTCTTCCAGGGCCAACTGTGCCCCGTTGCGCCCCTGGACCCCCAGGTCGGAATATTTCCCTTCCAAGGGGCCGAGAAACCCCACTGCTACTTCAGAATTGTCCGAGCAGGCCTGCAAGAGCAGGCAGAGGAACAACAATGCAAGGCGTGTGTGAGTGATCATTCCTTGTGATAGTGGGCAGGGGTACATTATATATTGCGGGCTGATTGTTTTGTTGAGTGGTGGGTGTTTCAGGCGCTATCAGCCCTTGCTATTTTAAGAATTTAACTTGAGCAAGACGATGATGTTGCCAGTTCCCCTTGAAAAAGTGCCGTGCCTTTTGAACATCTGAATAGACAGGAATCATCTTGGCGGGTGAGCGACCTGCCGGATCTCTCGCGGCCTTTTTGCAGTGTTGCAAAAGCAGACTCAAATCTAGTCTTAAAAATTATACCATAACACTCGGGTTTACAAACGATATTTTATATAACTTTTCTAGATAGGCACAAAGATTCCTAACTTTTTGCGCAGCTTGGGCTTGGGGGCGGGGAAGGGGGGGCAAGTCTGTCTTTGACCTTGCTGCCGTCAAGATCGCAGGGAGCAACCGCAAAAAGGTTAGCGGGTAATTCCTGCTCGATTAAATCGTAAAGTAATGATTTTAAAGGTAATATTGTCTTTATCCGCGCCTTTCGGGTGGCGTCGGCTGCACGGTGTTGGACATCGGCTCACCGGCAATGCCCACGATTTCATCTCCAAGGGCATGCTGCCGGAAGCGATCGCGGTGGACAGTTGGCTGCTTGAACGGCTTTGCAGGCAAAGGCTAGAAATCCGCGGACCACTTGGCCGCTTCGTCGCCTTTCGGAGTGGCCAATGAGTTCGAAGATCGGCAGACACGGTTGCGCCCTTCGTCCTTGGCCCGGTACAAAGCCTGATCCGCGCGGATCAGCACATCTATCACGGAGGTGTCGGCGGGTAGCTTCTCCGCAACTCCGAAGCTCGCGGTGATGGAGAAGGATTTATTGGCGTTCTCCAGCCTCAGGCCCGCCAAACCCTTGCGCAGTTCCTCTGCCACCACGGCCGCTCCGTCCTGATCCGTGTCCGGCAGGAGCAAGAGGAACTCTTCCCCGCCGTAGCGGCAGAAGAGATCCGATTCGCGAAGCCTGGACATGATGAACTGGGCTGCGGAATTGAGGGTAATGTCCCCGGCGGTGTGCCCGTAAGTGTCGTTGATCATCTTGAAATGATCCAGGTCCATCATGACGCAGGAAAGGGGGGCGCCGCTTCGCTTCTCTCTTGCGAATTCCCGATGGGCGGCCGCTGTGAAGGCGCGGCGGTTCAAGGCTCCTGTGAGCATGTCCGTGCTTGCGGCCAGGGCCAGTTCCCGCCCCTGCCGGTTGAGCTTGAGCTGGCCGCGCACGAGGAGCACGCCCATGGTCGAGACGACGAACGCCATGGCAACCGACGCCCCGCCGTAGAGCAGAGCGTGGCGGTACCAGGAGGTCAGGGCTGTATCCACGGGGATGGCGGCAAAGGCCTGCAGGGGAAAATGGCTGACCCGGGTTCTGCCCGCCACCATCTTTTGTCCCCGCATGTTTGAAACGTCGCCATATGTTTCGCTTTGTTCGCCGCTTTCCAAGTCCTTGTCTTGCGCGATCGCTGTAACCGTGTGGCCGATCAGTTCCTCCGCGCCGGGGGCAATGAGGTAGATCAGACCGTCCAGGTTCGTGATCATGATGTTGGTGTCCTGCGGCATGTCGAGATCGTCGAAGATGCGCAGCAGGTGTTCCAGGGCGACCTTGATGGCTACGACATGTGTCAGCTCGCCCCGGTAGTCGCGCGCCCCCAGACTGATGTCGAAGCTCCATTCGTCGGACTGCTGCGGGTTGCGCTGCGGCGCACCTACGAACATCTCCTCGCTGCCGTTCTGGTGAGCCCGGATGTAGTCCGTGTCCAGGATGGCTGGCGGATCATCGGGTCCGTTCCATGCCAGGACACGCCCTTGGGCATCTGTAACCACCACGCCGTGGGCGTATGGCTCCCGTGCCCGGATGGTGTGGATGAGATTGTCCCATTGATGTTTTTTTTCGCCAGGACGTACGTCGGAAAAAGTCTGAATGAGAGTGCCGATCTCTCTGAGGCGTCCTTCAAGATCGACCAGGACCATGCCGATTTCGGCGGCCACCAGACTGGAGATGAAACGAGTGTTTTCGCGGGCCAGGGTGAGGGTCGTGTGATAGTTGGTCACGGCCATGATGACGGACGAGACGATCATGCCCAGCGTGAGACAACCTGCGGCCAGTAAGACCAGCAAGGTCTGTCCCTTGGAGTCGTGGATGTCGAGGTTTGCGTTCACGGAGAGCATCCTCCTCTGGGCGCTCGCGGGAATGGAGAAAACATGGGCTACCGACAGGCCTATTTCGCGGCCTGTGCTATGATGGCCCGGCAAAATGCGGGCAGATCATCAGGCTTTCGCGCGGATATCTGATTCCGGTCCACGACAACTTCCTTGTCTACCCACGTAGCGCCGGCGTTTACCAGGTCATCCTTGATGCCGGGGGTGGATGTGCAGGTGAAGCCTTTCATGATCCCCGCGGAGATCGGAATCCATCCGCCGTGGCAGATGTGGGCGACTATTTTTCCGGCTTCGTGTATTTCGCGGGTGAGCTCCAGGACCTTCGGGTCACGTCTGAGCTTGTCGGGGGCGAACCCGCCGGCAACGATCAGCAGGTCGAAGTCCTTGGCCTGCTGGTCCGCGATGGCGGCTGTGGATTTGAAGGGATACCCGTTTTTGCCTGTGTAGACGATTCCCGCCTCGGGCCCGGCCACGACCATTTCGGCGCCTTCTTCGATCAGGCGGTAGTATGGGTAGAGAAGCTCCATGTCTTCAAAGATGTGATCCACAAACATCAGGACTTTCTGGCCTTTCATTTTCATCTTGAACTCCGGTGTGTTAACGGATGATGGGCTTGTAGAGAACAATTCATCTGTCCACATATGCCAATCTTGAGCTGTATGTCCATGTCGTGACTCGGGTTGAACCTCGCGACAAGAAAAGAGGGCACCCATGTATGGATTCGTTCCCTGTGTCAAAATATTTTGAAGGGGAAAAAGGGGGGCGCGTCCGCCTTGGGCTTTTTTGCCGCCAAGAGACACTGTGTTTCACTGACGCGGCAGATCGCCGTTTTTCAACAGCCTGAGCCCAGGGCGGAGCGTCAGA
Source organism: Desulfomicrobium norvegicum (assembly GCF_900114595.1). Lineage (NCBI taxonomy): Bacteria > Pseudomonadati > Thermodesulfobacteriota > Desulfovibrionia > Desulfovibrionales > Desulfomicrobiaceae > Desulfomicrobium > Desulfomicrobium norvegicum. Next base: position 73,162 of record NZ_FOTO01000016.1, on the reverse strand, counting down.
AGGCAACCAGTTCCTGACGCTCCTCGTCCCAGAGCTTGAGGCGGATGCACGCCAGGCTATTCCTTAAGGTCAGGGGCTGTCTGGACTTCAGGACGGGGATGGCATCGAAGCACTCCTTCAGGCGGTAATTCGGGATTCTGGGGCCCAGGTGGTGCACGTGGTGGTAGCCGATGTTGCCGGACAACCAGCGCAGCACCGGCGGCAGGTCGTAGAAGGAACTGCCTTCCATGGCGGCTCGTACGGGGTCCCAGTCGTTCCTGCGCGCCCAGTAGACCCCTTCGAACTGATGCTGCACGTAGAAGAGCCAGATCCCCAGTGCCCCGGCCAGCCAGATCACCGGCAATTGGATCAGGACATACGTCTTCCAGCCCACCGCCCATGCGACGATCAGGGCCACGGCCACGATCAGGAGGTTGGTCAGGAGCACGCTCATCCGTTCTTTGCGTTTGGTCTGGTAGCCGGGCAGGCGGAAGCGGAGCAGGAAGCTGAACAAAGCCCCCAGTCCCAGCAGCACCAGTGGGCTGCGGAAAAGCCGATACCCCAGGCGCGTGGCCCATGAGGACGCATCGTATTCCGTGCGGGTCATGGTCCAGATATCGCCGAAACCGCGCGCATCGAGGTTCGCGTAGCTGCCGTGATGCTTGAGATGGCTGAATCGCCAATCCTCGAAAGGCGTGAACACGAGCACGCCGAACACGTAGCCGAAGAATGTGTTCAGGCCCTTGCTCCGAAAGAGCGACCCGTGCACGCAGTCATGGAAGAGGATGAAAATCCGCACCAGAAAGGCGGCGGCCACCACGGCCAGCGCCAGGGTCAGCCAGTAGGACCCGCCGCTGCGTACGGTCATGATCATCAGCAGCCACAGGCACCCGTATGGCACAAGGGAGTTGGCCACCTGCCAGGCGGCTTTCAGGTTGTTCGGTTCACGGAACCTTGTCATGTCGGAGTGCCATGGCGGCAAGGCGCGCCTGGTCGGCTGTTTCCTTTCAGACGTCATGGCGTCCGCGTTCACCGTTTTCATGTCTCCCCCTGCCCGAGGAAGGGAAGCTGGATGCGTCGCTTCCTCCCGGTTCCGCCTTCCTGGGCCACGAAGTTGATCCGGAATTTTGCGCAAACCGTATCCCATCCGCCAGCCCGAGGCAACGGCCTGCATACATTTCGGGCCGCGTCCCGCATGGTGGCCGAGGCTCCGCGCCGCCGCGCGGGAGTAGAGTATGGGTCGTATAGGACCCATAGGTCCCATAGGTCGTATAGGACCTATACTGCTCATCATCTAGGGGAGCAGGGTCACGGGGAGCAGGGTCAGATCTTGAATCTTGAATTTTTCCAGATAACCCCCGCCTCATGAACAGATCCGTTCACTTCAAAACAAGACAAGGGATTTCAGTTTAAAAGCTGAAATCCCTTGCTATTTGCGGTTTTCGTGGTGGATTTATGGATGGCCTTCCACCTGTTACCCGGCGAGAGGGCTAGAGTTTGTTGACCGGCAGTTTCACGAACTGTGTTCCTGCGATCTCCTGGCCGAACTGTCCGTTGCGCAGGTTGGCCTGAATGGAGGGCAGGAGCAGTGGGGGTACGGATTTGCCCGTGTCTTCACGCTGTCTTTGCTGGACAAATTCTTCCTTGCCGATGCCAAGATGCAGACGCACATTGAGCCGTTTCTGCTCGTCGATGGTGCACATGCATTGCGGACCGCGCCTGCTTTCCGGTGGGTAGTCGTGCCCTACGTAAACGCGGTAGTCGTCGGGCAGGGCAAAAAGACGACGCGAGGAGTCGTAGGAATGCTCCGCGCTGCCACCGGGAAAATCGCATCTTCCAGAGCCCACGTCCGGCAGAAAGATGGTGTCGCCGACAAAGACGGCGTTGCCGATGACATAGGTCGTGTCCGCGGGGGTATGTCCGGGCGTATGTAGAATCTGGGCCTGCATGTCGCCCACGGTGAACTTTTCGTCGTTGTCAAAGAGATGGTCGAACTGGGACCCGTCCAGGCTTGTATCGTCCTGGGTCTGGAAGATGGGAACCCACGTGGCGATGATGGTCAGGATATGCTTGCTGATGGCGATTTTTCCGCCCAGCCGTTCTTTCAGATAATGGGCGGCCGTAAGGTGGTCGGCATGGATGTGCGTTTCCAGTATCCATTCCACGGCAAGCTGTTTTTCCTTGATGAAGTCGATGACGATATCCGCGGACCGCGTGCTGGAGGTGCAGGAAGGAAGATCAAAATTCAGCACGCTGTCGATTATGGCACAACGCTTTTGTGCATCTGTCTCGGACCAGATTACATACGACCAGGTGGCCGTGTCCTCGTCAAAAAAAGCTCGTACTGTGGGCTTTTGCATGGCTTGTCTCCTTATCGTCTATTTGCAGCCGCCGCCGGAACTGCCTTTGGGCTTGCCGCTGATTGGGCATACGCCGCCCGTGCAGCCGGTCTTGTTCCACGGTGCCCGCGTCAGCAGCATGGCCATGCCGCAGGTGTTGGTGATGCCGGCAAAGACAAGCCCGCCGCCCACGAAAATCGCTCCCCAGACAAAGCTGGCGGTGACGAAATATCCCAAAAGACCAAACAGCAGCACCAGGCTGCCGGCCGCTATGCGCACCTGTCTGTCCAGGGAGATGGGGCCGCCCATGTCAGGAGCGGAGTTTGCGCCGACCAGGGGCAGGCCCTCGCGTTCCCAGGCGTCGATACCGCCTTGCAGGACCTTCACATCACTGAAGCCCGCTTTGATGAATTTTTCTGCCGCCTTTCGGGCCCTGCTGCCGCTGGTGCAGAGAATGATGAGCGGGGTGTCCGGGAGAATGCCGTGCCGCATCGCAAAATCCTCTGGTGCCAGATCCGTAAGCGGCGCAAAGGCCAGCGAGCGGGCCGGGCGTTTGTTGGAAAATTCCGCCGACGTGCGCACATCGAGAAAGATTGTTTGCTGGGCATCCGCCTTTGAAGCGGCGAGAGCCGAAATTTCCTGCAATCCCATAACGTCTCCTTTGTGGATATTCCTCCTGAGCACCGCGCGCCGCGCACTGCAACATCAGGTCGCTGCGTGATCAGGAATGAAAATATGGAACGAAACTATACGTACTTTCAACTGATGACAATTTGTCACCGCATCAGGACTTTTTGGCACTGATCTCTTCCACCCGGTCCTCGAACATCTTCCGGTGCAGGTCCATGTGCGCGAAATAATCGTGGATCAGGGCTTCCAGGGAGATGTCCTTGTCTTCGTGTCTCCAGACGTGATTCAGGGCGGCTGGATTCATGTTTTCGATCAGGTGCAGGAGCAGGGCGTTGTAGGTTTTCCAGAGGGTGACCAGGGTGGAATAGTCGAATGACGCGATTCTGGTCGTGTTTTTCCACTCCTCGGCGTCGTATTTCGGGAAGATAAGCACCGGCTCAAGTTGCAGGCGGACAAATCGCTGGTGGTTGTTGGACGCGGAATCGATCAGGTGAGCGATCATCTCCTTCAGGGTCCACTTGTCCGGGGCCAGGCGGATGTCTGCGAGGTCTGCGTTTCGGGTCATGAGGATTTCGAAGGATTCAATACGGGCCTTGCAGTCGATGCAGTCTATATTCATGGTCTCTCCTTGAGGTTGTGGCGAATTGTTCCCATAGCGCCTGATGAGCTGCGGACACAAGCGAAATGCCAGGGCTTGATTCTGGGTCCCTTCGCCGGATGGCGCTCCTTCCTTGCGTCAGGAGTCATCAACCAACATGAATTGAGGAATATTTGATGCGTGAATCTGGATGGGATGTTTTGTGCTTCGCGGTTCGAAAAAAGTCAGGCTCCAGAGGCTTGTAGGGAATCTGTTTTGGGCGGCCGGGGCGTTGATGGTTCGCGTTCCTGAAATCGGATGCTTGCGCAAAACGATCAGGAACGCGAGATGCTCAGATCTTGAAAATGCTCACCGATTTTTGCAGTTTTTCCGACAGATTCTGCAATGAGGCCGCACTTGCGTCCACCTCGGCGCTGCCATGCGAGACTTCGCTGATCCGCTCGTTGATTTTTGCTATTTCCTGCGCGATTTCGTTCGCCATCAGGGAGCTCTGACTCACATTCCTCGTGACTTCCTGCAAGCCGCCAGCCGCCTGGTTCACGTTGTCGGCAATCTCCCTGGTCGCGAGAGCCTGCTGGTCCACCGCCACGGCGACGCCGTCGATCATCCCGCTGACGTTGCCGATCTCGTCCGTGATCTCCTTGATCTCTCCAACAGTCTCGACCGTGAGGGTTTGGATCGACCCGACGTTGTTTTTGATCTCCTCGGTCGCTCTGGCCGTCTGCTGGGCAAGTTCCTTGATTTCGTTGGCGACAACCGCGAAGCCTCTTCCGGCTTCCCCGGCCCTGGCCGCCTCGATGGTCGCGTTCAGGGCCAGCAGATTTGTCTGTCCCGAGATGACGTTGATCGTCTCGACGATCTTTCCGATCTCAACGGCCGCGGAGCTCAGATTGGTCATGTTGTCGGAAGCCCGCTTGGCCCGGAAGACGGTTTTTGCGCTCGTTTCCCTGGTCTTGCCGGTGTTTGCGGCGATCTCGCTCATGGTGGAGTTCATCTCCTCCGCGGCGGAAGCGATCATTCCGATGTTTGTCGAAGACTGCTCCGCGGCGGCAGCCACCGAGGAAATGTTAACGCCCATTTCTTCGGCCGCGGCGGCCACGCCGTGAGATTTTTCGCGCATGTCCGCCGCTCCCTCGAAAATTTTTCGTGAGACCACTGCGAGTTCACTGGAGGACGAGGCCAGCGCTCCAACGCCCCCGATCACGCTGCCCAGGGTTTCCTTGAGAGTGTCCAGCATGCGCCGAGTGGCCCGGAGCATTTTTCCGGTCTCATCACTGCCGCCTTCGGCGACTTGGCAGGTCAGATCGTTGTTGGCCATTGTCTCCACCACACCGACAACCTGGTGAATGGATCGCGTCACGCCGCGCCCGACACTGAAGACCATCAGCAGCGCCACGGCAGTCGTGATCAGGGCGATCAGGGAAATGATCCGAAACATCTCGGTGATGGTTGACTCCATCTGCAATGTTGCGGCGGCAAGCTTCTTGTCCTTCAACTCAATGAGGGCGGCCATGTATTCCCGGGATTCATTCGCCAAGGGCGTGGCCAGTTTCTGGTAGTCCGAAAAATGCGTCGCACGCATGTCCTGTCGCACATCCTTGAGATCCAGGCAAAACTGATACCCGTGATTCACGAAGCTCATTGTCGTGCGCTCGGCGTTGTCGAGGATCACCTTCTCCTCATGATCCGTGATGCGCGACTTGAGGGAAGCATAGCTGTCTGTGATATTTTTTATGACTTTCTCAAGACCCTGGATGTCTTTTTCAATGTTACTGCCGAGCATCATGTTACGTGTTAGACGACTTACATAATTTACATCCCGGTTTATTTCCAAAACATTGATTTTTCCGCCGATATCTCGAAGTACAACATCGTTATATATTGATTTTATAGCGAATACTTCATAAAGACTGACGCCTGTCAGACATCCAATCGCCAGAAAAAAAACAATGCCGATTCCATACATTTTAAATTTGATAGACATTCAGGCTCCTATGGTGTTTTGCGACGTACCCGTGCTTCGGACCGAGCGGGATAGTGCAAAGGATGAGCGATCGTCAAGGGTGGCGGGCGCACCGTGGCCCCGCTCCAGTTCTATGGGGGGCGTGCCGCTTCGGACAGGGCATGGGGCCCGGGCCATGCCTTGATTGAAATCCGCCCTTCGTCCGGGAGACCCTCATGGCTATGCCTTTGCGCATCGAACGCCCCGACGCGTGGCGCCACTTCGTGGAACGCGGTGAAAGAGTTTGGCAAGGCGCGTGTTTTCATCGTATCTGTTGGTTGCAGTTGGCTTCAAGGATCATGAAGTTGGCAGGGAGGGTATGATGGATCGTCGTCGTTTTCTGAAAAATGTGATCGGGGGCGGCATTGTCGCCGGGTCCACGGTGGCTTTCGGCAACTATTCGCAATTGCTGGCCGCAACGGTACCGGCCGCCCCGGCATACGACCTCGTGGCCGTGCGGGGCGGGGAGCCGGGGGGGATGTTCGACCGGGCCATGGCCTCCCTTGGAGGCATGCAGACGTTCGTGCCCAAGGGGAGCAGGGTAGTGGTCAAGCCGAACATCGGCTGGGATGTGACTCCGGAACGCGGGGGCAACACGAATCCGGCGCTCGTTCAGCGCATCATCGAACACTGCCTGCAGGCCGGTGCCCGCGAGGTGTCCGTTTTCGACCACACCTGCGACCCGTGGGCGCAGTGCTACAGATCGAGCGGCATCGAGCGGGCGGTCAAGGATGCCGGCGGAAGGATAGTCTCCGGGAACAACGAGGGCTATTACCAGCAGATAACCGTACCGGAAGGAAGGCGTCTCACCGAAGTCAAGGTGCACGAGCTGCTGCTTGAGGCGGACGTGCTCATCAATGTCCCGGTCCTCAAGCATCACAGCTCGACGATGCTCACGGTCGGCATGAAGAATCTCATGGGCGTGGTCTGGGATCGTGGGTATTGGCACCGGAACGACCTGCACCAGTGCATCGCGGATTTCATTTCATGCCGCAGGCCAACCCTGACCGTGGTCGACGCCTACAACGTCATGCAGCAGAACGGGCCGCGCGGGGTGTCCACCGGCGATATCGTGCAGATGCAGGCGCTCATCGTCTCCACGGATCCCGTCGCCGCCGATGCTGCCGCCGCGAAGCTCTTCGGCCTCGAACCCGAAGCCGTCCGCCATATCCAGCTCGCGGCGGAGATGAATTTGGGACGCATGGATCTTGGCGCGCTGTCCATCAACCGCATCAGGCTTTGAGGCGTCCTGTGGGCATGAAGCCTGGGCACCTGAAGACGGTCCGCGTGGCCCTGTCCCTTGTCTTTTTCGGGCTGACCGCACTGGTCTTTCTTGATTTGGCAAGCGTGATCCCCCCGTGGTTCACCGGGGGGATTTTGTACCTGCAGTTCATTCCCTCGCTGCTCGCCTTCATGCACGGGGCGGCTCTCGGCGCGGCGGGGTGGCTCTTTGTCGTGGCCCTGACCGTGCTTTTCGGCCGTGTCTACTGCTCCACCGTCTGTCCCCTCGGGACCCTCCAGGATGCCATCGGATTCACGGCCGGGAAAAGGAGAAGATTTCATTTCAGACCAGCCGGAACGCTTCGTTACGCCATCGCGGCCGTCACGGCGCTGCTGCTGGTCGGCGGCAGCGGCCTGCTGCTGAACCTGCTCGATCCGTTCAGCGCTTTTGGGCGCATTCTGGCCGATCTCGTGCGTCCGGCGGTCATCGTGATCAACAATGTCACGGCAGCGGCCTTTGAGCAGTTTGGGCAATACGCGGTTTCCCGCAAGCAGTGGGCAGTGCTGACGCCCCTTGCCGTAGGGGTCGCCGCGACAACGCTGGTCGTGGTCGGATGGCTGGCCGCCAGGCGTGGCCGCCTTTACTGCAACACCGTCTGCCCGGTGGGCACGCTCCTGGGCCTGGTGTCCCGGATTTCATGGCTGGGCCTTGGAATAGACCATGACAGATGCACGAAGTGCGGGCGCTGCGTACGCGCCTGCAAGGCGGGTTGCATCGACCTTGCGCGCATGAGGCTCGATGCCGGGCGCTGCGTCGCCTGCTACAACTGTCTGGCCGCCTGCCCGGAAGGGGCGGTGCATTTTGAAAACAGGTGGCGGCGTGCCTCCGCCGTGCAGGTGGATCAGGGGCGCAGGGATTTTCTGCTGCATTCGGGGGTTTCCTTGCTTGGCCTCGCCGGGTTGGCGGAGAACAACGCGACGGTCCTGCAGAGCAGGCCGACAACCGTTCCCGAAGCCGTGACCGGCCCCGTTTCTCCGCCGGGATCGATCAGCATCGAGCGCTTCACCTCCCTCTGCACGGCCTGCCACCTGTGCGTGAGCGTCTGTCCGTCGCGGGTCCTGTCCCCGTCGCTCCTCGAATTCGGGCCATCGGGCATGATGCAGCCGCGCCTCGACTTCCGCGCATCCTATTGCAACTTCGAGTGCACGCTGTGCTCACAGGTCTGCCCTACAGGGGCCATCCAGCTTCTGACCGTGGAAGGCAAGAAGCGTACGCAGTTGGGCGTGACCAGGTTCATCAAGGAAAACTGCGTGGTCTTCACGGACAACACCAACTGCGGCGCCTGCTCCGAGCATTGCCCGACCAAGGCGGTGCGCATGGTGCCGCACCCCAATCCGCTCAACCGGGCGTTGTTCATCCCGGAAGTGCATGCGGACTACTACATCGGTTGCGGAGCCTGCGAACACGCCTGCCCCACGAGGCCCTTCAAGGCGATCTGCGTGGACGGCAATCCGGTTCACGCGCGGTCGAAAAAGCCGGAGCCCACGGCACCGGAGATCAAAATCAACGACACGGAAGATTTTCCATTCTGAGACCCGGCCCCGAAAGAGGATCTTGGATAAGTCCCGCGAGGCTCATTTTTAACAGACTGGGCTTTTTTCGACGGTGCTCATAATATTCTGATATACTTAAATATCTGGACGCAATGGTCGAGGCTTGCTAGTGGCTTCTACCCATGCGAACCGTAATTCTCTCACTAATGCTACTTACTTTTTGGTCTTCATCAGTACTTGCCGAACACAAGCGACTTGAGAAGGAATATCAGCAGGATTGGTGTGCCGAAGCACGAGGTCAGGCGGAGATCCGTCTTGCCGATGGAACCAGGGCCGATTGCATCACCCGCACTCACGCCATCGAGTTCGACTTCGGCCGCAAGTGGGCGGAGTCCATAGGCCAGGCCCTGTATTATTCCATGCAGACCGGAAAGCGGGCAGGGGTCGTACTGATTCTGGAGCGGATCGAGGACAGGAAGTTCTGGATTCGGCTGAATTCGATCATCGAGTTTCAGAAACTCCCGATTGACACCTGGAAGATCGAGAATTTTCAGATCCCATAACGATTGTCATCTCCCGCCGACGCATGTAGCCCTTGATGCCAAACATCAGGAGCAACCATGAGCGCACTTTTTTCCCCCATTTCTCTTGGCAATCTTTCTTTGCAGAACCGCATCGTCATCGCCCCCATGTGCCAGTATTCCGCACAGGACGGGCTGCCGACCGACTGGCACCTGATTCACCTTGGGCAGCTTGCCGTGTCCGGGGCCGGGCTGCTGATCATCGAAGCCACCGCCGTCGAACCGGCCGGGCGCATCTCGCCCCAGGATCTCGGGCTGTGGTCCGATGAGACCGAGGCGGCCCTGACAGCGCTCCGCAGGACCCTGCGGAACCATTCTTCCATGCCCGTGGCCATCCAGCTGGCTCATGCCGGTCGCAAGGGGGCCACGGCGCGGCCCTGGGACGGGGGTGCGTCCGTATCGTTCGGACGCGGCGGCTGGACTACGTCCTCGGCCTCGGCGCTGCCCTTTGAACCCGAGGACGCCCCGCCCGTGGAGATGGACGCAAACGGTATCGCGCGGGTGGTCAAAGCCTTTCGCCGGGCGGCAGAGCGCGCCCAGAACTGCGGCTTCGACTGTGTGGAACTGCACTGCGCCCACGGCTACCTCATGCACCAGTTCCTGTCCCCATTGTCCAACCAGCGCCAGGACGAGTACGGCGGCAGCCTGGAAAACAGGATGCGCCTGCCGCTCATGGTCTTCCGCGAAATCCGCGCCGTGCTGCCGCAGGGCTTTCCGCTCGGAGTGCGCATCTCGGCGACGGACTGGATCGAGGGCGGCTGGGACCTTGAGCAGAGCACGGTCTTCGCCGCGCGTCTGAAGGAGCTTGGTTGCGACTACATCCACGTCTCCAGCGGCGGCCTGTCCCCCCTGCAGAAAATCAAGCCGGGACCTGGCTATCAGGTGCCTTTTGCGGCGCATATCAAGCGCGAAACCGGCATGACCACCATCGCGGTGGGCCTGATCACCCAGCCCAGGCAGGCCGAGGAGATCATCACCTCCGGCCAGGCCGACCTGACGGCCCTGGGCCGGGGCATGCTCTACGATCCTCGTTGGCCCTGGCACGCGGCCGCGGAACTGGGCGCCTGTGTGGATGCGCCGTCGCAATATCTTCGCTGCGAGCCCCACGGCGTGAAGGACCTTTTCAGGAAGAACTGACCATCCGGGCAGCGCCGCGTGGAAAGGTCGGCATCGTCCCGCGGGTCGATGCTCTTTTTGCCTGGATCATGCGAGTGTCATGCCCGCGAAGAAGGGTCGCAAATTCTCGTCAGCCTTCTGAAGAATTCGCGGCCCTGATGGCGAGATTGTTTTGGAGACGAAGTGATGGCGTCATTGCAAAAAGTCGTCATCCTCTTAAAAAAGGGGATGACGACTTTTTAAATGTCTTAAAAAATTGGAGTTATGCCTTTGTGGGAATGACGAGCAGGTTCTCTTGCGACTTTTTGCAGTGTCGTCAGTGATGGCCCTGCCGTGGCAAGTCGAATCAGCCCTTGTGCATCCGGGTCATGACCCAATTCGTTTCACTCATGATTCAGGAATTTTCTTCCTGTTTTTTCCATCCGAAATCGTTGTGATACACCATCAGCTTCGTCATGCCGCCATCCACCGTGATGTTCTGGCCCGTAATGAAGCCGCTTTTCTCATCACACAAAAACATGACCGCATGGACGATGTCTGAAGGAACGCCCACACGGCCGGCAGGGTGCTGATCCGCGTCCGGGCCATTGAACCGGTTGCCGGTGGTGTCGATCCAGCCCGGCGAGATGGAGTTGACCCGCACCTTGCCTGCCAGGGTGATGGCCATGGCATGGGTCAGCGCGGTGATGCCCCCTTTGGCCGCCGTGTAGCTTTCGGTATCGGCCTGGCTCATCAGATGCCGGGTCGATGAGATGTTCACGATGCTTGCCGAAGGGTTGAAGTGTTCCATGAACAATTGGGTCAAAAGAAACGGGGCCGAGATTCCGACACGCAACACGTAATTGAAATCCTCATGGGAGCAGGTCTTGAGGCCGCCCCGGGACAGGCACGCATTGTTGATGAGATAGTCGATGGCGCCATGCTGGGCGATTACCTTTGACGCAAAGGCGCGCAATATCTGATCATCGGCAATGTCGCCGACGAAATAGTCGTTGTCCTGCACATCGATATTGCAGACGGCAACTCCCTGCCCGGCGAAAGCGTCACAGATCGCCTTGCCTATGCCCTGCGCTCCGCCCGTAACGACCGCGACTTTTTGTTTCATCATGACAAGATCTCCTTGCTCTGTTTTCATCCCCGAAGAGCGGGGGGACATGGCCATGAATCCTGAATGATTTGCCGGTGCGCTGCAACTGCAATGCAACCGGCCTTGAGCGCGTCGCGTGGGGAAAGAGCAGCGCTATACTTTTTTGACGAATTCGGACTTGAGTTTCATGGCTCCGATGCCGTCGATCCTGCAATCGATATCGTGATCGCCGTCCACGAGCCTGATGTTCTTGACTTTCGTGCCTACTTTCACCGTGACGGACGAGCCCTTGACCTTGAGGTCCTTGATGACCGTGACCGTGTCGCCGTTCTGGAGCGGCTTGCCGTTGGCGTCCTTGATGATCCTGTCATCCGTCCCGTCGCCGGCAGCGGCGTCCTTGGACCACTCGTGGCCGCATTCCGGGCAGACGTAAGCCATGCCGTCATCGTAGGTATATTCGGAGCCGCACTTGGGGCATATGGGCAGATCACTCATTTGGGTATCCTTGGGCTGGTTGGGGTTGTGCGCGAAATCGCCGTGGTTGCAAGCAGCTGAACCCGCTAGCCGCTCGAAGCTGCCAAGGTCAATGCCAAATGCTGGACTCGAAGGGTGCGGACAGAAAAACCGGAACCTGCCATTATCAATGCCTGGCCGGTGCAATGCACTGCCCGGTATGGGATGTGCTTCTTTATCCCTTGCCGTAGGACCGACGCTGTGCGAACACCTCCCGGGTGGCGAAAAGCCCGTTCATTTTCTTCGAGGAGTCGAGTGTGTACCAACGGTTACTGAACATCTTCATGGCAACCCGAAATCCCCAGTTGGAAACGCTTCTCAGGGGTGTTCCGCCACAGGAAGGGTTTTCCCACCAGTTTATCGGCAGACCCGATATCGCTGAAGCCGACATCAAGGGCTGCGCCGTCATCATCCTCGATTTCGATGCCGTTGCGCCTGAGTGCGTGGCAAAAATTCATGACGCCAAGGATGAATATGCCATAATGATCGGCTGTTTTGACGCCGGGAGTTTTCCGGTTCTGGCGGAGTGGCACCATCTTTTCGATCAGGTCTGGATCAGGCCTTTCAGCGAAGACAGGGTTCAGGCCTCGTTTTTGGGGATTCTAGGGCGTCTCAAGGAGCGCGAGGACGCGCTGCTGAACCGGAAATATCTGGACACCTTGATAGACAGCCTGCCGGAACTGATCTGGTTCAAGGATGCCCGGGGCGCCCACCTGAAAGTCAACAGCAGCTTCTGCCGGACTGTGAACAAGACCAAGGAACAAATTGAGGGCCGTGGGCATTATTATATCTGGGACATTGAACCTGATGAATACGCTCAGGGAGAATATATTTGCCTGGAATCCGAAGAGATCGTTCTCAACAAGAAGGAAACCTGCCTCTTTGACGAAACAGTGAAATGCGGCGGCGAACTGCGCAAATTCAAAACATACAAGTCTCCCATTTTTGATACGGATGGAGAAGTAATCGGCACAACGGGTTTTGCTCACGATGTGACTGATCTTCAGAACCTGATGATTGAATTGAATATTTTGATTGAGAGTCTTCCTTTTGCAATAATGGTAACAGACAAGGAGAATAAAGTTACCATTGTCAATCAAAAGTTCATTGATATCTTTGTTTTGGACCGATCAGAGCTTATCGGAAAAAGTGTTGATTCCTTCCTCAACGAAACAGGAAATTATACGCGTAGTAAAAGATGGATCATAGAGCATGACGAAGATGATACATTGCTTATTTCCAAAAGCAGAATTCTCAAAGTTCACGATGAAAATCTTCTGGATATATTCGGCGTGCTGGCTGGTCACATTTATCTTTTTGTGGATATCACTCTTGAATATCATCACAGAAACAAGCTCGTTTCGGATGCAAACACAGATTATCTGACCAAGTTGAACAACAGGCGCAGTCTCCAGGATTTCATGAGGAAAACACCGCCTCTCCCGGACACGGCGTTGTTGCTCGCAGATCTGGACAACTTCAAGGAAGTCAACGATCAGTACGGTCACGAAGAAGGGGACAGGGTGCTTGTAGCCTTTGCGGACATGCTTCTGCAGATTTTTCCAGCTGAAAACCTGTTCCGTCTCGGTGGAGATGAATTCGCAATACTTCTGCACAATGTGGGCGATTCCAATATGCCGAGACAATGCGCTGGGCAAATTCTGGCTGGATTTGCAGAAAAAGTCGCCTGCAAGTTTCCCCACACCAATATTTCGGTCAGCATCGGTATTGCCATGGATAATGATAAAGATGAAAATTTTGGCGAATTGTTCAAAAAAGCGGACATGGCTCTTTACGAATCAAAAAAAGCGGGAAAAAATGTGTACAAATTCTGGAACAGATAGTTCCTTGAATCTGCATTTCGTCGCTTGATTCTTGAAAATTACTTTCCGGTTCAGATTTTTCCCATGCTGTCGAAAAAATCATTCCGGAAAACCGGGGCCAGCCCATCCCTTGCCCTCAACTGAAATTGCAGACCGTTCAGAAATGGCCTGTCAACTCCTGCGTGCGATCTGCGTCCCTTCGAACAGCCCCTGAAAGAAGTTGGCCGCGTTCACGCCCAGCGACCTTATCCTGTACCCGCCTTCCTGCACCACCACCGTATGCCTGCCCAGGGCGCCGATGAGGCGTCCATTGCGGAAGAAATCCCTGGCCTGCAGACGCCACGTGCCCGTCGGGTCTCCCTTGGCCGGGTCGAGCCCGAGGCCGACGATGACGAAAGCCGGGTCGAAATCGGCCATGACCTTCAGCGCCTGGCGCAGGGTTTCGGCGTATCTCTCGCCGTCGACCTCTTCGGGGAGGGGGTAGTTGCGGTTGTATCCAAGGCCCGCTCCCTCCCCGCGTTCCTCCGCGAATCCGCTGAAATACGGATAGGCGAATCTCGGATGGCCGTGAATGGACAGGGTCAGCACGTCGCTGCGTTCGTAGAAGATGTTCTGGGTGCCGTTGCCGTGGTGGTAGTCCACGTCGAGCACTGCGACCCGCCCATGGGCGCTTAGCCTGTGGGCGACCACGGCCGATGTGTTGAAATAGCAGAATCCTCCGAAGGCCCGGCGTTCGGCGTGGTGTCCCGGAGGGCGGACCAGGGCGTAGGCCAGGCGGCGTCCGGCCAGCAGTTCCTCGGCCGCGGTCAGCCCGCAGTCCACGGCCCCGCGCGCCGCTGCGTAGGCGTTGCCGTTCAGGGGCGTGAAGGTGTCGATGCAGTAGTAGCCCGCACGCACGGCCAGTTCCCGGGGCGGGCGGGCGGCGTTTCTGATGGGGAAGACATAGGGATAGACGGATTTCTTCTCGGGGAGGTTCGCGCAGACCGTTCTGAGGTAGGACACGAACTGCCGGTCGTGGACCTGGGTGATGTGCCGCTCGGCGAAATGCCGGGGCTGCCTGCGCAGGAAGAGGCCCGTCTTCTCGATTTCTTTCAGGATGGACTTCATGCGCACCGGAGATTCGACATAGCCGCGCTCGCGAATGTGGTGGATGGCGTGGTTCTCGTTGCAGATCAGGGCGATCCTGCGATCGGCGCTGATGCCCGGAACCCTTGGGGGCGCGGTTTCCCTGACATAGCGGGGCTCGCGCAGAGCCAGATTTCCGGCCGGGATGGAGTCGAGAACCATCTTCACATACTCCGGCGAGCATTTCTCCTTGTATTTGCGTTCCAGCACGGCGCGCACCACGTGGCGAACCCGCTCACGCGAGAGGCGCAAGGGTTTGTCCAGAGGATCGGCCACCAGGTAGGGAGCGCAGTCGTCCTCGGCGGAGAGGGGCGTTTCGTAGGCCGTGTTGATGATTGGCCGCGCCCCGTAGCGCTCGTAGAAGCGAAGCCTGGCGACATTCTCGCGCAGCAGTTCCGGATCTTGGCACAGGGCCGGATCGTCGGGCAGGCATTCGAAGAAGAGGGCGGTGTCGCCAAGGGCCTTGGCTTCCTCGCGTACCCTTTCATACAGGGCCGAACCCACCCCGTGGCCGCCGTGGCGCAGGCTGACCGAGAGATAGTCCAGGTAGCAGAAGCGCAGGTCCGAAAAGTGGCACAGCAGGGCGAACCCCTGCACCAACCTGCGCTGCCCCTCGGCCACGAAGACGATGGTCCGGTATCCCTTGCCGAGGGGGTTCTTGAGGGTGGCGGGGAGATTCGCGACCTCCTCGGCGGCGATGAGCGGAAAGCGCTCGGCCAGGATGGTCTGCACCTGCTCGACGCTCTGGGCGTCGACGGGCACGGTGGTGTCGTAGATGGGGCGGATGCTGAACATGAAGAGCCTCGTTTCGGCTGATGCCGGGACCTGTGTCCGAATGGAATTTTATTGCCGGTCGGGACAATACGGCGGCGAGGGCGAATGGTAAATCGCATTTAATGACCGTTTCGAAAAAGAAGTGCATCTCAGCTTCCGCGCAATCATAGGGCCAGGAATGAAATTCAGGCAAGCTCGCCGGTTTTTTCGGTGTCCTCCCCTCCAGAATTTCGCATGGATAGTGCTTGCTGGATGGCTTTGGGAAATATTAAGCGGAAATGGTTGGCTGGAGGAAGAGATGGGCGGAACAACCCTGGTTCGGGATGCGTCCCTGCAGCGTTCCAACTTCATGCTTTTTCAAGGATAAAAATGAGTTTTTCAGCAAGCAGCGCTTCGCGCACGCAGCGTCATGGCCGCAACATGTTTCTCCTATTTGTAGTGCTGCTCCTGTGCGCTTGCGGCAATGGGTATTATCGCGGCCCGGTTTCGGAGCATTTCGACGGGAGCAAATTCGACAATCCCTGGGAGCCGATGCCCAATCGGTTCGGGGATTTTCTGAAGTGGCGCCTGACCGCCGAGCGAGGCTACTGGCCGGAGCATGTGCCGGTTGAACCGACGCTGCCTCCTGCGCGGGTCATGGGGGAGGAGTTGCGGGTGACCTATGTCGGCCACGCCACGGTGCTCCTGCAGACCCAGGGGGTGAACATCCTGACCGATCCGATCTGGTCCGAGCGGGCCAGTCCGCTGGGCTTCGCGGGCCCAAGGCGTGTGGCCGCGCCCGGGGTGAGGTTTGAGGACCTGCCGCCCATTGACCTGGTGCTGATCAGCCACAACCACTACGACCATCTGGACCTGCCGACCCTTGAACGCCTGCACCGGGCCTTCAATCCGCTCGTGCTCACCCCGCTTGGCAATGATGCCATCATAAGGTCCGCCATCCCGGACATGCGGCTTTCGAGCCTGGATTGGGGCCAGGACTTCGTGTTCGGCAAGGAGATGCGATTCGTGCTTGAGCCCATGCAGCACTGGTCGGCCCGGGGGCTTTTCGATCGCCTCGACGCCCTGTGGGGGGCTTTTGTCATCGATGCACCGGGCGGCGCCATCTATTTTCTGGCCGATGCGGGGTATGCACGGCACTTGTCCGAGGATTTCGTGGCCAAGTACGGCACGCCGCGCCTGAGTCTGCTGCCGGTCGGGGCCTACGAACCGCAATGGTTCATGCGTTACGCCCATATGAATCCTGCCGAGGCGGTCCAGACCTTCCTCGACCTGGGACAGGGGCCTGTCATGGGCACCCAGCACGAGGTCTTCCCCATGGCTGACGAAGCCTATGCGGCCCCTCGCCGGGAGATTTTGGAGGCCTTGCAGTCCAGGGGCATAGACGAATCGCTCTTCATGCTTCCAAAAGTAGGGGAGTGGTTCACGGTCCCACCGCGCTGAAATTTTGCACCGTGCGAGGGCTCACCGGATATATTTTGAAACTTTTTTTCATACTTATTTCTCTGTAGGTTATTTTCAGCTTGCACCTACTGACCTTCCTTGATAATTCGATCGATCTTTAATCGATTGGCTCGATTTTCTTTCAGCAAATCGCATTCTTACGGAGGATTTCATGCGCATATTCGTTTTGCTTGCAGCAAGTCTGCTTTTCGCCCAGGCCGCCTTTGCCGAACCGGTCGGCAGCCCCATTCCCGTAGGTATCGCCGTGGGACAGACCACCAACGTGGCCCTGTTCGGCGAGGAGCAGGTCAACGGCGCCAAGGTGGCTGAAAGGATGATCAACGAAAAGGGCGGAGTGGGCGGAACTCCCATAAAGCTCGTGTTCCAGGATACCGGCGGAGACGAAGCCGGGGCCATCAACGCCTTCCAGAACCTGATCTCCCGCGACAAGGTCGTAGCCATCATCGGACCGACCCTGTCCCAGCAGGCCTTTGCCGCCAACCCCATCGCGAACCAGGCCAAGGTGCCCGTTGTCGGCCCCTCCAACACGGCCAAGGGCGTGGCCCAGATCGGCGAATATGTGTCCCGCATTTCCGCCCCCATGACCCTGGTCGCACCCAACGCCCTGAAGCGCGCCCTCGCGGTCAACCCGAATATCAAGAACGTGGCCGTGGTCTATGCCCAGGATGACGCGTTCAACGTCTCCGAGACCGGCATTTTCCAGGAAGCCATCAAGGGCATGGGCCTGAATATCGCCCTCGTCCAGAAGACCAGCGTCAAGGACACGGACTTCACCACCCAGGTCACGGCCATCCTCGGCGCGGGTGTGGACATGGTGGTCATGAGCTGCCTGGCGGCCGACGGCGGCAACATGGTCAAGCAGTTGCGCCAGTTCGGCTACGAGGGCCTCATCGTCGGCGGCAACGGTTTCAACTCTCCGAACATGTACCCGGTCTGCGGCAAGGAATGCACCGGCGTCATCGTGGCCCAGGCTTACAGCCCCAAGGCCGACAACGCCGAAAACAACGCCTTTGTCCCCGTGTTCAAGGAAATGTTCAAGAAGGATCCGGCCCAGTTCTCGGCCCAGGCCTACACCAGCGTGAAGGTCGTGGTGGATGCCTTGAACGAAGTGGAGCAGAGCACCGGCAAAAAGGTCGCGGACATGGACACGGCCGAACTGCGCACCGCCCTCAATGCGGCCATCATCTCCAGTTCCTATGAAACGCCACTTGGCGAGATCGTCCTCGACGCCGACGGCGAGATCACCCAGAAGACGTTCTATGTATCCCAGATCAAGATCGCCGAAGACGGCAAGACCGGGATCATGGAGCTCTTGCCCGAATAACGCATCCTGCCGGGGGAGCGGCGCTTCCCCGGCTTTTGGCATATCATGAACATCGTCTATTTTCTGCAAAACATCCTGAACGGCCTTTCCATCGGCTCGGTCTACGCCATCTTCGCCCTTGGCTACACGCTGGTCTTTTCCATTCTGGGAATCATCAACTTCGCCCACGGCGCGGTCTTCACCCTTGGTGCATACTGCACCTACGCCCTGGCCGTCGGTGATTTCGGCCTGAACGGACTTCTGGCCGGCATGAGCCTGCCATTCAGCCTGCCTTTTCCCCTGGCGCTTCTGGGCGGCTCCATCATGGCCGGTTGCGTGGGCGTTCTGGTCGAGCGCCTGGCTTTTCGCCCGCTGCGGGCCAAGGGGGCCGATCCGCTCCTGGCGCTGGTCAGCAGCCTTGGCGTTGCGCTCATTCTGGTCAATTGCCTGCAATTTCTTGTCGGCGCGGAAATCTATTCCTTCCCGTCAGGCATTTTCGGATCATTGCCCATGGCCATGATCTTCAAGATGGACGGCAAGATCCTGGCCGTGCGCACCGTGCAGCTGATCATCCTGGGCGTCAGCCTGGCCATGCTGCTGGTGATGGCCTGGTTCATGAACCGGACCCGCATGGGCAAGGCCCTGCAGGCCACGGCCGAGAATCCCGAAACCGCCAGTCTGCTCGGCATCAACGTCGATCGCTACATCCTGTCCACATTTTTCATCTCCGGCGCCCTGGGCGGCCTGGCGGGCACGCTCATCGGGGCGAGCTTCGGCCTGGCCGGACCGTATTTCGGCGTCAGCTACGGCCTCAAGGGCCTGGCGGTCATCGTGCTGGGCGGTCTCGGCAGCATTCCCGGGGCGGTTCTCGGCGGACTTGTCATTGGTCTGGGCGAGGCGTTTCTGCCCCCGGACTATTCGTCCATGAAAGAGGCCGTGGCCTTTGTCATGCTTTTCGTCATTCTTCTGGCCCGCCCCCAGGGGCTTCTGGGCCAGCAAACCATCCAGAAGGTTTAGGATGGGCATGTTTCTCGACAACTACGGTTTTTTGATGGTGGCCATCATCCAGCAGGCGCTCCTCGGGATGAGCCTGTGGTATCCGCTCATGGCCGGACAGCTCTCCCTGGCCAGCATCGGCTTCTATTCACTGGGCGGCTACATCGCGGCCATCATGGGCACGAGCCCGCTTTTCGCGGCCTGGAGGGAAACCCTGGGCGCGGCCCTCTATCCGGTGGAATGGCTCATCGCCATGCTGGCCAGCTGCCTGCTCGGGCTGCTGGTCGGCATCCCGGCCCTGCGCCTGCGCGGCATCTATCTGGCACTGGCGACCATCGCCTTCGTGCAGGTGCTCAATGTCGTGGTGCTGGTCCTGGACGTGACCGGCGGAGCGGTAGGCCTTTTCGGCATCCCGCAGCCCTTCGAGAAGCGCATCGGCTACCTGTGGTTCTTCGGTCCACTCCTGATCGTCATGCTCATCTTTTCGTGGCGGCTGACCCGCACCGTGGCCGGGCGGTCCTTCATGGCCATCCGGGAGGACGAACTGGCCGCACAGGCCATGGGCATCTCCACCACCTTTGAGAAGGTCCGCGCCTTTGTCATCGGCTGCGGACTGGCCGGTGTCGTCGGAGCCATGAGCGCGCCGTTTCTCAATACCTGGAACGCCCGCCAGAGCAGCTTTGACGCCTCCGTGGCCTGTCTGGCCTATGTGCTCATCGGCGGCGCGCGCTCCATCTGGGGGCCGCTCCTGGGTGCGATCCTGCTTGTCGCGCTGCCCGAGGTGCTGCGTCCGCTCAAGGACGCGCGTCTGATCATGAACGGCATCGTCCTGGTCGTGGCCTGCATCTATCTGCCCCAGGGCATCGCCGGGCTGCTGGCTTCCCTGCGCCGCAAAGCATCGGGGGTGGTCTGATGAACGCCATTTTGAGCCTGGAAGGCGTATCGCGCTCATTCGGCGGACTCATGGCCGTCGGCGATGTCGGCTTCTCAGTACAGCCCGGTGAAATCTTCGGCCTGATCGGTCCCAACGGCGCGGGCAAGACCACGCTCTTCAACCTGATTTCCGGACTCACGCCTGTTTCGGCAGGCCGAATCAGTTTTCTGGGCAAGGACATCCTCGGTATCGCGCCGCACAAGGTCGCTGGCATGGGCATGGCCAGAACCTTCCAGAACATCCGCCTGTTCAGCGGCATGAGCGTGCTCGACAATGTGCGCGCACCCATGCAGACCTTTGCCCGGACCGGTCTTCTGTCGGACCTGCTCGGCCTTCCGGCCAGCCGCGCCCAGGAAAGGCGCATCCGGGACAAGGCCCTGGAGCTGCTCGGGCTTGTCGGGCTTGAATCCAAGGCCCAGGATTTGGCGTCATCCCTGCCCTACGGCGAGCGCAGGCGTCTTGAGATCGCCCGCGCCCTGGCCCTGCGCCCCAAACTGCTGCTTCTGGACGAACCGGCCGCGGGCCTGAATCTGGCCGAAAAGGCGGAATTGAGCGCCTTCATCCGCGATCTGCGCACCCGCTTCGATCTGACCGTGCTCATCATCGAGCACCACGTGCCGCTGGTCATGGGCCTTTGCGATCGCCTGGCCGTGCTCAACTTCGGCCGCCTCATCTGCCAGGGCAAGCCGGATGAAGTGCGCAACGATCAATGCGTCATCGACGCCTACCTCGGAGACAGCCATGCCGTTGCTTGAACTTGATCAGGTCTGCGTGAACTACGGCGCGGTCAAGGCCGTGCGAGACGTCAGCCTCTACGTCGAGCATGGCGAGGTGGTCACTCTCATCGGCGCCAACGGAGCGGGCAAGAGCACCATCCTGCGCGCCGTGTCCGGCCTGGCCCGCATCGCGTCCGGCGCGCTGCGTTTCTCGGGAACCGACATCGCCAAAACCCGGCCGGACGCCATTGTCCGCGCCGGGCTGGCGCATTGCCCCGAAGGACGCCAGGTCCTGGCCAGGCAGAGCATCGAGGACAACCTCCTGCTTGGCGCCTACATCCGCAAGGACAAGGACGGCATCGCCCGTGATCTGGAAAAGTCCTACACCATGTTTCCGCGTCTTCGGGAGCGTCGCCGCCAGCCGGCCGGGACCCTTTCCGGCGGCGAACAGCAGATGCTGGCCATCGCCCGCGCCCTCATGAGCTCGCCGCGCATGCTCCTGCTCGATGAACCGTCCCTGGGACTCGCGCCGCTGGTGGTGGAGGAGATTTTCGCCATTCTCGACTCCCTGAGCGCCCAGGGCATGACCATCCTTCTTGTGGAACAGAACGCGCGGCTGGCCCTGGCGCATTCCCATCGCGGCTACGTGCTCGAATCCGGACAGATCGCGGCCACCGGCGAAGCCCGGGCGCTGCTTGACGACGACCGTGTCCTGGCTGCGTATCTGGGGGCCTGACGCGGGAGGAGAAGAGAGAAGAGACGGGGCGCTGCCCCGGGCCCCGCAAGGGGCTCGCCCCTTGACCCGTGCAAGGGGGGGCTTGCGCAGCAGCTTTTGCGCTGCTTTTGTTCCGTTTTTCCCGGTAGTGGCTATTTTTGTTTGTTACTGAAGCTCCAACGATCTGTATTTAATGAATGGCGCAGCAGCGCTTTTGAGGTGTTTGAATGACCAAACCAAAAAGGGTGACCCTGTTCATCCAGTGCATAGTGGATTCCTGTTTCCCCGCCGTGGGCGAAGCCATGGTCAAGGTGCTTGAGCGCCAGGGGCTTGCCCTTGACTACCCCGCGAACCAGACGTGTTGCGGACAGCCTGCCTTCAACGGCGGATATCGCGACGAGGCGGCGCGGCTGGCGAGCCATTATCTGGACGTGTTCGAGGACGCCGAGGCCATCGTCTGCCCGTCGGGCTCGTGCGTGCACATGGTCCGTCACCACTACATGGAGCTTTTCGCCAAGGACCCGCGCCAGCTGGACCGGGCCAGGCGGGTGGCGGCCAAGACCTTCGAGTTCACCGAATTTCTGGTCGATGTGCTGGGCGTGACCGATGTCGGCGCAACCTGGAATGGGCAGGTCACCTACCACGACTCCTGCCATCTCCTGCGCGGGCTCGGGGTCAAGGATCAGCCCCGGGCCCTGCTTTCCGGGGTGCGCGGACTGACTCTCGTCGAGATGACCCGCTCCGATGAATGCTGCGGGTTCGGAGGCACCTTTTCGGCCAAGTATCCGGAAATTTCCGAGGCCCTGCTCGAAACCAAGCTGGCCAACATCCAGGCCACCGGCACGGGCGCCGTGGTCGGGTGCGACATGGGCTGCCTCATGCACATGCAGGGCATGATCCGACGTCGCGAGCTGCCCATCAGCGTGCATCACATCGCCGAAATCCTGGCCGGGGAGGAGTAGAATGCTGAACCAGGACCCTCTGAAATACAGGGAATTGGCCGCCAAGGCCGTCGAGGACAAGCAATTGCACAGAGCCCTCGCCAAAATGCGCGACAAGGTCGGACGCAACGCGGTGAACCTCTACAGCCAGCTTTCGCCCGGGCATGACCCGCGTCAGGACGCCAAGGCCGTGCGCCGCAAGATCGTGGACAACCTTGATGTCGTGCTCGAAACCCTGAGCGCGAACATCCGTGCACGGGGCGGGCATGTCCATCTGGCCGAGACCGGGGAGGACGCCGTGGAATACTGCCTGGGCGTTGCCAGGCGGTTTCAGGTCGCCCGCGTGGTCAAGGGCAAGTCCATGCTCAGCGAGGAAATCCACCTCAACGACGCTTTGGAAGCCGCCGGCATCGAGACAGTGGAGACGGATCTTGGCGAGTACATCGTGCAGCTCAAGGGCGAAGCGCCGTCGCACATCATCGCCCCGGCCATCCATTACACCCGCGAACAGGTCGGCGAACTCTTCGCCGAAAAACTGGACCAGCCCTACACCGACGATCCGCCGACCCTGACCGCCATGGCGCGCAAGGCTCTGCGCGAAAAGATGCTCACCGCCGACATGGGCATCTCCGGCGGCAACACCGCCTGTGCCGAGACCGGACACGTGACCATCGTTTCCAACGAAGGCAACATCCGCATGGCCACGACCATGCCCAGGGTTCACGTGGTGCTGCTTGGCATCGAGAAGATCGCGGCCACCCTTGAAGATCACGACATCCTGCTGCGCATGCTGACCCGTGCGGCGGCGGGGCAGAAGATCTCCACCTACGTCAGTTATGTGGGCGGGCCGCGCCTGCCCGATGAGCCGGACGGGCCGGAGGAGTTTCATCTGGTTCTGGTGGACAACGGCCGCAGCCGCATTCTGGCCGATCCGGACTTTCGCGAGGTGCTGCACTGCGTGCGCTGCGGCGGTTGCCTCAATGTCTGCCCGGTCTACATGGCCATTGGCGGGCACAGTTACGGCTCGCCGTATTGCGGACCCATCGGTGCGGTCTTCACGCCGCTGACCCGGGGCATCAACACGTGCCACCATCTTTGCCAGGGGGAAACCCTGTGCGGCGCCTGCAAGCAGGTCTGCCCGGTGGACAACGATCTGCCGCGCATGCTCTCGCTGCTGCGCTCCAAGCTGGCTGACGGCGACAGACGCTGGGACGTGCGCCGTCAGAGCCTGCCGACAAAGCTGGTGTTCGGGATCTGGTCGGTGCTCATGCGGCATCGGCGCATGTACGACGCGCTGAGTGCAATGGCCAGATTCGGCCAGAGACTGCTGCCCCGCAAGAACGGCTGGATCAGACGCCTGCCCGGGCCACTGGGCGGCTGGACCAGGGGCCGCGATTTTCCGCCGCTGGCGCAGGAGAGTTTCGCCGATCGTTGGGCGCGTCGTGACAAGACAGGGAGGGGGGCATGAGTCGTATCATCGAACGGGTCAGGCAGGCGCTTGAAGTGCAGGCCAATGACGGTCGGGACAGGCTGGTCTTCGCCAAGAGCGAGGAATTCATCAATTGCGCGCACGCCACTGCCACGGACGAAGAGCGGGGCGGGTGGATGGAAAGCATCCGCCGAGAGGCCCAGGCGCTCAACCTTCAGGTGCACGAATGCCCGGATTTGGATGCCTGCGGCGAGGCCATCGCGGCCCTGGCCCGCGAGCGCGATCCGGAATGGGGCACCTTGAAGCGGATCGTGCGCTGGAGCGACCCGCTCCTTGACGAGCTGGGCCTTGAAGCGCGCCTGGGCGAGGACATCCCCGTCACGACAGTGCCCATGGCCGACTCCTTTGACGAATCCGAGCGCGCGGAGTTCCGGCGCGAGGTCATCGCTTCGTATATCGGCATCACCACCGCCGACTACCTGCTGGCCGACACGGCCTCGCTGGTGCTCCTGGGCGGACGGGGCCGAGCACGCTCGGTGTCTTTGGTGCCGTCCATTCATGTCGCGGTGGTGCCGGGGAGCCGCATGCTCGGCTCCTATCGGCAGATGCTCTCCCGCCTGAACGGTCAGACCTTGCCGTCCAACGTGAACATCATCACCGGCCCGAGCAAGACCGCCGACATCGAGGCCACCCTGGTGCACGGGGCGCACGGCCCGCGCGAGATGCATCTTTTCGTGGTCGCGTCCTGACGTCGGCGCGTGCCGCAGGTGTTTTTACGCGAAAGCGCCAAGCTGACTTCGTGTCGGCTTGGCGCTTTTCTTTACGGGGGACGCGGGGACAAGATTCTTGGTTTTTTTTGCAGTGTCGCCCGTTAACGTCATAGCCCACGGAAAGCATATCAGATCCGCCTGCAAAAAGTTGTGGATGAACCTGATTGTCATTCCCGCGAAGGCGGGCCATGTCGGGCAATAGCACGAAATCCATTCTTTTCAGAGAGTTAAAAAGGCATGGATCCCCTTCTTCAAGGGAATGACGACTTCTTGCAGTGACGTCATATCAACCTGCTGCGGCAAATCCATTCAGGAATTCGATGATCTCATGCTCCGTTTCGCTTCTGAGCATACTTTTATAGATGAAACAGTGCGCTATTATCGTGCTCATGTTCTCGGAAAATCCATAGCTCAGGATCGAAACTTCTCTCCTGTTGATCATGCCTTCTATTTTATTGAATATCACTACGGAATTATTTACGTTTATGAATTCGGATTCAATCAGCTTCGCATCTTTCATTTTATAGTGTTCGACAAGTTTCTTGTAAATTTCAGTCATTTGTATGTTTTCGTCATATAAAAATATATGCGCGTTGGTAAATCTTCTGGCGGAAAAATCAATTTTTGAAACTGATTCATTTTTTACGGACCACAATCTGTTGTCATAATAGAATGATGCTCCTGATTTTCCAATGAAGACTTTATCCGCTGCGTTCACTGATTTTTTTCTCGTTTCCAGATGCCCATATTCGGACGCAATCTCTTTTTTCTTGTGCACGCCTTTGTTTGTCGGCGCACAGGATGCCAGGGCTACGACCAAAAGCATGGCGATCAGGTATTTTTGCATGAAAATCTCCATTTTTACACAACCTGTACCGGTGATGCCTGTACCCCAGGCTGTCGTGCCCCGGTCGGGCGCAGGCTGTCGTGATTTGATGAGTCCGTGATTTTCGGGCGGTGCGCCATTTCGTCATGGCTCCTGACGGGCAGGTGCATGGCTGATTTGGCATATTGCAAATAACCTCGAAATACATGACAGTCCATAAGACAGTCCGAAGATTTTGCAAAACCGGGAAGCGATGGCGGACGACGGTCGGCCTGTCGCAATCCGTTTGGACATCAACACGGCGGCGACCGCGCTGCAAGCCTGACCCGTAAAGGAGAATGCGATGACGTTGGATGAGAACGCCGGACGGCAGCCCCGTGGATTGCTGGTCCTTCGAACCCTGGCCATGCCCAAGGACACCAACCCCAGCGGCGACATTTTCGGCGGCTGGATTCTGGCCCAGATGGACGTGGCCGGAGGGCTCATGGCCTCGGAGATCTCCATGGGACGGACCGTCACGGTCAGCGTCGAGAAGATGAGCTTCGACAAGCCCGTGCGCATGGGCGACACGATCTGCGTGCATGCGGAGCTTCTGCGAGTGGGCAATTCGTCCATGGACATCAAGCTTGAGGTCTGGGCGAGGCAGCTTGTCGGGGCATACGAGGCCCAGCGCCAGCTGGTGACCGAAGGGGTGTTCCGCTATGTGGCCGTGGATGAAAACCGGCGTCCGCGCAGGGTTCCCGACAATCCGAGTTTTTTCACCAGATGAAGCTGCGCCGGCTCGGCAGGACTGCTGTCCGACCGGGCCCTTGACCGAGCTTCAGTCTTTGTTGACGCTTTGTTTTATCACTTCCATCAGCTCCCTGATGCTGAAGGGTTTGGCCACGTATCCATCCATGCCCTTGTCCAGCAGCTTTTCCTTGTCTCCGTCCATGGCATAGGCGGTCATGGCGATGATGGGCACCGGTTTTTTGCCCGTTGCCCTCTCCGAGGCGCGGATGCGTCTGGTGGCCTCGATTCCGTCCATGCCCGGCATCTGAATGTCCATCAAGATGAGGTCGAAATCCTGCTCCAGGATGCGGTCCAGCACCTCATGCCCGTCATGGGCGATGAAGACCTCGTGACCATTTTTGGTCAGCAGGTTGCGGACGGCGAAAAGGTTCACCTCGTCATCTTCGGCCACAAGAATTTTTCTCTCCCGCAGCGCGACCCCCGTTTTGTCCGGAGCCTCCCGTGCCGGCAATTCCAGCGCCTTGTCCAGGGTGACGCAGAAATATATGCTCGTGCCTACATCAACCTCGCTTGAAATGGCCATGTTGCCGCCCATGAGTCCAACCAGACGTTTGCAGATGGACAGGCCGAGGCCCGCGCCCTGGTATTGTCTGGTGTAGCCCTGGGTCACCTGGCTGAAGGGTTCGAAGAGCTGGGCCAGCGCTTCATCGGGAATGCCGCACCCTGTGTCCGAAATTTCGAAGAATATGCGCAGCTGATTTTCGTTGCGGGCAGGCAGGGGATAGGCCTCCACGCTGACGAATCCATGCTGCGTGAACTTGAATGCGTTGCCGATCAGGTTCGTGAGCACCTGTTGCAGACGAACAGGATCGCCGATGACGTTTTGCGGCAGCGTGTCGTCGAAATGGTGTCTGAGCTCGATGCCGGACTGCAGGGCGATGGGCGCGAAGAGATCGACGGATTGATTCAATTTTTCACGCAGGTCGAAGACTTCGGGCCGAATGGGCATCTTGCCCGCCTCGACCCTGGAGAGGTCGAGGATGTCGGAAAGCAGGCTGGTCAGGCGGGAAGTCGATTGCACGGCCATGGCGCTGTATTCGTGCTGCTCTTGATTCATGCTGGTTGTCTGCAGGAGTTGCAGCATGCCCATGATGCCGTTCAGCGGAGTGCGTATTTCGTGGCTCATGTTGGCCAGAAATTCGCTCTTGGCCTTGTTTGCCGCTTCGGCGGCCTCCTTGGCGTTCAGCGCGGCGTATTCAGCGTTCTTTCGCGCTGTCACATCCACATGCGTACCCACCATGCGTACGGGGTTCCCCTGTTCGTTTCGTTCGACCACCCGGCCGCGCGCCATGATCCACAACCAATGCCCGGATTTGGCCTTCATGCGGAATTCGATCTCGAAAACCTGTCCGCTGGTGACATGTCGGCTTACCTGATCTTCGACATCCTGGACGTCATCGGGATGAATGAGGCTGCGCCATGAACTGTAGCTCGCCTCGAACTCTCCGGGTTCATAGCCGAGCATGGCGTAATAGTGTGGACTGAAATATGTGCTGCCCGATACGCAGTCCCAATCCCAGATTCCGTCGTTCGTGACTTCAAGGGCCAGGGCGAGCCGTTCTTCGCTCTGGCGCATGGCTTCCTCGGCCATCTTGCGGGCGGTGATGTCTTCGCGCATGAGGATGCCGCCGGAGAAGACCCCGTCCTTGAACAGGGGGATGGCCTTGACGCTTTGCCAGGCAGATCCGCCGGCGGCGAGGCGGGGGATGAAAAGGCTCGGCAGGTTGAGCGGTCGGCCGCCAAGCACATCTTCAAGGTCGGGGCCGATCCCGGCGGAGACCAGGCCGGGCAGTTCATGCAGGGCCCGGCCCAGAAAAAAATCTTTATCCAGAAGATTCCTGGCGAAACCTTCGATATGAAACTGGTTGACGTAATTGATTTTTCCTTCCCGATCGAAAGTCATGATCGAGAGCGGCAGGTTGTCCACCAGGGACTGGTACAGATTTCTGCTTTCGACCAGCACCTCCTGGGCGTGTTTCCGTTCGGTCAGATCGACGCCGAGGCTGGTCACGTCCGTGGGCATCCCTGCCGAATCGAAGGTCAGCACGTTGGCCCAGGCGATGGCATGGCGCGCACCAAACTTGTCGAGTATTTCATTTTCGTGCGTGGAGTAGGCCAGGTTTTGCCCGCCGGCCATGGCCGAAACGAAAAATTCGCGGGTCGGTTTGCGGACCTCCTCGGGAATGAACATTTCAAACCAGTCCCGACCCAGGACCTCGTTGTTTTCCCAGCCGGTAAGTTTGAGAAAATATTCATTGGCAAAGATGATATGTCCATCGGGGTCGAGGGATATGCCGATTTGCGGCGTGTGGAGCAGAATGTTGCGCCATTTTTTTTCCGAACGCGCCAGTGCTTCGCGTTCCTGGGCAAGTTGCCTGAAAAGGGTACGATAGGGGCGTTTCAAGGCGAAACGGACCAGAGCCAGATAGATCAGGAAAAAGGACACTATTTTTAGAAAATGGCCCACTACATTGGAGAGGCCGTACACGCTTACGTACAGGGTGAAAGCCAGTTCGCCCATGATGCTGAGGGCCATGGAAATGATCAGCAGATGAAAGATTCCGGGTTCGAGCCTGTCACGCTTTCGCCAAAGATTGAGCATGGCTACCGCCAGCACGGCGCAGATGGCATATTCCGCGACGATCTTGAACGTCGTCAGTCCCTGCCCTTCGACGTGGCAGACCGGAAAAATCTCCCAGGCGAAGATGCTCAGGAACAAGGTCGCTGTGACGCCGGAGAAACCTACGAGCACCGCCCAAAGAGAAAAGCCGCGCCCCAGTATCAGGCTGTAGGCAAAGAGACTGGCCGCTTCCAGCCCACGGGCTGCTATCCAGAGCTGTGTGGCCGGGTTTGTGTCATCCGAGGCCTTGATGATGTTCATTCCACTGTAGGTCAGGGTGTGGGTCAGGTCGACCAGGGCGATGAAGAAATAGGCAATGCCCAGGAACAGGAGGGCTTCGTTGCGCAGGAAGGCGCGCGTGTTCCAGACCAGCAGAAAAACGCTCCAGCCCACGGCCACGGCAAAGAGTTCGGCCATGGTGTGGAAAAGAAGAAAATTATGGCGGCTGATGAAAAAAAGGACGGCCAGCAGAAAGATCCACAGTGTGACGTGGCGCAGGGTGCGCGAAATGTCATTGGGGGCGGG
The DNA here is from genome assembly GCF_900114595.1 of Desulfomicrobium norvegicum. Taxonomy (NCBI): domain Bacteria; kingdom Pseudomonadati; phylum Thermodesulfobacteriota; class Desulfovibrionia; order Desulfovibrionales; family Desulfomicrobiaceae; genus Desulfomicrobium; species Desulfomicrobium norvegicum. The sequence goes on along the minus strand of NZ_FOTO01000016.1, from coordinate 43,792 downwards.
TTGGTCGTCTGAAGGCATTCGAGCTCCGTTTTTCGTAATGTCCACGTATGCGGTAGTATCAGTTCGATGGGATATGTGGATAGTCGCGTGTTTGGATCAGTATCAACTAATTTCAGGACAGACCACCCCGAAGAATTCTTGCCTTGTCATTCGCGAGGAAGTGCTTGCGGGCGCGACATGACACGAGGCGGCGGATCTGCTAGAGTCCATTACAACTTTGCCGGGAGAACGCATATCATGAATTCCGCCGTACAATTCGAGGACATTTGCCGGGTCATGTCCGAACCTGCTTTTTATCCGCACTCCGTATCCGGTGTCGAACGCCGGGAGACCCACATCTCCGTCGTGTTTCTGGCCGGAGAGTGGGTGTATAAGCTCAAAAAACACAAAGACTTGGGATTTCTTGATTTTCGTGATCCCGCCAGGCGTCTGCATTTTTGCATGCAGGAGGTGAAGCTCAACCAACGCTTGAGCTTTGGTGTGTACCAGGAGGTGCTGGGCATTCACCACGGTGAGAAAGGGCTGTGTCTTGGTCCCTTGGAAGGAGCGCTGGAATATGCCGTCAAGATGGCGCGATTGCCGGACGAGGCAAGCCTTGAGGCCTTGTTGCGTGACGGGAAGGCAACCCAGGAGAACATTTCAAGCCTGGGCGAAACCCTGGCCGGTTTTCACAAAAGCGCTGAGCGTGGACAGGGCATCGACACATACGGGGATCTCGAACATATCCGATTCAACATGGAGGAGAATTTCACGCAGCTCCTTCCGTTCGCGCGGGTCCTTCTCGACTCACGAAAATGGGATTTTTGCCGGCAGGTCTGCCGCTCGTTTGCGGACAATCATGTCGACCTGTTCATGCACAGGGTGCGTGAAGGCAGGATCACCGACGGGCACGGAGACCTGCGGGCCGAGCATGTCTATTTTCATCACGGGGTGCAGGTCATCGACTGTATCGAGTTCAATGAACGTTTCAGATACGGCGATTGCGCCCTTGATCTGGCTTTCCTGATCATGGATCTGGACCGTTTGGGGTATGCGGACACTGCCCGGCGACTGCTGCAAGCCTACGCAACGGCGGCCCGCGACCCGGAGATTTATGCGCTGGTGGATTTCTATGCGGCGTACCGCGCCTTTGTGCGGCTCAAGGTCGCCTGTTTTTCCCTTGAGCACGTCAAATCCAGGGAACCCCTGCAGAAGGAAATCCGGCGGTATCTGCGGCAGGCCTATGGATACGCCTTGGCCTTTGGGCGGCCGGTGCTGTGGGTTTTCTTTGGCCTGGCGGCTTCGGGAAAATCGACGCTGGCGCGCCGGGTGGCCCAGGCGCTGTTCATGCCGTTGCTCGGTTCCGACAAGGTCAGGAAGCAGGCGGGGGATTTTTCCGAGGTCAAGGTGGAGGATTACAATGCTGGAGCGTACCGGCCCGTGCTGCGCAGTCGCGTTTACGCGCGGCTTTTCAATCTGGCCCAGGATGAGCTGAAAATGGGGCGATCGGTGATCCTGGACGCCACGTTTTCCAAGGCGCAGTGGCGTGAGTCGGCCATCCGTCTGGCGCAGGACCACAAGGCGGGTCTTGTCTTCGTGCATTGCGTCTGTGAGCCTCGAACCATAAGGGCCCGGCTGGCGCAGCGCGGGCATGAGGCCGGGGAGTCCGATGCGCGGCTTGTCCATTTCGAGGACATGATCAAAAATTTCGAACCATTCAGTCACGAAGTCCCGGACGCCTATCTGCAGGTCGATACCGAGCGGACCCCGGAGGAGTCTTTTTACGAGATCCTGGCGAAAGGGCATGCCCTGAAGCATGCCCAGGTCCAGTGTCTGCTCGGCGAATTGAACGGGGAGGCGGATTCACGGGAGTGATATCACGGCATGAGGCGGCCGCGCGGGACTCCTGGTCAATGTCAATTGCGCATGCGGCGCTCCCATTCGAAATCGCGGCTGGTGACCACGTCTTCCATGCGCCGCAGCCGTCGGTCCAGATTCTCGAACTTGCGCTTGATCCGCTCCAAGGCCCCGGCCCGGGAGTTGGTGTAGGAGTTGTAGAACTCCTGGTCGGCGGGGCTGTCGAAGGGCACGACCGGCTCCATCTTCATGACCATGGCCGCGATGAGGTACAAAAGCCCCACCGGCCAGATGCCCGTGACCAGAAACAGAAGAATGACGATGGCGCGCAAGGCTCCGACGGAGAAATCGAAGTATCGGGCCAGTCCCTTGCAAACGCCCAGAAATACACCGTCGCGGGCGCGGTAGATTCCACGCTGCTCTTCCACGGGCCTCCTCCAGCGCGAACCACGGCTTCCGCCGCCATGCATGCGGCCATTGCCGCGTCCGAAAGCTCTCACGATCTTTTCTCCTTGCCGTCCTTTTCCAGAAGAATCGTTTCCAGTGCCTCGATGCGCTCTTCCATGCGGGACATGCCGTTATAGATCTCCTGAATCATCTGCGCTTCCCGGGCCACGTTCACATCGCCGGACTTGGTGAACATCTTGATGAACCCGAAGATGACCGCGCCGACCAGCAGGATTCCGGCGCTCATGAGCACGAAGATAAAACCGAAAAAATGTTCCATGCAATCTTCTCCTTGCGTGTTTATAAGCGCATAGCCGAGGCTTTGGCGGCCGCCAAACAAATTTTCAGCCGGTGCTATTTGTCAGAGGAGGAGCGCATGGACGCGAGTTGTGCTTCCACTTCGTCTCCGCCTTCGAGCAGAGCGAACTCCTGTTCCAGGTTCCGGTTCTGTCGCGGCGCGCCCAGTTCAGCCTCGGCTTCCATGCGTTCGATGCGCTGCTCGAACTGGTCAAAGCGCATCATGACGTCGGCCGACTGAACCCGCGAGACATTGGAGCGGACCTTGATGCGCTGGTCGGCCCGCACATGGCGCTTGGCCAGGCTGCGCTGGCGTTCCTTGGCGGACTCCAGCTTGACGTCGAGCTGCTCGATGTCTTCGCGCGCCTGCTCGATCATGACCGCAAAGCGATCCCGCTCCCGTTCCAGCCCTTCGCTCAGTCGCTGCGCGGCCAGTTTTTCCAGCAGCGCCTCCCGGGCCAGGTCCTCGCGTCCCTTGTCCAGCGCAAGCTTGGCCCTGTCTTCCCACAGCTCCAGACGGGCCAGGGCCTGGGACTGCTCCCTGGCGATGCGCTTCTGATCGGCCATGAGTCCGGCACAGGCGGCCTTGAGCTCCACCGAGGTCTCCTCCATCTCCTGAATCATCAGGCGGATCATTTTTTCCGGTTCCTCGGCCTTGTCCAGCATGGAATTGATGTTGGAGCTGATGATGTCCTTGAATCTGGTAAATACGCCCATGAGTTCCTCCACGAGTGACGATGTTCTTGATCGCCTTGTCTTGAGCAGAGATCATGCCAGTGTTTTGTTGTGTCGTACCATGCCGAAATGTAACGTTTTTTGAATAAATGCTATTTGCCTTCGTGGTCTGTCGTTGCGTAATTTGGTTAATTTCGCTATTTTTTGGCAATGGTAACCACATATCCGTCATCTTCCCCGATATCATCCATGGAAGCCATCGGCCAGTCCGACGCATTCCTGCTTTTTCAGGAGCAACTCTCGCGGGTGGCGCGCATCGACAGGCCGGTGCTGATCATCGGCGAGCGCGGCACCGGCAAGGAACTGGCCGCCGCGCGCCTGCATTATCTTTCACGGCGCTGGCAGGGCCCGCTGGTCACGGTCAACTGCGCGGCCCTGGCCGGTTCGCTTCTGGATACGGAGCTTTTCGGGCACGAGGTCGGGGCCTTCACCGGCGCCACCGTTCGCCGCAAGGGACGGTTCGAGAATGCGGATACGGGCACCCTTGTCCTGGACGAGATCGCGAACCTGTCGCCGGAGGCGCAGGAAAAGATTTTGCGCGTGGTCGAGTACGGATCGTTCGACCGCGTGGGCGGGAGTCGGCCGGTTACGGTCAACGTGCGCATCGTGGGCGCGACGAACGTGGACCTGCCACGGCGGGCCAGGGCCGGGGCGTTCAAGGAGGATTTGCTGGATCGCCTGAGCTTCGAGGTGCTGACCGTGCCTCCGCTGCGCATGCGCGAGGGGGATGTGCAGCTGCTGACCCGGCATTTCGCCGCGCGCATGGCCATCGGCATGGGGCTGGGCGAGGCGCCGGGATTCTCCGCCCGGGCCATGTCCATGCTGCTGGCCCACGACTGGCCGGGCAATGTGCGCGAACTCAAGAACGTGGTCGAACGCGCGGTGTACCGGACTGGATCGGGAACGGTTCGGGAGGTGGTCTTCGATCCGTTTGCATCCCCTTACCGTCCAGTGGAACAGGCGGTAGCGGCTGCCGAGGTTCCGCGGCCACCAGATGTCCGTCCGCGTTCCGCGCAGCCTGACCTGCAAGTCCCGCTGGCCACGGCCGTGCGCGATCTGGAAGAGGCGTACCTGACGGCGGCCCTGGAGCAGGGCCGCCACAACCAGAAAAAGGCGGCGGCCCTGCTGGGCCTCACCTACCATCAGTTTCGCGGGCTTTATCGCAGGCTGCGCGCGGATCTGGACGGCTGACGTCTGACGCGTGTCCGCCGGTTGAAATGCAAGAGGCCGGGCCCGTCCCATGATGGACGAGCCCGGCCTTTGGCTTTTTTTGGAAGCGGAGCTTACGCCGCCTTGGGCGCCGGAGGCTTTTGCAGGCTGATGCGGCCGATCTGTCCGGCGCGCAGTTCGTTCAGCAGGATGCCCGCCGCCTTGGTCACGTCCACCTCGCCGCCCTTGATCAGGCACCCGCGCTTCCTGCCGAGCGCTTCCAGCAGATCGATCCCGTTCTGCGGCAGATCGGTGATCTTGTAGCGTTCCTTGAGCAGTCCTGGATATTCGCGCAGGAGATAGTCGCCGACGCGGGCCGCGACCTCGGCGTTGTCCATGGCCGTTTCTCGCACCGCGCCGCTGCCGGCCAGCATGTAGGAGGCCGTGACGCTTTCGATCTTGGGCCAGAGCACGCCGGGGGTGTCGTACAGGGTCAGCTCGTCGTTGACATGGACCCGCTTCTGCTTGGTGGTGATGGCGGCCTGGTTGGCGGCCCGGGCGACCTTGCGGCCGACCAGGGTGTTCATGAGCGTGGATTTGCCCACGTTGGGGATGCCGACGATGAGGCAGTTGACGGGCTGCATGAGAAAATTGCGCTCCTTGACCATGCCCGGCAGGGTCCCGAGAATGCGCTTGGCGTCCTTGGGGCTGGTGGCGCTGATTTCCATGGGCACGGTGCCGCACTCGCGGAAGAAGTCCATCCAGGAAGCGGTCACGGCCGGGTCGGCCAGATCGCTCTTGTTCAGGACCTTCAGGCACGGCCTTGGCCCGCGCAGTTCGCGCAGGAGGGGATTTTCGCTGTATCCGGGCAGGCGCGCATCGAGCACTTCGATGACCACATCGACCTTGGCCATGACCAGGGCAATCTGTTTTCTGGCCCGGTGCATGTGGCCGGGAAACCATTGAATCGACATCTAGTTATCCTTGTTTGCAGGCAAAAGGCCTTCCTGGAGCAGGAGGGCCCTTGGGTCGGGTTCGCGACCGCGAAAGAGACGAAAGATGTCCATGGGGTGGCGACTGCCGCCCAGAGCCAGGATCGTGTTCCTGAAGCGTCGGCCCAGATCCCCGTTGCGGGCCGGATCCGGACCGGCGTCCGCGAATACGCCGAAAGCGTCGGCGCTCAGGACCTCGGCCCATTTGTAACTGTAATACCCGGCCGCGTAACCGCCGGCAAAGATGTGCGAGAAGGAGCACAGGAAGCGGTCTTCCGGCAGCGGCGGCAGGGGCAGGATCTCACGGGCGATGCGCTGGGCGGTCTCCGTGGGATCGAGCTGGTCCGGATCGGCCGTGTGCAGGGCTAGATCCGTCAGGGCAAAGGAGACCTGGCGCAGGGCATTGGAACCGGCGCGGAAGGTGCGGGTCTCAAGGAGCTTGTCCAGAAGCTCGGCGGCCATGGGCTCGCCTGTCCGGTAGTGGCGGGCCAGCTTGGTCAGGGTGGGGAGGTGATAGCACCAGTTTTCCATGAACTGGCTCGGCAGTTCCACGGCGTCCCACTCGATGTTGGAGATTCCGGCCACGAAGCCATGCTCCACCGTGGTCAGCATGTGCTGGAGGGCGTGGCCGAACTCGTGGAAGAGCGTGGTCACTTCCTGAAAGCTCATCAGCGATGGCGCGTCGTCCAAGGCCGGACGCTGGTTGCAGTTCACGTAGGCGACGGGCAGGCGCACGGCATGACCGCGAGGCGCGCAGACGGTGCTGCGCCCATGAAGTTCGTCCATCCACGCGCCGCCGCGTTTTTCCTCGGGGCGGGCGTAAGGGTCCAGATAAAAGCCCGCGATCTCCCGGCCGTCGCTGTCCTTGACCCGGTAATAGGTCACGTCCGCATGCCAGGTCGGCACTTCGTCACCGCTTTCGATCCTGACCCCGAAGAGGCTCTCGATTAGCTCGAAGAGCCCCTGCAGGATGGCCGGCAGCGGGAAATAGGGCCGGATCAGCTCGTCGCGCAGGCCAAAGCGCCGCTCCTTGAGCCTTTCGGCCCAGTACATGACGTCCCAGGGCTGGATATCCTCGGACTGGCCTCCGGAGCGGGCCAGATCGCCAAGATCGATGAGGTCGTTCAGGGCCGGGTCCGTGGCCGCATCCTGGATTGTGCGCAGCAGGGCTTCGATGCTGGCCACGCCAGGAGCCATCTTGCGCTCAAGGCTCACTTCCGCGAAATTTTCAAAGCCGAGCAGCGCAGCCAGCTCGGCGCGCAGCTTCAATATGCGCCGGATATGAGGCAGGTTGTCGGTATCCCCGGCGGCTGCGCGGGTGATGTATGCCCGGTAGACCTCCTCGCGCAGATCGCGTCTGGCGGCGTGCTGCATGAAGGACAGGAACGAAGGCAGATCAAGGGTGATGCACCAGGGGCCGTTTTCCGCCGTGGCCTCGGCCTGTCCGCGTGTCCGGGCCATGTTCGCGGCCAGGCGCAGGGAGTCTTCGGGGAGCCCGGCAACCTCATCCTTTTGCGTCAGGGTCAGGGCATAGGCCTGGGTGGCGTCAAGGACGTTGTTGGTGAAGCGGGTGGACAGTTCGGCCAGCTCCTGGCTTATGGCATTGAAGCGCTCGCGGTCATCGGGGGCGAGCCCCACGCCCTGCAGGATCGCGTCGCGGACCAAGAGGCTGATGGTGCGCTGCAGGGCCTGGCTGAATGTCGGGAAATCCGGGCTCTCGCGCAGGGCGAGAAGCGCGTCATGTATGGGACGGCTCTGGCCCAGGCGGTTGTGGAATTCCACGACCAGGGGCTGAGTCTGCGCATAGGCCTCGCGCATTTCGGGGGAGTTCCTGACGTTGTGCAGGTGCGTGGCCACGCCCCATGCGCGTGCGACCCTGTCGGTCAGGCGCTCCAGGGGGGTGAGCAGCCCGTGCCAGGTTCGGGGCGCGCTTTGTTCGAGGGTTTCAAGTTCGGCGCTACTTCTGGCTATGACTTCCTGCATGGCCGGCACGACATGATCGGCGGTGATGGAGGGGAAATTGGGGAAAAGCTCCCAGTTGAGCAGGGGATTTGGCTCGTGCATGGCAGTCCTTGGCATGGATCGTTACTAATGATGGCTTTGGGTGATGGCCTTGAGTGTATAAAAAACGGGAGGAGCGGACAAGGAGGGAAGCCTCCGCGGGGTTCGCTACGGTCTTGAGATGAAAAAGCACGGTTGCATGGGCCGGTGCCGTGCGCGAAAAACATCGCGGCGAGACGCAAGCACAGCCCGAAATTCAAGGCGCGGAAAGGCCTTGTGAGACGGGCGTTACGCGAAGGCCGCGATGCTGTTCCGGCGGACTAGTTCTGGGCGTTGAGCTCGGTCTGCACCTGCTGGATCAGCTCCTTGGCCTTCATCAGCTTTTCCTGCTGTTCCGGCGACTGCAGCTGCGTGGACATGTAGGATGTCTTTTGCGTCATTTCCTGCAGGATCGAGCTCATGAGCGCCGCGCGCGTCTTGGAGGGCAATGTCTCAAGCTCCGCGACCTTGGATTCCATGGTTCCGACCTTGGTGTCCAGGCTGGACACGGTGGTCTTGATCACGGCGAGGTCCTGGACCTGCATGGTCAGCTGCTTGATGTTCTGATTGAGGTTGAAATAGAAGCCAAGCAGCAGGATCACCGCCGCAAGAGAGGCGAAAAGCGCGATCTTGCTCATGTCGCGGCGCGGGGGCTGAGCCGAGGGGATGGCCTCGGGGGCGGCGCTATCGGCTTCGGGAGCCGGGGCGGCTTGGGGGATCTCGACCTTTGCAGGCGATTTAAGAGCCGCTTCGACCTCGTCGTGGCCGAGGGATTTTTCCCGGGTCAGGCTCTGGGCCAGGTTCGCATAATCCATAAAGGAAATTGCTTCCGGTTTCTTTACCTTGACGACTTCGGTCAGCTCGACCTTTTTGGTCTTGCGGGCCGAATCGGTGTCCTTCTTGGTCTTGCGTTCCAGTTGCACGACTTTTTTGGCGGCGCCCATCGTATCCTCCCTCGCTCGAATAAAAAAAATCAATAAACAAAAATCGGTCCGAAGACCAGTCCGTACTTAGGCGCCCAGCGTCTTGATCCCAACGGAGGCGCGGATGCGATCCAGGAAGGGGCGGCTGTAGGCGCGGGCCTTTTCAGCGCCTTCCTTCAGTACCTTTTCGATATATTCGGGGTTTTGCATCAACTCCGCATACTTATCGCGCGGCTCGGCAAGCTGGGCGTTGACGACCTCGAACAGGTCCTGCTTGACGTAGCCCCAGCCGATGCCTGCCGCGAAACGGGCGCGCATGTCGGCCACCTGCTCGGGCGTTGCGAAGGCGCGGAACATTTCGAAAAGCGCGCATCCTTCGGTCTCCTTGGGCTCCTCGGGGGCCTGGGAGTTGGTGGTGATCTTCATGATCAGCTTGCGCAGGTTCTTTTCCGGGGCGAAGAGCGGGATGTAGTTGTTGTAGCTCTTGCTCATCTTGCGGCCGTCCAGGCCGGTCAGCACGGCCGTGGACTCGTCCACGCGGGCCTCGGGCAGGACGAAGTGCTCGCCGAAATGGTGGTTGAAGCGCTGCGCGATGTCGCGGGTCATCTCCAGATGCTGGGTCTGGTCCTTGCCCACGGGCACGATGTTGGCGTTGAACATGAGGATGTCCGCGGCCATGAGGATGGGGTAGGAGTACAGCCCCATGGTGATGCCCTTGTCCGGGTCCGGGCTGCCGTTGTCCTCGTTCTCCTGCACCGCGGCCTTGTAGGCGTGGGCCCGGTTCATGAGGCCCTTGGCCGTCATGCAGGTCAGTATCCAGGTCAGCTCGGGAATTTCGGGGATATCGGACTGGCAGTAGAAGACGCTCTTGTTCGTATCAAGGCCAAGGGCCAGCCAGGTGGCGGCGACTTCCAGACGGGACTGATGAATCCGGGCCGGATCGTGGCATTTGATCAGCGAATGAAAATCGGCCAGAAAATAGTAGGAGTTGACGTTTTCGTCACGGCTGGCCTCGATGGCCGGGCGGATGGCGCCGACGTAATTGCCAAGGTGCGGCGTGCCGGAAGTGGTGATTCCGGTCAGGACGGTCATTTTCTTCATGCTTGAAACCTATAGGAGTGGTTTGATGATCATGTTTTGCACAAAGGCGGAGACCGGGGACAGGATCATGCCGAGTCCTCCGGTGAAAGCCAGCAGAAGCAGAATGATGAATCCGTAGCGTTCGAGCTGCATGAACCGCGCGGCCATGGGGCCGGGCAGCAGGCAGGCCAGGATCTTGCTGCCGTCAAGCGGGGGAATGGGCAGCAGGTTGAACGTGCCGAGGATGGCGTTGATGAAGACGCCGGCCACGGCGATGTTGATCATGGGCCGCAGGATGTATGCGGAGTCGGTGGCGCCCGGATTCTGGGAATAGATGACGAGGAGCTTGAGCAGCACGGCGAAGAAGGCCATCACCGCGAAGTTGGCCATGGGCCCGGCCAGGGACACGTACAGGATGCCGCGCCGGTAATCCTTGTAATAGGCCGGGTTGATGGGCACGGGCTTGGCCCAGCCGATGAGTTGGGTCAGAAGCAGGACCAGGGTGCCCATGGGGTCGAGATGCTTCAGCGGGTTGAGGGTCAGCCTTCCGGCCAGCTTGGCCGTTGGGTCGCCCATGAGGTAGGAAACATACCCGTGCGCGACTTCGTGGCAGGTGATGCCAAGAAAAAAGGGCAGGGCGATTATGGAAAAGTGATGAAGTGTCTGGCTGATGTCGAACATGGAGCTTCGGCTATCATCAAGCGCCCCGGCGGGCAACTCTTTTAGCTCCAGCGGGTGTAGAGCTCATGGGGCATGCCGAGCTGTTCGAGGATGCGGCCCACAAACTGGCTGACCAGTTGTTCGATGGATTCCGGGCGATGGTAGAACCCGGGGCAGGGAGGCATGATCACGGCCCCGGCCCTGTGGGCGCGGAGCATGTTCTTCAGATGGATCTCGCTCAGCGGCGTTTCGCGTGGCACCAGGATAAGGGGACGGCGCTCCTTGAGGGTCACGTCGGCGGCGCGATGCAGCAGATTGGTGCCGACCCCGCTTGCGATGGCAGCGAGGCTGGCCATGGAGCACGGACAGACGATCATGCCCGCATGCGTCCAGGAACCGCTGGCAGGCGCGGCCGCGATATTGGCGGGATCATGCAGGAAATGAAAACTGGATTCGAGTTCGAGCGGATCGGAGCCGAGTTCGTATCGAAAGACCTGTCGCGCCCCGTCCGAGATGATCCCATGCAGCTCCACCCCTGGAGCCTCGCGCAGGGCGCGGGCCAGTAACCGGGCATACTCCATGCCGCTGGCCCCGGAAATGGCCAGAATGATGCGTCGTGTAACTGTCATGAATCACCTCGAAAATTTAAGCTTGGCCCAACCGGCTATCCCAGACACGAATACTTGACAAGCGAGGGACGTCTGCATAGGTAAGCATTCCTCGTGCGCAATTAGCTCAGTTGGATAGAGCGTTAGCCTCCGGAGCTAAAGGCCGCAAGTTCGATTCTTGCATTGCGCACCAAAGAAATCAAGGGCTTATCGGATACACACCGGTAAGCCCTTTTTCTTTCCCCGCACCATTCCCCGCACGCAAATCCGCTCCCCGCACGGCTTAGGGAGAATTCCCCTGCAGGCCATATTTTTTCGCACGCTTCCCCGCACGCAACCTCGCGCCCAGCATGACATAGGGGGAAATCGCTTGCAGGCCATTTTTTCGAACCTTTCCCCGCACGCTTCCCCGCACCGCCGTTGGACCTGTAATATGTGGGTGCACCTACTCCGCCCGTTTTGGGCATGCCACCTTCATTGCTTTGATCCTGCCAAGCGTCAAGATTGTCCAAGGATTGTGGGCTGACCATGGAAAGAATTGCAGGTGCTGCCATCCTTGTTTTTGGGGGCACCTCCAGGAGAGGCGAAAAGTTGGCGGCAATGCCCAATCCAAATATTTGGGTGCACCGATGGCCGCAGTCAGGATTTTTGCATGCCCGGTCAAGGGGGGCTTCAATTGATCGGGGGTCGGGATGAGGGCTGCAAATTTTCTCAGCCAGTATACACAGTCCCTCTCTTAAGTTGAGACTGCTTGTCAGATCAATGGGTCAACGGGCTCGCAGGTATGGTTGGACAAGGCGTTTAGAATTCATGCAAGGACATGCCGTGCATCGCCTTCGAGGAGGTTCAGCCCCCGGCAAAAAGCCTTGTCTGTTCCGGTTTCTTCGGGACACGGATTGTCGAACTGGAAAGCCTGGAGGAAGCCTTGTCCGCGTCTGTCCAACGCGCCGCCCAAAAGCTCTGTGCGCCAAGAGGCAGTTGGCCGGGTGGTATAGGTGTTCGCCACGACCAGCCGCTTCCATCCCGGTCCTTAGTACACCGGTAGCGGGATGTTGGGCCTTGGACGTGGAACATGAGGCAGGAGCGGAAATCGCCCCGTTACACGACGTGCTGGGCTGAATTGCCACAGGTGGAATAACTGCAACCAAGGACGACGGATCCGGAAATGAATTGTCAGAGGTGGATGGGTACGATCGCGGTCGGGGCTGCTCTTGTTCTTCAGTTCGTCCTGCTCCAGGCCGGAGCAGGGTGGGCATGGACCGGCAAGGTTGTCGTTATCGCCGACGGCGACACGATCACCGTCCTGCGTGACGGGCGCGAGCAGGTGAAAATCCGGCTTTACGGCATTGACGCGCCCGAGTCCGGACAGGCGTTCGGCAAGGCCTCGAAGCGGAACCTGTCGGCCATGGTGCACGGGCGATCGGTGCAGGTCGAAGTCATGGATACGGACACCAAGACTTCCGAAATCGATTTTTCCTTTTTGGAAGTTTTCCAGGAAGGATACCCTGGCCAGATAGGCCTACGATAATCGACACCCTTATGTTTGCCGAATTTGTGGGTTCATATGCTCGTTCCGACACAACAGCTCAGGATTTTCTCACTCACTGTCTGGGTGGGAATCGGGTGGGACTTATGTTCCAAAATATGCTTTTGTCTGGAAAAATCAGAATCGTTGAATAAAAAATATGGCAACAATTTTAAGTTGTTGCCATAAAGTGAGGAGGTTGCGAAGTCGGGTGTTGGGTCTTCGTAATCAGTAGGTCGAGAATTCGATTTGCGCTGAGCGTATATCTGTTCAGCCCAGATGGTCCAAGGTCCGGCTGTGAATCAGCCTGGAACTATTGCTTGGCGCAGAAAGGTCAGGCTTTGAGGGGCACGAGCAGTTCCGGGAAGTCGTTGCGTGTGTTGTTGACCCTAGTGCTCACGGGGTAGCTGTCGAAGTCGTTCCGTGAGTCGGCGATGATCTCTTGGACGTCCGGCCCGGGTGTGTTTGGGTTCAGTCAGTTATCGAAGTGTTCGGGCTTGAGGACCACGGGCATGCGGTCATGGATATGATCGATGCCTGGCGCTGCTGCCTTGGAGAGCAGGGCGCAGGAAAGCACCTGAGGCCGTCCTGTCCTTTCCAGACGGCCCAAAGCCCGGCGAAGGCGATGCCTTCCGCATTCGGTGCGCAGATGAAGTAGGGCTGCTTTACCTGTCGGTCCGAGTTGCTCCTGACCAACTCCTTTTCATTCCGCTCATACCATCCGCGTGCTGGCATCAGGCAGCGCAACCCGCGCAGGCTGTGGCGCCCCAGGTCGGCTTCTCCGCCGTCTCTTCTGACCGGGCATTGAAGGTCAGGGATGGCGGCCCCTCCTTCTTCCACCAATGGGGTATGAGCCCCCAGCGCGCTCCGTTCAGTTTAACGAGGCATTCCTCAGCTTTTACGACGAAAGGGACACGGGTAGTTGGAATCACGTTGAGGCGCGGTTGGAGCCAGTGCCAATTCCAGCGCTCAATTTTCAGGATTTCTGAAACCGCCGCTTCGTCTAGGAGAGAAAATCGTCCACACATGTCTATCTCGCTCGCTTGGGGGCAACGAAAGTTAGCCCAAACGGGCACTCTGGGACTGATATTGAAATTGGCCGGATCCCTCGCAGAGGAGACCGGCCTGAAATACTCAACTTCTTGCAGCGTTCACTATTCAGCCTTCGTGGTTTTTTTGCGTCTCTCCCACAGCTTCATGTCCTTCATCGTTTTCCGGCGGTCACGGGCCAGAGATTTTGCAACCAGGGGAGTACCCTTTTTGTAGCCGTATTTTTCCTTGTACTGTTCGGGAGTGAGTCTGTGGGTTATAAGGTGGCGCTTTGTCAAAACTTTGAATGACTTTCCACATTCGCAGCAAATGACGCTCTTTTCGCGAATCGCGTTTTTAGGGTCAATAGCGGGTCCCGTTTCGGCAACGGGTGCGGCACCTTCAGTAATGCCACGAATGCTGCCAGCCAAGGCTTTGATCATGGATGTGATCTCGTCCTCGTTCATGTTGCGTACAGATGCTTGGGCTTTTACGATCTCGATTGCTTGTTTGAGATAATCTTCCATGTTTTCTCCTTAAGGATCTATGGGAATTTGATTGTTAGCTCTTAGCACAAATTGTGCCTGTGCTAATTTTGAGGTGCTATGGACGAAGTAACATGCAAATATCGAGAAGGTAAAAAACATTGGATTTTACAATCACTGGCTAAAAATTGAGTTTGTTTACTGTGCCTCCTCGTAAATAACGCGCTGGACGCTGGATAGACTACATCCGTGATGCTCTGCAATCTTCCGAAGTGGGACACCTTACTCTCGCAATGTGTGCCCTTGGTCTGGTCGACACTCATTTTCCTGGCACCCTTGCCATAGGCATATTTTCCGACACCCTAGCTTTCTCGATATCATCACACTGACAACCTGTCAGGAATTCGCGCGAATATTCTTCCATCATTGTCAGGCATTTGATCCTCTGGCCTTTTGTGCTGGAAGCGCAGATAAAGTCGTACGCCCATATTATGGCTTCCATCGTTTGTTGCGGTCGTGGACAGGAGGTCGCAGCTCGTTTCGGTGCGCACTTCCTAGACACCTGCACGTGTTTTCTTTCGGGAGCAATTGTTCCGCGAGCGGGCGACAACAGCTGGCCGGATCAGAAAGGAAGTTCTCGGTCGTGCCCTGCGGGGTTTCTCGAGAAGCCAGATTTTCTCAAGGGGCAATGTGCGCGAAAAAAAGTTTTATTCGACAACTAGCTTTAATGATGGAGAAAATAGCAGCGCTAAGCTCTATTTTTGAGAATTTGAGTAGGGTAGATTAAAAGTTTTGCTTGCATTTTTTTTTGAGCGGGCTATAGTGCGAATTTCCGTGGCGATGATTTTCCTGTAAAAATGGTGAAGCCTATGTAGACATTATATTATAAATTTTATTTGTCTGATATGATATGTGTTTTTAAACATATGTATTGTCTGTATTTGTATTCTGTCAAATATCATATTTGACATATAGATTTGTATTGTCATTTTTCAATTAGAAATGAATTGAACAGTTATTTTAATTCTTATTAAATTTTTATTATTTGAGCAAGAATTATTTTTTTTGATGTCATAATTTTTATCAAGACAGAAGAAAGGAGAATAGTGATGACTGTACATGTTCCGACGCGGTGTAGACGTGAAAAGCGGACTGAAGAAATTTCCTTCAAAGTCAGCAGCAATGAAAAAGCTTTGATTGCAGCTGCTGCAAAATCAAAGAATACGAAAATTGCGACTTTGATTAGAAAAATTCTTTTTGAATACGGGATTGAAGTGGAGGTCCCGAAGGAAGAACCCAAATCTTCCAAACGGCCTGCTCCGAAAGTAAGCCGTGAGTTGATGATTGAAGTTGCGAAAATGAGCAACAGATTGAGCCAACTTGCCAACTGGGTCACCAAATACAAAACTGAGGAAGATATTGTGCCTGTGATGTTCACGCTCGTTGCATTCGACCAAACGCTTTGCGAGTTGGTTCACGGACTTCCAGCGTACAAAAAGTAGAAAAACTATGCTTATAAAGTATTTGAATAAAGGCCGTGGGGATGCGCAGAAAGCGGTTGATTATCTTATGGGTGATTATGACTGGACTGGTGAGAAGAGAAAACAAGTTTCTGTTTTGTACGGTTCGCCAAACCTTGTCGCTAAAGTTGCAAATTCGCTGACGAACCCGAATGTTTACACCAGCGGTGTAGTCGCTTGGGCCGTAACTGACAGGCCAACGGAGCAGCAAATACTTGAAGCAATGTATCTGTGGCGACTTCTTGCGTTCGCAGGAATGGAAATAAATAGGTTTTGTCATTGTGAAATTTTGCATCGTGACTGGGGTGGCGGTGTTCACGTTCATATGCTCATCGCACGCTTAGACTTGGAAACAGGTAAATGTTTCAATCCAGCTCCTCCCCGTTGGGAACGGAAATTTGGGACTATGCAGGATCTGCTCAATCATAAGTATGGTTGGGCGGATCCTAATGATCCCATGCGGGCCAGACTTTTACAGCCAGGACCACGCATTTATGTCGATAAGTCTCGGCAGCGAGAAGTTTTTGAATTTGAACCAGACCAGAGAGGCATAATTCACGACATAGTGATCAATGGTATTAAGGAAGGTGAAGTGACTAATCGTTCATCAATGGTCGGTTATATCGAAAGTTTTGATTATAAAATTGTACGGACAGGTTACGATTATATCAGTATTAAAAATTCAGATGGGGGTTATAATATTCGACTCAAGGGATCTTTGTACTTAAAAGATCGAGAATTTTACAGAATAATTGAAGAAGAGTGGCGTACTGATGCTGATTTAGTTCGTTATCCGGACGAAAGAGCCGCTAATGAAGCGTTTGAAAGATTCGATGGTGTTTGTGAAAAGCGTTCAAATTATAATATGAAACGATTTTCTGTAAAAAATAAAGATTATTCTAATTTAACACAGGAAATTATTGACTCGGAGTGGATCGAAAACTGTTCCCGTAATTTTTTGTCAAAAAGATCTAAGGATTCTTATGTTGGTAGAGCTGATGCGTACCTAAATACACTATTTTATAAATATGTAGAAATTCATACAATTGTAAAAAAATACAACAAAAAAGAAATTAGGTTAAATGACAAGCCTCAAATTTCAAATTGCAGTAAAAGCGATTATTCAAATAATTGTTGCTTAGATGATTATTTTAATCATGTTTTTGAAAAATATAAAGAATCATTCAACTATATAGAAATGTGTAGTTGTAATTTTATAAACGAATTCCAGGCAATAATGAGTAAAATTATATATTATATTTACGATAATAATATAAAAAATAAAATTTTATCTGACGTAATATTTGATTTTTATAAGATTAATAGTGAGTTATATATTAATTTTATAAACATTGAAAATAAATATGTAGAAAATTTTGAAATGTCTATTTCAAATGAATATGATTTTAATATTTGCAATGATATTCCGGAATGTCAAAGCCAAAGAAATAAAAGTCAGTTGAGTCTGAAGATGTAGTTTGTGCCAGACTGAATAACACAGTAACTAATTAAGAGGTAAAAAGAATGATTAGTAACGAAGTAAAGCTTTTCTGTGAAAAAGAAGCGGCTGATTTTTTATCGATTAGTGTCAAAACTCTTCAGCAGTGGAGATATCTGAAAAAGCCTCCTGTATATATAAAATTTGGTAGAAATGTCCGCTATAATTATCATGATTTGGTAAAATATATGGAAGCGTGTACAGTCGAACCAATGCACTGAGTTTTTGCAAAAATATATCACTATTGTTGCTTTTAACTTTTGAATTAGTTTGAACTCATTGTGAAAATTTAAAGTCTGTCATGCAGCGATAATAAGGAAATCTCAATTCTTGTAATATGGCTTCCATCAGGATGAGACGTTCTGGACCATGAGCGGCAATCCGTATATCTCCTGTCGGCATGCAGCAGCAGGACATCATCTTTAAACTGAGTAGCCTCGCCAACCGCTTTCCGCGCGGCCTCGAGCTTTCCAAGCAGGACCTGCTTTTCGTCGGCTGGCTGTATTTTCGAGAGATGGCCACAGAGGCGGCGAGGATCTCGGACCGTGAGCTGCGGCAGCAGCTTTCCCATGCCGCGGTTCAGCTCGGCATGGAGGATGACGTCTCCCAGCCGGCGCAGGTCATTGACCGTCTGGTGCGCTTCAGGATGGTGCGCACGTCGGTGACGGATTCGCGGGCGCAGGAGTACTGTCTGACTCGGCTTGGGCGCAGTCTGGCCCGGGACCTCTTGGAAGATGCCGACTTTGGTAGCGAGGATTTGTGCACACTCCTGAATCAGGCGCATTCTTCGCTGCGCCAGGAGATGACGCAGGGCGATCCTGCGGAGCTTGCCAAGTGGCTGACCCATTTCTTTCATGGCACCATTCGAGAAAAGATCGAGTACAAGCTCCTGTCCATAGAAGAGGGGCTTCTCGATCAGGAGCAGACCGCCAAGCGCCTGGGCAGCGGGCAGGACGAGCTGGCCTTTGAAGAGGCCCTGACCGCGGTGCGCAGGGGGCGCGAGTATCTGGACGAGCTGCTTGATGCGGTCCAGGACGGCTCTGCCTACATGCCGCTCATGGCTGCGCTCTCGGAATGTCACGACCGTTTTTCCCAGCCGGAGTTGCGCACCGCTATTGGGCGGGCGCTGGATTTTCTGGAGGGGATGCGCCACCGCATTGAGCGCATGCTGGCAAACCTCATTCGGTTCGTGCGGCAGTGCGTCTCCTATCAATCTTTCGTCGGCTCCCTGTCCCGCCGCGACGCCCTGGGGCGGCTGCAGCTCGACCTGCTGCGCCTGGCCCTGCGCGAACCCTTAAGCATGCCCGTGGTCGGGCAGAACCGCCCGTGCGCCATCAGCCTAGAATTCAGCGCCTCCCAGAATCAGGCCCCTGTCACCCTCGACCCGGCGGCGCTGGAGGCCCTGTCCGCCTTCGTGCCGGAGCCGGTCAGGAACATCCAGGCGCCGTGGCGCGGCGATTTTCTTGATGAAGCGCACAGGCAGTGGGGTTCCACCCCTTTCTCGCCCAGGCCTCTTGCCGCGTGGATCCGAAGCCTCCTGGCCGCGCATGCAGTCGATCCCGATGCCGAAATTCTGGCCCTGTGGTACCTCCTAAATGACATGTCGGGCTGGAAGCCGGCCGTCCTGGTCCGTGCCGCCGATGCCCCGTGGGAGTCTCTTGGGCCAACTCTTATGCAACCCGTCATCCTGGACACGCCCCATGTCTGACGCCCCAATTCAAAACAACATGCCCGACGAGGGCGACGGCAATGTTCTGTTCGCCTCCCCGGCCCTGTCCCGGCGCATCATCCACAGCCTGCAGCGCGGCGAGCATATCGATCCCTTCATGGGGCCAGAGTTCCGCTTTCTGGACCGCAACCAGTCGGACTGGGAGGATTTCTTTGCCTTCCTGGGATACAGGCTGTGCCGCAGCGACCTGGGCGGGGAGAGCTTCTTCTACCTCAAACCCGATTCGGGGATGGTCAAGGCCGAACGCCTCAGCCGCGGGGCGACCTTCCTGGGCATCTTTCTGGCCTGGCACTTCGTGACCGAAGGCGTGGACGGCCAGGAGTCTGTGCCTGCCGCCGACTTGGCGGGGCGGATTCTCTCGAACTTCGATTTCAACATGCTGGTCCCGGTCTTCCTGCCCGTGCGCGGGCGAGGCCGACAGCGGGCCGAGACGGAGCAGAACCGCGACAGGATGATCGACGCCATCCGCACTTTTCTGAACGAGCTGGCCCGTTACCGATTCGTAGAGCTCCGTCCATCGGTGCGGGCGGAGTGGCGGGATCTTCTGGTCTACCGCCTGCCGGGCCTGCAGCGTTTTCTGGAAGTGAGCCGCAACGCCCTCCTGCATCAAGGCAGCGAGGCGACCGACCTGCTTGGCGTGGTCAAAACCCTGTGGGCCGGGTTCGAGACCGAACCGGAAAACGATGACAGCGACGACGCGGCGGAGGATGAATGAACCTGCCCTTTTTCAGCCCTGATCCGATCTGGGCCCGGGAGCTGCTCCTAGTTGGGTATCAGCTCTTCCCTTGCAGCTTGATTCCCCTGCACGGACGCCTGACAGTCTTGTCCGGCAATAACGGCGTGGGTAAGACCACGCTCCTCGACGCCATCCAGACCGTGATCCTCTGCCACCAGCAGTACATATCCATGAATGTGGCATCGGGCCAGAACGACCGCTCCATCATCGGCCAGTTGCGCCAACGCGTAGCCTGGGCGGCCATCGGCATCACCGGGCACGAAGAGGTCACGGCCATGGGCGTGCGCCTGGCCGTGCGCCCCAGCGGCGAGCAAATCGACCTCTCGCCCTTCGTGCTGCGCCGCGTGCCGCTTCAAGAAGGCCTGTTCCTCGACCCCGAGACGAGCATCATTACTCCTGATTTCCAGGTCCTGTCGCGCAGGATCCTGCAGGCCGATCCCACAGCCGACTACCTGCCTTTTGAGCGAGTGGATGATTACCACTCTTTCCTGCACGAGCAGGGTATCCTTCCCATCCCGCTCATGCGGTCCGGCAAGAAGAAGAGTTTTGCCAGGCTGTGGCGGCAGATCACGCAGCCGCGTCTGACTGACTTGAAGGTTTTTCTGCAGGACATGCTCTGCCCACCACCGTCAGGAATGAAGATGACTTTCAGCGACGTTGAAAAGCTGATGCACGACCGTCGCGGTGTGGAGGAGCGGCTCAAGCGGTTGGTTTGTTTCAGGGAGACGCGGCTCAAGCTTGAGGAACTGCGCCTTTCTTTGGACAGCGCGCGTCGCGAAAGCCTGGCCGCCGACATTGTGGTGTCCTCGGGGCGTGTCCAAGGCCTGCGGCAACAGGAGAGCGGGCTTCGGGCGGAACAGGAAAAGGCCCAAGAGGAACTTGTAGCGCAACAGTTGGCCTTGACCAAACTGGAGGAGCAGGAATCCGGGATTTCCGACCAACGCGACCTGCTGCAGAAACAGCAGTCCTCGCTGGACGCCCAGCTGCGCAGGCACAAGGAATACGTGGCCGCAGGCAAAGAGCTGGCCCAGGCGGACAAGCGTCTTCAGGCCATTTTCTCCGAGCAGACAAGTATTACCGAGAAATACCGTATAGTGTCGGAGGAGATCACCTCCGGCATTACCAAGCGGACAGAGCTTTTGGTTGAACGGGAGAAGATGGCCGGCAAGGAAGTCCAGCTGGCCAAGGACGTAAAGGTCTGGCGGAGCTACGAGGCCGATCTGGCCAGGGGTGCGGAAATTTTGGGTCGCAAGGTCTCCTCCGCCTTTGATGTCATCGAGGCCTGGAACGAATGGGACGAGCCTTTTCAGGAGCTGCGTTTTCTACCCAGGTTGAAGGAGCAACTTGCTGAGCTGCGCCGCCGCTTGAAGCGCCATGAAGAGGCTTTGCTGCTTTGGAATGGTTTGGTGGGCGCGAACGTCGTGACCGATCCTCCCAAGCGCGAGGACGTTGAATCCAATCTGCGCTCCACCAAGGATGAGATCATTCGCCTCAGCCTCAAGGAGGAGAAGCTTGCCGCTGAGCGCGGCCGCATTCAGCAGTTGCGCGACACTCTGGCTCAGGGCCGTCCGCCCCTGCCGCCCGAGGCGCAGCGTATGGTCGACCAGGGCTTGGCCGATCCCGTTGCCATGGATTTTGATCAGCTCGACGTCCAGGAGGCCGCGGCGTGGCAGACGCGCCTTGGCCCCTTCGCCCTGGCCATCCGTCCTAGGGAGGGCGCCGAGCTTCTGGATAGGCTGGAAGGGGCGGACAGGGTTTTCGTGGTCACCTCAGAGGCCGGGGAAGAGGACTGGGCAAGCCGCGCTGCCGCTGTCGGCGGGCGGGGCGCTCTGGCCTGGTACGAGCCGCAGGGCCCGGTCTGGCTGTCCAGCCGCGCGCGGGCGGAGCAGCTCATTACCCTGGCGCGGGATCTGGAGGAATGTGACGCCGCTATGGCCCGCCTTAAGACCGACATGGCTTCCCAGCGGGCCCTGGAAGAGCGCCTCGCCACGGTGCTCGGGGCCTGGGACGCCCTGTGCGACCGGGAGAGTGCGGTGCTTGAGGAGGCCCTGGCCAAGCGGGTCCGCGTAGTGTCCGAAGGCCAGGCCCGGACCAAGGCCTGCCATGACTGCGTCGAGAAGCTGAAGAGCCGCATCCAGGCTTTCGAACTGGCGGAAAGCCCGGTACAGCTCGAATCCGTGCGTGCCAGGATAGCGGAGCTTGAGCGAGACGTGAAAGCCCTGGAAGAGGGCTTGGCGCGGCTGCGTTCCAGTCAGGAAGAACTTAAGAAGCGGCAGGCCGAGCTTGAGCGGGAGCGGCGGGAATCCGAGAATTCAAGGTCCATGGCCCAATCCAAGCGTGAAACCCTGGAGAAGGATGAGCCCCTCGATGTCCTGGAGGGTCGCGTCGATTTTACGCAGGCCGAGCTCATGGCGCGGCGGGTGGCGGAGCTGACCAAGGAGCTGGCTTCCATCAAGGGGAAGATTCGCGCCGGAGCTGAACAGTTGGGAAAGCTGCGGGCCGATGTGCAGAACCGGTCTACCACCCTGAACGACATGTCCGGCAAGCTTCGCCATGCTATCCAGGAAATGGAGCAGGCCACTGTCCATTGGAGCCGGTACTATCCGGCCGAAGATCCCGCCGCCCTCCACGGAGACTGGACCGAGGCCAGGCGGGACAAGGCCCGGCACGCCTGGGCCGAAGCCAGGGTGGCCCTGTCCGGACAACTGGAGCTTGTCTGCCGGGAATACGGCCAGGAACTGACCATGCCCCGGGACAGGGAGCCCGATCAGCTGGTGGGCGATGTGCTGACCATGCTGCTGCCTCCCGATGTGGAACTTGATCGCGAGGAAGATAAGCTCAAGGCCTTGCGCGACGAACTGGCGAAGATCGAAGGCAAGCTGCGCGGGTACGTGGAAGCGATCCGCAACAATGTGGACGCCGATATCCGCGCCCTGACCCGCAAGCTGCAAAGGATCAACGACATCCTCTCCAACCTGGGATTTGGCAAGGTGCGCAAAGTGTACCTGGAGAAAGTGCATGAGCCCGCCTACGAAGGGCTCAAACATCTGCGGGGCACCGGTCAGCTGTCGTTGTTTTCATCTGGAACGGCGGTGGGCTTGCGTGAATTCCTGGACCAGATCCGGGAGATCATCGCCCGCCATGCCAAGGGCGCGCAGCTCGAAGACGACCAGATCACGGATTACCGTACCTATGTCCGTCTGCGCTGGGCCATCGAGGACGACGAAGGCCGCGAGCGCCGCAGCGGTTTTTCCAGTGGCGAGGGTCTGGGCATCAACCTGGCCATCTGTCTGAGCCTGCTTTTTTACGAAGGCTCGGACTCGGGCCAGCATCGCGGCAGCGGCATCCTGCTGATGGCCCTGGACGAGGCCGAGCGTCTTGACGAGCGGGCCATGAACACCGTGCGTGACCTGTTGGACAGGGTGGAGTGCCAGCTGGTGCTGGCATTGCCCAGAATGCTCAATATATCCGACTCGCTGACCCATATCCTCACAGCGCTGCCTCAGGGCGTGACCCATGTGGGCGTCTACGTCCCGCAGGCAGCGGAAACGGTTGCCGCAGTAAGCGAAGATCCCGGACATGTCGGGGAGGTTGAGTGAAGGATCTTACTGCCCGGTGCCTTGCCTGGCGTGGTCTGCTGGAGCGGGGTAGAGCGGGCTGGAGCGCCGAGTTCGCCATGCTCGAGCGGGCGGGAATCGTGCGGCGCGAGAAGAACTCCGCCACGCTGGTCGATGCGCAAGAACTGCGACGCCTGCTGGCTACGCCGGAGTTTTCGGACGTCATCGCCAAGCTGGACTCAGCCGAATCACTGGCCACGGCCATGGGACTGGGAGTCCGGATCGTTGATCGGGCGGCAGACTGTCTGTGCCTGCTCATGGCCTTGGAAAAGACCGATCAGACCGTGGGCATGGTCTGGCGGCAGCAACTCAGTGCCGAACTCTTCGGAGATTCCAAACACATCGGCTCCGTCTCCATCCTGTCCCGAATCTACGAGGACTGGCTCGCCCTTAAGCCCAGCCGGGGAGAGTTGCGGCTCAAAGCCTTTTCAACGCTTCCGCACATAGCAGGAGGCCCGGATCTTTCCGATGTCACGAAATATCAGGGTCAGGCCGTCCTGATGTCCGCCCATGCCAGCCCGGAGCAGTACGACCTGTCGCGCCTTCATTTCATAATGACCTGCGAAAATCTCTCTCCCTTTCTGGAACTCATCCTTCCTACAGGACTCCTCATCTACACGGGGGGCTATGCCTCCAGAGGGGTGGTCGCCTGGCTTAGATCGGCTCCGGTTTCATGTCGCTGGTTTCACTTCGGAGACTTCGATCCAGACGGACTGGCCATATTTGACAGGCTTTCAGCCGTATCGGGGCGGGACGGGAAGTTCTTTCCGAATCGAGAAACACTGGAACTCCTTAAGGCCGGCCTGCCTGCATGGCAGGGCGCCAGATTGTTCAGCGAGGGCGCGTTGCGCGGCGACCAGTTGAAGGGTCTGGCAAGGTGGGGTGCGGGTCATAAACTGCAGGCTGAGCAGGAGCAGGTGCTTTATCAGCTCAGGAAGCGCGGGGTAAACTTGGACGAAATGCTTTTCTGAAACGAAACTGCGCAGCTGAGTGCAGTTTTTAATATACACACAGCTGCGCGGTGCTGATTTTGAATTAATTAGAATCCTGCTGCGCTGTTCTTGCTGTCTTCAAAAAATTCATTCGCGCTTCGGATTGTTTTTTTCACAGAATCAAGGATGTTGAAAATTTCATTCAAAGCAGGGATTTCAAAAGGACTGATTCTGAAATCTCTTTCAATCTTCGGCAGCTTAACATCGTCGATGTCTTTTTCCAGCACGACATCAAGTTCTTCGGTCTTGAAGATTCTTTTGACATTTTCAAAGCTAACGCCGGTTCCGTCGTAGGCGCCGATGACAAGAATGTATCTCACATTTTGTGAGGTTTTCTGCTTGATGTGTGTCTCATTCATTTCCCTACGGTTCGAGATCTGGTTTAAAACCGCATGATAGTCATCGCCAATGCTTGGTTTGAGCTCGACATAATACAATTCATTGGTTTTTTTCGGGTTTACATATCTCCATTCTCCAAGCAAGAAGTCCGGGTAATTAATCCGTTCGTTATTGCAGGTTGGGTATCTGTACAAAGCACGCTCAAAGAACTTTTCGACACGCGATGAGAATTTCGGGCTAATTTCTTCATGGTTTTTGATTTCAATGGTTACATCATTGAACTTTTTTTCGAAAGAAGTCTTGCAAGGGCTGACCTGATTGAACTGTGACTCAGCCAAGTACGATCTGAATTCTTCAAAAAACGTATAGAACAATTCAAAGTCCCGGATAGTGTTCCTGTAAATCTCTTCAGGATCGTTGACGATCAGAATTGCAAAATTTTTGAACACATATTCTTCGTGTTCTCTTCCATCCATATACTTCTTAAAAGGTGATACGGGAACCGCGAAGGATTTTTGTCTGTGCAACTCCCAGTTTTTTGAAATTGTAGATATTTCGATTGCCATTTTTTTGATTTTAGAAATCCTGTTGTTCATGCGTTCACATACCGTCTTGACGATGGACATTTTGTCAGCGAAGTATTCATTGATATTATGTACATAGTATTCTTTGTCGTGATTGAAGATTTTCGGATTGACCAAGTAGAACAATCTTAGGCTCACTTCTTCAGTCATATATTCAGCCTGCATTCTGCTGTGGCTTGGCGTTTTGAGATCACGTCCATGTTCTTTGAATGCCAGGTCGCACAGTTCAGGGTACTGATCACGGATGCTGGCTTGGCCAACCAGCCAGGCGCAATAGGACTTGTCGGCCAAAAGGACTTTGAGGGGCTGTCCCTCGTACTTTCCAAAGGGGACCAAGTTTTTGTTGTTCTTGCTCATAAGAAATCTCCTGTTTGTTTTTGGTTAAAAAAGTTGACTTATGAGATGGGTATATATAGCTCTAGGCTAGTTTTGTCAATATATATTTAAAATAAATTGCGTTTAATCGAAATATTTATCATAATATCATTAAATTATTTAGATTTTTCCTAAATTGATTTAGGAAAAAGATGAAAAATTTGGAGGACTAGATGAGTCGTGCGGGAATGGATTTGGAGTTCGAAGACGTTTTCAGGCGGATATCCGAGCAGACGGATCTCAAAACTTCGACGAACCTTGCAGAGTTTTTGGGGATATCGAGTGCTTCAGTGTCGAAGCAAAAAACCGGGAACACGTTCCCGGCAGCGTGGGCTATTTTGATTGCAAAACAATATAATCTGGATCTAAACTATATTGTTTTCGGAGAAAAATATGCGGATAAGATGAGAAAAGATGATGAGGATATGAATATTCTAATTAAAAATTACATAGATAAAAAATATGATTTTGAATTAAAAGATGGTGACTATTTTTTGAAAGCCCTTTCTGGAGAAATTGAGTTTATGATTGGTAGGTTTTTGGATCATGCTAAAAAGTAATACTTGTTTTTTGAAGCATATCCTCATGGCAGAAGTGGAGCCTCGAACAGCTTTTGAGTTCGATGTCGAGAGGGTGCCCGGTTTATTTCTAGCCACGACATTGATGATTCTTTTTATGATGGAATATGTCGAGTTATTCAGTCGCTTCCGCTAAGAATTTTCTAGCTGATTCCGACGCCTTTGAGACCGGAATCAGTGGTCAATTTGAGCCGCAATGAAGACTAAAAACAACATTTGATGCCTTTTTTTTAAATTTTGTCCGACATACCTTAGTCACGATGCTTGTCCGACACGCCAATCTTGGGGAAGTCACCCTTGTAACATTCCAAATCCCCATATAGCCAGTCCTGCCAAAATCCTATGGTATTTCTGCATGCGTACGTCCAAGAATAGCCACGGACTGGGAACGATAAAACTCGAGCATTTTTGGCCCCTCCAAAAGTTGGGTCACACGAAGCGCGATTGACCTGATATACATGCTGCCCCTGTCATTGTTTTTTATACCGCTGCGCCATTTTTCTGATGGTCTTGATAGCCTCGTCCCTGAGCCACTGCGGCTCGATGATCTCAAAGTTCCCTCCCCAGCGCAGGGCCCACCACAAGACCTCTTCCGGTTCCGCCACATCGACCTCAAATAAGAGGCTCCCGTCACTGTTTTCGGTGAGCTTTTGCGATGCGTGGCGGGATTCTTCGCGGATGAACGGTGCAATTTCCGCTGCGAACCAGACTTTGACGTGCTCGGGTTCCTGGTCCGAGGCGTAGATCCCGAAGACATTGGTCCGTCTGCGGGCGAAATCGTATTCGCGCAGATTCGAGAATGTCAGCCCACCATCTTGTACGCCGCGTATCCGGCATACCTTGAAGCAGCGGATCTCCTTGCGCTCGATGCAGTAGCCGTCCATGTACAGAAACCCATCCACAACGAACACCTGATAGGGCTCGACCTCGTAATCCTCGGCTGGTTGGCCTGGTTTGCAGTAGCTGATGCGGATGCGCCGGCGGTTGATGGTGGCGTTGAGCAGGTCGTCGACGATCCGCTCCTGCCGCGAATGCCCTTTATGGGCGAGATCCTGTTCGAGCAGTGCCTTGCAGACGTCGCAGAAGGATTTTTCTTGTCCGGCCATGAGTTTCGCTGCCGCTGCCCGGGCGTGCTTGGCGAGAAAGGATTCTTGCAATTCCCCTAACTGGCTCAGCGCCAGGATGATGGCCAGGCGTTCGTCGAGGCTCAGGTCCGGAATTGGCAGGAACGCATCCTTTGTGAGGTCCTGCCGTTTTTTTGCCTTGTCATATTCGAAGCTGACCCCCAGCTTCTTCATGAATTCCCGGTCTCGATTGTAGGTCGACTTGCCAATGCCCAGCTCCTCCTGGAGTGCCTTGGAGGACATTTCCGGTTTCGTCTTGACGAGTTGGTAGAGGAGCAGGATGCGTTGCAGTTGCTGGAGCTTCTGGGAATCGTTGGCCATGCTGATCTCGAAGGTTGGGGTGCTCTGATAATGGCGGCTGTGCGCATCAATTTTGCGATCGTCCCGTACGCACGGGACCATATCGTCGATCAAGGGTAGCCTGTCCGGTGATCTTACGCTAAGAAACAGCACGTTTGCAGATCGTATAGGAAACATGCTGAAATTCTTCGACTATGTTTGGTAGTCGCCGTAATCTAGATTCCTTTTGAGGGCAACATAATGCGCATTCGTTTTGGCCAGGACTTGGATGGAGAACACGGGACGCTCAGAGTCGACGAGCTTGATGCCAAGACCACCGGCCCTCTTGGACTGCTCGGCATTCTGGAAGTGCAGCTTGGCTTGCCCCATAGGGAGGTTCCGGCCATCGAACGCGTCATGGCGTATCGGGAATGCCTCAAACGATGCGACCATCCCGATCGTTTTTATCATAAGACATTCGCGGTGGATGATCTGGAAACGGCAAGGACCCTTTTGGACTGGCGGGACCAATGGCACCTTCACGGATGGAGCGGCGTGTTTTCCAAAGAGGCCCCTGCGCGCCTGTCAGATATGCAGGACGTGGAGGCCGAGGCCTCCGGACGCGTGCCCATGTCTGAAGGTCAGCGCTTGGCCCGCGTCGCTGCAAGGATGCGCAAGCGCAAACCTCGAATTTCCGTCCTGGAACTCTGCGAGCCGTTGGAATGGCATCCCTGGGCCTGGCAAGAGGTTCTGCGGCAATTGCCGCTCAGCATGCAGTCGCCAAGGCCTTCGGCATCGCCTGATTGCCTTCTTGGCAAGCTTCAAGCCGCCTTTGCCGCACAGGCGAGCGGTGATCTTCCCCCCAAGCTCCATTGGGTGGATGACGGCAGCCTTGCCATCGTAAGAGGCGAAACCCCTGTATCTGCTGGATACTGGCTGAGCACGCTTCTAAGCCGGTCGCCCAGGGAAACGCTTCTGGTTGTCCCCCAGCCAGATGCTCTCGCCGATACATTGCCGGTGTATGACCTGCCCCGTCCGAACTTTCAGGAACTCAGCGCCTTTCGTCCTGCGCTTCAGTTTTTGCCCCTTGTCCTTTCTCAGTTATGGACACCCGTGGATATCCACGGCCTGATCAAGTTCATGGCGCATCCGATGTGTCCCATTCCGCGTGAAATCAGCACAAAGCTCGCGGAAACCGTGGCCGCATATCCAGGCATTGGGGGAGAGCCATGGCAGGAAACCGTGAGCAAGCTCCAATCCCGTTGGGAAGAAAAAGGCCTCGAATGGGAGCGCGCAGCCGAAAAGATCCGCTTTTGGCTGGAGCATGAGCGTTATCCTTTGGGCGAGACGGCTCCCATTGCTTACATCGCTGAACGCGTTGCAGCGGTCGCCGACCATTTCCGCGTGCGACTGGGTGATCCGGATCCTGTGCGGCGAGCTGTTTTTCAGGGCGGGCACGCTCAAGCTGTCGCATGCCACACCGCTTTGCTGGCTCTGATCGAACAGGGAGAGACCGGGATCGGGATAAGCAAGCTTCAAGTGCTGGTGAACCAATGCACCTCCAAGGGCGCTGGGAATCCTTTCAGGTTTGCCGAGGCCGGATCGTGCCGGAAGATCTCAAGTCCAGGGGCGGCGGTGGATCCCGCTGAGCGAGTGGTGTGGTGGCAACTGCAAGCCCCG
Source organism: Desulfomicrobium norvegicum (assembly GCF_900114595.1). Lineage (NCBI taxonomy): Bacteria > Pseudomonadati > Thermodesulfobacteriota > Desulfovibrionia > Desulfovibrionales > Desulfomicrobiaceae > Desulfomicrobium > Desulfomicrobium norvegicum. The sequence goes on along the minus strand of NZ_FOTO01000016.1, from coordinate 14,935 downwards.
GCATTGCCAAAACCCTACCCCTGGTCGTCTGTCGAACTTGCCTCGCTTTTCGCCGCAGGCGTGCGCTTGCCCGGAGTGACCGAAGAACTGCGCAAAGAGGCCTTGAATTGGCAAAAATCGATTCTGGCGGCGCAAGGCCAGGCCGTCCTGGTGCTGCCGCCGGCCGGTCAGGAAGTGCATCCTCTGTGGCTCATGATCGAGTCTCTCTTTGAAGACGATCACAAGCCGCAGGTTGCGGATCTGGAAACGATATTTGAGCGCCCAGGCCCAGATTGCCGTCAAATAGAGACGAAACCGCTTCCCGCAAAGAGACGCTGGTGGCGGATGCCGCAGGACGCCAAACTGAGCCCGCGAGAGAAGGAGTCCTTCTCCAGCCTCGAAGCGTTTCTTTTCAATCCGTATCAATGGGTTTTGCGCTATCACGCCAAGCTGGAGCCCGGGAAGAGCATCGTAGCGGGGGACTCGTTTCTGCTATTTGGCAATCTCTCCCATTCGCTGGTGGAGCGGTACTTCAGGCGGCCCGAAGCACTCAGGTTCGATGACGAGGCGCTTCGGGCGTGGTTTGCACCGGCTTTTGACCGTCTTATCGAAACCGAGGGCGCGCTGCTCCTCATGCCGGGCCGCAAGACGGAGTTGCAGAATTTTCGCGCGGAACTGCTTCGGGCCATGCTCGCCTTGCAGGCGCAATTGCGAGCGGCAGGCGTCGTCAAGGTCGAGCCTGAAGTGGAGCTTGCAGGCGTATTTGTCGGCGGGCATTTGACGGGTTTTGCCGACCTGCTCGTGACTCGCGCGGATGGGCGGCGGGCCATCATCGATATGAAATGGGCCGGCGGGAAGAAGTATCCGGACAAGCTGGCCAAGAATCGGCATCTGCAGCTGACTCTCTACGGCGAACTGGTCAGGCAGCAGTATGGGGTTTGGCCGGACCTGAGCTACTTCATCATCAGCCAGGCCAAGCTCATCGCTCCGGATCAAAGCTTTTTCCCCAACGCGCAGCGCATCATGAGGGATGACGACGTCAAGGACGAGGGTGCCCCGGAGCTCTGGAACCGCTTCTTGGTGACCTGGAATTGGCGGCGAGAGCTCCTTGATCAGGGTCTCATCGAGGTGGCCGTGGATGATACGGAGGTGGCGGTTGCCCCTGCCGACGGCATGTCACTGGAAATCCTCAATCAGAATTACAACGAGTATCTGGCCCTGGCGGGATGGGAGGAAGAACTGTGAGCACGCTTCACTTTATCAGCGCCGGGGCAGGCAGTGGCAAGACATATACCCTGACCAAGATTCTCGGGGATGAATTGCAGAAGGGCAGTGTCCAGCCTGGTGGGGTCATCGCCACGACGTTCACGGTCAAGGCCGCGACGGAGCTCCGGGAGCGCGTGCGGCAGCATCTCCTGGGGAATGGTCTTTTTGATCTGGCCAATGCCATGGGTCAGGCCCGCATTGGAACGGTCAACGGGGTGTGCGGAGAGCTACTTGAGCGGTTCGCCTTTGAAAACGGCCTTGCCCCGACACTGCAGGTTGTCGATGAGGATCAGGCCAAGGTGTTGATGCAGAAGACCGTTGATGATGTTTTGTCCGGTGAAACCGTCGACGAGATGATTGGACTTTCGTGGCGGCTTGGCATCGAGGATTGGAGAGCCGACCTGCGCAAACTGGTCATGGAAGTTCGGGCGAACCGGATCGACCCATCCACGCTGCCCGCCATGGCGATTCGTAATGCCGAGTCGCTGCTTGATAAGTTCGCAAAGCCCTATGCCGAGGACTTGTCGGCCCAGCTCATGGCTGCCATCGAGACTGCTCTTGAGGATTTGAGACCTTTTCTTGCCATGGAAAAGGTCACAAATAAGACTAAAAAATATTACCAGGATGTGCTCAATTTCCGACGTGCGCTGCGTAGTTCCAGGGCTCCCTGGTCCGAGTGGATCAAGATTTCAAAGAACAATCCCGGTAAAAAAGCGATGACCCCGGCGATCGAAGAGGCAGCGAAGCTTGCGGGCATGTGTACAGCACATCCGATGCTGCATGCTGACATTCGCAGCTATCTGAAGACTCTTTTCGAAACCTGTGCGTCCATAATTGAAAACTATCAGGCCAGGAAAAAAGAACTTGGCGTCGTGGATTTCACGGACCAGGAAGCTCTTTTTCTGGAGATGCTGGATAACCCCGATGTCGTGGCGGTTTTGTCTGACGAACTCGATCTGCTTCTGGTGGACGAATTCCAGGACACAAGCCCCATGCAATTGGCGCTTTTTCTCAAACTCTCCACGCTCGCCAAGCAGTGTTATTTCGTCGGTGACATCAAACAGGCCATTTACGGCTTTCGAGGCAGTTCGCCGGAGCTCATGCAGCGGTTGCTTGCGGCCTTCCCGGAGATCGGTGGCGATGTGAGGATTCTCGATAAATCCTGGCGCTCAAGGCCACCTCTGGTGCACTTGGTCAACGCCGTGTTCAAACATGCCTTTGAGGAATCTTTAAAGGAATCCGAGGTTGTTCTCACGCCTCAACGCAAAGAGGTGACTAACAGCCCCGCGTTTGCAAACTGGGTCCTGGAAGGGGCCAATGTGGGTGAACGTTTTGAGGCCTTGGCTGGCGGTGTGCGCGCGCTTGTCGACTCGGCAATGAGCGTGCCTGACAGAGGTTCCGCCGTTCGCCCTGTCCGTTACGGGGATATCGCCATCCTGACCCGCACCAATGACGGCGTTGACGCGGTGGCCAGTAGTCTGCGCTGTGCAGGCATTCCCGTGGCGACGGCCAGCGCCGGGCTCCTGAAGACGCCCGAGGCGGCATTGGCACTGGCCTGTCTGCGCCGCGTCAGCGACAAGAGCGATACCCTCGCGACCGCCGAAATTATCTCTCTTGCCGAATGTGCGGAACCCGAAGAATGGCTGACGAATCGCCTGCACTATATTCAGCAGAAGCAGGAACCCAAGGCCTGGCTTGAAGAGGGTCCGGAAGCGCACCATCTTATGGTTAAGATCGCGGCGCTTAGAGACCGACTTGAGGTACTTACCCCGCACGAAATGCTGCGTTTGCTGATCACGGAGTGCGACCTGCCAGCCTTGGTCATGCAATGGTGCGGCAACGCAGAAATGGCCCGGCTTCGTCTGGCCAACCTTGAGGCGCTGATCAATCTCGCCGAACAGTATCAGCTTACTTGCCGCTCATTGCGCGAGACAGTCACCATAGCCGGTTTTCTTGCCTGGCTGGATGAGGTGAAGGAGGCTGAAACCGATGCATTGGCTACTCCTGCGCTGGATGCGGTGACGGTCATGACCTGCCACAAAGCCAAGGGGCTGGAGTGGCCCGTGGTCATCTTGGCCGAACTTGAAAAAAACATCCGCAGCGGCGTGTGGTCGATATTCACGTTTTCCGAAGGCGATTTCCGGGCCGACAATCCTCTTGCCGGGCGCAGCATCCATTACTGGCCCTGGCCATTCGGCAAGCAATCCACCGGCATTGACGTTCTGGAAACGATCGAGGCCTCGGAGGAATACAAGAAGAGCCTGGCCGCAGCAATGGAGGAAGGCAAGCGCCTGCTCTATGTCGCAATGACCCGTCCCAGGGACATGCTGGTTCTGGCACACAATCCCAAGGCCCGCTCAACAAATCCTTGGCTCCGGACCCTTGGCGCGGACTGGATGACTCCCGGGGAGAAGCCGGAAACTCCGCTTGTTCTGCCAGATGGGACGAGCATTCCGTCCGAAGCGCGTCTTTTGGTCGCAGAGGAACCTGCGGAGCAAGAGGATGGCCAAAAAACGCTTTTCTGGTTCCAGCCTGCCAACGGTCGCAGCGAGTATCCGCCCCTTTTTGTCTCGCCTTCAGGCGTTGAAGGCCGTGAAACAACAATAGTCTGCCAGGAGAACATAGGGACCCCCATGCACGTTAAGCCCGACCAACTTGATTGGAACGTGGCTGGAGACGCTTTGCACGCCTGCCTGGCCGCGAGTTTTACGGATGTCTCTGCCCCGCTGGAGCAAGAGGAGATTCAAGTTATTCTGGCCGGCTTCGGAGTTGGCGATGCGCTATCCGCCAGCGAGGTCAAAGCACAGACTGCCGCGTTACACGATTGGGTTAGATCGCGCTGGCCACAGGGGATAGTACGCGCTGAGGTGCCTGTCTCGTGCGGCAATGGTGACGGGCAGATTTTACAGGGATGGATTGATCTTCTCGTTGAAACACCTGATGGATACGTCATCATTGACCACAAGTCCTCTATGGGGTCGGCAGGTCGGTTGCAGGAGATCGCCGAAGCATACTCAGGGCAACTGGATGCCTATGCCAGCGCTGTTAAGGTTGCTACGGGCAAAGGGGTAGCGGAGAAGTGGTTATTTTTGCCTGTTATTGGGATGACTGTTTGTATTGAGTGATGAATTTTTAATTTTTTGGAGTAATAAATGAAGTTTCCTGAATACTTAGATTTGTTTTCTCGTGGCGGAAGTGTTGAGGTTGAGGTAAAATTTAAAAGTAAAAAAAATATTTCTAAAGTTCGAATGAACCCGTGTGAGATATCCAAAATTTTATCTGAAGATGGTGAGTTCTTGAATAAAATGGAGTTTGATGGATATTGTTTAGAGATTTATAAATATGAGATTGATCCAATCAATAAAAAATTAATGATAAAGGCACAGTGATATTTTTGCGCTACAAGTTAGTTAGTGCTGTATTTTTCATGTCGTAATCAGTTAGATATAATGATAAAATGCCTAAATTTTGTTTTACAAGATTTTGAGTTGCCAAACATTCCTGTCTGTCAAATCAAAATCTATATTGGATGATCTTTCAATCGCCTTGGTCAAAGTTTTTTACGTTGCGAATTTTTTTCAATGCGGTCGCGACTTCCCTGACAATCGGGGTCTTGTCCTTGAACCTGTGTCCGCCTGTCTCGAAAGCCCTGATCGTCGCCGTACTTTGGAAGCGTTTGATCACTTCCTGCGGGTTGATGAGGTCGTCGTCGAGGTTGACGACGACGGTGATCGGGATGGTTTTCGGCGGCATTGGAACTTCGATCGCGGGATAGTTGTAAAAATACGGGTTGAGCAGGACGCAGGACAGGCCAAGGCTGGCTGGCAGGGTGCAGGTCATGCGATAGGCCCAGTAGCCGCCTAGGGAAATGCCGACGATGAGCGCTCCTGGGTGAGGGGAGATGTACTCCTTCAAGTAGGCTTCAATTTCTCCGTGCGTGCGCTCCATGGGTTTGTAATCCGGGATGAGCACGTTGTACTCGTTGGAGAAATGTTCCCGGATTGCCTTGCCGCTGCCAGAGCCTTCCGGCGTGGACTGTTTGCCGTGCAGGAAAATGATGGTTTGTCTTTCATTATTCATATTAAGTTCCTTGATATATTTTGATTAGAAATTATATTTTATTGGATTTGATGCCCCTTTTTGTCTAAATTTTTCAGGTATTCTTTTACGCATATATAGTTGCTTTATGGAATCTTCAGCTTCTTTTCCAACGAACCCAAAACGTCCTTCTATGTCGACATTGAATTCTGGAAAATTAATTTTCTTTGCCTCCTTCCATTGCTCGATAACAAAAATTCCACAAATTACTCCTTGCTTGACTGCTAAAACATAATCAGCTTGTGCTGCTTTTTTAATATTTAATCTCCATGCAAATCGAACTGCGTCGTATATTTCGCTATTTATAATAGATTTATTAATTGTAATCATGAGAACATTATGTGCAATGTCGGCTTCCTCTGCTGCGTATTTGTTGATAATTTCTATGGAATTCATCGGCCCATAGTCATTGCTACTATGTCCACCTTGGATATTGGTTACGCCAGGGTAAGCGTCGATTAGGGCCGCCTCGACTTCTATTGACGTTTTTTCGTCCATGCCGTGTCTATGTATAACATGAATGACATGAAGGCCTGAATTTCGAATTTCTCTGATAGTTGATAATTTGTCACTTAAATCGTCTGATTCTTCTTTTTTAATTGCGCATTTCATGTGATTAAAAACTCTATTTCCCTTTCCTTTACCAATATAAAACGTTTCTCCATTTCTTGGATCGATTAGTCTATATACATAATATTTGATTTCATCAATCACCTCTGTTGGGAATTCGTCAATGACGTATTGGTTCATTTTAGCTCCATATTTGTGATAAAATGTAAATCTTTCATATGAAAGGATAAGTTTGATTTGATAATGTGATATGTTGATGAAATCAAGACACACAATACATCTAATAGGGCGCGTTCAGAGAAAATTGTCACATGTCCAGAATTGTTTTCTCGCCTCTTCGATTAGTGAAAACACCTTTCCATCATCGCTTGCTGCCATCCGTCCGGTCAGACCAGCAACCCACCTTGCCGGAATCCCTCGCTTGCCGTGCAGCGCACCGACAGCGGCCCCGACGATGGACGCAATGGTGTCATTGTCCATCGTGTCGTTGACGGCCCGGACGATTGCTTCTTCCGGATCATGGGCGTGGCGCATGAGGATGTAGAGGACGCTGGGCACTGTCTCCAGCAGATAGGCTCCGGAGTGCCAGATTTCGCAGGCCTCCATGACGCTCAGGTTTTCGCCGTATGCCCAGGCGAGCTTTTCGCTGACAAATTGATGCAACGGGCCATCGAATGAGTACTTCATGCATCCGCTTCTCGGAGAGTATCCGATGTTGCCTTGAAGATCGGTGGCCAGGGCTGCGTATCTTTTGGGCCACCAGGCAGGGTCGGGCGGCGTCTTCATGTCCAGCAGTTCCCAGAGCATGGCCGTGAAGGCCAGGCAGGAGGATGTGGACGCATGGTCATTGTGGGTCATCATGGCCGAGAGGGCAGTGTCCGTCCAGATGTCCGTGCCGCCGTGGCGCAGGTGCGGGATGAGTATGGGCGCGATTCGCATGAGCGCACCGTTGCCGGCTGAATGCGGCCCGCTTTCGTACCAGGGGCGGCCGGATTTGAATGCATCCAGAAAGCCCTTCATGGTTCGGCCGATGCCGTAAATTCTGCCGCTTTCCGCGAATTTGCGGGCCAGATGCTCCGGTATGAACTCGCCCTTGTCGTCGATCAGCTGCTCCAGAGTCCAGAACGTCAGCTGCGTGTCGTCGCTGGGATATCCCATTGCGCTGCCGGTCCGATCCCGGACCAGATAGTCGCGGATTTCACCATGGAGTTGATGTCTGACCAGGGGAAGCCTTGATTCCGAGGTGTTCCCGAGAGAGTCGCCAATGGCAGCGCCCAGGAGCATGCCCGCCACGCGGTCAAAGTCGAAATCTGGCCCTTTGGAGGCAAGCTCATGGTCGAAGATTGCGCCGCGCTCCAGCCGTATGGCTTTGGTCTCAAACAGTTGGCGGAGTATGGTGGCGTTGAGCTGCCGACTTTCGTTCATTCGTGATCTCCGGGACTTTCGGTTGCTGGATTCCTGGGTAGCGCAGGTATGGGCCGGATGGCTACAACGCGTAACCGGGTGGTCAATCTGATCAGGGCTTTCTGGCGAAATCTCATTTGATTCAACCCAACACGCATGGGCGTCCATGGCGATGGCGTGGAGGATCTCTTCGTAGCAGGCCGCCCCAAAACGGCGATCTGCTGCGTCAGCGCAAAAATCCAGACTGCGCATCTGCGCAATACACCGCGCGCCCTGAATTTTTTCGCTTCCTTGCATCTCACAGTTTTTGAACGGCCTGCGAATTTTGAATTTTTCAACAGCTGGATAGGGGATGTGGTGCTGTGCACTTTCGTTCATCGTGCTCCTCGCTTGTTGCGACGAAGGTTTGGATGTGCTTGACGCATTCCTTGTGCAGTTTGTCGTGTGGCGCGGCAATCATGGCGGGCTGGATGGTCCCGTGATGCTGGGAACATCCCGGCAAAGACTTGATGAGGGATGGTGGAAAGAGAGAGGGACTTGTTTAGCGCAGTGAAGGGGTGAAATGCGTGGGCTTCAGGACCATGGACCCGAGGCAGTCCATGTTTCGGGGGTTTCTGATTGTTTTGAGATCGAAGCAGCGATCGGCATTAGGAATATTGCAAGCGCTCTCGTGACTTCTTGAAACGAAACAGGGACATGCTCCTGCTCAAGTCTCTTGCGAAAGGCCATCCACTGGGTCTGTTTGACTTCGGCAAAGTCTCGGCTGAACGCTTCAATATCTCCAGGCAAGACAGTGTCCCGTTGTTTGAACGTCAACCTCATGGCCTCGGCCAGATTTTTCCCGATAAAGTCGAATTGTCTCGATAGTAGCCATATGTCGTAAAAGTCCTTCATTCGGCTATTCAGGGCGCCCAGAGACACCATGGCTTCAAATTTTTCGGCAATGGCGCTTTCTCGGCTGTAGCAAAGAAGTCGCGGGGCCGGGAAATCCAGCATTGTGGGCATTTCCGCCATCTCGGGGCCGGGATGGACGATATCGCCGAAGCCGATGTCAATTTGCATGTTGATGCGCGCCGTGCCCAGGCTCCCGAGAAATCGCACTCTGATTCCCTCATACTCGGCATCCTCGGTGATGCGCTCGGTCCGGAGCGAATCCGTGTCGAATGAAAGTCCGTCCATGCCCACATCCATCATCATGATATCCCGGACTTGACGGAGAATGAGCGCGTCCTCGCGGTTTGTCCTGCCAAGCATGTCGATATCCATGGTCGGCCTGAATTGGGGGGATCGCCAGACCCTGAGCATTAACGCCCCTTTGAGGACAAAGCGGTCCGCATGGGCAGAGCGGGAGAGGCGGTACAGAAAGCGCTCCATGGCATAGTACTGCAGGAGCTCATTGAAAGGCCTGTCGTCGTGGTGGGCGCGGTTCAAGAGGCGTTGTCTGACGGATGCCGAGATGTTCTTGCCGGATGTCACAGGGTTGCCTCCAGGTACGGCCGCATCACGTTCTGAACCCGACAGATTTTCGCATAGTCGAGCAGGGCTGCGAGCTTGAAGGGTTTCCGGGTTTTGTAGAGTTTGAGCGCCTCCAGCACCACGTCCATGCCGATCTTGTTCCGGAATTTGAAGCAGTCGGCGATGGTTTTTTCAGGGGAGTAGATGTTGACTGGCACTCCGTCGATCCGGTGCTCTTCGATGCCAGCCGTGTACGACGCACCAGAAAACCGGTGCACGAACAGCGGAGGATGGTTCAGCTCCGGCTTTCTTGCCTGAAGTGGAATGGCCACGGAGACTCCATGCGGAATCTGTGTGGTCATCTCGTGGAAGGCGAGGGCGGAAATCAGACAGATGACCGCGTTCGGGATGCGCAGTGCGACAGTCACCAGATCGGGGTTGCCGATGGGGGGCAGCTCCACGAGGCGGTACACCCCGCGGCTGAGCTGCTCGATCACGCCCCTGTCCCTGAGAGAGTAGAGCATGTAGCGGGAGATGCCGTGCGCGATGGCTTCGCTCATGCGCAGTTGGCCGCCGTTGGCTCGGAATATGTCTTCAGGGGGCTGCTTCATGGATTCTTCCAGACAAATTGTCGCTATTTGTTAATAAGTATGGACAATATGTCTTGTCGCGATTGGAAAATCAAGACCTTTCCGCGCATATGCGAAGTCATGCTTCTTCTCTGGGAGTAAATCTCGCAAATCGGCAAACTTGCAGCATCTTTTTGCGTGCAACACTTTGATATTTCGAATATTTTAGATTGTCTTCCCGGCGGGAAGTAAAAAAACGTGGGATCTTCCCAGCCTCGTGGGACGATCATCGTGTTCTCGATAGCCAGTGATCATGCGGGCTTGGTAATACTGATCTCAAGCGACCTGCTCCGGCAGGCCCAGGATTTCAGCCCCAACCGTAGACCATTGGAGAGACCACATGAGACGAATGTTCAGAAGAAGCAATGCCGGCTCCATCGATTCCACGCCCGAAAGTCGCTATGCGCGGATCAAGACGGCGGGGTGGCTCATGCGCCTTTTTGACAAGCGGATCGTCCTGAGCTCGGAACTTTTCGCGTGCACGGCGTGGTGTCTGGGTGGGCTTGATTTCTGCCTGCAGGGCCTCATCAAGGAGGCCGCGTCGTACACCCCCGTATCCAAGAACGAGGACGAGATGGCGACTCTCGAAGAGCTCAAGCGCGTCTCCCTCTATAATCTGGGCAATGCGCTGGAAGATTTTCTGCAGGAACATCCTCGCCATCATAAATCTGCCAGGGCCCTGCTTCAGGCAGAGTGCAGGGAGATGCATTCCTGTCGGATGAAGCGCCCCCGTTCGTTCGCCATGGCCGCCAAGCGGCTGGAAGAGCTGTTTGGGCTTGACCGAGAGAGCATTGAACTGTGCGAGTTCCTGTTTATCAACCGTTCCTTTGAACCGGTGGAAAGCTATTTTGAAGACAATTTGCAAGCCATGCGGTTTGGCGGCATCGATTTTCTGGCCCACATGCTCGGCCTCACGGTCTCGCGTTGTCGCGATATCCTGCGGGAACTGGTTTATCTGGGCATCGCTGAAGGCGATCGAAGGCACGTTGCCCTGGAAGACTCCATCCGGGATCTGTGGACCGAGAGCGACACGGCGCGTGTATCCCAATCTTTTTGCCGTCCTTTGGAAGGGGAGGCGCTGCCCCTCGAAAATTTCAGCATCCCCGCCGAGCAGGTGGAGCATGTCCGCGCCTTGCTTCAGCAACCAAGCGACCGCCCCATGCATATCCTTCTCTATGGCGCCCCAGGCACCGGCAAGACGACTTTCGCCCGAAGCCTGGCTGCGGCCGAAGGTATTCCGGCCTGGTCCGTGAGCCCGCCCCAGGGCGTGGATAACGACCGCCGCGCCCAACTCACCGCCGGGGCACGCATCGCCTCCCAGCATGACAAGGCGTTTCTGCTCGTGGACGAGGCAGAGCGCATCCTCGATTGCGACATGTTCTCTCGGGATAAAAACGTGGATAAGGCCTGGCTCAATACCTTTCTGGAAAAGCCCGGCCAGCGGGTGGTGTGGATCACGAACCACGTGCACCACCTGGAAGGGGCGGTGCGGCGGCGCTTTCATTTCAGTATTCATTTCGAGCCGCTGGGGAGAAAGGAGCGGAGCGCCATGTGGCGGCAGATCCTGGAGCGGCGCGGCGTGCTGAATCGCGTGAACGACGCCGAGCTGGCAGACCTGTCCCGCACCTACGATGTCCCGGCTTCGGTCATGGAAATGTCCGTGACCCAGGCTGCGGCGCTGAGCGGAAGAAAGCGGAGCGCCTTTGTCCCGGCGCTCAGGCGCGTGGTGGATTCTTATCAGACGCTGCTGCGTGATGGCGGCAAGCAGCGCAAGAAGATCGCGGTGGCGCCGCACTACGACCCCAAAGGCGTCAGCTTGGAGGGCTCCGTTGATACCCTGGTGAACAAGCTGTCTCGGGTGGATCGTATGCTGCGCAGCGGCGGCGAGCTGAACGCTGGCGCAGCTACGATGCTCTTTTACGGCCCTCCCGGCACCGGCAAGACCGCGCTCGCCCGGTATCTGGCAGACCGACTGGACCGGGAATGCAAGGTTGTTCGCGCCAGCGACCTGCTCGGGCCGTATGTTGGGATGACGGAAGCAAACATCGCGGAAGCCTTCCGGGATGCGGAGCGCGACGACGCAGTCCTTGTCATCGATGAGGCTGACAGTTTCCTCTTTCCAAGGGAAAAAGCAGCGCATTCCTGGGAGACCACCCAAGTCAACGAGTTCCTGACCGCCCTCGAAGAATGCCGGGGTTTCTGCATCTGCACCAGCAACCGTCGGGACAACATGGATCAGGCAGCCATGCGTCGGTTCAGTCACAAAATCGCATTCACATACTCCAAGCCGGAGCAGGTGAGGGCACTCTATGACGCACTTCTTGCTCCGTTGGCGCCTGAGCCGATGTCAAAAGAGCTGGAAACGGAACTCCTGGCTATGCGCCGCCTGACTCCGGGGGATTTTCATGCGGTTCGCTCACGAATGCTTTTTGATGGCGGAAAGGGTGTAAAACATCATGTGTTGCTTGAGGGGTTACGCCAAGAGCAGGAATTGAAGCTCGATATTACCGGGCGGGGAATGGGGTTTTTGAAATAGGGGTGCGCCATGATCATTGATCCCGAGTATTGCGAATTTGACCCAGCCTCGCAGCGACTGACCGTCACCTTGGGTCTGGCTCCTGAGGGAGGATTCCAGGTCCGGTTGCGTTCCTGGAGCGAGTGTGGGGGAGTGGAAATCAAGGAAGGGGGCCGCTGGACAAGAAACGACGACGCATTCGACTTCCCCATTGTTTCCGACGATGTCTGCGACCTTGAATCAACGCACCCTGTGCGAGCATACCACGACGTTCTGCCCGCAGACGTGACCAGTGTGTTGCGTCAGTTCAGTTCGCAGCAATGCAGGCTCTTGCATGTGATCGGTCAGTTTCCCGAAAGCGCGGAGATGGCTGACTCCGCGCCAATCCTCTTTTGGCTGGCCTCAAACATGCTCGGTCCGGCTCCGGCCAAGGCCGATGTCAGAAGACTTTATACCCGTCGCCGCGTTTCGATCCTGGATTCGTTTTGCGCGGCTTCAAGCAGATCACATCTGAAGTTTTTGTCGAAAATTCGAGAGTTCGGTTACGCGCTCAAAGATATTGAGCTGTTGCGCCGCATTCTTAATGATGGGGAGTTTTTAAAAAAAGTGCGTCATTATCGGCAGATCAACTGGCCCGTGCTGAAGGTGTTTTACACGCAACGGTACGTGATGGATCTTGGATGCGCCAAGGACTGCCTGGCGGCTGACAGTTGCCGGGATGCGTTTCGCTATTTGTACAAGGTCTGCCGTGATATTCGCGATATCCGCATGATGTGCAAAATGCTCGAATGCGAAAATCCAGAGCGGAAGGTTTTCGCCATGAAAAGTGCATTTCAAATTCGAGACCTGCACGATAAAATCGCCAGGGATTTAAGTAAAAAAGAAAGAGAAACTATTATTGCCCACTATGGCGAAAACTTCCCTCCGTCGCCCCTTAAAGAGACAAAGGATGTCGAGTACATAAGCAATGTCGGCGACTTACTTGAAGAAGGGCTGGCGATGCGGCATTGCGCTGGAGAATTTGTCTACCAGGCATTGCGAGGGGATATTTTTATTTATCGCGTCCACGCGCCGGAGAGGGCAACTATGGCGGTGCAGAGGTCTGCTGATGGGGCGTTTCGGATTGAGCAGGTGAAGTTGTATCGGAATGGGAAGGCTGCCAAAGAAACTTGCATTGCCTTGAACCGATGGTTCGAGAGTATTTGAATACAAAAAATATGCTGTGCTAGTCGATGGCTTAATTTTCTTGATAATGATGAAAAAAGCCCGTATTTTTTTTGTATGTAGATTTTTGTATGACAGCTTCTTTTTAAGCATTGATTGTTTGCTTCTGTCATACATTTTTTTTAATTCTATTATGTTTATAATGAGGTGATTATGGAAGAAAGATGTGTTGTTGCAAAGTATTTGCTTTCGCAATATTTTAAGGATGATATTGATGAAATGGCTGATGTTACAGGATATAGTAAGTCAGCTATAAGTGACTGGATTGATGGGTCTGTTGTTCCAAATCATCAGACGATTACTTTTATTTTAAATTCCATATTTACACCTGAGTTTACTGTTATAAATGAATTTTATGAAATTTATCCAGGTTCTCCGATTTTAACGCAGCTAAAAAAAATGTATAGAGGTCATGAGTCTCGTTCAGGAATATATGCATTTTATGATTCTATGGCTAATTTGGTTTATATAGGGAAAGCATCAAACTTGCTTAAAGAAACATATTCTGCATTAAATAGAGAATTTGAAATTAATTTCCCAGCGGGCATAAAAAATAAAAGTGTCCTGAGGCATCAAGTTGTTAGATATATATCTGCTTATGATGTAAAATTATTTGAATCTTTCGATTACCCGAAACACGTAGAGTCACTAATTTTGCGTGTATCAAAGCCAATAATGAATAAGCAGATAGGAATATTAGACAAGGCGTACTCGGAAAGTGTCTAATATAAAAAATTTAGTAATTTTATTAATAATTACTTTAATGTAATCAATGCGTTTTTTAGTCTTGATGGAGCCATTAGACAAAAACTTCAATCCAGCTCACTTGATATATCTGCTTCAATAAAAGGGGAGAAAGCATTGATGCTATATGCTTCTATAGAAAAAAAATTGCTTGAAATGCAAAAAATGCTGAATAGTGAAGGAAAGCTCCTCTCTAAAGAAAATCTTGCGGTCTGTTATGAAAAATTTAGAGAGAAGTTTTGTCCTGAAGCATTGCGTTTGTTAGACGGTGAAGCGCTGCTTGATTTTATGCATAGCCACGCTACCAAAGAGAGCTTGGTTTACTGGCTTGAATTTAAAGATGATAAGGAATTACCAGCTATTTTTGGCAGCATTGCTGGTGGCAGCGCACTCAAATTCGGTCTCTACAAAAGAAAAGAAACCGGAAAATGGTTGACAGGTCACCCCAGCAATCAGCGTGAATTGACTATAGAAGAAGCCATTGGCTTTGCCCGTAAACATCGAGACCAACTCATCAAAGGCGATGATCTTCTCAAACAGATGCCTGTCAGTCCGAGCTTTGACGATTACGTAAATCTTCAAAACAGCCTCGGCGAGGAAGCTCCAGATGTTAGTACACTTGCATGGGGTCATAAATATTTTTCTTTGCTGCACCCAAACATTCTTGATGACTTTCATTCCCCCGACTATCAGAGATACATGCTGACCAGAATGTTGCAAAAAACACCGTCTGACAAAGATGGTCGGTACATCGCTGCTTATACTTTTCAACAGATCGCAAAACATCTTGGAATGCACATCAACCATCTGACCTATTCTCTGAACGAACTGTACGGCAAGCCGTATTCATACTGGCGTGTAGGCACAACAGACGGAGAGGACTCGAATTATTGGTCAGAAATGAAACAGGGTAATTTCATATCTGTCGGGTGGGATAATTTGGGTGATCTTTCTTGGGTTAATTACAAATCTGAGGACAAAGAGGAGCTCAAAAAATTGATGTTGGAGAAATACCCCAAGCCAGCACACGTGTCCTCAAGACAATCTAATC
>NZ_FOTO01000006.1:0-248983 GCF_900114595.1 Desulfomicrobium norvegicum | reverse complement strand
TTGAAGTCAGGATCATACTTGCGTTGTTTGCTCATAAACACACCTCTCGTTCCCATTAGGGTAGTTGGTGTGTCCGCTAAAGTGAAGATAGCTCAGGCTCAGTCAGACAGTCGACGACCCTCGCCCGCCCCAACCCGGCCCGCTTCGTGCCGTGCAGGGCTGATTGCCCGGGAATTACAGATGACCCGGATGTTGAAAATGGCGGGACGCGGGAAATAAAAGCCATTGCAAAGCGCCGTCATCCCCTTGAAGAAGGGGATCCATGTCTTTTTTTGAAGGCACCTCAGTGCGGTCGCGGACCGGGTCGGGGCGGGCAAGGGCCGCCGAAACTCCTTCTCCGGCCTCGTAGAATTGAATCGCTGCGTGCAGGACGAAAAAAACGGACAGCACGGTAGGCAACGATTCAACAAACGATGCCTGGCTCAGTCAGACAGTCGGCGACCCTCGCCCGCCCCAACCCGGCCCGCTTCGTGCCGTGCAGGGCTGATTGCCCGGGAATTACAGATGACCCGGATGTTGAAAATGGCGGGACGCGGGAAATAAAAGCCATTGCAAAGCGCCGTCATCCCCTTGAAGAAGGGGATCCATGTCTTTTTTCTTTCTTTGAAGGTGCCTCAGTGCGGTCGCGGTCCGGGCCGGACCGGGCGATTTCCGTTTTCTACAGGTACTTCTTGAAAACCGCCCCCAGACTTTCGGCCGTGAAGGGCTTGCGCAGGATGTCGTTGACTCCAGCTTCAAGGGCCGCCTTGTTGTCGTTGGCTTCGTCCTGGGTCGTGACCATGATCACGGGCAGATCCTTCTTGGAGAAGGACTTGCGGATTTCCCGGGTCAGGTCGATGCCGGTTATGTCCGGCATGTTCAGGTCCGTGAGCACCATCTCCGGCGTGTTCGATTGCAGCCATTCCAGGGCGCTGGCCGGGAATTCAAAGAGCACGGGCTCGTAGCCCAGTTCGTGCAGGGTGGACTTGTAGATGCTCAGGATCATGCGCGAGTCGTCCACGGCGCAAATGCGCTTGCGGACCGTCTTTTTCTCTTCCGGTGCCAGAAGCTTCAGGGCCAGTCCCGAATAGCCGTGCTCTTTGAGGATGGCGTAGAAGAAGTCCCGGATGTCCTGATGGGCCCTCGACAGTTGGCTGAGGGCCATGGGCTGGAAGCGCTCCTCTTCCATGAGGCTCAGGAATATCTGTTTGGCCTGGGCGTTGATGGCGGTTTTTATGATGCGCTGGGCGTCCTCTTCCCTGTCGCTGGCCAGGTTCTTGATTCCGGCGGCCATGATCTCGTTGAAGTTGCGGTCGATGGCCTTGGCGGCGGCGATGCACACGTGATCCACCGGATCGCTCAGGCCCTGCGTCAGCACGTAGGCTCCCCGGTCCAGGGGCAAGAGGCCCAGGGCTTCGTAGGCGGCGAAGCGCACGTTGGCGTTGGCGGGGTGGGTGTGCAGCAGTTTGCGGATGGGCGAGATGGCGGTCGGGTCTCCGATGTCGCCCAGCACATTTAATGTATGGATGCGCAGGTCGGCGTCGTCGAAGAGCAGATTCTCGGTCAGGGTGGGCACGGCCTTGGGGCCGATGCCGACCAGGGTTTTTTTGGCGTAGGTGCGTAGATGAGCGTAGTGGGAGCGCATGGCCTCGTTGAGCTTGTCCAGCGAAATGGAATCCTGGACCTTGGCGAAAACGTCCAGGATGAGCAGGTCGAGCTGGTTGTCCGTGCCCATGCGTTCCGCAAGCCGCAACATGGCGGTGGGCGTGCCCAGCTTGCCAAGGGCCTTGGTGGCGGTGATGATCATGGTCCGGTTGCCGGAGTAGAGGAACTCGCTCACGGCGTTGGTGGCTTGTGGGTCACCGATTTCACCCAGGGTGTCGATGATCAGGTTGATCTCTTTCACGTCCGTGGCCGCGAGCAGGGCTTCGATCAGGTTGTCGACCACTTCCTCCAGGCGCAGTTCTCCGGCCATCGAAATGTACATGTCGCGGCACGGGGTCTGCGGGTCGCTTATGGCCTTGGCGAGCAATTGGGGCTGGGCCAGCATCTTGACGGCCAGGATTTCCCGGACCAGCGGCAGATTTGCGACCATTTCCCGGTGTTCGGAAATGAACCGGCAGAGGACAGGCACTGCGAATTCGGGAGCAGCCTCACGAAACGCGCCAAGCACCTGCTCACGGATGCTTTTATCCATGTTTTCCAGGTAACCCAGTACCAGACGCGCCTTGATGGGGTCTTTCCCGCGGATGTTGTCCTTGATCTCTGTAAGCAGATGAGCGTGATCAGCCATGGCGACCTCCCAGGTTGGGGATGAGGGCGGACAGGAGCGAGCCCAGGGCGTCGGAGGAGGCATTGGCCTGATCCAGAATCTCTGCGTGAGACGTCTGGGCCATGCAGTCCGGCAGGTTCTTGTTGGTCAGGCAGGATATTCCCAGGATTTTGAGGCCCATATGGTGGGCGGTGATGGCTTCGGGCACCGTGGACATGCCGATGGCGTCGGCTCCCATGATGCGATACATGCGAGTTTCGGCCGGAGTTTCAAGGCTGGGGCCGGCCACGGCCACGTATACCCCCTGTTCCAGGCGCTGTCCGCAATTCATGGCGGCCTGCATGGCCTGCTCGCGCAGGGCGGGGCAATACACCTGGGACATGTCCGGGAAACGCGGTCCCCAGTCGTCGACATTGGGGCCGGTCAGGGGGTTGTGCCCGGTCATGTTGATGTGGTCGGTCAGCAGCATGAGCCCGCCGGTGGCAAACAGGGGATTCAGGGCTCCGGCGGCATTGGTCAGGATCAGGTTTTCGGTCCCGAGCAGGCCAAGGCAGGCGATGGGCAGCGTCACTTCCCGCGGACTGTAGCCTTCGTAGAGATGAAAGCGGCCGGAAAAGACGAAGACCGGCGTGCCCTTGATCTCGGCCACAAGAAGCGCCCCCGCGTGTCCTTCAACGGTGGAGACCGGAAAGCCGGGGATGTCCGCGTAGGGGATGCTTTTTTGAATCCATGCCGATTCGATCCATTTTCCAAGGCCGCTGCCGAGCACAAGAGCGGTGTTGG
Organism: Desulfomicrobium norvegicum; assembly: GCF_900114595.1. Taxonomy (NCBI): domain Bacteria; kingdom Pseudomonadati; phylum Thermodesulfobacteriota; class Desulfovibrionia; order Desulfovibrionales; family Desulfomicrobiaceae; genus Desulfomicrobium; species Desulfomicrobium norvegicum. Next base: position 245,949 of record NZ_FOTO01000006.1, on the reverse strand, counting down.
GGATGGAGGGGCAGTTTTTTCTGATCCAGTCGGTGGCGGTGCGGGCTCTGGTCTGTATATCGGTCATTGTCGTAATCCTTGATTTTTTGGGTCACGGAGCGTTTCTGCCCGTTGGTCTGGACAGCGCTCCAAACGCTGGTGTACTGATTTGTCAAGCTGGCTTTTTGGAACTCCCCGGCTCGTTTCAAGGCGTCCATGGCTCAAAGAAATCAGACTTATCTTTCATCTTTCTTGCGGATTGTTTTGGTTTTGGCAAGGATTCCGAAGAGTTTATTTCCTTTTTTGACGAGGAAAGCCAAGCCTGTCGGACTTGCCCCGATGCGATTATGGATATAAGCGGGTCCGGCTTTATGAAGGAATTTCATCTTTTTTCAACGCCCAACAGCTCATACAAGGAAAGGCTCTTTTAGACATGAAGAACCCCATCGAATCCAAGAAACATAAAGTTCTCATTGCCAATCGGGGTGAGATCGCCATTCGCATCATGCAGGCCTGCCGCAAGCTTGGCCTGGCATTCGTGGCGCTTTTCACCGAGCCGGACAAGGACAGCGAGCACTGCGTCCTGGCGCGCAAGCTCGGCGGAGACGAATCCCTGTACCGTGTCAGTTCATATCTCGACTCCAACGAAATCTTTGCCGTGGCGGATCAGGCTGGAGCCACGGCGATTCATCCCGGATACGGCTTCTTTGCCGAGGATTACCGTTTTGCCCGCCGTGTGGCCCAGCGCGAGCACAAGCTCATTTTCATAGGGCCTTCCTGGCAGGTCATCCGCGAGCTCGGCGACAAGATCAACACCAAGCGTCTGGCCCGCAAACTGGGCGTGCCCACGGTGCCCGGATCGGACAAGCCCGTGACGGACGATCTCGAAGCCGAGCACATCGCCAAATCCCTGTTCGATTTTCAAAAAGAGCAGGGCATCAACAAACCCGTCATCCTGGTCAAGGCCTCGGCCGGGGGCGGCGGCATGGGCATCGAGGAAGTGGACGATCTGGACAAGTTCCGAAGCGTCCTGCGACGCATCAAGAGCTATTCCAAGCGTCAGTTCCGCGATGAAGGCGTGCTCATTGAACAGCGCATCTTTGACTTCAACCATCTGGAAGTGCAGATCGTGTCCGACCGCACTGGCCAGAATCCCGTCCATTTCGGTACCCGCAACTGCTCGGTGCAGTCTCTCGGACACCAGAAACGCATCGAGGTCGCGCCCGGGTTCGATCCGTCCTCCCTGCGCTACGCCTTCGACGCGAAGAAGGTGCTTGAAGACATCACCGAATATTCCCTGCGCATGGCCCGCGAAGCCGGGTACGACAATGTTGGCACCTGGGAATGGATCGTCAGCCCCACGGGGCAGCCGTTCCTGATGGAGGTCAACACCCGCATCCAGGTCGAGAACGGGGTCTCCGCGCGCATCGCGGCCATCAAGGGCAAGGGCGAGGTCGATCTCATCGCCGAGCAGATCCGGGTGGGTCTGGGCGCGCCGCTTGGCTACACCCAGAAGGACATCACCCTGAACGGCGTCGGCATCGAATACCGCATCATCGCCGAGGATCCGGACAACAAGTTCTCTCCCTGGGTGGGCCGCATCACCTCCTTTGGCTGGCCGGAGCAGGATTGGCTCAAGCTGCACAGTCAGGTGCCCACTGACCGGGAATACGAGATCCCGACGGACTTCGATCCCAACCTGGCCCTGGCTATCATCTGGGGCAAGGATCTGGCCGAGGCCAAGGCCCGTGGCGTGGAATTCCTGAATTCGCTAAACCTGCAGGGTGAGAACGCTTCCGGCGAAGCCCTGAAGTCCAATGTCGAATTCCTGAAGCGCAAGACCGAGGGCATCCTGGCTTTCTAGGATTCAAGCCGGCGCCTGGATCACATCCGCGCCGAGTACTGATTAAGCGCTCAAGCTACGCCGGAAAATCCGGCATAACCCAAGCATGCGAGGCAATCGCGCACTCTTATGGATATCGAAAAACGCATACAAGAACTTCGGGACCGCCTGAAATATATTCTGGACATCTTCGGACCCGATGAAAATACCAATGTCATCATGCTTGAAGCCAAGCTTGGCGAGTATGTCGCTCGCGAGCCGGGCCTGCCCAAGCAGGAAGCTATAAGGCAACTGGAAACCCTGGAAGAGCTGTTCCGCTTCCTAGAGAAGAAGCTCGAACGTGAGCTGACCCCCATGAACAAGGTGCGCATCGTCCGGCACCCGCAACGCATCTGCCTCAAGGACATCCTTGAAAACGTGTACGACAACTACACCGAGATCGGCGGTCAGGACGAGTACAGCATCGATCCGAGCATGCTCATCGCCCGGGCCTACATCACCCGCAGGCGAGGCAACAAGGTCCACAACCAGGCAGTCATGGTCATTGGCCAGGAAAAGGGGCACGGCCAGGAGTTCCGCAACGGCGGTTCCGTCAAACCCTGGGGCAACGCCAAGGCTCTGTACTACATGAAGGTCGCCGAGACCGAGAACATTCCGATCCACACCTATATCTTCACGCCGGGCTCCTACCCCATCGAGGACTATCCCGGCGCGGCGCAGCAGATTGCCGACAACCTCTATGACATGGCCGGCCTCAAGGTGCCCATCGTGGCGGTCATTTCCGAAGGCGGGTCCGGCGGAGCCGAGGCCATCGGCCTTGCCGACACGCGCATCATGATGTCGCATGGCTACTATTCGGTCATTTCGCCCGAGGGCGCGGCCGCCATCGAAGGCCGCCTGCGCGGCGGACAGCGCGCCGACCCGAAGCTCATCGAACACTGCGCCAGGCAGCTCAAGATGACGGCGGACGACAACCGCGCCATGGGTTTCGTGGACTGGAAAATAGGCGAGCCCGAGCTTGGCGCGCGGCCCGAGCATTACGACTTCTTCCGCAAGCTGCGCAAATCCGTGGTCTCTTCGACGGACGAGATTGTCCTGAACGTCCGGGGTATGCGCTTTTTCCGGTCCCTTGCGCTGCGGCGTCACAAGGGCGCGGACGTTTACGTGCGTTGGAGCCTCGACAGCCGGGCCAAGGAGCGTCTGCTCTGGACCCGCTACATGAAATTCCGTCGCATGGCCCAGGACGCCTACCTGGACAAACGCCACTGGCTCAGCCGGAGCAGCGACTGGACCAGTGAGTTCATATCCTCCCTGTACTCCTATTTCCGCTACGATCTCTTCGGCAAGCAGCACAAGAAGGTCACGGAGCTGGCCGAGGACGTGCACGCGGAGATGCAGGTCGTGGTCGGCCGCTCTTCGCGGTATTGGAAGAACGTGATGTCCAAGCTGTCCTTCGGCAAGGCCAAGAAGGACGTGGACAAGGCCGGATTGACCTCCCTGTCCACCTGGGACGACGGCGCGCTGAACAGCGGCAAGTGGCAGTACGTCAGCCCCCAGGCCAAGCTTGACCGGGCCGTGGTCTGCCCCAACACCGCCGTGCACGGATGCCTTGACCAGTGGGCCCCGGATCTCTTCGGGGAGTGGGCCGGAGTGTGCAGCTTCTGCGGGCACCATTTTCCCATGGAATACCAGTGGTATCTGCACAACATCTTCGATCCCGGCTCCATCTACGAGGTCTTCAGCGAGATCGAGTCCACCAATCCCCTGAAGTTCGAGGGGTTCGACCTCAAGCTCGACGAGGCCAAGCGCAAGACCGGCCACAAGTGCGGGTGCATGACCTTTGAAGCCCGCATCGAGGGCACGTCGGTCATGGTCGCCATGTTCATGGGCGCTTTCCGTGGCGGCAGCGTGGGCGCGGCCGAGGGAGAGAAGTTCATCCGGGCCATGGAGCGGGCGCGCAAGAAGCAGCTGCCTTTCCTGTCCTATGTGCACGGCACTGCGGGCATCCGCATCCAGGAAGGCGTCAACGGCGTCATCCAGATGCCGCGCTGCACCATGGCCGTGCGTCGCTACACGGAAGCCGGCGGCCTGTATCTGGTCCTCTACGACACCAATTCCTACGCCGGGCCCGTGGCCAGCTTTCTGGGATGCTCGCCGTACCAGTTCTCGGTGCGTTCGGCCAATATCGGTTTCGCCGGTCCCGGAGTCATCAAGGAGACCACGGGCATGGATATTCCGCCCAATTACCACAACGCCTATCAGGCGCTGGCTCGCGGGCATATCCAGGGCATCTGGGATCGCCGGGAAATCCGGGGCAACCTTGTCCAGTCCCTGCAGACCATGGGCGGCCGCAACCTTTATTACCGTTAGGAGACCGTTGAAAAATGGCGATCTGCCGCGTCAGCGAAAAAATCCAGACCGCTCATGTATGCGCAATACACCGCGCGTCCTGGATTTTTTCGCTACCTTGCATCTCACCATTTTTGAACGGTCTGCGAATTTTGAATTTTTCAGTCAGTTAGGAGTCATCAGTGATTGACGTTAAAGAATTGTTGCGGGAGCTGCGCGAGGAACCTTACGAGAAGATCTCCATCAGGGCTCCCCATAGCGGAAAAGTGGAATTCGTGGCCAAGGAGCCTGGAGTGCGGGTCGTGGGCCCCAGCGGCACTTGGAAGGAGGTCCCCGGGACCCTGCTGGTCCGGATGGAGCGCGAGAATGTCAAGAAACCTCTGTTCGCCCCGCAGAAGGGCGAGGTCATGTCTCTGGGCGAGATCGAAAACGGCCAGTTCGTGCAGGCCGGTCAGGAGCTCATGACCATCCGTCATTACCTGACCCGCGAAGAGGTCATCGCCCGCATCCTGCGCCGCTCCCTGTCCCTGTTTCTGGCCCCGGAGAAGGGTAAGTATTATTTCTTCCCCGACGTGGACATCAAGATCAAGACCAAGGGCAGCCAGAGCGTGCACATAAAGGACGGGATGGAGCTTTTCATCCTCTCGCGCATGAAGCGCGAGACCTCGATCCGGTACAGCGGCCCGGACGGCATCATCTATGCCGTCTATTTCGAGACCAACGACTCCGTGGACCGGGACAGCCCGCTCATCGGAGTCTGTCCCGAAGACCAGCTTGGCCAGATCCAGGAGGTCGTCAGCCGCGTGCAGAGCGACTGGGAGGAGAGAGACTGATGGGCAAGGTCCTGCAAGTTCGAGTGTACGCCTACACCTACAGCGAGGAAGATGTCCGTAAGGCCTGGCCACGGCTGTGGAGCCTGGCCTTCGAAGAGACCAAGCCCGGATTTCCCTACGAGATGGCAGGGGTGCTTGAGCTTGTCAGGGCCCTTGATGACCTGTATCAGTTCGGAGTCATTGCCGAGGCCATCAGCAAGGTTTTGGCCTCGGGACTTCCCAAGGTCGTGAAGGAGGTGGAGGAGTTGCAGCGGCATCTTGCCGACTGGAATCCGCAGGCCGCCAATCAGGCCTCCGACCGGATCGAAGAGGGGCTTGGCGAGCTGGAAAGGCTGGTGGCCAATCCATGACCGAATCAACATACACGAGGAGACGACATGGCAGGTAGTCTGAATAAAGCAATCCTGATCGGCCGTTTGGGCCGTGATCCGGAGATGCGCTACACTCCGTCAGGGCAGCCGGTGGCCAATTTTTCCATTGCCACGGATGAAACATACACGGGCAAGGACGGGCAGAAGGTCGAAAAGACCGAATGGCACCGCATCGTGGTCTGGGGCAAGCAGGCTGAATTCTGCGGCAACTATCTTTCCAAGGGCCGCCTGGTCTACATTGAGGGCAAGATCGAGACCCGCAAGTGGACAGACAAGGACGGCGTGGAGAAATACACCACGGAAATCAAGGCCGACCGCGTGCAGGGACTCGATTCCCGCCAGCCCGAAGGCGGCTACGCCCAGGCCCCGCAATACCAGCAACGCCCCCAGGCCGCACCCCAGCAGGGCGGCGGCGGTAACGCCGGCTACGATGACGACATGGGCCCGGCTTTCCCCTCCGAGGCCAGCGGGATGGATGACGCGCCGTTTTGACGAGTATCGTTTTATAGAATGGAAATAATAGGAGTGGAGTCACTGAAATGACTCCACTTTTTTTATTGTTGGCACTTTTTGATAGGCTGTTGGGGGTTCTTGGAATCTGAGTTTGAACCCCTTTGGGAGAAAGAGTAACAGTATGATATGAAATCTTTTTATTATTTTTGGCGCTTTCGGATAGTAATGGAGCGCCGTGCCTGCCGCTTACCAAGCAAAATGTAAACAAGAGTGGCCCGATACGTCATCTTGTATATAAAAGGAAGGACCGGGTTACCCCGATCCTTCCTTAATCGTCTTTTTGGCCTAATCCGTCTGTGCCTTTGTCTGAACGCGGAGGGTGCTTGGCTCTCTGACGTCGATCTTTTCGCCGGGTTTACGGTCTTATCTCCACCGTCACGTTGGGGATGCGCCCGTTGAAGCGGGATTTGGCTTCGGCTCCGATGACCTCGACCACCGGGGTTGCCAGGTCGATGCCCACGTCGGCCGTTTCGTCGGCCGAGAAGATCATCGGTTGGGTGCGTTCGATGCGGCCTTCACCGACCTTGACATCGTTTACGTAGAGCGTGCCGAGGCCACCCTTGGCCAGTCCGCCGCCATCATAGGCGAACTCGAACCGCAGAGTCGCCTTGCCCGCTTTCAGTTTTTCGGTGCCGGAGATTGTGGATCGCTCCAAGCCCAGGAAGTTGTAGTCATAGGCCGGGATTCCGTCTTTCACGTACAGGGCCCAGCCCCCGAAACGTCCTCCCTGGACCATGACGATGCCGTTGGCATCCAGGCCTTCGGGCACTTCGATCTCGGCGGTGATGGTCTTGGATTTGTTCTTGATGTTCAGGAACACGTTTTCGGTCATTCCCGTCATGCCCTCGGCAAGGGTGATGGACGTGCGCCCGGCCATCAGGTCCGGACGGCCCACCAGTTCCGCATTCACCCTCTCGAAGACGCGGTCGTCAATGGGCAGTGCGTGATTTTTCGATGCCTCAGCCAGGAAAAGCGCCTGCAGGTCTTTAAGCTTGTCCGGATGCTCGGCCGACAGGTCATTGACGAGACTGAAATCGGTACGCGTGTCGTACAGTTCCCATATGTCTTCAGTGAGACCGCGGCGCGGCTTGGCTTCCCACGGTGCCCGGTGAATGGTGCGGGCGAACCAGCCGTCTTGATAAATGCCTCTGTTTCCGAACATTTCGAAGTACTGGATCGTGTGTTGGTCCTTGGCTTTGGCGTCGTCGAAGGTATAGGCCATGCTCACCCCGTCCATGGGCCGCTGCTCGACGCCATTCACGCTCTTGGGCTCGGGCAGTCCTGCTGCTTCGAGTATGGTCGGAGCCACGTCGATGACATGGTGGAACTGGGTACGCAGTTCGCCCTTGGCCTTGATGCCTCCGGGCCACCGGATGGCCATGCCGACCTTGGTGCCGCCGTGATCCGAGGCAACCTGCTTCGTCCACTGGTAGGGCGTGTCGAGGGCCACGGCCCAGCCTGCCGCCATGTGCGGGTAGGTCTCGGGTCCGCCCCATTTGTCCAGGAATTTGAGCATGTCCGGAACGGTTTCCTGCACGCCGTTGAAATACGTCATTTCGCTGAACATGCCGCTGCGTCCGCCCTCGGCGCTGGTGCCGTTGTCGCCGTAAACGAAGACAAGCATCGTGTTGTCGAGCTGTCCCGTCTCTTCGATGGCCTGGATGATCCGGCCGATCTCATAATCGGTCATGGCCAGAAAAGCAGCGAAGACTTCGGCCTGGCGGGTGAAAAGCCGCTTTTCGTCAGCCGAGAGGGTATTCCAGTCCGGAATCGCCTCGGGCTTGGGTGCGAGCTTCGTGCCCTTGGGTACGATGCCGCGCTCTATCTGGCGGGCCAGGATCTGCTCGCGCAGCACATCCCATCCCTGGTCGAACTTGCCCTTCCATTTGGCGATCCATTCCTTGGGCACATGGTGCGGGGCATGCACGGCGCCCGGAGCGAAATAGACGAAGAACGGTTTGTCCGGGGTCAGGGCCTTCTGATATTTGATCCAGGACACGGCCTGGTTCGTCATGTCGGTCATGAAGTGGTAGTTCGGATCCGCAGGCAATTCCACGGGATGGGTGCCATCATAGATGAACGGTGCCCACTGGTTGGTCTCGCCGCCCAGGAAGCCGTAGAACTTGTCGAAGCCCTGACGGGTCGGCCAGCGGTCCAAGGGGCCGGATATGCTGGCCTCCCACGCCGCAGTCTCGTGCCATTTGCCGAAAGCGCCGGTGCTGTAGCCGTTCAGGCGCAGCATCTCGGCCACCGGCGCGACCTCGTTGGGGATCTGGCCGGTGTTGCCGGGAAAGGTCGTGCCCGTCTCGATGATGGCGCCCATGTTGCAGACATGATGGTTGCGTCCGCTCTTGAGGGCCGCGCGCGTGGGCGAGGACACTGCCGTGGTGTGGAAATTGTTGTAATAAACGCCTTCACCGGCGATGCGGTCGAAGTTGGGCGTGTCGATGGGCCCGCCGAAGGCGCTGGTTCCGGCAAAGCCGAGATCATCGAGGAGCACGACAACCACGTTGGGCGCGCCCTGCGGCGGAGTCACTGTGAAGCGTGGCGGTGCCGTGGCTTTCCGCACGTCCAGTTCTGTGTAAATCGGGCGTTTTGGTTCCGGGATGGGCAGGACCGAGCGATCAAGATTCTCGGACGCCTGCTGCGCCTGTGCCACTGTGGGTTGCTGCGCGAAGAACGCTGCCAGCGTCATGCCCAGACTGCCAATGACGGACAGCGCTCTGCTTTGTGTTCCAGTCATACTGTTCTCCTTTGTTTCAAATGGGCGAAATCTAGTCGCAATCAGCGAATCCACAACAATACAGGCTGTTTTCCCGACTTTTCCGAGGCCGGAATCAGAAGCGGCGCGTCGATGGCCCCCATGATTCGCTCGGGCGCAAGATCCAGTTCGATCAGCTTTTTGAAGCCGGCCATGAATTTTCCGATATGCCTGTAATACTTCAAATATCCGGCACAGAGATAATTGAGGCCAGCTTCCCCGGTCTCCGTAGCGGCGAATCTGTGCTTCTGGCACCCGCCACGGCAGACCCGGCCGACGGGGCATTGCAGGCACTGCGCTGGAAGTCCGGATTCCTTTTTGCGGCCCCATTCGAGCTGCCTTGGAGACGAAACCAGGGCGGTGACGTCGCCCGTCAGAATGTTCCCGAGCTTGAATTCCGGGTAGACGAAATGGTCGCAGGAATAGATGTCCCCGTTGTGTTCGACGATGCAGGCGTTGCCGCAATGGCGGGCCATGGTGCAGACCGCCCCCTCCTCGCCGAGGGCGCTGGCCAGGGCCCATTCGAAGTTCATGATGAACATGGTGCCCACGTCGCGACGGACCCATTCGTCGAAAATGGTGATCAAAAAATCCCCGAAGTCCTCCGGATCGACGGTCCAGGGAGTGACCTTCGGCGTTCCTCCCTCGCCCGGCGTTGGCGGCAGGGCGAGATGCAACCCGAGCTGTCTCGCCCGCGGGCCTGGCTCACGCTCCACGATGGGCGAGAACTGGACGTGGCGTACGCCCTGGGCCTTGAAGAATGAGTAGATCTCACGCGGCTGACCGGCGCTCTCGCGGCTGACCGTGGCCATGATGTTGTACTCCACGCCATGCTTTTGCATGAGCTTCAGAGCCCGCAGAACCCGCTCGAAGGTGCCCCTGCCGGCGGCGTCCCGCCGATGGCGGTCGTGCACGAAGTCCGGGCCGTCCAGGCTGAGGCCCACCAGGAATCCGTTTTGGGCCAGGAACTCGCACCATTCGTCGGTCAGCAGGGTACCGTTGGTCTGCAGGGTGTTGGCAACGGTTTGCCCTTCAGAGTATTTTCGCTCCAATTCCACGGCCCTGCGAAAGAAAGGCAACCCCATGAGCGTGGGCTCGCCGCCCTGCCAGCTGAAGAGCAGCCCCCCCGGGGTGCCCAGGTTGGCCGCGGCGGTCTGGCGCACATAGGCTTCCAGAACTTCGTCCGTCATGCGCGGCCGCTTCACACCAGGAAAAAGCGCGTCCTTTTCGAGATAAAAGCAATAGGCGCAGCGGAGGTTGCAGTCCGGTCCGGCAGGCTTGGCCATGAGATGTACCCCCGGCGTCAGCGCTGGCGGAGCAGGGGGTAACATCTCTGGTTTATGCATTGATTCTGACTTGTTCACTTCACCTTGCGCACAGCTGGAATCTTCCATGTGCCGTCAATGATTGAAGGCGGTGTTTCTTTTGGCCAGTAAAGGCGCAGCATGGGAATGAATTTTCCGGCCGGAGCAGGCAGCCAGTTGGATTCCTTCTCGGGACCCGGATTTTCGTGCTGCAGGTAGAGATCTATCGAGCCATCCGCATTTGGCTTCAGATCGTTGCGGGCGCTGAGCGTATAGCGGTTGAGCTCGTTGTCGTAGAAGAAGTATTCGGCATTATACATCGTCAGCGACCAGAAGCCATTGACCGGCGGCAGCTCGCCTTTCGCGAAGTGCATCACGTATTTGTTGTCACCGGAGTAGGGATTACCATCGGCATCGGTTTCCGAAGTCGGATATACCGCGTCCTGCGGACGATTGGCTCCAAGGCCGATGGCGGTAATGAGCGCACGCCCCAGATAATCAGTCCCATAGACTCCGGTCCCTGTGGTGAAGAGCCAGCCGTTCTCGTGCTTACCGGCCGTTTTGAAGTGGGCCATGATCTTCCCGAAGCTTTCCTTGGGCACATCCTTGAGCGCTGTCTGCACGGCGGGATCGAGCTTGTCGAATTCGAAAGGCTGACCGGGAGCGATACCGAGCTTGGCCATCTTCGCAACCATCGGGGCATCGGCCTCGGCAGGCGGGTTGTCCTTCATGAGCATCGCGAGCAGATTGAAATACGCAGCGGTGTCAAAGCCGTTCACCTGGTCACGCACCGCTGTCTTCATATCGATCTGAGGATCAACTTCGCCCGCTGGCGGGGCGTAGGGTTTTCCGTAGGAACTCAGAGGAACAAGGGTGATTTCATCCTGCATCTTGTGCACGGCGGCGTAGTCTTCCGTCGTGCCGGTGCAGTAGATGCGCCCGAGGATCCAGACTATTCCCGTCGGTGACTTGTATTCCGTGACCCCCGCCGGAAGCGTGCCCTCCCAGCCGGGACCCGTGATGGCGTATGTCTGTGGACCGGTTCCCGTAGTGCGCTTGCCGGGCACCTGAAAGACATCGGTCCAACCGCTGAGCATCGGAAAGAGAAAGTAACGGTCGTGAGCATCGGGCAAGCTCAAAACCCACGGTTCTTTGGCCACATCAATCCACGCAGTGGAGTACAGGGTGTCAGCGTTGGGCGCTGTGACATCCTTGAAATCGGCTGTCGGATAGGCACGTATCCTGGTCAAGTGCCCCATGGGCCCCCTTGTGCCTTTCACTTCGGAGACATTCGTCATGACGCGCCGGGTCATCTCCATGGTGATCAATGGGTAGCCGTAAATGTAGACTTCCTCGGCGATGGTCTTTGCTTCCGAAGGAGTCAGCGCCTGCGCGTGTGCCGGAAAGGCAGTACAAAACAACACCGCCCAGACGATGAGGATCGGCAATCGGTTCAGGATTGGGTTTCGTTTCATGTGTTTTCTCCTTTTCTGCCCTTGATTTGTTGCCCGGCATCCCCCGACTGTCTGGAGGAGGTTTCATTAGCTTGGGAACAAATAGTTGTACGGTTTTCAGACTATCCAAAAAATCATGATCTATTGAGAGGATGCCATTATAACCAATTTAAATTTTTCTAAAAAATAATTTATTATGCATTGATTTTGTTTTTTAATGCAATTTTAGAATTATATTTTAGAGTTTTGCGAACATTTGTAACTTATCATTTTGTGCCTGAATTACGCCAAGACTCGAAGCAGGTTCTGCTTGCTGAATTGTTGTGCATTTTCAGTAGCTCATCTTTAACTGTTCAATCGACTGAAGAGGGCATCCTTGATCTTGTTCGGTTCGACCATCTTTACCATGTCACTCACAAGAGTGTAGAAAAACAGACCGCTGAATATCCAGAGCGACAAGACTGCAAACAGAGGCCAAGAAACCTCGCCTATCATGCCTCTTATGGCTGATACAATTTCTCCATGTTTCGACACCAGAGGAATAAATTCTTCCACAAACCGGAAAATTAGTGTCAACGCGCCATACAACAGTGTCCTCCAGAGTATGTTGGATATCCGCCTGCCAGAGAAGAGACGCGCGATCGACAGTGCCTCCACGACGAGAACCGCTTTCGCCACTATCAGCGCACCCATAGTCGCGCCCATGGCGCGGAGGGCACTTAAACTGTATTCGTCAAGCACTACGGCCTTGGTGAGGCCGATCAGGTGAAACAAGAGCAGAAAAAAGATCGTCGCCGGCAAGGCTTCTCGTATCTCCTTTGCTACTATCGCCAAAATTCTGCGCATTTCTCGCTCCGGTGATTTCTGCTTGGCTTTAGATTGTCCTGCGCAACATCAAGAAATACTGATTGGTGTCCAAAAGATGCTTCAGTTATGTGCCATTTTACGTTTTTTTGGCCCTCGCCTATTTCGGGAACAGAAACGTCAAAAAGAGGCGCCCGCCCCAGTCTTCCGGCCCCGCGTCAGGCGACTCGGCCCAGTAGCGTACACCTGCGCCAATGGAGATCGGCTGGCCGCCGATCTTGAGCAACTGGCTGACCTGGAAATTGAGCGGCACGGACCACTGCTCGGCTTCCCAGTCATATACGGATTCCGTATTCAGGTTGAACGTGGTGTGCGTCTTGGTGACGTAGGCCAGAAAAGGCTGCATGTACGACGCGTTGATATCGGTACGGTCGTCCTCACCAGCGAAAGACCAGACATGGTTTCCGAGGAACCCGATCGTCCACGGCCCTGTCTGTTTTAGGACAACCGCCGTGGGCCCGGCCCCCCATTTCTCGGAACCGAGCAGTTCGTCAGTGGCCGTGGGCAACAGGAGAACGGGACCCACGCCCCAGATGATCCCACCGCTGGAGGGCTGAGAGGGTGAAAAGAAGAGGCTCTGGGTGATGTCGCCCAGACCCGTCTCGTCATTGCCGGGTGGGATGTCGCTCAAATGAACGAGCGGCAGGATGGTGCGCGAGATGAGGTTCCAGTCTTCGCTCAGGGCAAAGGGAATGACCGGCTGGACGTTGATGAAATATTTCTCCCCGTCGTCATTGAGCCCGTAGTTTTCGTCATAGTTGAACTGCAGCGGCACGCTGATCAGGCTGGCCACCGGATTGGCCAGCTTCTTGGCCAGTTCTGTGGCCTGATCGACATCTTGGCAGATGCCGGCAATCGGGCCAATAATCGCAAGTAATGCCGTCATAAAAGCCGACAGACACAACTTCCGCAGAGTAATTCCCAGCATGATGCTTCCTTGCGGTTAGAATCTGTATGCGATGGACAGGTTGATGACGTGGATGGCGTTGGGGGCGTAGTCGCCCTGCAGTCTGCCTGCAAGGGGGCCGCGTTCCACGTCGATTTCTGCCTTGCCGGTGTCGATGTACTCGTAGCCCAGATCCAGGTTCAGATCTTCGCTCCAGACATAGTGCACACCACCGGCATATCGCCAGGTACGGTCCACGGGCAGGGTCGGGCTGCGCGCGTCGTCGTCGGCCATGGACGAGTCGTAGGCAACGCCGGCGGAAACACGCCACTGCGGCGTCAAAGCGTAACGGGTGCCCACCGCGAAGTGCCATGTGTCGTCATAGTCGATGTTCGTTGTCAGCTCTCTTTGTCCCGCAGTATGCACGCTGACGATGTCCTGGCCGAACTCGGACCAGTCCTGCCAGCCGACATTGGCCATCAGGTCGAGCTTGTCCGTGGCCTGAAACATGACCGAGGCCATGACCTGCTGGGGCAAGGTCATGCTCATGTCGATAGTGTCGAGGGCGCGCGGAGCCAGAAAGGCCAGCCCGGGGCCAAGGTTGTCAAAGTCCGGAGAGTCGCTGAAATCGAGCTGGATGGGGGTCTGGTAGACGAGGCCGATGCGCAGGTCGCTGCGTGGTTCGACCAGCACGCCCAGCCTCCCGCCGATGCCGAAGGTGGAGTCTTCGATTTTCATGGAGCCGTCCGGAAGGGCGGGCAAAATATTGTTGACCGCGACCTTGGTTTCTGTGCTCCCGTACACGAAATGAACAGCCGCCCCGAGGGATAGCTTGTCCGAGATCTTGAACCCGATGGAAGGACTCAACGCGAAGGTCGTCAGCACCGTGTTCTGGACGTAATAGCGCCCAGCCCAGTCGTCGTCATAGTCAAGGCCGAGACCGGCGAAGGAATTGAGGGAAAGTCCGATCTTGCATTTTTCGCTGGTGTCGAACACAAAATATGAACCTCCCGCCGGCATGACCCCGCCGGCGTTGCCTCCGTCACCTCCGCCCGCAGTTGTTCCCGAGCCGGGATCAAACTCAGCTTCGATGATCAGGGGCTGGATGCCGACCAGCATCTGCGTGCCCGACAGGCGAGTCATGCCAGCCGGGTTGCTGAAGGCAGTGGATGCGTCTTCAGCCCGGGCAGCCAGACCGGCAAAGGCGGTGGATACGTCGGGAATGCCAGTCTCATAAAGATAAAGCCCCCCGGCATAAGCCGTCTGGGCGAGACATGCCATCAACGCAGCGAATGCAAAAACCCGTTTCATATGCAGTCCTCGTCGGTCAGGGATCGTTCGGTTCTCAGAATCCTGTGCCGATATCCGGGCGAACCCGGATATCGGATTCATGCATGAGTGACTATTTCCACAAGACGTCTATGCGTTCCTTCAGCAGGGCGGCCCATTCGCCCATGGCTTCCTCGGTCTGGCCGGTCTTGGTGAATCCGTCGGTGCTGTACTTCTTGCCGACCTTGGTTTCGGCAAAGAGGGCAAGCTTTTCGCCTGTCTTGGAGTCGATAAATTTTACTTCCACCGCGCACTTGCCAACGCCCATGGCCTGTCCGGTTAAGGCCTGCTTGCCGGCGGAGAGCAGGATGCCGACAGGAATGACAGAGGTCAGGGCATTGGACACCGGGTTGCTGGCCTCGACCTCGGTTACCGCCGCCTGCACGATGATGACGCCGGGTCCAGGCTGAGCGGCCAGAGCGAGCTTTTGGCCATCGGGAACCTTGGACAGCACGTCATGAAAATACGTGGCCAGCAATTCCAGATCCTCCAGAGAAAGTCCGGATTCTTTGGCCATGTCTTCGCCGTGCCACAATACTACGGGTTCGATGTAAAGGGCCGTATACTTCTCAGCCATGAATTCGGGGCTGCGCCATCCAAGAGCGCCTTTGAGCTCAGGTTTGGCCTGCAGCAGGTTGTAGTCGGTGCCCAGAAAGTGGTCGGCGGGATTGAAATCAGTCGACGTGTTTTTGCCGGTTCCGGCGCACGCGCATAACGACAACAGTGCGATGACAACAAGAAATTTTTTCACATAAGCTCCTTTTTTTTATTGATTTTTAAATAAAATGTGAAAGAGAAACGGCCACGACCTTCGCGTAAAACGCTTGTAGAAATTTGAATCCAAACTCACTTGACCGAGTAGCCCTTTGCTTCCAGGCAGGTCGCTTTGGCACGCAGATAGGCGTCCTGTTGTCCTTGCTGTTTTGCTGAAGCCTGCTGCTGACTCTGTGCCTGTTGCTGCGCCTGCTGTCTGCGGCTTTGAGACCTGCCGGCCACCCCACCGGCGACTGCCCCGATGCCCGCACCCTTTCCCGCATCGTCACTGATAGCCCCGATCAACCCACCAACCACGGCGCCTCTGGCCGCCCCGCGAAGCCCGGAACCCGGTTGGGCGCCGGCGCTTGTCTGCGCAGGTTGCGCCGGAGCCGCCTGCGCCGCGTTAGTGGGGTCATAGCTGGTCTGCTGCACGGCCCAAGTGTGGCATTCGTACTCGTCTGTTTTCTGCTGCTCGGCGCTCTGACCCTTTTGCGGGTAGACAAACTGCTGGGCCATGACAGGGGCGCAACCGAGCAGCAGAATTGCGGCCACGAAAACACAAATCGAACCTGATTTGGCATCTGACATGTCTGATATCCTGCGGTTAGCAAATTGATTCCAATATATCCGATGCTCCAATGCGCCCGGGGCCGAGACTTTTTACGGTTTGATCCTGGTGACCTTGGTGCCTTGAATACCGAGTCCCGCCATGAGTCCCTTCTGGTCGAAAAAGAAGGCGTAGATCCCTTCCTTGGCCGTGGAAGTGGAGAGATTGCGCGCCAGCCCCTCGTCGACAATGACTATGGTCGGCCCAACACCCAGTTCCCAACCGTCGCTGTTCTCAAGGTACTTGAGCGATGCCTCGTCGGTGAAAAACAGGGCATAGCCGAATTTTTGCAATCCTGCCTGCAGACCGTAGGAAGCTGCGACAGTGTTGTAGTACGCCGTCTTTTTACCGTCCTTGACCAATGCACCTTCGCCATACTGTCCGCCCACGATGAAGCCGCCCTTGATGATACCCGGAAAAACCAGAATTGCCTTGGCAATCTTGGACAAGTCGCGCGCGGCAGGTGAGGTCGCGTAAAGATTGTTCAGCGCCTGATCGACCTCTTGGTTGATTTCAGCCGCGCTCTTGGCACTGGATGGCTGCACCGCGAGGGTGATGGAAAGAAGCGACATGAATACAAAACTCGCAGCGCAACGAATAATGAAGTGCATACGTAACCTCCGGAAAATAAATATTTTATGATTTGATCCATTCCGGATGTCCGGAAGAGCTCGATTTGGGTCAATCGTCCTCAGGCGAAAGAGATCTTGCCATTTCGACTATCTCCAAGCTTCCCACTTCCAACCCGTCAAAGAAACTCACCTCCGGACTTCTGCATGACAATTCCAGCGCCTCAAGTATCCTCGTGTAGGCGTTGGAGCGGAGGTGTTCATCAAATGATTCACATGTACGCCATTTCTCCAAATAGAGAATGGCCTCGTTCTCACCGCTCTCGATGGAAACAGACGCGTGAAGGCAGTCGGACACGGACGCAAGCAGCACCTGCACCGATTGAAGCACGTCGATGATGCTCGCAGCATATCCCTGAGCTGGATATATTTTGATTTGAGAGAGGATCATTATTGCTTTTATTACAATAAGCGCACCAACGGATAAGTTGGCTTTGCCTTCATGCAACACGCTGAATATATTTGTAATAAAGGGAGGGGAAGTAGGGCTGTGGGGAAACAATCATTCAAGGGGAAGGTGATATCTGACCCTGCGGGCGAAATATCGTCCCGGGATCAGAATTACTTGGAGGGGATGCCGAGTTTGCGCATGCGGGAATAGAGGGTAGATGGGTTGATTGCCAATCTCTCTGCCGCGCCGCCAGCGCCTTTGATCCTGCCGTGAGTCGCCTTGAGGACGGCCTGAATGTGCCGGCGTTCAAGCTCTTCAAGAGATTCAGCCGCATCAAAGTTCTCGGAACTGGAGATCAAGCGCTGCAAAACCAAAACTTCACCGGGGCTGATGATGAGGGAATGTTCGATGACATTGCGCAGTTCACGGATGTTGCCGGGCCAGGAGTAGGTCATGAGCAATTGCATGTCTTTCTGGGCGATGCGGCGGATTTGCTTGCCCATGCGTTCACCGAATTCCTGGACGAACTCCCAGACAAGTTGCGGGATGTCGTCGGGGCGTTCGCGCAGGGGTGGAACAAGGATGGGAAAAATGTTCAGCCGGTAGTAGAGGTCGCTGCGAAAACGACCGGCTTCGACCTCCTTGGCAAGAACCTTGTTGCTGGCCGCTATGATACGCACGTCAACCTTGATGGTTTTCGAGCTTCCGAGGCGCTCGAACTCCCCGTCCTGCAGAACGCGAAGCAGCTTGGCCTGCGTTTCCAGGGACATTTCGGCTACCTCATCGAGAAAAAGAGTGGAGCCATCGGCAATTTCGAAGCGCCCGGGCTGCTGGCTCAGGGCACCGGTGAAGGCCCCTTTCTCCCGTCCGAACAGCTCGCTCTCAACCAGAGGACCGGGCAAGGCGGCGCAATTGACCTTGACCATGACGCGCCGTCCCCTGTCGCTCATGTTGTGGATGGCATGTGCCACAAGGGTCTTTCCCGTGCCGGTCTCGCCCTGCAGCAGCACCGTGCTCCCGGTTCGGGCCACCTGCCTGATCATTGTGCCGACGGTCCGCATGGCCTTGCTTTTTCCGAGGATTTCGCCCAGCTCCCCCTTTGCGCCGGCCTCGTTGCGCAGATACTGGTTTTCCAGTTCCAGCTGCTTCCGCAACCGTTCTATCTCGCCGACCTTTTCCTGAAGCTTCTGCTCCAGCTGCCTCCGCTGCGTGACATCCAGGGTCACGCCGAGAATCTTCCCGGGTTGCCCGATCCCTCCCCCCTGGCTTCTTCCCCGGGAAATCAGCCATCGCCAGGTGCCGTCATCGCTCCTGACGCGGTACTCGACTCTAAGGTCTTCGCAAGATCGGCGCGCCTCTTCGATACGCTCCAGAATGAGCTCCCTGTCCTCGGGGTGAATCTCCTCCAGCAGCCTCTGCAATGTCAGATCCATCTCGGGTGGAAGGCCGAAATGTTCCTTGGCCTTGGCCGTAGCCCACAAATCGCCCGTAACCGGGTCGAGCTCCCAGAGGCCGGCCCCGGCGGAATTCGCCGCGAGATCGAGTCTGCCCATGGTCCTCCGCAGTGCAACCTCCATTTCCCGGCGCTGCAGGGCCGAAACGAACATCTCTCCCAGTAGCCGAATCTGGGTGACAACCTCTTCGGGCCAATCTCGCTCGACCCGCATCGAATCGATGGTGAAAATGTGATGCACTCTCGTACCTATGACAATGGGTATGGACAGCGTCGACTTGTCCCCCAGGGCCATGAAGGAGGTTCGATCGGTCTGGGCTTCCGGCGGCAGTTCGTCGGTTCGGGTCATTTTCAGTATACGCCTCTGGTGGACGATATGATCATACGCCCAGGGGAAGAGTTCGGCGAAATTCACTTCCTGGGACACCAGGACTGCCCTCTTGCCGTACCAGACGTGCGAAACGCGGACAGTCTGCGAATCGCCGGATACTTCAAGCAAACCACCCCGGTCCACTTCCAGAAACGCAAAAATCCTCTCCAGCGCATTCAAGATCTCCGCATCGAGAGATTCCTCCGATGCCATGACCATGGAGGCGGAAATCGAGGACGTGAGTTTTTGCAATTCGACTATGTCATCCATTTCGTACTCGCATGTATCAGAAATTCTCAGCAACTTTAAACCAATCCCAGAAATCAGCCTCGTATGCAAGAATTTCGGAAACGTTACTTCAGACTTGCGGGACGCCATTCCGCTTGTGATTCGAAATATCGTCTTTTTTGGATACGGTATTTTCTGATCCATGCCGCGTCGGCAACCTGGCTTGCATGCATCGCACCATATGCCCCTACGGACATGGTGCCATGCATGCCTCGACCCCGTCTGCGGCAACTGGCATGAATATCGCTTTCGATCACAAGCTTGGGGCCGCAGGAAAAACCCAAAAATGAAATCCGGGCGGTTCCTTGCGGAACCGCCCGGATCAGTGAACTCAAGAAAGAGGCCCCTTTCTTCCGGACAATTCGAATCCGCCAGCACTTCAAGCAGGTGGAACTTCCAAGGTTCCACGTCCACGAAAAAGCCTCAGACCTGCTTCCCGTCTCCGCTCCTGTTGAATGATTCGCCGTATAACAAGCACATCTTTGAGATACCTTGCGCCTGGATTGATGCGTTAGCGAATTTCGATGGCGATGCGCCTGGCTTTTCGACAACGATCATCGATGGTTCTCTCTTGTGTCCAGAATCTGTCACTCACCGGAACCGTCGCCTTCCACCTGCTTTTTTTTCCGCGATACCCTGATCTCCAGTGGCCTGGTCGTGTCGATATGTACGTCGCGCTGGGGGAAGGCGATGGAGATCTGCGCCTCGCGGAATTTCCTGTCGATGGAAAGATGCAGGTCGCTGATGGCCAGCAGCCGGTCTTCCACGGAGCCGATGAAGCAGCGGAGCTGCAGCAGCAGGCTGTTGTCCCCGAAGCTTTCGAAGGTGACCATGGGTTTGGGTCTCTTGAGGACGAACTTGCTTTCCCGCGCAGCCTTGATCATCAGGTCCATGGCCCGCTGCACGTCGCTGCCGTAGGCCACGCCCACGGGCACGACGATGCGGGTGACCGGATCGGACAGGGACCAGTTCAGGAGCTGGCCGGAGATGAACTCCTTGTTGGGCACGAGGAGTTCCTTGCGGTCGAAGTCGCGGATGGTGGTGGCCCGGATGCGGATGCGGGTCACCACGCCGTCGGTGTTGCCGACGGTGACGATGTCGCCGACCCGGATGGGACGTTCGAAAAGGATGATCAGGCCGCTGATGAAGTTGGCCACGATCTCCTGCAGACCGAAGCCGATGCCAACGCCCAGGGCGGCCACCAGCCACTGGATCTGCGACCATTTGAACCCGAGGATGCCGACAACGATGAGGCTCCCGATCACGCTGATGACGTATCCCGAGAGGGTGGTTATCGTGTACAATCCGCCCTGTGACAGATCGAACTGACTGCGCAGGAACATCCTGATAAGGTCGGGCAGATAACGTGTCGCCATCCAGGTCACGAAACCGATGAAAGCGGCCAGCCCGAGGCTGCCCAGAGTCACCTGCACGCTCGTAGGCTGTCCTTCGACAACGGAGGAGTAGCTCCACAGGGTGAACTGGTTGAAAACCCGCAAGGCCGGAAAGACATCTTCCCAAACCAGCCACAGTCCGAAAAGCAGCGCCACGGCCGTCATCACGTTCAGGAATATGCGGCTTCCCGGAAGTTCGGCCGTGTCGGCATCGGGATCCTGATCCGTGTCGGGCGGTCCCGGGGCACCGTCGCTGGCCTGGTCTTGATGTGGAGTGGCCCCGTCCTGCCCCTTTCCGGAAGAAGCCCTGCGCATGGATTGAATCAGCCAGCGCTCAGCAATCTGGTGGCAGAAGGCCAGGCCCAGCACAACCCACATGCTGTAAAAAAAACAACGTATCAAGGTGCCTACCGTGAAGACGTAACCGACAATGATCAGACCGCTCATGATCACCGGGAAGGACACTATGATCGCAAAAAGAACCGGATAGAAACGTGCCCACAGACGCTTCGGATATTTGTGCAGGGCATGTTGCCACACCCCTTTTTCGGGGTGCAGGACCCGATACAGGAAAACCGTCAGGGAACCCAGGGCGGCTATCAGCGTCAGCCGCCCGAGCCCCGCGTTTCCGGTCGTCTGCAGCGATCCGAAGATTGCCAGCCGGCTGACGAAGACAAGTGGCGGCATGACGACAATCAGCCTTCCGGTTTCCCGTCGCAGCAGCGTGATGATCTCCTGCGGCCAGTGGAAAAAACAGTCCGCCAGCCCTTTGGGCATCAGCAGACCGCGAAGTATGCCCATGCAGGCGTAGTACCAAGACAGGATCATCAGTCCCGTGCCCATGGTCTGGGTGAACGGCGTGGTCCTCTGCAGGTCATCCATCTCCAAGCCAAGGACGAAGAGCAGCAGCGGCCATTGCAGGACAAGCAGCATGGTCATCCCGAACGCCTTGAGAGGAAGAACAAAATGGTAGGTGTCAGGGTTGTCGGCCTGGGCCACGGTATTCTCGAGAAGAGAAACCACGCTCTTTTTGCGGTAGCGGAGCATCGCCACCATCAGGCATGTCAGGATGATCAGAGGCCAGGACTGCGCGTTGGTGAAAAGCAAATTGAAACTGTTGATCCATTGTCCCGACGCGAACAGGGCCTCAATCTCGGAAGGAAGTTGCGCGATGTCCTTGAATCCCATGAACGGGGTGCTGCGGACCCAGAGAAGCCTCTCATTCAGGAACTGGTTATAGGACTCCAGGGTGTTCAAATACGCATGGTATGCAATCTCAAGCTCCGACAGCCTGGTGAAATGGAGTTGATCGAAGTGGGCGATTTTCTCCAAGAGCTTCTTCCGGGACTCGAGCAGCCTGCGCAATTCGGGTTCGGAGACCGGTTCCTCCTCCCGCGGCGAGGCGGACACAAGATCGGCCATATATTCGTCGATGTCCTTGAGACGCGCCGACTCCTCTTCATGCTGCATCCGCAGCAATCCCGCCCTGGCGATGGAGTCCTCGGTTTCGGCCATAAGGTTCCCCAGGGACTTCGCCGTGACCAGCGTCCGTCGCTGCTCATGCAGCATAAATCCCAGAGCCTGGCTCGCACCCGCCAGTTCGATCTTTTGTTTGATGAGCCGAAAATCTTCCTCGAGCTTTTCCAATTCCTGATCGATGGTCTTCTTTTTCGTTTCGAGGTTTTCCAGCGCGCTGGTCACTTCCTGCAGATCATGGCTCAACTTTGCACTGTCGGCCGCAACCTGCCGCAGCAAGGGTGAGCTGTCCTCGACCTGCCTCACCGCCTCCGTGGCCTGGACAACGCTCGCGGCGGCCTCCTCCTGGCGCTTTCTGCCGGTGATTGTCTCCAGCCCCTGCACTCGCATGCGGGTGTCCTGCAGACGGGCTTCAGCCTCCTGCCGCCGGACGTTCGTCAATTCCTGCAGCATCGGCAGGCTTTGCAACTCCTGGCCCAGCATCCTTGCTTCGCTGCGCAAAACCAGCACCCGCGATTGCCACAGCCAGTCCTCCGCCTTCTCGACGCTGAAAGGATCGGACGGCGAAACCGGAGCCCCCCGACCGGCAAGCAATTCCGCCTCGGACTCCTTGATCACGGCGAGACGCTGGTTGATGATCGCTGGACGTTCACTCTGTTCACGGAATTTTTCGTTCAAAGACCTGGCGAGGTCATCGACAGCCGCATTTTCAGCCTTGGCCTTGAGCAGCAGTTGTTCCGCCTCTTTGAGCGGCAGGGAGCCGGCCATGACTTCAGGGTCCTGCGGGCCCTTCTTTGCCTGCTTGGAGATGTCTTCCTTGACCCTTGAAATTTCCGCCGGGGCCGCCTTGACCGACTCCGCGAGTTGTTCGGTCCGAGCATCGAAGTCGACCGCTTTTTCGAGGTTTGACAGGGCGTTGCGGTAGTCATTGAGCAGCGTGGCTTTCGTGGCGTCGTCAAGGTCGTCCGCCTTCAGGACATCGTCGATCTCCGCCTTGAGCATGTCGGTCGTCAGGGAGATGGAGGTGTCCACGGACATCCCGACTGCGCATACAGCTGGTCTGGCGCCCGCCAGAAGGAATGCGAGGATGAAAGGCAGGACCAGCCGAATCGGAATGATCTCCATAAGCTTGCTCATTCGGCGCTCCTGACCGGGCAGGAAGAATCGGCTTCCCCCTCCCGCCTGCATGTTTGCATCACTGGCGACGCACGGCCCGCGACAGCCTCTCGCATCAGCGACTGAGCGACAGGATCGTTTCCGCGATGACCCCGCCAAGCTTCTCGATGTTGCGCTGCTGGGCCGCGACCCAGGCGGAGTGGTCAGGGGCCGTCAGACGCTCGCTCAGGTCCGAACGGCGAATGACCGGCTCGCCATTTCTCTCGGCGTCCAGGACGGCCCAGCGCACGCTCAGGTTCGCCTCGCTTCCGAGGACGCCGCCCATGTTCAAAACGTCCGCCAAAACGCGGAACCTGGGGGCAAAGTGCTGGTCCCAGGGAAAGATGGACACGTTCTCCGTGCCGAGCCGCCGGGACAGCTGTTCGGCCAGGGCCCGGGACATTTCCCGGTCGACCTCGCCGCTCCAGCGGTGGTATTCGGCCAGATCGAAGCGTCCTCCCTCCCCGCCGGTGGCGATGCGCGTCTGCTTCAGGATGTCGGGCACGGTCACGGGACCGACGCTGACGGCCAGGCCGCCGTCAGCCTGAACATTCAACGCTGCTCCGGCCTGAGGCGCATAGAGGCTGTAATAGGAGGTCGTCGTCACATGCCCGGCGCAGCCCGACAGCAGCAACAGTGTCAGACCGAGCAGGGACGCGCGTCTCATGAGGTTATTCATCCTTCTTTTCTCCTTTGCCGAACAGAAGCGACTGCGGCTGGTTCTCGATGGCCGTGGACAGTTCCCGCAGGGAGCGCAGGGTCAGGGTCAGCTCTTCGAGAGTCTTCTTCAGATTGTAGTTCAGGGGAGAATCCTTGCCCAGGGTCCGCTGCAGCTCCTCCAGGGTCCCCTGCAGCGCGCCGAGGCTCGACTGCAGCATCGGGGCCGTCTCGCCGTCGAGCCTGCGGACGAAGGTGCCGGCTTCCCTGACGGTCACGGAACTCTCCCTCAGCAGCTGATCGAGGCTTTTGCCGATCTTCTCGAAGGGGACCTTTTCCAGGCTGCGGGTTATGCGCGCGATGCTCTCCTGGATCTGTTCGATGGACCCGCCCATGCTGGGAATGACCGGCATTCCGTTTTCGTGGGCCAGTTGAGCCTTCGGCTCTTCAGGATAGAATCCGAGGTCGACAAGCATTTGTCCCGTCAGCAGGTTGCCGGTCTTGAGCTGCGCCCTGAGATTGCGCTCCTCCACGAACCACCTGAGCAGCGGCTCGCTCTGCCCGCCCTGCCGATCGGACACGGCCTTCAGCACGTTGGCGATGCGCTCGGGCTCGATGGACAGCACCACGGGCACCCGCAAATCCTTCATCTTTTCGTCGTACACCAGGTCTATGTCGGTCACCTCGCCGATCTTGATCCCGTAGATTTCCACCGGAGCGCCCGGGCTCAGGCCCCGAACCGACTGATCGAAATAGACCATCCATTTTCTGCGCACGGAATAGCTTTTTTCCTGGATGCTCTCCCGGTTGGGGTAGAGGTTGAAGACGGAGTTCTCCCCGGCCACCTCTCCAGGCTCCAGCCCATCCGGGACGTCAAAGGCGAGACCGCCGGAGATGATGGATATGAGGGACTCCGTGTCGATCTTGAGGCCTTCGGCCGACAGGGAGACGTCGAGCCCGCTGGCGTTCCAGAAGCGCGTGTTCTTCGTGACCTTGGCGTCATGGGGGGCCCCGACGAAGACCTGCACGTCGACGGTCTGCCCGTCGGGCGCGAAGCCGTAGCTGACCACCTGGCCGACCTGGATCTGGCGGTAGTAGACCGGCACGCCGACGTTCAGGGAACCAAGGTGCTTGGCCTTCAACCAGAAATGCCGTCCGGGCAGCCCGGAAGTTATGACCGGCGGCACTTCGAGGCCGGCAAAACTGGTGGTGGGCTGGCCGCCAAGGGCAGGATCGATGCCGATGTAAGCCCCGGACAGGAGCGTGCTCAGGCCCGAAGCCGTGCCGCCGCGGATCTGGGCGCGAGCCACCCAGAAGCGGGTCTTGTCGTTCAGGAACCGCGCGTAGTCCTTGACCAGTTCGGCCGTGACCACGACATGCGTGAGATCATCCCCAACCCGTATGTCCTCGACCTGTCCGACCACGACATCCTTGAACTTGATCTTGGTCTTGCCGGCTTCGAGCCCCTCGGCCGTGGAGAAGGTCATGGTCACCACGGGACCCTTCTCGCTCATGGCCTTGAACACGAGCCACCCTCCGACCAGCAGCGCCACGATGGGGACGATCCACACCAGCGATATGCCGCCCTTTTTCCTGACCTCGGCCGGGGCCGCCAGGGTCTGGGCTTCTGAACTGTCCGTCATGAATCCTCCTCGATGACATCCCAAATGATGCGGGGATCGAAACTCTCCGCTGCCAACATGGTCAGCACGACCACGCAGGCGAAAAATACGGCGGCCGGCCCGGCCTCGATGCTGGCCACACCGCCGAGTTTGACCAGACCCACCAGGATGGTGACCACATAGACGTCGACCATGGACCAGCGGCCCACCACCTCCGTGACACGGTAGAGGACGGTGCGGTCCCGGGGGCGCCAGCGCAGGCGCAGTTGCACGCTCAGCAGCAGGAAGGTCATGATGGCGAGCTTGGCCATGGGGACGAAAATGCTGGCGACGAAAATGACGATCGCGATCTCCCACGAACCGCTGTGGATGAAGTAGATCACGCCGCTTATGATGGTGTCCGACTGGACTGTGCCCAGGGCATAGGTCACGGTCATGGGCAGGAGATTGGCCGGGATGTACATGATGGCCGCGGCCAGCAGGAAGGCCCAGGCCCGAGTGATGCTGCCGGGCTTGCGGGCGTGCAGGGCGGCCCCGCAGCGGGGGCAGCGGGGATGGCCCGGCGGCAGGGACGCGGCGCTGACGAGCAGATGGCAGTCGTGGCAACTGATCAGCCCGACCTTCAGGGCGGTCGTTCTCTGGGCGTTCATCGCTCATGCTCCAGGTGCTCCCAGATCAGGGGCGGATCGAGGGAGGCCATGGCCGCAATGGTGATGACCGTCAGCAGTCCCAGAGCGAAGACGGCGATGCCCGGGATGATGGTGGCCATCTTGGCCAGCTTGACCAGGGCCACCAGGATGCCGATGAGAAAGACCTCCATCATGGACCAGGAGTTGAGGTGCCCGATGGCGCGGAAGATGGCGATGGAACCCGGGGCCCGAAAACCGGCCTTGAGGGGGCCAAGAATGTACAGCAGCCCCATGAACTGGGCCAGGGGAATGACCACGCAGGTCAGCATCACCAGCCCGCCGAGGCCGTAAAGGTGCTGCTTCCAGAGCTCGATGATGCCGGTCAGCAGCGTCGTCTCCTGCACGAAGCCGCCGCTCTTCATGGCCAGGAAGGGATTGGACAGGGCGACGAGGAAAAGGACCAGGGCACTAAAGGCCAGCGCCAGGGGGCGGTCGATGCTGTCTGGCCGGTGTCTGTGCAGCACGGCGCCGCAGCGCGGGCACAGGGACACGGCCCCTGCCCGGTCCGGGAGGCGCGTCAGGAGATCACAATCGTGGCAGGCGAGAATCCGCATTTCAACTCTTGTTTTTGGCCCGTCCAAGAAGGAACGGTCGGTTGGGAAACAATGTCCGTGGCCCGCTGACATCATGTCCGTGGCGCGGCATGAGGTCCCGGATCATATTAGGAGGGACTGGGGCGCGAACGCGTCCTCTTCCAGATTCGTGAAAACCATCGAGATCTTCTGGCCGAGGACCAGCTTGGGCTGACAACTGGTCGCCGGGACGGATGCGTCCGGGAAAATTTCTGAAGGCTCCGCGACAACCGCGAAGCCGCTTCGGAAAATGCCTTCGCAAGATCTTGCCCCGCAGAACATATCAAGAAGTGCACCAATCGCAACGACAGAGCTTCATCGCGCAACCATTGGAAGATGCAGAGGAAAAAAGACCGGCGCTGAACGGGAACAGGACCGCGGTCCTGAGTAGGGGGTGACATTTCAAGCCTGGGGCGAAATATCATCCCCGAGAGATCAGGTTAACTGCGTGGGGATGCCCAGCTTGCGCATGCGGGAGTACAGGGTCGAAGGATTTATTTTCAGGATCGCCGCTGCGCCTTGAGGGCCTTTGATGCGGCCTCTGGTCATACTGAGGATGAACTGGATGTGCTCGATTTCCATTTCCTCCAGGGATTTCGGAACCTCGCTTGTCTGCGGGCCCGGCGAAAGCCTTTGCACTTCGAGGGTGTCCCCCTGGCTGACGATGAGGGAGTGCTCGATGACGTTGCGCAGCTCGCGGATGTTCCCCGGCCAGGGGTAGGATTGCAGGGCGCTCATGTCGCGGGCCGAGATCCTGCGCATCTTCTTGCCCATGCGCTCGCCGAATTCGCCGACAAACTCCCAGACCAGCTGAGGAATGTCCTCGATCCGCTCCCTCAGGGGCGGGACGTGGATCGGAAAGACGTTGAGACGGTAATACAGGTCGCGCCGGAAGCGTCCGCAGCGCACCTCTTCCTCCAGGTCCCTGTTGGTGGCCGCAATCAGGCGGACATCCACCTTGATGGTGTGGGGGCTGCCCAGGCGCTCGAATTCCCCGTCCTGCAGGACCCGCAGGAGCTTTGCCTGGGTCTCCAGGGGCATCTCGGCGATCTCGTCGAGAAAGAGTGTGGAACCGTCGGCAATCTCGAAACGTCCTTTCTGCTTGCTGAGTGCCCCTGTGAAGGCGCCCTTTTCTCGGCCGAACAGTTCGCTCTCCACCAGGGCTCCGGGCAGGGCGGCGCAGTTGACCTTGACCATGGCCCTCCTGGCTCGATCGCTCAGGCGATGGATGGTCTGCGCGATAAGTCCCTTGCCCGTGCCGGTCTCTCCCGTGAGCAGCACGGTGCTCCCGGTCCGGGCCACTTGATGGGCCTGGTTCATGATGGCTCGCATTTTCTCGCACGATCCCAGGACCTCGGCCTGGTCCGGATTGACTGCCGCCTCGTAGCGCAGAAACTCGTTCTCCTTTTCCAGCTGTAGTCTAAGCTCCTCGACCTCGCAGACCTTGGCCTCAAGCTTCAACGCGATAGACTTTCTGGTCGTGATGTCCAGGGTCACGCCCATGGGCCTCGGCCCATCCTGTGACTCGATGTGCACGACCCGTCCTTGGCTGAACATCCAACGGATCGACCCGTCCTGATCCTGGAGACGATACTCGACGGACACATCCTTTTCAGTTTCCATCAGTTCCTGCAGGGCGCCAAGCACCTTGACCCTGTCTTCGGGATGAATCCTCTGGAGGAGTGCGTCCCGGCTGACATAAGGGGCTGGCGGCAAGCCGAAATGCTCCTGAACCTTGTCCGTGACCCAGAAGTGTTCGGTTTTCGGGTAATACTCCCACAATCCGACATCCGCCGAGTTCGCGGCCAGATACTGCCTTTCGAGCAGGGTCCGCAGGGTGATTTCCGATTTGCGCCTCTGCAGCGCACAGACGAGCATGTCGCCAATCATGCGGACCACGGGAACGATTTCCTCGGGCCATTTCATTTCGGCACGCGTCGCGTTCAGCACCAGAATGTAGAAAAACTGCCCCCCTGTGGCCAGCGGGACACCCAGGAGCGTTTTCGTACCTATGGACTCGTGCGACACCCGGTCCACGTGCCCCTGGGGCGGCAAGTCCGAAAGTCTGGGGACCGAATGCACCTGGCCTCGCCTGAACATGACTTCATAGGCCCATGGAAAATGCACTGCAAGGTTCATCTCGGCGGAAACCACCGAAGCCCCTGAAGAATACCACGCGTAAAGGATTCGCGCCATGACAGAGTCTTCTTCCAGACCGATTATCCCGACGCGATCGGCCCCAAGCTTCTCTCCTATTTCTTCCAGGGACTCCATGATGCTTTGCTCCATGTTCTTGGAACATGCGCGCACCAGTCGTGCGGATATGCGGTATGAGAGATCCTGTAGAATTTTAATTTCGATCATGTTGAGCCGGGGAGGTAGTGGTTGAAGAAAAATTCATGATTGGGCCCACGCAAGGCCGGGAACCGGTCATCTGCAATCCCACGGACGTTCGTTTCGGTGCATGATGCATCTGTGCCGTCATAAAAGCCCTATGAGCGGATTATAAAATGTATTGGCACGAAGACTTGGCGTAATCAAGGGCAAACACAAACAGCGTCCGGCCTCTGCAAAAACGCCACTGCAAAAAGTCGTCATCCGCTTGAAGAAGGGGATATCTTTAACTGTTTGAAAAGAATTGATTTTAGTATTCGTGGGAATGACACTCAGGTTCTGCCATGACTTTTTGCATGGCGTCTGAAAAGTATCGGGATGTCCGGTTTGAACCGTCCTTGAATCCGGCAAAAAACGCGATGTGAGAAGAATTCTCGGGCCGGTCTTGGTGAACCCGGAGGCGCTGTACTTCTCTTCCTGAAATTGCAAGTTGACGTATCAGAAAAAGCGGACCCGATGGCCCCTCTCGCAGCCACTGGCCTTAGGTCTGGCCGCGAAGGCGATCTCGGGTCGTCGGGCGCTAGACGGCTCGCGCCATCTCGATCAGGTCCATGCCACCGATGTCCGTCACTTCGAAAAACATGACCTTCGGCGCGCTGCGCGAATACTCCATGGCCTCCAGAATGCGCAGAAAAATGTGTGAGCGCAGATGCGCCATGAGCGACTCTCGAGACTGCCATCGCTCGGTGTAGATGATGCCTCCTTCCTCACCCGTCTCAAGGGCCACAGTGCATTCCAGGCAGTCGCCGGCCGAGGCCAGCACCGTCTTCATGGATTCCAGCACATCCAGCACTGCGGGAGCCTGCCCCGGAGCCGGATAGATCTTGAAGATAGCCACGTTCATGATTTCTGCTCCATCAAATTGCGCACCAAATTAGACATCGTTCGTTTTTTTTCCGACAAATTGTTGAATATCAGATAAATACCATGCAAAGGTCTTTTTTTGAAAGGGATTCCTCCCACAATAAAAACGATACTCCGACCCGAAGACGACATATCGACCAGTATCTGACAGCCGACCCGGTGAACGTCCACGGGGTCCCGTGCGGGGTCCGGCGGCCCGGCCGTTCATTCCGCTGACTTCGCCCTGGCGGCCGCCTCGGCCGCGGCGCGCGCCCGCTCCTCCTCCTGCATGATCGTGGCTGCGGCCGCCGCGCCAATGGCGGAACCGGCGACACTCTTGTCGCCCGCGCCGTTCGCGGCCAGGAGGGACTGGACCTCCGGCGGCAGGTACACGGTCACGTTGCGGTGCGCGAACTCGATTCCGTTTTTATGGAAAGCTTCCTGGATGCGGCGATAGACTTCCTTGCGCGTCACGAACTGATGCCCGGGGACGGTCTTGAACTTGACGCGCAGGATCATGGCCGAGTCTTCCATGCCGCGCACGCCGTTGGACTTGATGTCGCTCAGCAGTCCGTTCTTCAGGCTCTCGTCGGCCTGGATGTCCTTGTTGACGCGTTTGATGACCTTGCGGATCTTTTCGATATCGGCGTCGTAGCGGATTCTGAAATCGAGTTTGGTGACGATGTAGTCCCGGCTGTAGTTCTGCAGGATCTTGAGTCCGCCGAAAGGCACCGTGTAGATCATGCCCCGGGGGTGCCGCAGGCGCATGGAACGCAGGGAGATGTGTTCCACGGTTCCCTTGGCCGAGCCGGTCTCGACGTAGTCCCCGACGCGGAAGGCGTCGTCGATGAGAAAGAAGATGCCGGAAAGGATGTCCTTGACCAGGGTCTGGGCGCCGAAGCCGATGGCCAGCCCGACCACGCCGGCCCCGGCGATGAGGGGCGCGATGTCCACGCCCAGGGCGGAAAGCCCCATAAGGGTGCCCATGACCACCAGGACGGCCATCATGAACTTGCGCAAAAGCACGAGCAGGGTCGCCTTGCGGGACCCGCCCGCTCCGCCTCCCTCATCCATCTCTTCGGCATTGACGCCCGACAGGGCCATCTCCTCCTGCAACTGACGGTCGATTCTGATGCTGATGACTTCCCAGATGACGAGGCAGGCCACTCCCACGAAGAGAATGCCGAGGATGTCGCGCGCGAACAGCCAGCCAACGGGGATCTCGACGCCCCAGACCCTGAACATCAGAAATATCGCAAAAACGATCAGCGCCACCCGCAGCGCCTTGAGGATCAGAGGATAATACTTCTTGAGTCCCTTTCTCTGCGGGAGCTGCCGAAAACGGTCGCCGGCGGGCGCCGGGCCGTCCTCGTCTGCATCGGCGTTCAGGGAAAATGCCACCGGTTCGTCCCGGGAGGCCATTTCCAGAAGCCTGCGAACCCAGAAGTCCAGGCCGATGCAAACGGGGATCAGGAACATGCCAAGGACCAGGCGGACCAGGGGTTCCTCCACCGACAAGGCCCGGACGCTCCAGAACACGCCAATGCTCAGGGCATAGGCCATGGCCGGGTAGTGCCAGTGCCGGGCCAGCAGCGTCAGGACATTGTGTTCCCCTCCATCAGCGGACAGGGCTTCCGCAACCCGACGCTTGTTGGCCAGGATCATGGCACACAGAAGCAGGCCCGTCGAAACTCCGGCCGATGCGTACAGGACCTTGCCCAGGGACGTGGCCCCGCCGACGTGTTCCAAGATTATGCTGCATGCCCCCAGGGCGGCGGCCAGCCAAGTGATGGCCATGAGCCAGCGGTACAGGCTTTTCGCGGCGTCATCGCCCACAGGCAGGAGACGGAAGCCCGCTGAAGAGGGGGTGAGAAGGGCCCGGGCGAAAACCTGCAGGACGAGGGCGTATGTGAGCGCCACGAACACGATGCCCCCCATGGTCCGCTCCGGGCTTGGGCCGGGTATCGCGGACATGAGCAGCACGAAGAAGACTGCGAAGAAGACTGCCAGGGAGAGGGCACTGCAGAGAAATCTGCCAAGGAGCGCCGCGAAGCTTCCGACTCCCGGTCCTTGCCCTGTGGGCATGCTCCCCCGGACGAGCCTGTGGAGGGCGCGCCCGGCGATCTTGAAGGCCAGGAGGGAACAGAGGATGATCCCGCCGAGGGTGGCCAGGAAACGCAGGAAGTGGTCCCGCCCCCGATGATTCGACAGGCTGTCCACCAGGCCGGAGGAATTCGAGATCTCAAGCCGCACTTCCCCTGCAAAGGTCTTCGCAGTGGAGATGAAGTCCTGGCTTCCCTGCTCCAGGGAGACGAGAAAGGCCAGGAGGACATTGGAATGCGCGGGCAGGCTTTTGAGGCTCGGAGATTCTGCCCGCCCCGCGGGCACGTCCTGCGCTGCGTCGTCCGAAGCGTTGCCGGCGAGAACCAGGGGAGCCGACGCCAGAAGATGCATGGCGAGAAGCAGGTGAAAAAGCCATCGTGACCATAGGGGCGGCATATCGACTCCATTCATGTTTGAGACGGTGCACGACTCACCCGGCCGAAATGGACGCGGGTTCCGGGGGCCGGGCGGCTCCTGCTGCCGTACCCGGTGCGAACGAGGAATGGCCGCCTGCGATCAGGCGGCCTCTGGGCTCACTGCGCAGGAACGTATCTGTAGAAGTCGGGCATCCAGAGCGGCTCATGCCCGGGGCAGACCGCCGACGGCGATCGCAGGGAAATCTCTCCCACGCGGGAATTGATGATCTCGAAGGCGGTCATGGGGAAATCCGCCAGCCGTTGCTCATACTGCGAACCGTTTTCCAGGAGATGGCTCAGCTTGTCATGCATCTCCTCGACCGTGACCGTCTCCCTGGGGATATATTCGAGGAGGCCCCGCGCCGCGAAAATCTGCGCTCGCATGAGCTGCTCCTCGCGGGGGACGCTGCGCGGGATGATGAGCATGGGCCGCGCCGCGCAGATCAGCTCGCACATGGTGTTGTAGCCGCCCATGGAGACCACGCAGTCCGACGCGAGCATGACCTTCTCGATTTTTCGGTGGAACTTGACGATGCGTATCTTCAGCCTGCGCGCCCGGGAGGCAAGCTGGTCGTATAGCTGCACGTCGAGCATGGGGCCGGTGACGATCATGGACCTGAAGCCGCAGTCGGGTCTCGTCTCCAGCATGGACAGGTAGGTGTCGATGACTTTGAAGCCGTCGCCGCCTCCGCCTGCAGTGACGAGGACAAACTTTTCGCCATTGCAGAGCCCCAGTTCGCGGCGAATGCCCGGACGGTTTTTGAGCCGTGGGATCTGCCGCGGGATATAGCCCGTGAAATGGATCTTGGATTCGATGTGCCCGGGAATGGCGTACTCATGGACGGCATCGAAGATCTGCCGGCTGCCGTACACCCAGATTTCGGAGTAGAGCTGCTCGAAGACCTCGTACATCTTGCGGTCCCGCCAGTCCTGAATGGTGTTCTCCGGGCCGTCCATGATGTCCCGAAGCCCCAGCACGACCTTGGTCTTCGGGGAGTTCTCCCGCAGCCAGATCAGGGTGGCCGTGACCTCGAGCTTGAGCCCGAGAGGGGCCTTGTCGACCAGGAAGAGGTCCGGCCTGAAGGTCTGGGCCGTGGCCAGGATGATGTTCTGGCGGATGGCCAGGGTCAGTTGGGCATCTATGGTTATGGAATGCGGGACATAGACTTCGTTGCTCTGCTTGATCATGCCGGGAATGCGCACGAAATCAATGCCCTTGGGGATGTCGAACCGCCCCACGATGGGCGAACCGGTCAGGATGAGGACCTGATGCCCCTTGGCCAGCAGGCTCTGGGCCAGGGCAATGGTTCGCCGGATATGGCCCAGGCCGTAGGTATCATGTGAGTACATGAGTATTTTCATGCGAATCCTGGATCTGGTTTATTAAGAGCTGGTGTCAGGGACAACAACCCGAACTGCATGATCCAGACAACTCAAATATCATACCAAAAATGCGCGCCAGACGATGCCGGCAAAAGATACCGAAATAGTTGTTTTTTCCTCAAGCCCAACCATGGAATTTCCAAGCCGGAACAAAATGCGGGTGAAATACAGACTCCGGGTCGTAATATCGACCGATTACTTGCCGTTCATTTTAAAACTGACCCGTTCGGCTCGTTTCAGATCCGGGAAATGTCGGCAATTATTTGGTCTTTGATTTTTTTAGCGCCGTGAGTGAAGACAACTGGAGCAGGGTTGGATGACGGCAGGACATGGGCTCGGTCTTTTTATGAGATAAGTCGCCATGTCTTGTGTAATCAATAAGTTGGGATATAAAGGTGAGAAGAATGGAAAAAGCGAAGGTTTATTTTACCGATTTTCGCACGGTGGCATTTGGAGACGGACTGCCCACCAAGCTCAAGAAGATGATCAGGACGGCCGGGATCGGGGAGATCGACATGGACGGAAAGTTCGTGGCCATCAAGCTGCATTTTGGCGAACTGGGCAACATCAGCTATCTGCGTCCCAACTATGCCAAGGCCGTGGCCGACTTGGTCAAGGAGTTGGGCGGCAAGCCGTTTTTGACCGACTGCAACACCATGTACCCGGGCAAGCGCAAGAACGCTCTGGAGCATCTGGAGTGCGCCTGGGAAAACGGGTTTTCGCCGCTGTCGGTCGGCTGCCCCATTCTCATCGGGGACGGGCTGAAGGGAACCGACGATATCGCGGTGCCCGTGGCCGGCGGGGAATACGTGAAGGAGGCCAAGATCGGGCGGGCCGTCATGGACGCGGACGTGTTCATCAGCCTGACCCATTTCAAGGGACACGAGATGACCGGTTTCGGCGGGGCCATCAAGAATATCGGCATGGGCTGCGGCTCCCGGGCCGGCAAGACCGAGCAGCACAGCGGTGGCAAGGCTTCCATCGACGAGGCCAAATGCCGGGGCTGCATGGCCTGCCTGAAGGAATGCGCCAACGAGGGACTTTTCTTCGACGAGGACGCAGGGAAAATGCGCGTCAACGAGGACAATTGCGTCGGCTGCGGACGCTGTCTCGGGTCGTGTAATTTCGACGCCATCGCGTTCAGGAATTTTGCGGCCAACGAGCTTCTGAACAAGCGCATGGCGGAATATACCAAGGCGGTCGTGGACGGTCGGCCAAACTTCCACATTTCGCTTATCGTGGATGTCTCCCCCAACTGCGACTGTCACGGCGAAAACGATGCGCCCATCCTGCCCAACCTCGGGATGTTCGCCTCCTTCGACCCACTGGCCCTGGACCAGGCCTGCGTGGACGCCTGCATGAAGGCCAAGCCGCTTCCGGGGAGCCAGCTCTACGAAAACCTGTCAAAGCCTGATTTTCTGGACCAGCACGATCATTTCAAGAACTCCACGCCCCAGTCGGAATGGCGTTCCTGCCTCGATCATGCGGAAAAGATCGGACTGGGTACCCGGGACTATGAGCTGATCTTTGTCAAATAAGCCTTGTGCATGAAGCGGTGCGCTTATCGACGAGTCGGAACGGTTTTGACTTTGTCGGCCTGATTGGCCGGGATACGGTCAATATGCTGCCGCCCGTCACGTTTCAGGCTTGTGCGGATCACGGCATCAAGCAGGACCCACCCGGGAGTGAGCAGGGACCTTGTCCCAGCATGGACGCCAGGCAGGCCAGATAGGAAACAGAAATCCGGAGGGCGGATGAGCAGCGATAGATTGGCGGACATCGGAGTTGTCGGACTGGCGGTCATGGGGGAGAATCTTGTGCTCAACATGGAGGGCAAGGGCTTCACCGTGGCCTGCTTCAATCGCACCGTGGCCCGGGTCGATGCGTTCGTGAGCGGGCGCGGCGCGAACAAGAATATCATCGGCTGCCATGACCTTGAGGGACTGGTCAAGGCGCTGTCCAGACCGCGTAAGATCATGTGCATGGTCAAGGCCGGCGAAGCGGTGGACATGTTGATGGCAGCCCTCATCCCCATGCTCGAACCCGGCGACATCATCATCGACGGGGGAAATTCGCATTATCTGGACACCAGCCGCCGCGTGCTGGAAGCGCGCGAGCACCAGATCCTGTTCGTCGGGACCGGTATTTCCGGAGGAGAGGAAGGCGCGTTGACCGGCCCCTCGATCATGCCCGGAGGCGCCACCCCGGCCTGGGAGAGCATCCGGCCCATTTTTCAGCGCATCTGCGCCGTGACGCCCGACGGCGAGCCCTGCTGCGAGTGGATGGGCGAGGGCGGGGCCGGGCATTTCGTCAAGATGGTTCACAACGGCATTGAGTACGGCGACATGCAGCTCATCTGCGAAGTCTACCACCTGATGAAGACCGGGCTCGGGATGTCCAACGAGGACATGCGCGCCGTCTTTTCCCGCTGGGACAAGGGGCGGCTCGATTCCTACCTGATCGAGATCACGGCGGACATTCTCGGTTTTCGCGACGAGGAAGGCGCCTACCCCCTGGATGCCATCCTCGACGCCGCCCAGCAGAAGGGCACGGGCAAGTGGACGGTCAACGCGGCCCTCGATGTCGGGCAGCCCCTTACGCTCATCGGGGAAGCCGTCTTCGCCCGGTCCCTGTCGGCCCTGAAGGACGAGCGTCTTGCCGCCTCCAAGGTCCTCGCTGGTCCCGCTCCATCGGGCGTGGACGTGCTGTTCGAAGACCTCGAACAAGCCCTCTATGCCTCCAAGATCGTCTCCTACGCCCAGGGTTTTCAGCTTCTGCGGGCCGAAGCGCTAGAGCAGGGATGGGCCCTCGACCATGGGAAAATCGCCAGGATATGGCGCGGCGGGTGCATCATTCGCTCCGTTTTCCTGAAGAATATCGAAAGCGCCTTTTCCGGGAACCCGGATCTTGTGAACCTTCTGCTCGATCCTTTTTTCAGCGAAGCGGTCGTGCAGGCCCAGACCGGCTGGCGGCGCGTCGTGGCGGCCGGGGCCGTGAGCGGCATCCCCATGCCGACCCTGTCGGCAGCCCTGGCCTTTTTCGACGGCTACCGCACGGCCGTGCTGCCCGCCAACCTGTTGCAGGCCCAGCGCGATTATTTCGGAGCCCACACCTACGAGAGAACGGACCGGCCTCGCGGCGAGCGCTTTCACACCAACTGGACCGGGAGGGGCGGCGCGACCTCCTCGACGTCCTATGAAGTCTAGGGAGCAAGGGGAATGATATTTGCGAATAAATGCGCGCGCTGCGCGGGAGCGGCCATCTTGACGGCCGTTCTGCTTTTCTGGACGGCAGGCAGGCATGCGGACGCGGCAGGGTTTGACCACGCCCACGGCATCCTCACTCAGGTTCTCTCGGAGCGCGTTGTCGATGGCCGAGTCGATTATCCAGGGCTCCAAAAATCCCCGGCGCTCCTCGATCGCTATCTGCAATCGACATCCAGCGTTACAGAGGCCCAGTTCAAGGGCTGGAACGAGCGGCAGCAGCTTGCGTTCCTGATCAACCTCTACAACGCGGC
This sequence comes from Desulfomicrobium norvegicum, assembly GCF_900114595.1. Classification (NCBI taxonomy): domain Bacteria; kingdom Pseudomonadati; phylum Thermodesulfobacteriota; class Desulfovibrionia; order Desulfovibrionales; family Desulfomicrobiaceae; genus Desulfomicrobium; species Desulfomicrobium norvegicum. Next base: position 208,748 of record NZ_FOTO01000006.1, on the reverse strand, counting down.
CACCCTGCGCCTGATCATCGATCACTACCCGCTGGATAGCATCAAGGACATTGGCAACATCTTCAAGGGGCCGTGGGACCAGAAGGTGGTCAGCCTCTTTGGGGAAAGACCTCGCTCAACCATCTCGAACATGGCATCATCCGCAAGGACTACTCAGAGCCGCGCATTCATGTCGCCCTGGTCTGCGCGGCCAGCAGTTGCCCCGCCCTGCCGAGCAGTGCCTTCACGGCCGACGCGCTTGACGGGCAACTGGACGAGCGCGCCAGGCTCTATCTCTCAAGCCCGAATGGGCTGCGTGTGGACCGTGCTGCCGGGCGGGTCTTTGTTTCGTCCATCTTCAAATGGTTCGGTGAGGATTTCGTGCCCGGATTTTCCCCGGCATCGGGTTTCGACGGACTGAAGGACAAGGAACGGGCGGTCATGAATTTTATTGCAAAATACGTCTCCGATGAACTGCGCGGCTTCTTTTCAGGTGGCGGATATGATCTGGAATACATCGATTACGACTGGTCCCTGAACAAGCAGGAGGTCGCGCCATGAGCCGCGGCGCATCTTTTTGGCAAGGCAGGGCCCTCAAGATCCTGGCGATGCTCCTTGTCGTTGGGCTGTTGCTGGCGGCCGCCTGGCACTTCGACGTGCAGACTCTGCTTAGGCAGGCTTTGCAGTGGATCGCGGATCTCGGCCCGACAGGTCCGATCCTTTTTGTCGCCTTGTACATCGCAGCCTGCGTGCTGCTTTTGCCCGGTTCCGTATTGACCCTGGGGGCGGGGGTGGTCTTCGGCCTGGTCCAGGGCTTCATCGCCGTTTCGGTGGGCGCGACCCTGGGTGCGACCTGCGCTTTCCTGGTCGGACGCTATCTGGCCCGGGACTGGGTGGCCGCGAAAATCGCGGGCAACGAAAAATTCAGGGCCGTCGATGATGCCGTGGCCCGCGAGGGTTGGAAGATCGTGTTTCTGACCCGCCTGTCGCCCGTTTTCCCCTTCAATATCCTCAATTACGCCTTCGGACTGACCAAGGTCGGCCTCAAGGATTTTTTTCTGGCCTCCTGGATAGGCATGATCCCAGGGACCATCATGTATGTGTACATCGGCTCCCTGGCCGGGGATCTGGCCGGGCTTGGTGCTGGAGGGCGCGAGCGGACAGCCGGGGAGTGGGCTTTGTACGGGGTGGGCTTTCTGGCCACGGTGGCCGTGACGGTTGTCGTCACACGTCTGGCCCGCAAGGCGCTGGCGGGCAAAATCGCAGCGTGAAGGAGATACGTCATGGCGGATTCGAAGGTGCATTCTGTAAAACATGAGCCCCGGGACGAGCACAACAGGACGCTTGAGTCCCTGGTTCATCCATCGGGATGGACCAATCCCAGGCCAAGGCCCGTCTACAACCTCGTGGTCATCGGCGGCGGGACGGCCGGGCTCGTGTGCGCGGCCGGGGCGGCCGGGCTGGGGGCCAAGGTGGCCCTCATCGAACGGGATTTTCTCGGTGGCGACTGCCTGAACTTCGGGTGCGTTCCGTCCAAGGCGCTGCTCCGGGCAGGACGCGCGGCAGCGGCCGTGCGGGACGCCGGAGAGTTCGGCGTGCATGTGCCGGACGGAACCCGCGTCGACTTCGGGCAGGTCATGGAGCGCATGCGCAGGCTGCGGGCGTCCATCGCGCCCAACGACTCCGCGCGGCGCTTTCGGGATTTGGGGGTGGACGTGTTCCTGGGCCAGGGGCGTTTCACGGATGCGCACACCGTGGAGGTCGGCGGGGAGCGACTGTCTTTTGTCAAGGCGGTGGTCGCCACCGGGGCGCGGGCCGCGGCGCCGCCCATCGAAGGGCTGGAGACCGTGCGCTACCTCACCAACGAGACGATCTTCTCCTTGACCGAGCTGCCCGGGCGCCTGGCCGTCATCGGCACGGGGCCCGTCGGCTGCGAGCTGGCCCAGGCTTTCGCCCGCTTCGGATCCGAAGTGCTGCTCATCGAGTCCTCGCGCGGCCTGTTGCCCAAGGAGGACCGGGACGCGGCGGAGGTCGTCCGGCAGGCGCTGCTTAAGGATGGGGTGAAATTGCTGTGCTGTGGCAAGGAGGTCAGGGTCTCGGGGGCGGACGGAAACAAAATCCGGCTCGTGGCCGACTCCAAGGCGGGCAGCTATGACGAGGTTGTCGACGAGCTGCTCATCGCCGTCGGCCGCAAGCCCAACGTCGAGGGGCTGGGGCTGGAGGAGGCCGGGGTGGCGTTTTCGGCCAAGGGCGTGCAGGTCGACGATCATCTGCGCACGACCAACCCCGATATCTTCGCCGCCGGAGACGTCTGCTCCCCATTCCAGTTCACCCATGCCGCAGACTTCATGGCCCGTACGGTGCTGCGCAACGCGCTGTTCAAGGGGCGGGCCAAGGTCAGCGCCCTGACCATCCCCTGGTGCACGTATACGGAGCCCGAGATCGCCCATGTGGGCCTCGGCGAAAGGGACGCCATGGAAAAAGGCATCGCGGTGGACACCTTCACCCGGTCCCTGGACGAGGTAGACAGGGCGATCCTCGAAGGGCACACCGACGGCTTTGTCCGGGTGCATGTTCGCAAGGGCACGGACAGGATCGTGGGGGCGACCATTGTCGCGAACAATGCGGGGGACATGATCTCGGAGATTTCGCTGGCCATGACGAACGGTCTGGGCCTTGGAAAAATCGCAAACACCATCCATCCCTACCCGACCCAGGGCGAGGCCATCCGCCAGGTCGCCGACGCCTACAACAGGGGCCGGTTGACCCCGCTTGTGAAGTCTCTCTTCGGGTATTGGCTTTCCTGGCAGCGCAGACGGAAGTGAAACCCGGCGCACATGCCTTTCCAGTCATGCGATAACGTCATGGCAAGGCAGGACTGCTTCGTTTCATTGCACTTTGACATCGAGTTCCGGACGGGATGAAGGCTTGCGTCCTTAAGGTCATGAAGGCGCATCATGATCGGTTTTTCTGATTTCGATAACAGGAACTTTTTGCGCATATGCTTGGAAATTTCGTGGCCATTTCGGAAAAATTATGGCTTTATCAGGCTTGAATCGGCCCGGAAGGACTTGCGGATTTGTTCATGTAGGCGCTGTCCCCGGAGAGCACGAAAAGGGAGCGGGATTCATGAAGCGATCGAAGGTGGTGCATGGCGCGGAATCGTCCGGAAACGTTTTGGTGCCGCGATGAAGTGGAGCTTGGCGGGCGTGTTGCCGCTCATGGTTCTTTTTCTCGCGTGTTCCGCGCACGGGGAGCCGCTCAATCTGGGCACGCTTGAATGGCCTCCATTCGTCGGGAGTGATCTTTTAAACCAGGGAACGACCAGCGCCCGCGTGCGCAGCATCTGCGCCGAAGCGGGGCTGGAGCCCCGCTTGTCCTTCCTACCCTGGAAGCGGGTGCTCATGGAGGCTCGCGCAGGGAACACCCATGGCTATTTTCCCGAATATCGGTCGGTGGCCAGGGAAGAGGAATTTTACTTCTCGAAGCCAGTGGGGTGCAGTGTGGTGGGGTTGGTGCACAAAAGCGGCATGACGCTGGACTGGACCCGGCTGGAGGATCTGGCCGCCTACAGGCTCGGTGTCGTGGACGGGTATGTGAACACAGAGGAATTCGACCGTCTTGTGGATATGGGCATCCTGCATCCCGTAAAATGCAATTCCGATGAGCTGGCCCTGCGCATGCTCGAAGCCGGGCGCATCGACGCGGCCGTTATGGACCGGGCCGTGTTCCGGCATCTTTCAGGCAAGGCGGAACCGACGCACGGGCCGTCTCCGCTGGTCTTTGCTGAAAAAATCCTGGTCGTGCATTCGTTGCATGTCTGTTTTCCCCGGACTCCCGCCGGAAAGTCTCTGGTGGAGCGCTTTGACCGCGCAATCGTGTCCGGCGGGCTTGAGCTGATTTGCGCCTCCTCGTCCGAGTGCAGTCCCTGACTCTTCACCGGATATCCTTGTCCCTTCCGAGCCATGCCCGTCGTGGATTCCAGTTATCTCTCACGAAAAAATAATGGTCCTGTCAGCGAAGTCCGAGGATGCCGCGTTGCCCGAGCTGGCGGATGAACATGGCCACGGCCTGCTGCGCCTCGGCCGGGAGGCAGGAGTAGTGCTCCGCGACCTGTCGCGCCAGATCGTGCACCGAGGCCGTGCCGTCGATGCGGTTCCAGACGAAGGTGCCCATGGCGTCAAGCTCCAGGGTGCGCGTGGGAAGGGTGACGGATGTGGGCAGAAGCCGGGCCAGCCAGGGTTTCAGGGTGGCCGGGTGGCTGATGCGGACCAGACCCTGATCCGAGACGGTGGCCCGGATTCCCGGCATGGGCACGGGCACGGCAGAGAGGGCGTCAGCCTTGGATTGTGGTTGTTGCATACGCCGAGAATGTCCTTTCGAAGTCCGGTGCCGGGATGAGGCGGCCGCGTTCCGTGAGAATCAGGATCTTGTTACCGGCCTCGTCATGCCGGATACGGCCCCGGGTTTGGCCCGGGTTGAAGGGGAGTTTGGCCAGCACGCGCCGCCATGGCGAGGTTGGATCGGCAAAGCGCGCTTCCGTGGGTCCGTTTGAGGTGATGTCCAATTCGCGGCCGTGTACACGCCGGATATTTTTTTCGAGCCACGATTCAAGGTCCGTTCCGGCCAGAAGCACGCCGGCCGGTGCCAGACGCTCAAGGACAAGAGTTGAGCGGGCGAGGGTGAATTCCAGCCGAAATGCCCCCGGCCGAAACGAAGCCTTGCCAAGGACCGCATGCGGCGGGGTTTCAAAGCGCAGGTCGTAGCAGTGCCAGCTTCGCCATGTGTCCGGAGGGGTCCAGTCCAGCGACGCCAATATCGTGCGGAGCAGGGCTTTCTGGGGCGGGACGGAAAAGAGGGCGGCGACAACCGCCTTTTTGTCCGTCGGATGGAGCACGAAAAGCCTGGCCTCGTCGGATGGGGCGGCCCAGATGTCTCCTGCCTGCCTGCTGGCCCGGGAAGGGTGGAAGGGAGCCAGTTTTGCATCAGGCATCCCCGAAGCCTTGAGCAGTCGCGTCCCGTCCTTGTCTGGGTCGAAGACTTTTTTTTCCGGGCCGAAGCGCAGGTCCAGGATCGGGAGGCCCGGCCCGGCAAGTCGTACAAAACCGCGATCCAGGATCACCGGTTCCATGCCGTCCGGAATCTCCACCCGCAATCCGTCCCAGCCGAGCGCCTCGGTCATTGCGGGATGAGCAGTCGATAGTCGAGCTTGTTCGCGGGGGTGGGACCGGAGTCGTCGGGCCCTCCGGACTGAGCCTTGGCGTCCTGGCAGGCATCTTCCCGCACCCACAGGGAGCGCAGGGTCATCTTCACGAAATTCCCCGTTTTGTAGTCGTCATCCCTGCTGTGCGTCAGTTCCAGATTGACCTGTTCGCCCTGGAGGTCTGTGAAGCTCCATTTCCAGGACATGACTGTCTGAAAAGGATCGCCGCGCCATTCGAGAGGCTTTCCGAACCGGGCCCGGTAGCGCCTCAGCAGATCGTCGAAGAATTCACGGGTTTCGTTGTCGAATTTGAGCTTGATGCGCACGATCCGCCCAACCTGGTCGCAGTTGGCGTAGGCCACGGTGCCGCTTTTGATGCCAGGGGCGTGATCGGGGATGAGCTGTACCTCCATGAGGTGACGCTCCCGGGAAAGGGGAATCTGCGTGTGCATGCGGCAGATTTTTTCGATGCTCGAAATGTCTTCGCCCAGCGTGATGCCCCCAAGGGAAGTCGGAAAGATTTGGGCCTGGACAGAAGAGGCCATGAAAAGCCAAAGAAGAAGCATGCAGTATTTCATCGCTGGATACTATTCCACCCGCAAGCAGATTGTCCAGCCATACCGCCCCGCGCAAGGAGTCTGAAATGACTCGGATCCTGCTTTACTATTCGTTCATGTTGGTGGTGCTGACTTTTTACGGAGGTCAGGTCTGACCCTTGGTCGACGCGCTTCCGGTCTGGAAGTTCTTTTCGGTGCTTGGCGCTCATCTGATCGGAGCTCTTTTGCTGCGGCGCCTGCTCGTAAACTCCCTGGTCCGCCCCTTGCCGGTTCAGCGCCAGTCCACGCGCCTGCTGTTCCTTGATTTTGCCGTTTTTGTGGCCGCGGGCCTGGGTGTCGGGGTGTATCACAATGTGGTTTGGGGCTTTCCGGTTTCAAGCGGCCTTGAGATCACCATCGGTTTTGCCACCATCGGCCTTTTTGCCGCCCTGGATTTGAGCCTCGAATGGGAATACCGGATCATCAAGCAGGCCCATTTTTTCGAACAGGGCCTTCCGGATGCGAAGGCGTTCTTTCCGCAGACCCGCAGGTTTGCGCTGCTGGCTTCCGGGATCATCATTTTCGTGACCATTGTCCTGCTTCTGCTCCTGGTGCGCGACATCTCATGGCTCAAGGCGCAGGACCAGGCCGCCCTGGGCCTTTCCATCCTGCTGCGCTCAGTGGTTCTGGAAGTGCTGTTCGTCATGGGCGTACTTCTGGTGCTGACAATGCTGCTCGTTTTTTCCTACGCCCGAAACCTCAACATCCTCTTCGAGAACCAGACCAATGTCCTGGAGCGAGTCAGCCAGGGGCGCCTGGACAGAAAGGTTCCCGTGGTCACCAATGACGAGTTCGCGGTCATCGCCGGGCACACCAATGCCATGATCGACCGTCTTGTGGAGCGCGAACGCATGGTGCACGGCCTGGAGCTGGCCCGCCAGATCCAGGCCAATCTGCTGCCGTCGGCGTCGCCCTTCCTGCCGGGCGTGCAGATTTACGGGGCAAGCATCTTTTGCGAGGAGACGGGCGGCGATTTCTATGATTTCATCGTCCGGGACGGGTGTGAAGGGGCGGAGCTGGTCATCACGGTCGGCGACGTGACCGGCCATGGCGTGGGTGCGGCCCTGCTCATGGCCTCGGTCCGAGCGTACATGAAGGCCCTGCTCCTGCAGTCCCTGACCCTGGCCGAGGTCATGAGCCGCACCAGCGCGCTCATTCACTCCGATGTCAACAGCAGCGGCAATTTCGTCACGGTTTTCATGCTGTCCTTTTGTCCGGCCACCAGGCGGGCGGCGTGGGTCGGGGCGGGGCACGATCCTGCCTGGTTTCTGCCCCGGGATGGGGGAATGACACGCATCCTGGCCGGCCGTGACATTCCTCTGGGCGTTGATCCGGACTGGAGCTACACGGAGTTTTCGGAACAGCTCGGAAGCGGCCTGCTCTTCATGGGCACCGACGGCGTCTGGGAGGCGGGGGACGAGGAAAAGGGGATGTTCGGGAAGGAGCGCCTGCTGCAGATCGTCAGGCGAAACGCGCAGGAGTCACCGCAGGATCTGTCCGCGCGCATCTTCGAGGAGGTGGAGGCATTCACGAAGGGCGGGCGCATCGAAGACGACCGGACGGTGGTTATTGCCCGTCTGGCGTAGGGTCGAGTTCCAGCAGGGCTCCTCTCATGTCGGACTGCATGCTGAAGATGCGGTTGTATCCGGAGATGTCGAAGATTTCGGCAATGTAGTCCCGCACTCCGCAGATGATGACCCGCCCGCCGCGGGGGTTCAGTCGCTGGTAGACCATGACCAGGATGCGCAGGCCCGCGCTGTTGATGTATTCGAGTTCGGAAAAGTCCATGACCAGATGTCTGACTCCTTTGTCCAGGCTGAGCAGAACCTTTTTTTCGAGCTCGGGGGTGCTCGTGGCGTCAAGACGCCCCTTGACCTGGAAAATGGCCGCCGCGGGGTGTTCTATTTCTTGGAGGTGCATGACTGTTCCTGTGTTCTTTTGTCGATGGTGATCCGGGTGTGGTTTGCTTCTCCTCGCCGGGCATACGTGATCTTGGCGGAGAGGTTGCAGATCAGGCATAGCCCGACCCCCCCGACCTTCACGTTCCCGTTCCTGCATGTGTCGGCAGCGTGCGCCGTCGGGTCGAAGGGTGGGCCGGAATCGATGATCTCGATCTCGACCTCCTGTTCAAGGTCCGTGACGCCGACGCGGATGCCCTGATTTTCCACGCATGCGCCATGCTCGATGCAGTTGGCCACCATCTCGTCGATGACGAGTCCCAGCCTGTAGCGAACGGCGTCGGTCAGGCCTCGCTGGATGGCGAAACCCTCAACGGCGGCCAGAAGGGCGGCGTACTCTTCCTCCGGGCGGGTCAGGATAAAATCGAATGTGGCGGTCATGGCATCCTTTTCTCTTTGCATAGAGTAGGGTAGGCGGGAGGTCAAACTGCGGCATGGAGAAAAGGATCAGTTCATGGTGACCAAGCGGACCCTGTATTCATGGGTTTTGGAAAAGAATGTACGCTGGCAGCTCCTTCTCGTGCTGCTGGTCGTGGCCACCGTGGGCATTCGCATCGCTCCGCTGGAGCTTCAGAAGCGCATCGTCAACCAGGCCATCGGCCTTGGCGACATGGATCTGCTGGTTTTCTACTGCCTGCTCTTTCTCGGTTCCGTGCTCACGGCCAGCACTCTCAAATTCTGCATCAATCTTCTCCAGGCCTACATCGGGCAACGCACTTTAAAGCGCATGCGCACCAGCCTTTACGAGCACATCCTGAGCCTGCCCCTGTCCTTCTTCCGCACCATTCAGCCCGGTCAGGTCATCAACTCCCTCATCAACGAACTGTCCTCGGTCTCGGGGTTTATCGGCAGCGCCGTATCCGTGCCGCTCATCAACGTCTGCACACTGCTGGCCATGGGCGGTTACCTCTTCTACCTCAATCCCCTCCTGGCGGGACTGAGTTTCGTCATCTACCCCCTGCAGATTGTCGTCGTGCCGCGTCTCCAGAGGCGGGCCAACGAGGCCAACCGGCATCGGGTCAACGTCAGTCGCGCTATTTCCGGAAGCATCGGCGAGGTCATCACCGGCGTGCACGAGGTGCACGGGCATGCCGGTTTCGGACTGGAGAACGAAAAATTTACCAGTCAGGCCCGCCAGCTGTTGCAGGCCAACGTGCGCATGAACGCCTATCGCTACGGCATCAAGTTCGCCAACAACTTCTTCGAGCACCTGGGCCCTTTCATCCTCTTTCTGGTCGGCGGCAGCATGACCATCCGTGGTCTTTTCGATCTTGGCGCCCTGGTGGCCTTCCTGTCGGCCTATTCGAGCCTGAGCGACCCATGGCGCGAGATGATGGAATTCTATCAGCTCAAGGAGGACAGTCAGGTTCGTTACAGGAACGTCATGGCTGCCTTTGATCTGGCCCCCGAGCACAGCCTCATGCCCGTTGACCGGGATCTCTACCGTTTTCGTGGGGAGGTCGAGCTGCGCAGCGTGGCCTTCCGCACCCCCGAAGGCGCGAGGCTCATCGAGGACATCAACCTGCACGTGCGGCCCGGGGAAATGGTCGCCCTGGTGGGCTATTCGGGCAGCGGCAAGTCGACCCTGGCCAAGATCGTGGCCCAGCTCATGCCCTACACCGAGGGACAGGCACAGCTCGACGGGCACGATATCCGCGACCTGACCAAGCTCGATGTGGCCGAAAATCTGGGCATGGTCCCCCAGCACCCCTTCATCTTCAGCGGCACGGTTCGCGACAACCTGTTGTACGGGAGCCATTCCAGCACCATGAATCACGTTCCTGATTTCATCCCGCCGGATCTGGATCGCGTCATCGAGGTCGTACAGCAGGTGGGGCTGTTCGCGGACATCCTCAAATTCGGAAGCCAGGCCGTGATCTCGCCCTTGGAAAGGCCTGAGCTGGCCGAGCGTGTTCTGGCCATGCGCCGTCTTTTCCGCGAGCGTTTCGAGACAGGTTTCGAGGGCGACATCGAATTTTTCGATCCCAGGAGTTACCTGGATTTCGGCTCCATCGCCCAGAATATCGTCTTTGGGGACTTCACGGATCGTCTGGCCAGATTCGAGGAAGCCTTTCGCAACAAGCGCTTTCTGGCCTTTCTTGGCCAAACGGGTCTGGACCTGATTCTCCTTGATTTCGGGGCCGTGGTCGCCGCCGCGACGATTCCCATCCTGCGCTATGCGGCGCAGACGCCCGAACTCTATGCCGACAGCCCCATCGCCCGCGAGGACATGGACCGCTACGCGCAGGTCGTGGCCGAAATGGCGACCCGCGGCCAATCGGAGCTCAAGCCCGCGTCCCAGGCCCTTCTTCTGCGCCTGGCCTTGAAGTTCATTCCGGGCCGTCACAGGACCGTGAGCATGCCAAAACAGCTCAAGGAGAGAATTCTTTCGGCCAGGGCGGAATTTCGTGAGTATCTTGCCGGCTCCGGCCCTTCGATGCTGCAGTTTTACGAGGCGGACCGCTATATCGAGTCGCGCAGCATCCGCGACAACATTCTTTTCGGCCAGCCAAGGCCTGGGCGCGGCGGCGCTCTGGAGCGCATCAACCAGCAGCTGGTCCAGCTGCTCATCGAGGAAGGGGTGCTGGAGAGCATCGTGGAGCTTGGCCTGGAGTTCCAGGTCGGGAGCATGGGCGAGTACCTTTCGGGCGGTCAGCGGCAGAAGATCGCTCTCGCCCGCGTTTTTCTCAAGCATCCTGCGATCTATGTCCTCGACGAAGCGACATCCGCGCTGGACAATGCTTCCCAGGCCCGCGTCCAGAATTTTCTCAGAACCGTGCGTGGCAGACACACGGTCATTTCCGTGGTCCATCGCCTGGACACGGTGTCACACTATGACCGCATCGTGGTCATGAAAGCCGGAAAGATCGTGGAGAGCGGTCCGTACGACGAACTCATGGCCGCCAAGGGAGTGCTCCATGATCTTGTCGGAACAGCCTGAAACCCACGAGTGCGAACTGGACTGCAATTTGCGCGTGCTGCGGGAGTTGCCGATTTTTGCCGACCTGCCGCAGGAACTGTTGCGGGTCATGGCCTACCTGTGCGAGCGGGAGACGTTTGCGTCGGGACAGGCCGTGGTCGAGGAGGGCCAGGCGGCCGAAGGGGCGGTGGCCGTCATCGGCGGGTCCATGGCCATCGAGCGCGAAGGGCGCAAGGTGGGCGCCCTTCGCGAGGGGATGTGCGCGGGCGGGCTCGCGCTCCTGGGCCAGTACCGCTGGCTGTACACCCTGCGGGCCGAAACCACGGTCGATTGCCTGCTCCTGCATCGGCGCAGCCTTCTGCCCCAGCTTCTGGCCCAGCCCGCATCCCTGGCCGCTGTGGCCAGGGAGCTCGTTCAGAGCGTGGTCTTCTGGGATCTGCAGCGCCTGGAGCGCGGCGCTGACGTGGACGTGCACGGGCCCGGGGTGTTGTGAGGGGCCGGGCTAGTAAGGCAGCCTGTTCAAGGACTTGAGTATCAGCGTGCACCCCATGGCGAACATGCCCGAGAGGCCCATGCCGCACGAAAATCCCGCCAGCAGGACCGGTGCGTACTGACGCCACCTGGTTCCGAACTTCTTCAGAAAATAGTACCGCCCCAGCAGGGCGCCCGCCAGTTCGAGGATGAGCCCGTGGGGCGTTGACTGCCCCAGCCCGCGCACCACGCCGTAGATCAGCAGCACCGGCAGGCCGATGACGCTCAGGAGCGCATAGGCCAGCACGCCGAAGAACACCCCGCACGACACATAGACCGAATTGAGCGCCTGGAAAAAGAGGGAGTTCCCTTCCAGGGTGGCTGTCTGCAGCAGCAGCATGTTCAGGGCCTGCAGGTGCCACAGCTCCTGGGCGTAGGGGTAGCTGGCCGAGGGGATGGGCGCGAGCTGCCACAGAAACTGCGAGAAGAGGAGCGACGCCACGAGGACGATGGGCAGGGTCAGGAACTCGGCCTTGATGATGCCCCTGAGGCTCGTGCCCGTCAGCTCGATCTGGCGGAAGCCCACCGTGGCCTCGCCGTAGTTGTGCATGGGGATGGGCGCGTACCAGATCTCGATGCCGTGATATCCGAAGTACTTGGCCCCGGCGATGAAGCTGGCCTCCCGCACCAGAGGCAGGCTTACGTACTGTCCGGCGATGCCCTCCATGCGTGCCGTGATGTAGGAGATGAACGGCGTGTAGATGAAGCCGTAGAGCAGGAAGAAGATCCAGGGGAAGCTCGGCACCAGCCAGATGCAGAAGGCCACGTAGGACAGGGTCGAGAAGACGTAGATGGCCAGGGACAGCCAGATGGAGATGTCGCCGCGTCCCGGAGGCGGGGAGAAGAGGGCCGCGAAGCTCAGGCGCTCCCCTGTCTGCTGGCGGAATGATCTGGCCACCTGCCAGAAGCCGATGAGGCCGATGGCCAGGCCCAGACCTATGCCGAAGCTCATGTAGAAGTCGAAGCTGTTGGAGAAGACCGTGTCCACCGTGCCCATGCCCGGGTGCCAGCGGTGCAGGATGCCCTGGGAGTGCAGGATGGGGTTGGCCACGACGGTGATGAGAAGGCCCACGAAGCCGCCGATGACTGCCCAGAAAGGCAGGACCATGCCGATGAAGACGAGTCCCAGGTCCATCTGGATGCCCGTGGCCACGGCGGGCAGGAACCCTTCGGTGTTGCGGGTCAGATCCAGCCAGGGGATGGGGATGAGCCGGATGGGTTCCGTGAAGAAGAGCCCCGAGAGGGCCGGCAGGAGCACGTAGAAGAAGCCGAAGGCCAGGCCGATCATAGCCCCAATGGAGAAGACCCGCCACTTCCAGTTGTCTTTCTTGTCCTCGGTGGACTCGGCCAGGGCCATGGTGCCGAGCGCGGCCACGGGGGCCATGGGGAAGGGCAGCTTCTCCACGTCCGAGGTCAGGCGGTACAGGGCGTAGCCCAGCCCGAACTGGTCCACGCGCTGGATGATCATGGCCCCGCACAGGAGCAGCACGGGCACGAACCAGTCCCTGTGCAGGAAGGTCCGCTCGGCGTAGGACGCCGAATCCAGGGCCGGGGCTATCCAGGTCGGGATGTACTCGGTGAGGCCCAGCATCTGGGCGGCGTCGGACTGGATGAGGTATTGGTTCCAGAGCAAGCCCTGGAAGGGCGAGGCCAGGGCCGCACCGGCCATGTAGTAGAGCAGGAAGATCTCCTGCTGCTTGAGTTCGGTGTAGGAGCGTTTGGCGATTTCGGCGAAGAGGATGATGGTCACCCAGCGCGCCGCCGGACCTATGCCCGTGCCCAGCACGAGCTGCAGGTACATGGACCCGGGCATCATCAGAAAGCCGATGAAGATGGCTCCGACGACGGTTTTCCAGTCGAAGCCTTCCTCGAAATGCGCCGGGGGTTTCAGCAGGTCCCGGTATTCTTTGAGTTCGCGATCGTCGTACATGGCTCTCTCAGGATGGCAGAACCAGGTAGCTGATTCCGGTTTTGAGGCTGACCAGGGCCCAGAAGGCACCCATGCAGAAGTCGCCGATGATCAACCCGATGAAGAAGAGGCGGACCCGCCTGTAGAGGAAGGTCCCCCCGTAGCGCAGACACAGGGTGTTGCAGGCCCAGCCGATGAGGAAGCTGAACCACAGGATGCGCATGGAGGAGCTGAAGGCCAGCATGTAGCCGATGGGGTGGATGGGCCACCACGGAAAAAGGTAATAGCACAGGACCAGCACGAGCATGACTGCCGCCCCGATGAGGATGAAGAGCAGCACCCAGTTGTCCGGCGTGCCGGCGGTCTCCAGCAGGCGCTGGGAATTCGCGTAGACCGTCTGGGTCGTGCGCGTGGCCCAGTCCATGTCGAGTTCCTGGATGCCGTACCGGTAGCACAGGTAGAGCATGCCCAGGAAGGACGCGGCCACGGCCAGGACCAGGCTGAGAGCGATGGCCAGGCCCATGAGTCGGCGCTGCCGCATATGCTCCGAGACCTTTCCGGCATGCATGAGCGAGGGCAGCAGGGATTCGCGGACATCAACGAAAAGCATTTTCTGCAGGCTCATGCCCAGCACCAGCCCCACGCTTCCCAGCGGTTTGGAGCCAAAGAGACTCAAGGCCGCGTCGGACGGGGCCGTGTTCAGGGAGCAGTACGGTAGGCCGCCCTGGCAGACGAGTTTGGCCACGACCAGCATGACGGCGAAGAAACCGGCGTAGAGCATGACGGAAGCGCCGAGGCCCATGCCCCAGAAGGCCGACCAGATGCACAGGCCGGTCATTCCCGCCACGGTCCCGAGCAGGGAAGCCCGGGGTGAGATCCATCCGACATCGCGCGATTCGGGGTCGGGCTGCAGGCACTGGCGGACCGTGTCCAGAAGGTACTCGCGGGCCAGCCAGACCATGAACAGGAAAAAGACGATGGAGGCGCCGATGATCTGCGTTTCCTCCGGCCTGGAGATGACCGGGCCGAAGAGCGTGCCCAGGGCCGAGTCCGGGATCTGCACTCCGGAGGTCTGCAGGATGCCTGCCAGCAATCCGGCCAGGAGGAAAAAAAGCCAGAAGCTGAAGGAGACCTGCCGGGTGGTGATGAAGGCGAAGCCGATGAAGGCCGGGTACAGGAAGATCTTGAGCTTCTGGAAGCCCGACAGGAATCCCGTCGCGGGGAAGTAGGAACCGGCCAGGATCTCCGTGGGCAGGGCCGGGACCGTCGGGAAATGGGCCGACAGGCCGCCCAGGGTGTGGATGAAGAGGGGGACGAACAGGCCGCATACCAGGAATGGGTCCCCAAGAAAGGAGAAGAAGCGCTGCTGGTCATAGGCCTCGGCCAGGAGTTTAGGCATCTGCAGAAGCGGAAAATTGATGCGTTCGTTGACGACCCACTGGGTCGAGAAGAGACTCGCCAGGCAGAACATCGTGGCGTAGGCCAGCAGAATGAAAACGCTCCATGCTCCGAGGACGGGCAGCCAGAAGGACCAGGGGATGCGTTCCAGGGTCTGCATGACCGTGAGCCCCGTCTTGTCCGGCAGGCCGCCGTAGACGGCGCTAAGGATGGACGGGTCTCTCGGATAGAGGGATTCGGGCAGAAAGGGCAGGAGGGCGGCCCAGTTGTTGGTGGCGTCGGCGAAGTGGGCCGGAGCCGTGATGTTGATGAAGAAGGTCCGCACCAGCCCGGTGAAACCGATGCCCGAGACCACGACCATGAGCGCCCAGGCCGTGAGCAGTTCCATGCCGCTCAGCAGAGGCGCGCGCCGGGTTGCCTTGGCCAGCAGCGACAGGACCACGGCCGAGGCAAAGAAAACGAAGAACGCCGCCAGGGGGAAGTGCCCGCCGGCCAGGGGCGTGGTGCGCAGGTAGCTGTTGGCGAAGGGTGTCACGGCGCAGAGGGCCACGCCCAGAATCGTGCCGCAAAGGAGCGCCCTTGGCCGGATGGTGTGCGTCGTGTTGTGCGTCATGGGGCGACTCCCGTCTGATTCATTCGTTCCAGCATGAAGCGTTCGAAGCGTTCCTTCTCAGGCGCGTCAAGGGACCGCCAGATGAGCAGCTGTTTGCGCAGGTCGTTCAGGAATGTCCGGCACAGGCGCAGCCAGACATTCTTCTCGCCGCCCTCGCGGGTCATGGTGATGCGCATCTCCAGAAAGCCGGGGTAGTCCGGCGACGGGCAGGAGATGACGGACACGCGTTGGCGGATGCCGAAGTCGAAGGGCGCAAGCCACGCCCTGAAAGAGATGTCGAAGCACTCGGGGTGTTCACCGGGCGCTGTGCCCAGTGGGCAGGCGTACTCCACGTCGAGCTCGTCAGTGGAGAAGAGTCCGTGGGAAATGTCGGCGTGGGCGAGATAGTACTCGGCCAGGAAGCCTCCGGCGCACTCCTGTTCGTGCTGCTTGATGAGGAAGGGCAGGGTCACGACCAGGGTCGAGCCTTCGGGCACGGGCAGCTTCCAGGTCCGGGTCACGTCGGGGATGGCGATGTGCGAAGCCACCCGCGAAGGGTAGATGACCGACAGCAGCACAACGGCCATGACCGTGATCATGGCGCCCACCCCGGCCAGGGACGAATAGTTGGCCGTCATCCCGGCCCAGATGGGCGTGCCGGCCAGGAAATGGGCCGCCACCTGGGCCGCCAGGTAGCCGGTCACGGCGCTGATGACGCCGAAGGCCAGGGCCTCGGCCACGAACAGTGAGGCCACGTGGGGCGGAGCCAGGCCCACGGACGTGTAGACCGCGATCTCGCGTTTGCGCTCCACCACGCTGCCGACCATGGTGTTCAGTACGATGAGGATGGCGATGATCGAGGGGATGAGCACGTTGCCCATGCCTGCGTAGGACAGGCTGCTGGCTGAATAGTGCAGCCAGGTCGAGCCGCCCTCGTCCCCATGGAAGAGGAGCAACTGGTAGCGATCGGCCAGGCGGGCCGAGAGGTTTGCGTGATCCAGGCCGTGCGCGGGCGCCATGGCCAGGCTCTTCAGTGCCCCGCCGGCCTGCAGCAGGGTCGAGGCGGGGATGATGACGGTCCGGTCGGCCGGGATGTGCTGGTAGCGGCTGGACATGGTCGCGATATCCTGGCCCGACTCGGCGGCCTCGGCCTCGGCCTCGCTCAGTTCGGAGGACGTCTCGTTGGGGTAGACCACGGGCGTCAACGGTTCGCCGTCCAGGTCCGGGGACAGGTCGTGGGACGTGCCGTCGAAGATGCCCCGCACGGTGAAGGGGATGCCCCAGACGAAGACCGTGACCTCGCGGTCCAGGCTCGTGATGCCCAGTTCCAGCGCCATGCTCTCGGACAGCAGGATCTGGCGGCCGCCGCCGTCGTCCAGCCAGGAGCCGTGGACCATGACGGTGCCTCGCGCGCCCAGTTCGGCTTCCCCGGCGTCAAGCCCGATCAGTCCGGCGGCCGTGGTTTCGCGGTCGCCCAGACGCACTGGTACGGCCGGGGGCCTGGTCCTGTCCTGGGTCTCCCACCACACCCTCCGCGTAAGCTCAGGTCCACCGTCGAGGGTGGCGCCGATCTCCCGGTCCAGTGCGCCGGGCAGGGATCTCCATTCCAGGGCCTTGAGCATCACGCCATTGTAGGGTGCGGATGGCTTGAAGCGCACCGCGCCCTGGTCCAGGGAGTGCCGCACGGTGGTGAAATTGAGCAGGGTGTAGGTCAGGATGATCAGGGTGGCGCAGGTCAGGGCCGTGCGCACCTTGCGCCTGCGCAGGTTGGTCACGCCGATGGAGAAGGCCGCGACAAAGGCTTTCCAGAGTGAGATGGACTGGTCGCGGGAGACCATGGCCCGGCGCTGGAGGTTCTTCATCTCCTGTTCGAAGCGCGAGAAGAGAATGAAGGAGACCAGCAACGAGAGGCCCAGAATGAAGAAGGCCATGACCACGACGAGGGGGCTGTAAGTCAGCTGGAAGGCCGGGTGTACGGAATAGATGATACCGATGACCACGGCCAGGAGCCCCAGGAAGGACACGATGCGCTTGTGGATGGAGACATGGGCGAAAAGAAGCCGCTCCAGGCAATAGGCGAAGGGTACGAAGAGCGCGATGTAGAACAGCACCCCGGCCAGAACGTCTTTCTGGGTCTTATCCACTTCGTTGTAGACCCGGGAAATGAGGGACAGGCAGGATCTGGCGTGCTGGTCCGCCGCGCTGTGGGCGAGCTTGTCGCGAGCGGCCAGGGCCATGTCCAGATGCTCCTGGGCCTGGCCCAGCAGTTGCCGGATGCGCTGGTTGACGATGGAGTGGCTTTCCAGGTTCTCGACCCGGGGCGTGACGAGGTTGACCATGTCCTTGGCCGCCTGCAGCGAGGTGGTCAGGACCGCCGGCGTATCGGCGGCCTTGAAGCCTTCGCCGAGCATGTCATCCGGGCTGTTGTTCAGCAGGAGCAGCTTGCGTTGCAGCACCGTGTCCGAAAGGGTGGCTTTGAAGGCCGTGGCGGGTTCCAGAAAAATGCTGCACAGGGTCGACTGCCGGGTGTCGATGCGGCTGTACCAGTAGCGCAGAGGCTCGGTATCCGTGCGCGCGTCGATGAGGTTGATGCGGGTCAGCGGGTTCAGGCTGCGGGCGTCCCGGAGCTGAAACAGGGTGGTCTGGCTGCATCCGAACAGGATCAGGTCCGTCTCCGTCTTGCCCCGCCCGAGCTTGACCCGATAACGGTCCTTGCCCGTGGCCTTCTTGTCGATGGCCCAGGCCGCGGTGTTGGCTCCGGGCTCGAAGCGGTAGCCTTCGATGATGGCCTTGCCGAAGGAGTGCTTCCTGTCGGCGAGGCCGGGCACGCGAAACAGCCCCAGACTGTCGACCCAGGCCAGGGCGTACTGCTGATCCTGATAGATTTGCAGCAGGGCGTTCTCGGCCTCCTGCTCGGGGAACAGCTCGCCCTGGCGCAGGAAGTTGGCCCGTCCGGACAGTGTGGAGAAGCCGTTGGCCGCCTTGTGCGAGGTCGCGGGAAGTTCGGCCCGGACCAGGGCGCGGATCATGGCCGCGACCAGGTCGGCCTGGGCGTCGGCGCGTTCCAGGTCCACATGCTCCAGGGTGTCGTAGGGCGTGCCCCAGGCTGGACGCATGTCGTTCAGGGTGGCCAGGGTGAAGCCGGACAGACCGGCCAGGGCCGTGACCTCGCCGCCCATGGGCGGTTGGTCGGGAAAGTTGTTGAACCACAGCTTGCGACCGACGCCGCCCAAAAGGTCCTGATAGACCCCGGGGGCGCCGCGCGCGGCCTCGTCCAGGACAGGCCGGATGTTGGCGTAGAGCTTGGCGCGGTTCACGGACGGGGTGAGCCGGAAGAGCCAGCCGTCGTCCACGCTGCCCACGCCGTTGCCATGGGAAGAGAGATGCAGGGACACGGCCGCAGCCACGCGCCGCCCGTTCGCCGTCTTGTTCAGTTTCAGGGACGAGCGCAGTCCGGCCAGACGGTCCTCGATATCCGTCGCCACGCGCCGGGCCTTGTCCAGGGCCGCGGGCAGGAAGCCCCGGACGGCCGCCAGGGCCTCGGCGTCCAGCCCCGCGTAGGAACCTTCCCAGCCCACGCGCCGCAGCATGAGCTTGCGCGCGGCCAGCTCCCTGATGGCCGCCGCGTTGGCGTTTGAGTCCTTGCGGGCCAGGCGCAGGGCGATGTTGATGCGCTCGACTTCGTTGCGGATCTCAGTCTGGATGGCGGAGAGGATCAGGGCGTCCTCGCGGGGATCCCCGGCATGAAGCAGGCCCTGGGCGAGCAGTTCGGCCGTGGTCTGGGCGTCGGCGCCGCGCTTCTCCATGTCCTCGAGTTCGGCGGCGAGCTCCTTTTTCTTGCCGGTCAGGGCCCAGACGGCCTCGCGCAGGCCGGACAGCATGTTGCCGTGGCCCGAGGTGGCCAGGAGCAGGACCGGGCGGCGCGGGGGATGGTCGGCGAAATCCTCGGCCAGGCTGAGCAGGGTGGCCAGGGAGACGGCCTCGTCGGCGCCGGGGGCGTGGCCAGGCACGTAGCGGCTGCCGTCCAGGAAGGCCTCGACCACGACGAGTTCCCCGTCCATGGCCGGGTCGTTGCCGGGAATGAAGCACCACTGGTTGGCTGGAAGTCCCTTGGCCCATTGCGTGCGGCATTCCAGGTGTCCCGTGCGTCCCGTGACGGAGTCCGGGGCGCCCAGGGCGGCCTTGAACTCGGCCTCGGGAATCCAGAACCGGGGGAAGTCCACGGGCGTGAGCTCCTCCTTGTCCCGGAAGCGCAGGCGCGGCAGGGTTTCGCCGCCCCGGTCCAGGTACACGAGGGCGCGGGCTCCGAGGTTGGCAGCGTGCAGCCAGCCGCCGCCGGAATCGAGGTACATGAGGACAATGCTCCCGGACACGGACTTGCCGTCGAAATCCTCGAGGCGTCCCTCCCCCACGAAGACAAGCTCCGCTTCGTGCCCGCCAGCCAGGCTTTCGGGCGACAGCGCGTTGGCGAAGAGCGGGCGGACCGGCAGTTCGGCCCCGTTCACGGTCAGGGAGGCCGAAGTGAAGACGCGCATCGGCGTGATGAACTCCTGCCGTCCGACGGAGGCCCCGAGGGACTTAGGCAGGGCCTTGAAGACCGAGCGCACGTATCCGGCCGTAGCCTCCTCCCCGGCCGTGCCCAAGGCGCGGTCGGGATGGGCGGCGATGGCCCGCAGGTGCTCCCCGATTCCGGCCCTGGCCGGCGACCAGGCCAGCAGAAGGCAGAGGAGCAGCAGGGCGAAGCGGGGATTAGTCGGCCGCATGGCGCTCCTGGATGGTTCCGAGGGAGATACTGAGTTCATCGCGGTGCTCGATCTTGTCGATGCGGCCGTCGCGAATCCAGACCACGCGGTCGGAGACGTTGAGCATCTTGAAATCGTGGGTGGCGGAGATGATGGTCACGCCGCGCTCCTGGCTCATCTTCTGCAAGAGAGCGATGATCTCCTCGCCCGTGGATGAGTCCAGGTTGCCCGTGGGCTCGTCGGCCAGAATGATGGCCGGGTCGTTGGCCAGGGCGCGGGCGATGGCCACGCGCTGCTGCTGTCCGCCCGAAAGTTCCGAGGGCTTGTGCAAAAAACGCTCGCCCAGACCCACCAGATCCAGCAGGGCGCGGCCCTTCTCCACGGCGTGGTCGTTCTGCATTCCGGCGAAGATCATGGGCAGGGTCACGTTCTCAAGGGCGCTCATGACCGGGATGAGGTTGAAGGTCTGAAAGATGTAGCCGATCTTGCGGTTCCGGAGCCAGGCCAGCTCGTAGGCGTCGAGCTGGGAGATGTCGACCTCGTCGATGAAGACGCGGCCGCTGGTAGGCTTGTCCAGGCCGCCGATCATGTTGAAGAGGGTGCTCTTGCCCGAGCCCGAGGGGCCCATGATGGACAGGTATTCTCCGGCCTCGACCTCCAGGTCCACGCCGCGCAGCACCTGCACCGGCATCTTGCCCAGGGAGAAGGTTTTGGTCACTCCGACCACGCGGACGATATGATGCGTGTCCATCTAGTGTTCTTCCCTCATGACGATGATCGGTTGGAGTTTGGCCGCGAGAATGGCGGGGTAGAGCACGCCCAGAAGCGATAGGACCACCCCCGTGCCCCAGGCTTTTCCGGCCTCGGCCAGAAGGGGCAGGAGACTCATGCCGGAGTAATCCAGGGCGGAGTAGTGCACCAGGGACGAGCCGAAAGCGGCGGTCAGGCCCAGCAGCGCCCCTGCTCCCGAGCCTGCCAGACCGACGATGAGGGCTTCGAGCAGAAAGAGTCGCAGGATGATGCGGTCCAGCGCGCCAAGGCACTTCATGATGCCGATCTCCCGGAAGCGCTCGGTCACGGACATGAGCTGAGCGTTGACGATGCCCACGGTGCAGACCAGCAGGGACAGGGCGATGAGCCACAATTCCTTGGGTCCGGTTGCGATGCCTTGCCCGGTGCCGTCGACAGCGTACCCGGCGGCCGTCAGCAGCGGCACGGCAGCCTCGCCATGCAGGCGCAGGAGTTCACGGGCGATGGCCGAGCCCGACAGGGTGAAGCCCAGGAAGGCGATGGCCAGGACCAGACTGAAGGTCGTGACCAGGGAGCGAAAGAAACGGATGCGCAGGCTGTTCACGGCCATGGCCAGGGACTTGCTCCAGGGCAGCACGATCTGCCGCGAGATTGCCGCTCCTTTGGGACGACCTGCCGTTTCGGTCATGGAACTCCTGCGCATGGCGCCGGGATGAGGACGCAGTTGAGAATGATTCTTGTCTAAGACTCTGTCCTAGCTCCATACGGCCCGAAAAATCAAGGAATAACAAGGAGCGTCATCCCTTCGACACGATTCTGCCCCCGGGAGGGACCCGGACTCGTTCAGGGTCGCGCGGCGGCGAGTCGGCGGATGATGTCCGCGCTCTCTGCATCCCCCTGCAGGCGCAGGCGCCCAAGCGGACCGTGCTGCTCCCGGAGGGCCCGTTCCATGACGCCGGCCAGCCGGGACGGTTCCAGATCGTGGTCTTGCAGCAGGCCCACGTGGCCGAGGGCGGACAAAGCCTCCAGGCGCATGCGCTGCTCGCGGTCGTGGCCGTAGGGGTGCATGAGCCCCCTGGCTCCGCAGGCCAGCAGGTTCATGGTCGTGTTGTAGCCGCCTCGGCTGACCGACAGGTCGCAGGCCAGGACGTGGTCGGGAAAGCGCGGCGTGAACTCGCGGACGACGGCGTCGGGGTGGGCCCGGCTGCACTCTTCCAGATGGCGCCGCTCCTCCAGGGGGGCGTTGGGGCCCGTGAACATGAGCAGCTTGTGGGGCAGGCGCTGGGCAAGGAGGATGGAGGCCTCCATGATGGGGTCCAGGAGGTCGCGGATGATGGTCCCGCTGCCGGCGCTGGCCAGGATGACGGTGCCGTCGGCGGGCAGTCCCAACGCTTCGCGCGCGGCGGCCTTGTCCGGCAGGGTCGGCCCCTCGGCCACGTAGCCCGTGTACCAGACGGGGCAGGCGATGTCGGCCACGCGCGAGAAGGTCAGGTCCAGACGGATGAGGCCCGGGTCGGAGTGGACCAGGACCCCGTCGAACCAGGGGTTGAGCCAGCCGAGCACCCGCTTTTCGAATTTGGCCTGGTCCTTCTTCTCGACGAGGATGTCGCGCACGCTGCACAGGGTCGTGGCCGGACGCGGCAGCTCCCGGTTGAACTTCAGCAGCGGCAGCAGTTCACGGGCGAACACGCGGCGGCCGAAGGGGAACATTTCGATGAGCAGCACGTCGGGTTCCAGGCTTCGGAACAGGTCCAGGAGCATGGCCTCGCGTTCCCGCCACGTGTCTTCCAGTTCGCCGTCCACGGCCAGGACGCTGCCGTAGTTTTCGTCCATGCGGATGGCCGGCATGGCGTGGTGGCGCACGTTGTCCGGCATGGGGATGGGCACGCCCGCGCCGCCCGTGACCAGGTCCACGGTCAGGGGGGCCAGGGCCCGGTCAATGGCCATGCTGCGGAAGAGGTGGCCGATGCCGAAGACGTATTGCGTGTAGTGCAGGATTTTCACGAAAGCCTCACATTGGTGCCAAGGACGCGCAGGTCCCCGTGGTCCAGGGTCAGCAGGTGCAGGGCCCGCTTGGCCACGTCGGCCGAAGCGCCCGGCAGGAAGGGCGAGCCCAGGAGATGGTTCAGCAGGATCTTGATGACGCCCAGATGGGTGATCATGAGGATGCGCTCGCCGTCGCGGCCGAGGACCGCATCGTCGATGGCGGCCAGGGTCCTGGCCAGGACCTGGCGGCGGCTCTCGCCGCCTGGCGGCGTGAAGTCCCAGCCCAAGGCCTCCTGGCGTTCAATCAGGCCCGGGTGGTCCCGGCGCAGGCCCGCCACAGTGAGGCCCGTCCACTCGCCCCAGTTCTGTTCGCGCAGGTCCGGGATGATCGCGGGCTCGCACTGCGGAAAGAGGAGTCGCGCCGTGTCCCGGGCTCGCCGCAGGGGGCTGGTCGCGACGAAATCCCATGGCCCGTGGGCGGTCAGGGTCTCCCGCCAGGGGCGCGGGTCGAAGCCGGGGTCCAGGGGCGTGTCGGTCATGCCCTGGATGCGCTTCTCAAGATTCCAGGCCGTGGGGCCGTGGCGCAGCAGGCCGATGACGTTCATGGCCGCCTCCCGGCGCAGACCTTCTCCATGACGGCGATCATTTTCCGGTAGTTGGCGGCGATGTCGTGAATGCGCAGGACACGCTCGCGGGCCTGGCGGCCCAGGCGTCCGCGTAGATCCGTATCGCGCAGCAGTCCGCCCATCGCGGAGGCGAAGGCCTCGGGGGAGAAGGGCGGGACGATGATTCCGGCCTCGCCGTCGGCCACGACCTCAGGTGCGCCGTCGTGGCTGGTGGCCACTACGGGCAGGCCGCAGCACTGGGCTTCCAGATAGACCATGCCCAGGGCTTCGCCGATGCCGGGGAAGGCGAAGAGGTCCCCGGTCTGATACCAGGCGTGCATGTCCTGGGGGGCAACGCGGCCTGCGAAGGTGTGGGCGTCTGGCAAGGTCCGCCGCGCCCGTTCCTCCAGGCGGCCGCGCCCGGCGCCGTCTCCAAGGATCAGCAGGTGCAGCTCCGGGAACTCCGGCTTCAGGGCCGCGCAGGCGTCGATGACGAAGGCGATTCCGTCCTCCTTCACGCCGGGGCGGAACATGGCCGCCGTGACGACGACCAGCTTCCCGTCCAGGCCCAGCCTTGCGCGTGTCGCGGCGGCAAGCTCCGGGTTCAGGGGGAAATTTCCGGTGCGGATGCCGGGGCGGATGTAGACGATGCGCTCGGGCGGCAGGAGGCGCCCCAGGTTCTCCACGTCGCGCAGCTTGTTGACGAAGACCGTGTCGGCCCGCTCCAAGGCCATGCGGTTCAGGTGAAACCCGGCCCATGTTTTCAGGCGTTTGCGGTACTTGGTGGCGTAGGAGCCCGCCAGGATGAAATAGGGCAGGCGGTGCCGGGCGGCGATGAACGGCCCGAAGGGGTCCGGGCCACGATAGTAGGTATGATAGGTGAACCAGCAGTCCGGGCGCGCGCGTTTCACGGCCCTGTGGGCCTTCCAGGCATCGACGAGGGCCCCTGGCCATTCGCGCGGGCGCAGAAAGATCCACTCCGTGGTCCGGTTCAGGGGCAGCAGGACTTCGTGGCCCCCGGCCTCCATGGCCGCGAGAACGTCCCGGGCGATGGAAACCAGACCCGACGATCGCGGGTGGTCCAGGGCGCGGAAGGTCGGGTAATAGGCGATGCGCATGGGCCTACAGGTTCGTCAGGTTGCGGTACAGGGCGATGAGCTCGACGATGAGCTTCTTGTTGTCGAAGACCTCGGTCACTTTTTGCCTGGCGGCCGGGATGATTTTCGCGCGCAGGGCCTGGTCCGTGACAATGCGCTTCAGGGCCGCGGCCAGCTCTTCGGGGCGTGTGGCATCGACCAGCAGGCCAGTCTCCTCGTGCTCCACCAGTTCCGGGATGCCGGAAACGCGGGTGCCGATGACCGGCACACCCATGGCCATGCTCTCGGCCAGGACGTTGGGGATGCCGTCGCGGTCGCCGCTGCGGGCGATGCGGCAGCCGAGCACGAAACAGTCGGCGGTCTGGAAGTGTTCCAGAACCTGATCGTGGGCCATGGTGCCCGGCATCTCCACATGCCCCTCCAGCCCCAGTTCACGCACGCGTGCCTTCACTGCATCCTTGTCGTCGCCGCTGCCGATGAGCACGTAGCGGAAGGGGAAATTCTCCCTGGCCAGCAGCGCCAGGGCTTCGAGGATGTCGGGGATGCCTTTCTTCTCGACGATGCGGGCGATGGTCAGGAAGGTGTAGGGCGGTTCGGGTGTTCGCGTCACGGCGTGGGCGAAGAAGAGTTCCAGGTCGATGCCGTGGTACACGCAGTGGATTTCGCGGCGTCCCTGCACGAGGTTCTCCAGGAAGGCCTTGTTATACTTCGTGCAGGTCACCACGAAGCGGGCCTTGTCGATCTTTTCGGCCAACTGCGTGGCGTCGGAGGTGTAGATGTCCTTGGCGTGACCCGTGAAGCTGAAGGGCACGCCGCGGATCTCCGAGGCGAACATGGCCACGGAGGTCGGGCTGTGGGCGAAGTGGGCGTGCAGGTGGGTCAGGTTCAGCTCCCGGGCGTGGTGCACAAGATAGCCGCCCTGAAAAAAATGCTTGAATGTCATAAAGTTGTGATTGTGCAGGAACCGCTTGCAGGCCAGGCGGAAACTTTTCGCGTATCCTGTGGGGTAAGACAGCAGGGTGCGCAGGTTCGGCCACAGGAAGCGGTGCAGGCTGGTCCAGAACTCGGACGGCAGGTAGGTCACGCGGGCCTTTATGGCCTCCACCGACTTGTGGGTGAAGTTCTCGCGGGGCTGGCGCATGGAGAAGATGTGCACCGTGAGGCCCTGCTCTTCGAGGAGGCGGATCTCGTTGGAGATGAATGTCTCGGAAATGCGGGGATAGCCCTTGAGGACCATGCCCATGACGGGTTTGTTCATGCCTGTGCTCCGAAGCTCTGGATTCGCTGGTTGATGACGTCGAATGCGGTCATGGGAAAGCCGGCCAGGGCCGCTTCGTAGGGGGCCGGCTCGTGCAGGAGTTTTTCGATAAGGGCGAGCATGGGGGCCGCTTCCACGGTCTCCCACGGGATGTATTCAAGCAGGCCCCTGTCGGCGAAGAGCCTGGCCCGGATGAGCTGCTCCTCGCGCGGGTTGCTGCGCGGAATGATAAGGGAGGGCCGGGCCGCGCCGACGATCTCACACATGGTGTTGTAGCCGCCCATGGAGACCACGCAGTCGGCGGCCAGAATGGCCTTTTCCATCTTGCGATAGAATTTGCAGATGCGCACCTTGAGTTTTCTGGCCCTGGCCGCGAGCTGGTCGTAGAGGTTTTCGGCCAGCATCGGGCCGGTCACGATCATGGATTTGAACGGCGGATGGGGCAGGGTTTCAAGCATGGTCAGATAGGTGTCCACGACCTTGTGGCCGTCGCCTCCGCCACCGGCAGTGACCAGCACGAACTTTTCGCCCGGCGCGATGCTCATGCCGCGGCGGAGGCGCGGACGGTGCTGGATGCGCGGGATCTGCCGGGGGATGTATCCGGTGAAATGCACCTTCGAGGCGATATGGGCAGGAATTTCGTATTCAAGGACAGGGTCGTAGACATCGCGGCTTCCGTAGACCCAGATTTCGGAATAGAGCGAGTCCAGGACGTCGTAGATTTTCTTCTTGCGCCATTCGGCGATGGTGCTGGCGGGACTGTCCATGATGTCGCGAAGGCCCAGCACGACGTGGGTCCCGGGGCTCTCTTCCCGCAGCCAGCGCAAGGTCGGGATCACTTCGTTCTTGAGGCCAAGCGGAGCCTTGTCGACCAGAAAGAGGGATGGCTTGAAGGCCTGCGCGGTGGCCAGGATGATGTTCTGGCGAATGGCCAGGGCCATCTCGGGGGCGACTTTTATCGAATGGGGCACATAGAGGTCGTTGTTTTGCTTGATCATGCCCGGAACGCGCACGAAATCGATGCCGTGAGGAAATTCGAATCGGCCGACAATGGGCGAGCCTGTCAGGATGAGGATGCTATGTTCCTCGGCCTGGATGTTTTGCGCCAGAGCCATGCTCCGGCGGATATGCCCCAGTCCGTAGGTGTCGTGAGAGTACATGAGAATGTTCACGGGAGATCCTGAAGGGGATGGCGCGTATCAAGAGGCCTGTCCCAAAAAAGGTGAAAGGGAAAAGGTCCGGCATCATGTACGGCTGATTGCCTTGTTGATCGTAAATCCTAATTGATGCCGCCAAAGTGTGCAATTCAAATAGTTGGTTGTTGAATTGACAAACATGACCCCGTTGGTTTTGATGCGCTCCTTGTGCCCAGAGGGATAACTCCCGGACGGGGGCATGCTTTCTTTGTCTTCAGGAACCGCAATCCACGCCGTCGGCGTGTAGAATCGGCGCGAACGGCCTTGCCAAACGGTCCCGGGGTACGGGACAAACATGGATGGTGCGGGATATGATTATCGGAGTGGGTGTCGACATTGCGGAGCTGGAGAGGATCGCGCGTTCGTATTCACGATTCGGCGACAAATTCAGCTCAAGAATTCTGACTCCGGTGGAGATGGCCCTGGTTCCTTCCGTGGCGATCCCTTTTCTGGCCTCCCGCTTCGCGGCCAAGGAGGCGGCGGTCAAGGCGCTGGGCACGGGGTTCAGCGGCGGGATAACGTTCCAAGATATCGAGGTACGTTCCGATGCGCTCGGCAAGCCGCTGATTTTTTTTCACAATCAGGCCGAGCTCAGATGCCGGGCCCTGGGCGTTCGGACTGCGCACATCACCCTGTCCCACAGCCGCGAAAACGCCGTGGCCATGGTCATTCTTGAGGGATGAGATTCACGCCGTTTTATATCCCGCGCTGAAATCTCGCCCCGCACACAGGTTCATGGCTGAATTTCCACCGTCGCCTCATGCGCGCCGGACAGGGCCTGGGGGCCGGTCTTGCCCAGAAAGATACGTCCGGCATCCACTCCAAGCTCCTGCACGAGATGATTCTTCACAAACTCCGCCCGGGTGGCGGCCAGTCGCACAAGATCGCCGTCGGTGATGCTGATCAGCTCCCTGAGCTTGGCTTCCTGCTCCTCGCGGGAGACTTCCTTGTGCATGCCGAAGGCGCCCTTTTCCTTTTCCACGGGCTCTTCCTTGTAGGCCTCCCAGAGTATTTCCGGGTATTCCTCATCCGTGATCTCAATCTCCTCCAGCTTGGTTTTTTCACGTTCCCTGCGGGGCAGATCATCGAATTTGATGACCTGCAGCTTGCGCATGAACTGCAGGTTGGCCAAGGCCTGTCTGTCGGCGGCGGGATCCGAGTGCCCGAGAATGGAGATCTTGATACCCGGGCGCTGCGCCAGGATGTCGGCCAGGGCCTGCATGTTCTGCAGGGCTTCGGGCGCGGGCGCGGACAGGCCTGGCGGGAAGGGGAGCCTGTTCAAATCCTCGCCGCCGCCGTCGGGGACGAGGCTGGCCAGCAGGGAGAAGGGAGAGGCGATGGCCTTGACGATGAGGCCCAGGAAGGCTTGCATGACAATGCTGCCGATGCTGAACTTCGGGTCGCTCAGGTCACCCTTGACGGGCAGGTTGATGGTGATGTTGCCGGACATGTCCCTGAGCAGGGCGAGCCCCAGCTTGATCGGCACGTCGGCGGCGTCCGGGGATTCGACCTTGTCGCCCAGTTCGAGCTGGCGGGCCTTGATGGCATTGCCCATGGCTAGCTTGCTGGCTTCGGTGCGCACGTTCATTTCCCAATCCAGCTGTCCGCGCGTTACGGGATAGGCTATGAATTTCGAGGAATAGGACGACAGCCCGACCAGATCCAGATTACGCAGGGTCACGGTGCTGTTTGCTTCCACGGGAGTCTTAAGCGGTGAGACCCACCCCTTGGCGGTGATGGGCGCGGAGCCGTCGATGATGGCCGTCAGGTCCAGCTGCGTGCGCTTCGCCGGGTCCAGGGAAAAACCCGTCACGGTCAAATCCAGCGGTGAGATGACGGATTCGAACTGCGGTGAAAGGGATTTATCGGCAAATGAGAAGCGGCCTTGCTTGATATTTACGGTGCCAATTTCCAGCGCCGTGAGCCCTTCGGATTTGGATGCCGGTTTAGCGGGCGCCTTTTTCCGGGTGGTCGGTGCGATACGATCCAGGCTGGTCTTGCCCTGAGCGTCGATGACAAAGCCGCCGCGCGGTTCGGTCAGATCCACACTCGCGATATTCAGGGCCAGTGGCGAAAGTTGCAGGTTGAGCCTGCTTACGTCCAGGGTCTTGAAACCGAACAGTTCGGTCCGCGAACGGCCTTCGGTGACCCGCAGCCCGCTGACGCGCAGGGAGCCGGATATCCGGTCTCCGGTCTTGCCGCCCATGAGCCATTCCAGTTTGCCGCCCAGTCTGCCGGCCGGAATGTCGATGGCGGCTACGTCCGCTACATAAGCCGAAGCCAGGGACAGGGGAATCCCGGACAAATCGAGGGTTCCCCGGGTGGTCATGGTGGCCGGGACGATTTCGCCCGAGGCCTTGATGGTGCCTGTTTCCTCCATCCGACAGGACAGGGTGACGGGGACGGACCTGCCGAGGTCGGTGGACGGTTTCTTGGCCACAAAGGCGATCCGGTCCATGTCCAGCCGCACGGGTTTGGCCAGGGTCTTGTCCGTCAGCGAGACCCTGGTCCCGGCCAGGGAGAATTGCTCCACGGTCACGGCCCAGGCGGGTGCCGACGTCCTGGCGGGAGCGGCGGCCTTGGGGGCGCCATTCTGCGCGGGCGCGAAGAGCTTCGCGAGGTTGATGTCGCCGTTTTCCTGGCGGAGGAGGGCCACTTCAAGACCAATTTCGACAGGGCCGATGCCGACGGACTTCGCGCCGGTGTCGATGTCCACAGGTCCGACCTGCAGGGATTCAACCTTGATGGGGGTGGGGGCGTCCTTGTCCGGGGTTGTCAGGTCCAGGCCCTTTACGGATGCTCCATCCATGGCGATGGTCCAGGCCGTGGCTTTGGAGTCTGATTTTGGCGTGGCGCCCTGCGCCTTTTTGGCGGGTGCGCCCTGCAGCGCGGCGATGAGCTGGGCGCGGCCCTCTTTGTCCAGCGCGGTGGAGACAGTGCCCCCTTCAAGGGTGAACACGCCGGTGCGAACATCCCGGCTGGCCATGTTGAGGAATATCTTGTCCAGGGCCGCCCGGCCGAGCCTTATTTCCCCGGCTCCTTCCGCCGCCTTCAGGCTCAGATCGCGAATTTCAAGAGACGAATATTCAAGGCGCGGCGCCTTGTCCTCTCCATCGATGGCAAAGCGGACGTCGGCGTCGGCCCTGGCCTTGGCCAGAGTCAGTGGAAGCGCATCCCTGAAATAGGGCTCGTATGAGGGAATATCCAATTCGCGGCCCTCGATACGGGCCTGTACGCGGAAAGGTAAGACGGAAAAAGTCGCATTGGAATTGATGGACTCCCCGTCGGCCGTGCGCATCCGCAGACCGGCCACGGAGGTTGCGTTGAGCGAGGTGTCGAGATCCGTGATGGTCAGATCCAGGGACTCGATGTCCTTGGTGAAAGAGGTGGTCTCGTCCAGGAAGAGGACCCGTCCGTCCGTCAGGCGGATCTTGGGGACCTGTAAAAGCAGGGTTTTGGCGGTTTCGCGTCTGGCGACCGTGGCGTTGTCGATCTCCGGGATTTCCTGCGCGGTCGCGTTATTCGCCTCGACAATAAGGGTCTGGCCCGCGCTTGCCGTATGCGTGGCATTTTCAGCCTCGGCCATGGCGACCGTGGCGTTCCCGGCCAAGGCCGCGTCCGGGAACGTGCCGTTTTTTGCGGCGTGAGCCTCCCTGCTCTCGTCAGGCACGAAATAGTGCATCCAGTTCAGGCTTCCGTCCCTCTTGCGCACGATCCGCGCAAAGGGCCGCTCCAGGACCACGGAATGCAGGCCGAGCTTGAGGTTCAGGATGGAGATGTCATCAATGACGATCTCGGTCCTGGCGGCGGAAAGCACCGGCTCTCCGTCGTCGGTCAATTCGATGTCGCGCCCTGTGATGGTTCCCTGCAAGGAGAAGGTGGGCAGGGTGTCCTCGTGCTGTTCGAAGGAGAGTTTGCTCTCCAGATTGAGGAAACCCCCGGCGAGCTTGAGATTCTCGCGGGCCATGGCATACACCCAGTATTGGGGCAGCGCCAAGTCGATGACGTTCAGATCGAAGTCGGTTTTGAGGGAGTCGGAAAAGGGGGTTGTCTGCCCTTCGAGGTTGAAAGGCGCTCCATTGACCCGAAAGGACAGGGTCGGCGTCATGAAGGTTTCCCAGTCCTTCTTGCGCGATGAGAACTGGGGCAGATTGAACTGGATCCGGTCCACGACATGGGTCACGCCCCTGGCCTGGTCTTCGAGAACCAGCGTGCCGTTGCCAAGCGTGAAGGGTTCGACAATGATCGGCAGCAACATGGGCTCCGAAGAGTCCTTGGGCTGTGTCGATTCGGGCGCGTCGGTGAGATCCGCAAAATTGGTTTGCCCATCCTGGTCGAGGCGAATATGAATGCGCGGACCATCGAGGCGCGCCTCGCGGACGACCAGAGCCAGACGCGGGATGGAACTGAGTTCCAGGTTGGCGTGCAGCGCGTCGAAGGCGACAAACTCACCGCTGCCGTCTTTTTCGCTGATGGCGAAATCGGAGATGTCCGCGGTCATGGCAAAAGGATTGATGCGAATTTCCCCGACGCTGACCTTACGGCTCAAGGCCGGAGAAAGTTTCTCGGCAAGTACGTAGCTCGCGATGCGCGGGAGCAGAAGGAATCCGATTGCGGCGTAAAGGGCCACGCAAACAGTTGTCACGAAAAGCGACTTTTGCCACCACGTCAGTTTTTTCCAGGATTCGATTATGGTTGCCATGACGGACTCCATGATGTTGCTTTTTTGGGAAGCGTAGCGTCCTTGTCCCTTGTTTGGCAAGAAATGGATGCAATTTGCTGTAGTTAATAGTTGGGATAGCAAAAAAGTCGTGGTTTTTCATGAGTGCGTACCGTAACATATTTCGGCCATATGCATGCTGCGGCTATTCGCTCAAGCAGGTTTTTTTGGGATGTGGATGGATGAATTTGGGTTTCGGACAAGTCCATACGGTGTTGCCGATGGTTGATATATTCATGACAAGGCACGGTTACGTGCTGCCGGAGATGTGATGATCAAGATTGCGTATGTTGTTGGCGGACTGCCTTTTGGTGGCGTTGAAAATTGGCTTTTCGACGTGGCCTTGAGAATGAAAAATTCAGGGACGTATTCATGTAAAATCTTCAACGTTTCCGGAACAGGCTTGAAATTGCCTGAATTTTACGCTGCCGGTCTGGATGTGATAAATATCGGCAAAAAAAATTCCGCGGCATCTTCACATCGGCTTGATACTGCTTTTAAGCTCAGAAAAGAACTGAAGAAGTATTCACCGGATATTATTCATACCATGCATAATAGCGGTGATTATTTTGGAAGAATTTCATCTGTAGGTCTTTCTAAGCCTGTTTTGACGCATATACATAATACAAAAAAAGAAAAAAAAATAAGTAGAATATTTTCGAATAAAATTTTATCTTTTTTTACAACTGCGTATATATCTGTTTCTCATGCTGTAGACCGTATTGTAGATTCTGATCATAATTTGTTCAAAAGAAAAAAGTTTGTTTTGCATAATGGAATAGACACGTCTCGCCTTGATTTTGAGCCGCATGACTTGCATGCGATGTATGGGTTAAGTGGGAAAATCATAATTGGTATTGGAAGATATGTTGAGCAAAAGAATTTTGAAGGTCTCATTGGGGCTCTGAAGATTCTTGTTGATTCCGGAAAAGACGTTTCCCTGGTTCTGGTTGGTGAAGGGAGCAAGCGCGATCTCTACGAATCGATGATTTCAGACA
The DNA here is from genome assembly GCF_900114595.1 of Desulfomicrobium norvegicum. Classification (NCBI taxonomy): domain Bacteria; kingdom Pseudomonadati; phylum Thermodesulfobacteriota; class Desulfovibrionia; order Desulfovibrionales; family Desulfomicrobiaceae; genus Desulfomicrobium; species Desulfomicrobium norvegicum. Next base: position 176,310 of record NZ_FOTO01000006.1, on the reverse strand, counting down.
TGGGTTTGGAGGGCCGGGTCATCCTGACGGGATACAGAACGGATGTGGGGGCATTTTTACGAGGGTCGGATATTCTTGCCATGCCGTCTCTTTTTGAAGGTTTCGGGAATGTGCATCTTGAAGCAATGTATTGCGGAATTCCTGCCGTTGTTTCCCGAGTAGTACCTTCGCTTGAAGTGTGCTTGGAAGCATCGCTTGTCTGTGATTTTTCCGGGGAAAGCATCGCGTCTCAGCTTTCTGTCTTGCTTGACGATCCTGATTTGCATCAGAAGTTGGCGGATGCGGGGCGCAGGATCGTGGATGGATATACGATTGAGCGTTGCATGGATCGGCTTTTTTCCATCTATGCCAAAACGCTTCGTGAATATCAGGCCTGAGTCCTGCACTGGGCCAGCATCTCCCCCAATCCCGAATCGCGACGCGCCGGATTTTGTACAGCGTCTTTGACCTGTCGTGGGGTTCCGATCAGGGTGAAGCGTTTTTTGGCCCGGGTCAGGGCGGTGTAGAGGAGTTCGCGGCCCAGAACCTGGCAGGGCTCTTCGGGCAGGACCAGCACGGTATGCCCGAATTCCGAACCCTGGCTCTTGTGCACGGTCATGGCGTAACAGGTCTCGTGCCGTGGCAGGCGGGCTGGGGAGAAGGAGGCAAAGCCTTCCTCGCCGGGAAAGAAGATCCGCAGCTGTCCGTCCACGGACAGGGCGATGCCGACATCCCCGTTGAACAGGCCCAGATTGTAATCGTTCTCGAGAATCATGACCGGTCGGCCCGGGTACCAGGCTTCGAAGGCCTGTCCTACCAGGATCTGGCCTGCCAGACGATTGAGGGCCTCGGTCCCGCGCGGCCCTTTGCGGACCGGTGAGAGAAGGCGCAGGGCCGCGAAAATCTCAAAGGCCCGTGCGGGTCCGGTTGTCCCGCCAAGTTCCCCGAACGCCTCGCGCAGCAGCGGCGCCACCGAAGCCTCAAGGGCCCTTGGCCCTGTGCCGTGCATCATCTCCAGATCCGCATGCCTTTCTTCCAGCAACGCCGCGGCCTCCTGGGCCTTTCCGTCCCGGATGAGTTCGCTCAGGGCCGCGATGCCGCTGTCTGGTCCGAATCGGTAACTTTTTTTGAGTTCCACCACATGATCCGCCAGCGGGGCGGGATGCTGGGTCACGGGCAGCTTGACGGCGCAGGTTTCGGCGACAGCGGCGGCGAACCTGTCAGAGAAGGCGTTGACCACCTCATCCCGGCACAGATTGGCAAGGACTGCCCCGGCTTCCACCGAGGCGAGCTGGTTGCGATCGCCCAGAAGCACAAGGCGGGCATGTTCCGGCAAGGCCTCCATGAGACGCGCGGTCAACTCCAGATCCAGCATGGACGCTTCATCCACCACCAGCATGTCCAGGGCCAGACGATTGCCTCGGTTGTGGCGAAAGCCCCCGGCGCTCCAGCCGAGCAGCCGGTGCACCGTCTGCGCTCCCTGGGTCATGCAGGCCGCCAGTTCCGGTGGAAGGGTGCCGCCGGGGAAGGCCGTGGCCAGGGCTTCGGTCAGGCGCGAAGCGGCCTTGCCCGTGGGCGCGGCAAGACGGATGACGAAATCCCGCCCCGAATGCATCCGTGCTGCCATCTTCAAAATCCTGGCCACGGTGGTCGTCTTGCCCGTGCCCGGTCCGCCGGAGATGACGCAGAACCTGTTTCTGAGCGCGGCAAAACAGGCCACTGCCTGCCAGTCGATTTCGTCCCTTCCGGTTTTGAAGATATCGGCCTGCAGGGATGGCGGCAGAGGTTCGGCAGGAGTCTGGGCCAGGCGCAGGAATGTGTGGGCCAGGGTCTGCTCGTCTCTGAAAAAGCGGGAAAAATACAGTCGCGTTCCGGACAGGATCAGCGGTGCCTGGCCTTTTGGATCGGCGATCACATCCGAATCGGGAAGATCATGCATGGCGGATGCGTTCGGGACCAGTTCCGTCAGGTGCGCAATGACTTGCGGGTCGGCGAGATCCAGGCAGACGTGTCCTTCGCGCACGGCCAGAGAGGTCAGGGCGGTCAGTGCGGCGACCATGTCCTCATGCCCGGCGCGGGCCAGGGAGGCGGCGAAGCGGGCCTGATAGAGGTCCGCCTCCAGGAAGAGACCGCTGGCCGCAAGACGGGGCAGAATGGCGGGGTTTTCGAACATCAGCGCTTCTCCATGTCGATGAGGGCGTCTTCCAGGGCGCTCAGGAAGCCCGGGTCCGGGCAATCTGCGTACACTCCTTGTCCGGGCCGATCCGGGTCGATGCCGCGCAGGAAGACGTAACGCACGCCGCCGAAATGCGCCGCGCGGTCGTAATCCGGCAGGCGCAGGGCCAGATGACGGTCCAGGGCCACGCAATAGAGGTGGTATTGCAGGAAGTAGTGGTTGCCGGCCATGGCCGCGTGCAGGGCCTCGGGCGTGTAGTGGCCTGGCGTGGGGCCGAGCCAGTTGGATTTCCAGTCGAGCAGGTAGTATTTTCCTTCGCGGCGAACCACAAGGTCCATGAAGCCGGTCATGAACCCCCGGCGCGGCTCGAAGCGCAGGCCCTCCATGCGCTCGGGCAGGTCCTCGGGCAGCACCCGGGCGGCATCGCGGTACACTGCGGCCAGGGCCTCGCGGGTCACGGGGCGCAGGGGGAAGAGGAATTCCAGTTCGACCAGCTTGTCCCGTGCTCCGATCGTCTCCAGGCGAAATTTCCCCAGATCGGCGCGTAGTGTCTGCTCGACCATGTCGCGGACAGTCCCCTCCCAGGCCGGATCAAAGCCGTATGCATCCAGGGCGCGGGTCACCGCAGCCGGGATGGTGCCACTGTCCGTGAAATCGATGTGTTCGAAAATCTGATGCAGACACGATCCGGCGGCGGCTCCGCGCGGGAAGTTGGCCATGGACAGGGCGTTGCCGTCGGTCTGGCCGGATGCGTCCGCTTCGTCCAGCCCCGGGCGGGCTGCGTGTTCCGAGCCGCGTGTCAGGCCCGTGAAGCTGGCCAGGCCCTGGCCTGGACCAAGGGTGCGCTCCCATGTCCGGCAGTCGAGATCCGGCGCGTGGGTGAATTGCGCCGGACCCTGCTCGGGCTCCGTGTCGGGCATGGCCGTCACCTCGATGTGCTCGCAGGCGAGTTCGGCAAGATCGGCGGCGACCGTCTCTTCAGGGATGACATCCCAGCTCAGGGAGCCGTCGCCGTCTGCATGACGGCCATGAAAAAGCCAGGCCGCGCCGGAGGTCTCGGCCTCGCGGATGCGTCCCCAGACCACGTAGCAGCGGTTCACCGCCCGGGTCAGGGCCACATACAGCAGGCGGACGCGCTCGGTGCGGGCCTCGTTCTCGGCCATGCTTTTTCGGGCTGGCAGGTCCGGCGATCCCAGATCCAGCAGCAGGCCGTCATCGTGAATCAGCGCCCTGTCCTCGGGGCATCTGGCCTTTCCGTAAACAAAGGGACAGAAGACCACCGGATACTGCAGGCCCTTGCTCTTGTGGATGGTCACGATCTGGATCGCCTCGCGGTCCGTGTCCAGGCGCAGTTGCGATTCCTCGCTGGTGGCGGTGTGCAACTGCCGCGCGAACCAGGTCAGCAGGGCGTGCATGGATGCGCCCGATTCGCGTTCATGGGCGTGGAGCAGCTCCAGGCAATGCAGGACGTTGGTCATGCGCCGCTCCCCGCCCTGCAGGGAGACGAGGCGTTCACGCACGGACAGGTCGGCAAAGAGCCGGCGCACGGCGGCCATGACGCCCCGGCGTTCCCAGAGGTCCCGGCAGGCGAGCAGGCGCTCGAACCATCTTTCGAGTTCTCCGCCATCCTCGTCCAGTCTGGCCAGTTCTGGCGCCGTAAGGCCGATCACGGACGTGGCCAGGGCAGTTTGCAGCGCTGCCGGGCGACGGCAATCGGCCATGCCCCGCAGCACGGACAGCAGTTCCGTGGCCTCGGCGCTGGCGAAAACCGAGCTGGTGTGAGTCAGAACCCCGGGGATGCCAAGGCGACCAAGGGCCTGATGCGCGGCTTCGCCCTGGGCGTGAGTTTCGACCAGAATGGCGATGTCGCCGGGCAAAAGGGATTTCTCGCCGATGCGGACTCGCCCCTCGGCGCTATCGCGCAGCAGTCTGCTGATCTCGGCGGAGACGGCGCGGCAGATGCGCGGGAGCAGCGCGCCCTTGCTCAAGGGTTTGTCCTCGCTTTGAACCTGCCAGATGACCATGGGCGCGCAGAGCTGCCCATCCTGCATGAATTTTTCCTGATCCGGACCCGGAGCGCTGACCGGCTGGTAGGTGATGTCTTCATGCAGGAAGGGGTTTTGGTTCCTGGAAAAAAGCTGGTTCACGGCTTCGATCAGCTCGACAGTGGAGCGGTAATTCACGCCAAGGGTCGTGCTCCGGGCGCAGTCCTTGGCCGCGTCCAGATAGGTGTGCAGGTCCGCGCCGCGAAAGGAGTAGATGGCCTGCTTGGGGTCGCCGATGAGAAAGAGGGCGCGTTCATTGCCGTCATCCTCGTCGCGGGCGGCAAACAGGGTGCGGAAGATGTCGTATTGCAGGCTGTCGGTGTCCTGAAACTCGTCGATGAGCGCCGCGTGGTACTGGCTCCGGGCCGCCGCGACCAGCTCGGGACTGGCCAGGGCCGCGTGCATGTTGCGCAGCAGGTCGTCGAAGCCCTGCACGTTGCGGCGCTTCTTGAGTTCGTCCATGCGCGCCGTGACGCCGGTCAGGAATTGATGGCGCAGACGGACCACGAAAGGACCAAGGGCCTGGCTCAATGCCTGGATCAGGGTCAGGATTTCCTGCACGCGTTCGAAGAATGGATGCTCAGGCGCCGTGAAGGACTTCTTGGTCATGGCCCGCATGTACTCCGGGGTCAGCTCGCCAAGGAGCTTGAGGCGGTCCTTGGGGCCGATGCCGGGATCTGCCAGAAAGTTTTGCATCGCATCCAGACGCTGGTCCAGCTTGCCTGGCGTGAACATGCGCGCGTTGAAGTTGCCGGCCTGACCAAGGAGCAGCTCCCGGACCTCCCGCTCAACTACGGCCCATGAGTCGCCAAGCCTCTCACAGGCTTCCCGCACGGCCTGATCCAGGGGCGCCGGGTCCGGCGGGATGGTGTCGGGAACGATTCTGATTTTCTGGGTCAGGAAAGGCAGGCCGGCCAGCTCTTCCAGATGTTCCGGGGTCAGCCTTGCGCGCACCTCGGATCCGGTCAGGCCGGGCAGGGGCAGGATGTGTTCGCGCCAGAAGTCCACGCAGACCTGGCGGCGCAGATCCTTGAGGTCGGGTACGAGTTCCGTGTCGAAGAGGGCCGAGCACTCGAAGCCGTTCTTGCCGAGCATGCGCTTGCAGAAGCCGTGGATGGTGAAGATCTGGGCCAGATCGAAGTTGCGCACGGCCAGGGCCAGGCGACGGGCGGAGTCGGTGCCGCCAAAGCGGGCCAGGAGGTCGCGTTCAAGCTCATCGTCCGCCTCAAGTTCGTCGGCCAGCACTCCGGCCATGTCGGACAGACGCTTGCGGATGCGGCCGCGCAGCTCCTCCGTGGCGGCCTCCGTGAAGGTCACCACCAGGATCTGGTCCACTGTCAGATTCCTTTCCAGTAGCAAACGCACGAAAAGTCCGGCCAGGGTGTAGGTCTTGCCGGTCCCCGCGCTGGCTTCGATGAGCGTGGTGCCGTTCAGGGGCGCGGTGCAGAGGTTCATGGGCCGCTTCATGACGCGCCTCCGAGGATCGGTGCGAAAATCTCTTCGGCCACGTCCATGAAGTCCTCCCAGTCGGGCTCCTGGTCCCGGTACAGAAAGGACAGGTACGGATCGTCGCGCTCGGGGCTGACCATGTAGCCGCCCTCCCACTGCTTGAGCGCGCTGGCCAGGGCCTGCGGCCGCGTCTTGGGCTTGGCCGCGAAGCGTGCTTCGGCAAAGGCCAGGGAGGTACGGGAAAAGAGGGGCAGCGGCGAAACCATGCCGCGTTCGTATGCGAGCAGGAGTTGTTTAAGCGTGTGCCCGGCGTCTTTGACCGCCGGGGCCATGAAGCTGGCCTGGGTGCCTATGTGCAGCGATTGCGCCGGACTGCCGACCGCTGCCGCTGCCAGGTGCCTGATCCAGAGGCTGAGCATGTCCCTGGCGTTGGTCTTGGCCGGGCGGCAGCCAAGAATGCGGTCGCCGTGGAGACCTATGCGGCCCGTGAGCCTGAAGCGATCGAGATGCAGGCGCAGGTCGAGCTGCTCCTCCTTGGCTCCGTCGATGAACGTTCGGGCCTGTTGCGCAAGGGAATGGATGGAGGCCAGGAGCTTTCGTCCGGCGTCGGTCCCGGCGTGGCCGGGCGGCAGGATCTGCCAGGCCAGGAGCAGCTCGCCAAGATCGGCGTCAGGCGCTTGCAGAGTCCGGTCCAGGAGTGTTTGCAACGGGCCGTAGGCCTCCAGGCCCGACGGCGCCTTGAGTGGCTCTTCATCAGGAAAATCTTCCTCGCCGCCCGCCGGGTTGATGCGCAATTTTCTGAGCAGCTGACGGCATGGGTGCATGAAAAAGCGGATTAGCTCTTCGATGTCGATCTCGCTTTCAGGCAGCTCCGGATCGGCGGGGATCGCTTCAGGGAAAAATGTCCTGGGGGCGTGGCTTTTGAAAAGGGCGCGCGCGGCGGCGAGGTTCTGTCTGGAATAGGAGAATATCGGCGCATCCGCGCTGAAATAGTCCGGGTGAAAGGCCTGCAACTTGTGCCGGAAGCGGAGCGCCTCGGAGGGCTTCTTGCCGTCCGCGGTGTAGCATTTGTCGAGAAAGTCCAGCAGCTCGGAAACCAGGACCGAGGGCGGGGCCTCGGCATTGTCCGATTGGGAGAGGCCGGGATAGGTCAGGATGAGATTGTCGCGTGCCGAGATGATGCTCTCAAGGAAGAGATAGCGGTCGTCCTCGCGCAAGGACCGGTCGCCGGGCCTGGGGCGGGCGGTCATGAGATCGAAGCCAGGTGGCAGGTCCTGGCGCGGAAAGGCCGTGCTGGTCAGGCCCGTCAGGCAGATCACCCGGAAGGGGATGGAACGCATGGGCTTCAGGCCGCAGAAGGTCAGGCCCGAGGCCAGGAAGCCGGATTCGCCTCCGCTTTCGTCCAGGCGCTTGCGGATGAGATGGAGCATGGTCCGGCCGTCGGCCTCGAAATTGCCCATGTCTTTGGTCAGGTCGGACACCGCCGTGCGTATGGCGAGCAGGGCCTCGGCCTGGGTGCGGTCCTGGGCGAAGAAGGTTTCAAGAATCCACAGCAGACACTCGCGCCACTCCTGCGGCGCGTGGGTGCCGCGCAGCCTGCCCCACAGGGCTGCGAGATTGTCGATCCAGGCCGTGACCTTGCCCAGCAACTCCTGTTCGGCCGCGCCGCGCAGGGCCAAAGGGGCGATGCCGCGCATGGGCTCGGCCTGTCCGGTCATGTAGCCCAGAAAAAGGCGGCCAAGTCCGCTCTCCCAGGTATTTTGGCCGTGTTCTCCCAGTCCGGCGTTCCTGCGGAAATTTTGGTCCAGGCCCCAGCGGATGCCACTCTGCCGGACCCATTCAAGCACACGGCCCGTTTCGGCCGCGTCCAGCCCCAGATGTTCTCGCACGGGCGGGGCTTCGAGCAGGGCGCAGACCCGGGAGGCTTCGAAACGCTGCTGGCCGAATTCAAGGAACTCCAGGAAGATGCGAATGGTCTCGGCGGCCCTGGTGGGCTTGCGGTCGGAGATGGAGAAGGGGATGTTTTCCTCGGAGGTGCCGAACACGGCCTGGATCATGGGCGCGTAGCCTTCGATGTCCGGGTTCATGACCAGGATGTCCTGGGGCGAGAGGGACGGGTCCTCTGTCAGAAGATCAAGGATGAGGTCCCGCAGTACTTCCATTTCACGCAGGGGGCTGTGGCAGCAATGGATCTGGATGGAACTGTCCGAAAAATCGATCTTCTCCTCGCATGAATTCAGGTCCAGCAGATCGGCTTGGAGCCTGCCGAGCATTCGTGATGCGTCGGGCTTCTCGTAAAGCTTTGTTTCCAGTGCGTCCCTGTCGAGCAGCAGTTCCAGGAAATCCCGCCCGACCGCGCCGAGCCCGGCCAGGGGCGTTGCGTCTTCGGGGCGTTCCTCGGAGGTTGAGTCCTGGGTGCGGTAGGCGCGCCGCTGCTCCCGGCGGGTCATGAGATCCCCCCAGTACGTGCGGCAGGGGCTGAGCAGGAAGACGTGCACCTGGCTGCGCCGGGCCAGGGCCGTCAGCAGGTCCAGATAGATGGGCGGCAGGGTCGGGATGCCGAAGACGCATATGCGGGAGGGAAGTTCCGGCAGGGGCGCGCCGCTGTTCAGGCTGGCGATGGCCCGGTCCAGCAGGGCGGCGCGGTGCTCTCCGGGCATGTCCCGGATCAGTTCGCGCCAGAGACGGGCCTGCCAGGCTTCACTGGCCATGTGTCCGGGCAGCCGGAAGTCGCCGCCCGGCGCCCCGCTCTCCCAGCGGGCGGACCAGTGCGGGCGGAAGATGAGGTATTGATCAAAATGATAGGCGATGCGCTCGGCCAGTTGCACGGCCTTGAGCTGCGAGTCGTCCCGGACGTATCGCTTCAGGGGGGTGAACTCCGGCTCGTCCAGCAGCCCGGGCAGCAGGCGCACGATGCTCCAGAGCATGCGTTCCTTGCTCAAGGGATATTCACGGGGCACGTCGTCCAGCAGTTCGCGGCAGAGGTCGTAGGCGAAGGCCACCGGAAAGGGGAAGTGGACGCCCGCGCAGACGCCGTGCTTGCGGGCCAGCTGCATGGAGACCCAGCGCTGCATGCCGCCGGACTGGACCAGGATGGTCTCCGGCTGCATGGGGTCCAACGGCCCGCCAAGGACCCTGGCGAGCAGTTCGGCCAGGATTTCCAGGCGGTTGGACGCGTGAAGGAGGACGCCTTGCATGGGACCTGCGGGAATCAGGATGCCGCCAGTCCCACTTCGGTCTCGATGACGGCTATCGCGCCGATGGCCAGGCTCAGGAAATCGCCCAGCTCTATACCTATCTTTTCGCATTCTTTGATGGTCTCGCGGCAGACCGAGGCCGCGAAGGCCTTGTCCTTCATCTTTTTCTTGAGGCTCTTGGCCTCCATGCCCTGCATGCGCGTGGGGCGGACCAGCGCCGCCGTGTGTATGAGGCCGGTCACGGTTTCGCCGCAGCGCAGGGCGTAATCGAATTGGGATTCGGGCTGGTTGCCGTTGATCTCGTTGTGGCGGGCGATGGCCTGCACCGCGTCATCCGGAAGCTTGCCGGTCAGCATTTCGGCCGTGAGCAGGCCGTGCCTTTCAGGCGTCTCCTTGGTCTGGGGATAATCGAGATCGTGCAACAGTCCGGCCAGGCCCCAGGTTTCGGGGTCATGGCCCAGGCGGGTGGCCAGGGCGCGCATGACGGCCTCTGTTTCCAGTGCGTGAATGAGTAGATGATCCGGAGCGCTGTCTTTGATCATTGCGAGAGCTTCGGTGCGGTTGAGCATGATTTCTCCTTGGGTTTGCGCTGACGAAACTCGTGCATTTCTTGGTCGTGGTCAAGGTTTCAGCAGCAGGATGCTCCGCGTTTGCCCGGCAGCCAGGTCTGGATGATGTAATCCGCGCAGCCCACCCCGGGAGTGACGGTGATGGCCGAGGTCGGACAGTTCAGGGCGCAGGCGCCGCATTCCATGCATGCCTCGCGGTCCAGAACTTCGGCCTTGCCGTCCTGCACGGCGAAAATGCGGTGCGGACAGACCGTGGCGCAGAGGCCGCAGCCCACGCATTTGTCGCGGTCGTAGGCCAGGGTGGCCACGTTTTCGAGATGGCGGAAGTTTTTCATGTTGTCCTCACAGGAAATTGGCGGTCACGAAAAGGATCGCGGCCAGGAGCGTGCCGGCGGCCAGAATGGGGATGGCTTTTCGCATCTCTTTTTCCACCCCCGAAGGTGAGGTGTAGGGCGTGGAGCCGGTGAAGTTGAGAGCCAGCCAGGAAGCGAGCGATACGGTCCAGAGCCCCGCGCCCGCAGTGGCGACCCAGGAGAGCTGGGGAAAGATGGCCGGCGTCAGCACGGCCAGAGCCAGCCCCAGCCCGGCTCCGCCCAGGGAGAAGAGGCGCGTGCGCAACGCGGGCAGGAGCAGGGGGAACAGGATCGCCCCGGCGGCCAGGCCAAGGCCCGTGGCGGTGGCGGCCAGGGCCCATCGCTGCAGGATGGCGTTCAGGGAGAATTCTGGGCCGATGAGGCTGAGCACCGCCGTCACCAGGATCGCGGTCAGGATCAGCTTCCAGCCCAGGACCAGCTCCACGGGAATGACCTCGGCCCTCTCCCTGAGACTGAAGGTCACCGCGCGCATGGCTTCGTCGATGCCATTGTCCAGATAGCGGGGCAGGTCGCCGGCGCGCACGGGCCCGAAGACGGCCTCGAAGCCGCAGGCCTTGCGCAGGTCGCGGGCGCGCACTCCGTTGGCTCCGAGCTGGGGCAGTATGAGACGGCGATGGGAGACGATGCGCTCAAGGCCGGTCTTGCGCACCTGTTCGGCGATGCCCCCGGCGCTGAAGGTGCCCTTGCCGCCCGCGCACCATATGTTGATGCCGCGCGTGTCGGTGACCAGCAGCCAGAGGTTCCGTCCGGCCAAGGCGAATCGGACCGTGTCGAAAGTCAGCTTGTAGTTGGCCGTGACGATGACGGGCGCCTCGGGTCCGGGGGTGCCGATGGCGTACAGGCCGGGGTTGACGGTGTAGTTGTTGCGGTCAAGTCCCAGTCGGGCGCGGCAGGTCCCGAGCCGGTCCAGGCGGGTGGGCCTGGTTCTGACACGGGGTACCCGGGCATGCGCGGTGGGCAGAAAGCCGTCCACATAGGACTCGATCCGATAGCCGGCCAGGTCGTCCACCCCTGCACCAGGGGCGGGTGGCGGGCCTCAGCACGGGCCGGGTGCCGGGGAGGTCGCGCAGGAAAGCGCGTCTGTCTCGCGGAGTTCGTCGCAGGGTCCGCCAGGGGCCATGGGAAAGGGCTGCAGAGGTTTCATTTCGAGCCTACAGAGAGGTGATGAGGTTTTTGAGTTCGGCCAGACGGCCTTTGTCCGCGCAATAGCAGATGCGCGGTCCTTCGATCTCGCCGCGGATCAGGCCCGCTTCTTTGAGCTGCTTCAGATGCTGGCTGACCGTGGATTGGGCCAGGGGCAGGATGTTCACGATCTCTCCGCAGATGCAGCTGTCCACCTGCAGGAGATGCTTCAGGATCGCCACGCGCGCGGGATGCCCGAGGGCTTTGCAGAGAGAGGCCAAGGTCTGTTCCTGGGTCATGATGTGCTCCGGTCAAACATATCGTATTTCGTAAAAATACGATGATTAAAGCCTCGTGTCAATGCGCCGATCGTATTGAGTTTTCTTGGCGCAAGGGGCATGGTGCCAAGATATAAAGATGGAGGAGACTTACAATGCGCTGGAAACAATTCTTGACCCCGGTTCAGTCCATGAATCCCGACGAGGCCCGGGCCTATCTGTCCGACAAGACCCTGCAGGAAGTGACCATTCTTGATGTACGTCAGCCGGGGGAATACGAGGAGGGGCATATCCCCGGAGCCACGCTTGTGCCGCTGGCGGTGCTGACCGACTCCCTGGACCAGATCGACCCGTTCAAGCCGGTTCTGGTTTATTGCGCCATTGGCGGGCGCAGCCGGATCGCAGCCCAGACCCTGGCCGGCAAGGGCTATGAGCAGGTCATCAACATGAGCGGAGGTTTCAAGGCCTGGAACGGTCAGGCTGCCTTTGGCGCGGAAGAGGCCGGCGTGGACATTTTCGCGGAACTCGACAGCGCCGAGATGATTCTGGCCACGGCCTATTCCCTGGAAGAGGGGCTGCGCGACTTTTATCTGCGCATGCTGGACCGGGTCAGCGATGAAAAGGTCAAGAGCGTGTTCCGCCTCCTGGCCGACATCGAAATCAAACACAAGGACCGCCTTTTCGCCGAATACACCCGCATCACCGGCAAGGACGATCGCGGGGATTTCGAGTGCCGGTTCGTCACTCCGCTCATGGAAGGCGGCATGACCACCGAGGAATACATGGAGCGCTTCAAGCCTGACTTCGAAAGCCCGGTCGATGTCATCTCCCTGGCCATGTCCATCGAGGCCCAGGCCCTGGATCTTTACATCCGTTCCGCCGCCTGGACCCAGAGCGATGACAACCGCGCCATCCTGGAGCAGATCGCCAGTGAGGAAAAGACGCATCTGGAAAGATTGGGCCAGCTTATGGACGAGCTGGTCGGTGGCGGGTCCAGGACAACGAACTGATTTGTGATGACTAGGGATTGATCCGATAATTCTACGAGTATTTATACGCGTTCTGTCTCGGAGATAGGTAGTTTCAGGAAGGGTTTTTATCAGAGCGTACCGAGAAGGATGGGTAGTGAGAGAAGTTTTGCGCACGGTGTACGGTCTTTGCGCTAGGTTATTTGGATCAAACTACTCATATTTTGACCGGATATCGAAAACTCAAGGCATGACGGCACGTTGCCGTGGAATGGTCGCTTAGGCACACCCTTTGCTCAATGGAAAGTCCAGGCGCTCAAAAAGAAGCGCCGATCATATCCATTAAGATCTTGGGGGGAATGTCATGAAGCAGTTATGTTACCTTTTCTGGCTTGCCGGGATGGCGACTCTTGTTGCTTATGGCTGGAGCGATACACTTTTGAACCAGATGTCGGATGTCGTGCATTTCATGGGGCAGCTCGTTGCCTTCGTGATCGCATAGAAATCAGGGCGGCTCGGCTTTCGCGTATCCGCGGTCGGAAGGAACTGGCACCTTCCGGCCGTGGTTTTTTTGTCCTTTGCGCCGTTTTTTCCTTCACCTGCGAACAGGGTCTCGGCGAGGCTGCCTTGAAGCACCGGCGCCCGGCCATGGGGCGGGCCCTTTGCCCTGTTGCGCTGCGCCGGGGCGCGCGATAGGGCAGGACCATGTCCGTCGCTGTCCTCTATTCCTCCGAACATTCGGCCTGGGTGCGCTACGAGCGCCCGCGGGCCATTTTTGTGGCCCGCAGGCACGAGGAAGTGCCCGCGCTGCTGGCCCACCTTGAAGCCGAAGTGGAAAAGGGCGGGCTTCATGCCGTGGGGTTTCTGGCCTATGAGGCGGGCAGGGCCTTCGACCCGGCCATGCCCCGTGCCTGCTGCGGCGATTTTCCCCTGGCCTGGTTCGGCCTTTTTGAATCCCCCGCCACCATATCCCTGGGCCCGTCAAAGCCTGGACACGCCCTTGATTGGGTCTCGGAGCTGGACGCCGGGGCCCATGGACGCGCCCTGGAACGCATCCGCGGATATCTGGCCCGGGGCGAAACCTATCAGGTCAATTTCACCCATCGTCTGCGCGCCCGGTTCGACATGGACCCCTGGGATTTCTTCGGCCGGTTCGTCAGTCGCCAGCCGTCGCCGCACGCGGCCTTTCTCGACACCGCCGATTTTGCGCTGTGCAGCGCTTCGCCGGAAATGTTCTTCGAGCGCGATGGGGAGGAGATCTGGTCCCGTCCCATGAAGGGCACCGCTCCGAGGGGGCGCTGGCGCGAAGAGGACGAGGCCTTGGCCCGGGGGCTTGCCGTGTCGGAAAAGGAGCGGGCCGAAAACGTGATGATCGTCGATATGGTCCGAAACGACCTCGGACGGATCTGTCTGCCCGGCAGCGTACACGTGCCCGAGCTTTTTCGCGCGGAGCGCTATCCGACGCTCTGGCAACTGACCTCGCTGGTGCGCGGACGCACGCGGGAGTCCACAGCCCAGGTCATGGCGGCCCTGTTTCCGGCCGCCTCGATCACCGGAGCGCCCAAAGTCCGGACCATGAGCATTATCGAAGAACTCGAAATTTCGCCGCGTCGCATCTATACTGGGTGCATCGGAGTGATCAGTCCCGGCCGCAAGGCGCGTTTCAACGTGGCCATCCGCACGGTTCTGGTCGAAAAATCCCTGGGCATGGCCGAGTATGGAGTGGGCGGGGGCATTGTCTGGGATTCCGATCCGGGGGCGGAATTCCGGGAGACGCGCATCAAGGCCCGCGTGCTGGCCGACCCGGAGCCGGAATTCTCGCTGCTTGAAACCATGCGCTGGGCCCGGGGCGAGGGCATTTTCCTGCTCGATGAACATTTGCTGCGATTGGAAGAGAGCGCCGCGTATTTCGGCTTCAGGTTTGACCAGAAAGCCTTGCGGGAAGCCTTGTTACGGGAAATCTCGGCGGCTTGCGGCATGGAAGGGGTGCTGCGTCTGACCATGGACGTTGCCGGTGTCTGGAGCATTGAACATCGTCCCTTGCCCGGACCGTCGCCCTGCCGGGTGTCTTTGGCTCTGTCGGCGGTGGATGCGGCCGATCCGTTTCTTTTCCACAAGACCACAAGGCGCGCCGTTTACGATCAGGCCAGGGCGCAAGTGGCGGGGGTGGATGATGTGCTGCTCTGGAACGGACGCGGCGAGGTGACGGAATCGACCATCGCCAATCTGGTCGTCGAACTCGATGGCGAACTGTTGACACCGTCTCTTGCCTGCGGACTGCTGCCGGGCACCATGCGTGCCCGGTTGCTGCAGGAAGGCCGGATCCGGGAAGACGTGGTGCTGGTGGATGATCTGCCCCGCTGCACGCGCCTGTGGCTGATCAATTCCGTGCGGGGATGGCGGGAATGCGTTCTGGCCGGTCCAGTGCCGGGATCGGCCTAGTCCGCGTCGAGCCCGCGCCGATGGAACCAGGCCGCCGTCAGGCCGATGGCCACGAAAATGACGTCGCGGACGATGTAGAAGACCATGTCGCCGGAAGTCCCGGGCGTGCTGGAGAAACACCCGCAGTTCAGGTCGATGCCCCGGAAGTATGCGCCAAGGATCGCGCCCAGGAAGACGATGAGCATGGCGTTGGCCAGGAACAGGGCGGGCCCGGTCCAGACGCGGCACACGAGCAGGAAGGCCACGATCATTTCCAGCCAGGGCAGGGTCAGGGCTGTGAAATTGATGAGTACGTCCGGCAGGATGAGATAGCTGCCCACGCTGGCGGCGAAATCCGCCGGAGCCATGATTTTCTGAGGGGCGGCAGCCACGAAGATGAGGGCCAGGACCAGGCGCGAGCCCCGGGACAAGGATGCTGCGTTCATGATTTTTCTCCCAGGGGTTTTGAATCAAGGGGAGGGGACTGAGTCGCCGGTTCCTCAGGCGCGGTTTCCATCGGGGCGGTTTCCATTGGAGCCGGCTCCAGCGGCGCAGAGTCCAAAGACGGCTGTTCCTGGGGCGCGGGTTCTTGATGCCGGTCCAATGGCGCGGGCTTGGCCGGAGCGGCCTCCAGGGGCGCTTGATCCGGGATTGTCGGCTCAAGGGGGGGCTCCAGGGGCGCGGGTTCCAGAGGGCCCGCTTCCATAGGCGTTTCCGTAGGCACTTCCAGTGGCGCTTGCGGCGGCGCGGTCCCGTTTGACTGCTCGGCCGGGGGCGTCTCTCCTTCGTTCATCGGCGTCGGGGAGGTCTGCTTCGGCGCTGCCTGGCTGCCCGTGGCGGTGGGCAGTCCCTGGTCGCGCCACAGGGTCCAGCCGTTCTTGAGCACGCGGACGTCCTGCAATCCCATACTTTCCAGCTGCTCGGCCAGTTCCCGGCTCAGTTCGCAGTACTCCCCGTCGCAATACGTCACGATCGTCGTCGCCCCTTCGAGCAGCTCCCGCAGTGCGGGAAAGCTCTGTCCGAATGAAAGAGGGTCAAGGGACAGCGCGCCTTCAATGTGTCCATGCTCATATTCGCCTGCTTCCCGCGCATCGACAAAAACGGCTTCTCCGGATTCAAAAAGAAGGACCGCGTCGGCGAGGGATATCTCCCCGCGCTGGGCAGCGGCCTGCGCCGCGACTTCCGGATCATGGACCAGAGGCAGCCTGTCCAGCCGCGTGGCGTTGAAGGCCAATGCCAGGCCTACAGACAGGCCGATGATGATCACGGTCTTTATGCCGAAAGAAATGGGTGGTTTCATGTATTGCTCCTGGGTGCTTGGCCGTGTTCCTACGACCTCACGTCCTGCAAGGCAAGGGCGGGGTGGGCAAGGTGCGTTTCTCTGGCGGAGGAAGAGGCAAGAGCGGAGCATACCGGGTGGATTATTGTTGCCGCCGACGTCAGGCGGATACGGAAAAAGCTTGGTATGACGCAGACCCCGTTTGCCGGTATTTTTTGATTCCGTCTCGCAACGTTGCGGCATTGGGAGCAGCACAGGTGGATTGCGGAAGGGGCTGGGCAGGGCTTAGCCAATCGTCGTTGATCGGGAGCCGGACGCGGCACGCAAGGCGCTACGCGCGGGAGAGTGAATAGACCTTCCATTGACCCGAGGTGGGAAGGTCCTGATCTTGGGCGTGGTGTTGCAGAAAGAAAAAGGGGTTAGATTTTTAGATCTAACCCCGTATTTTTTCTTATGGTCGGGATGAGAGGATTTGAACCTCCGGTCTCTGCGTCCCGAACGCAGCGCTCTACCAGCCTGAGCCACATCCCGATTGAGGAAATGCTATCTAGCCAAGATGATTTTGGTTGGCAAGGATTATTTTTGTTTTTCATCGTGTTGTCAGAGTTTTGTTTTTTCACTAAAAAGGGCGAGTACACAAATATTTACGAACTCCGAATGATCCTGCGCGTTCCTGCGATCTTTCCGGAGGGGTGAGAAAATGACTACAGCTTTTCATGTGCTGGTGGTGGATGACGAACCTGCGCTCAGGGAAATCTGCGAAGAAGCACTTTCCGGCGTCGGCTATGACGTGACCTTGGCCACCAACGGGCAGGACGCTCTGGGAAAGCTCGGGACGGGCGCCTTTGATCTGGTCATCAGCGATTTGCGCATGCCCGACATGAACGGTCAGGATCTCTTGAGCCAGATACGCAAGCACCAGCTTGACGTGGATTTTCTGGTCATGACCGGCTACGGGACCACGGAAACCGCCGTGGACATCATGAAGAACGGCGCGGCGGACTACATCGCCAAGCCTTTCGACATCAAGCATCTGCTTTTGCGGGTGCGCTCCATTCTCGAACAGCGCCGGAGCCGTCAGGAGCAGGAGAAGCTTTCCGCCGTGGTGCGCATGCTGGGTCTGAGCAAGCGGCTCGGCGCCCAGCTCAATCATGTGGCCGTGGTCGAGGAGTTCCTGATCCATCTGCGCGAAAATTTCTCCCCCGACGCGATCTGCCTGCTTCTGCCGGAAATGCTGGAGCGCGGTCCGAACCTCATGCAAGGCAGCCTGCTCGAAAACAACGAGGTCTTGCGCTTTTTCGTGACCAGGCTGTGCGAGCGGATTCTGCGCCAGGGCAAGTCCTATCTCCTTGACCAGCTCACCCTGCAGCAATCTTCCTTCAATTCGTCCCTGTTCCCGGGCGGATTTCCCTATTCGATCATGGCCGTGCCGCTGGATCTGCCGCAGAAGCGCATTGGGGTCATCACGTTGGTCCGTGACAGGGAAAACCAGCTCTATTGCGAACAGGATCTGCAACTGCTGGGCGTTTTCGCCTCGCATACCGCTTCGGCCCTGCAGAACTCCCACCTCTATTCGCGTCTGCGGACCATGAACCAGGATGTGATCCGCTCCTTCGCCCAGGCCGTGGAGCTCAAGGATTATTACACCCGCGGACACTCCGAGCGCGTGGCCGAGTATGCCTGCCGCCTGGGGCGCACGCTGGGGCTCGGCAGCAAGGAACTGGACCGGCTGCATATAGCCGGGATGCTCCATGACATCGGCAAGATCGGCATCCCTGACCATATCCTGAACAAGCCCGGCGCCTTGACTGACGACGAGTACGAGAACATGAAGCGTCACAGCTCCATGGGCCGGGAGATTCTGGGGCAGGTCGGCGCGATGAACGACGTAACGGAGATCATTTACCATCATCATGAGCGCATGGATGGCCAGGGCTATCCCGACGGCCTGATGGGTGACGCCGTGCCCTTCATGGCCCGGATCATTTGCCTGGTCGACAGTTACGAGGCCATGACCTCCAACCGCGCCTATCGCCAGTCCCTGCCCCTGAGCAAGGTCATGTACGCCCTGGACCGGGGCGCGGGCACGCAGTGGGACAAGGATCTCACCGCGACCTGGATGTCCATCGTCGAACAGGAGCAGCCCGGCTTTCCTCGGCAGTGAGGCCTGGTCGCGTCACTTCATTACCAAGGGTCTCGGGGCCAGGCCGATGTTTTCGGCTTGCGGCCTGATTCACCGGCATCTTCATGACAAACTCCTTTTTTTATTCCGAAGACCTTCCGCCGGTCCGACTGGACAAGGCCCTGGCCCGGCAACTGGGTTTTGGCGTCCGGCGCTGCCGGGCCCTCATCGAGGCCGGCCACGTCCTGGTCGATGACCGGCCGTGCGCCAAGGGCGCGCTCGTACGGCCTGGTCAGCACGTCCTTGTCTCGATGCCCGAGGATGCCGCTCCGACCTGTCACGATGTCCGTCTTGTGACCCGCAATGAGAGTTTCGCGGCACTGTTCAAGCCGGGCGGCCTGCATACGGTGGCGGGTCGGGGGGCTTCGTGTCTTGAGTCTTGCCTGCCCGGGCTCGGGCTTGAGGCCTGGGAGCTGCTCAACCGTCTGGACCATCTGACCAGCGGGCTGGTCCTGGCCGCCGGCGATCAGCAATCCGCGGCGGCATACAAGACCTGGCAGGACGCCGGGCAGGTCCGCAAGTGGTACCTGGCTTTGGCCCGTGGCGTCGTTCAGGGTCTGGATTCAAGGGAGCGGATTCTGGATGACAAGCGCCGTGTCGTGCGTGTGACCACGGAAGAGGACGAACCCCTGCGCTGGACCCGGGCCCGCGCGGTGTGCCAGGTCGGGGACGACACGTTGCTGCTGGTGAGAATCCTGAAGGGCCGCAGACATCAGATTCGCGCCCATCTGGCCCATGCCGGGCACGCGCTGATCGGTGATCCGGTCTACGGCGCGGGTGAACCCGGCGGGCTTTATCTGCATCACTGGCGTCTTGAGATGCCGGGTTTCGAGGCAGCTTTCTTGCCCGATTGGCCCTGCGTCGATCACGAACTGGTTGAGAGCCTCGCTTCGGATTTCGATTCCGATCGGGATCCGCCAAAATTCCGCATCCTGCCATCCGGGGAAGCCAAACCGTGAAACAACGGGGGAGAGCGTATGAAAAAATCCTGTCTGGCGATCCTTGTCTGTCTTGGCCTTGCATCCTGTTCCGCGGCTGCCGGTAAAGGGCTTGAGAACGGCCGCCTGCGGCCATGCCCGGCCTCTCCCAACTGCATCTCGTCGGAGGCGCCCGGAGGCGATGTGCCGCCGTTCGTGGTGCAGGGTGAAGATGGATGGGAGCGTCTGCGCCTGGCCATAGTTTCCCTGGGCGGGAGTATCGAGGGCGAGGAAACGGGGTATCTGCACGCGACATTTCGTTCCCGCATCTTCGGCTTTGTGGATGATCTGGAGTGCAGGCAAGACGGCGACGTCGTTCAGGTTCGGTCGGCGTCTCGGGTCGGTTGGTGGGACATGGGGGCGAATCGGCGCAGGGTGGAGAAGCTGCGTAAGGCGTTGTCCGCGACGCCCCCGACCGAAGGATAGTGAAGCGGGCAGGGTGACCCCTGCCCGCGCGGGTTCAATCGAAGAGAGCGCTGGCGAATTCCTGGCCCGAGAAGGGGCGCAGGTCTTCCATTTTTTCACCAAGGCCGACAAAGCTGATGGGGATCTTGAATTCGAGCGCGATGGCCACGATGATTCCGCCCTTGGCCGTACCGTCCAGCTTGGTCAGCACGATCTCGTCCACGGGCGATGCCTGGGAAAAGAGCTTGACCTGGGACAGGGCGTTCTGGCCGGTGGTCGAGTCCAGCACCAGGATGGTGCGGTGCGGCGCGCCTTCAAGCTTCTTGCCCAGGACCCTGTTTATTTTTTTGAGCTCTTCCATGAGATTGTGTTTGGTCTGCAGGCGTCCGGCCGTATCCACAAAGACCAGATCGTATCCTTCCCGCATGGCATATTCCACGGCTTCAAAGGCGACGGCTGCCGGATCGCTGCCGTGCGCCTTGGCGTAGAACCCGGCTCCGACACGCTTGGACCAGACCTGCAGCTGTTCGATGGCCGCCGCGCGGAACGTGTCCCCGGCCGCGACCAAAACCTTGCGGCCCTGCATCTGGGCGCGATGGGCCAGCTTGGCGATGGTGGTGGTCTTGCCCGCGCCGTTGACGCCGATCATGAGCACCACTTCCGGGAGCTGGGGGACCTTTGGCGTCTTGGGCTCGATGAAGACGGAGGCCAGCTCTTCCTTCATGAGGGTCTTGAAGGTTGCCGCGTCCCTTTCAGCGGCCTGGCGCAGCTTGGGCCGCAGCCGCTTTGAAAGTTCCTGGGTGGCGTTTACGCCCACGTCGGCCATGAGCAGGATTTCTTCCAGTTCCTCCCAGAACGCGTCGTCGTATTTGCCGGTCATGGACAAGAGCTGGTCGATGCGCATGGTGAGCTGCTCGCGGGTCTTGCCCAGACCGGCGGAGAGCTTCAGGAAAAGTCTGTTGCGCTCGTCTTCCTCGTCTTCAAGTTCCAGGGCCAGGGCCATGCGGTACTGCAGCTCGGAGCGGAACTCGTCGACATGGTCGTATTCCATGTCCAGAAGCCATTTATCGAAGCGGCGGATGAAGTCCTGCGCTTCCTCGGCCGGCACTTCGAGCTGGGTAAAAAGAAACCTGAGCCGCTCCCACAAGACATCGCCGCGCCTGGTCACTCCGTCCAGGATATGAACCATCCAGGTCGAGAGTTTCGGCTCAGCTTCGCCCAGGGCCTGCTGCAGGGATTTCTGCCAGGGTGCAAGTTCGTCCCTGGCGACCGGTTTTTCCTGGAAGAGCATTTCGGCGGCAGGAGCGGGCCGAGGTTCTTCCCTCGGCGCGCTTTCAGCGGCGGGCGCCTTTTCTTCGGCCTTGCCGCCCAGCCCGAACAATCTGCGCCATCCGCCTTCCTTGCGGGTCTCGGTGTCCACGCCTGGCGCGTCCGCTCTTGCGGCGGGCTCGGCCTCATGCTCCGGTTCGGGCGGGGCAGGGGGAGGCGTGTCCGCGTGCGGGGTTTGCGCCTCGGGTTCTTCAATTTTCGGGATCGTGGGAGCGGCCACGGGAACCTGTGTGGGAGCCTGTTCGGGAGTCTGCGGAGTCTGTTCGGGAGCCTGTTCAGGAGCCTGGGGCGCTATGGCCTCGTCCCGGGGTTCGCCATCGGCTCCCCAGAGTTTTTTTATGCGTGAGAAAAAGCCCATGTTCTGGTCCTTTGGTGGAGATGTTCGAAAAAATCAGCCGTCAAGATCTGTAAAGATGTTTTCCCAGGCGATCTTGCCCTGGTCCTTGCGCACCTGGCGCAGGAGCAGGTAGACCGCCCCGCTTCCGCCATGCTTGGGCAGCGCGGTGGTGAAGGCCAGGGTGATCCGCTTGAGCGGGGCCTGGGTCAACCAGTTGGTCAGTTCCTGCCGCAGCACGCCCTGGCCCATGGGGGAATTGCGTCCCCGGCCGGGGATGAGCAGCACGCAGCGTTTGCCTTCCATGTAGCTTCGCCGCAAAAAGTCAATCACCGCGACCCTGGCCTGGTCCGTGTTCATGCCGTGCAGGTCGAGGTGCCCCTGCATGCTGAATTCCCCGCTTTTGAGCTTGCGGAAGATCTTGGCGTCCAGACCCCGGATCTGGCCCGTGATGAATTCGTGGGTGTACTCCATGTCGAATTCGATGTTTTCTTCCAGCAGACGGGCAAAGGACGGCGGTTCCGGCGGGACGGCCTCCCTGGGTCTGGGCATTCCGGCGATATCGCGGCCGCCCTTGGTCAGGGGCTCGACGTCGGAGAAGGCATGCAGAAACAGCTCTTCCTCGGATTTGTGATCCCTGGCCTTGTCGTCACGGCTCGGGGCATTGGAGGGCGCGGCTTTTCCACGGGGGGGCTTTTTCTTCAGCCGTGACCGCAGGGATGGGTCTTTATCTAGTGATTTGAATGGATTATGCATGCATGGCTTCCGCTGTGGTCAGGGCTCAATACACAATATTGCGGGCAAGGGCAAAATCTTAAGGTGAGGCCCGACGCCCGGTTTGTGGACAAGGAGCCCGCTCGTCTGCTACCCGGAACTCTTGTCAAATCCAGGCGATTTTCCATTCACATCTGCCGGAATCAGAGAACGCACGCATGAGTACATCCCCCCAGAAAAAAGACCGGTTTCGATTTCTGGTCGTCGAACCGGATGAGGATCTCGCACGGGAAATGATGATCGTGCTTGAGAGGCTCGACGTGCAGGTCGACCATGTGCGCGGCCACCTCAAGGCCCTGGCCGTGAGCGAGGACACCGAATACGATTGCCTGCTGGTCGCCTCGCGCGGCATCGACATCTCGGGCCTGGAATTCTGCGCCCTGGTGCGGGCCCGTGAAGCCCGGCGATCACTGGCTCCCGCCTACATCATCCTGGTCGGCCCCGAAGAGGATCTGGTCAGTATCTTCACCAGCGCCGACGACATCGACGACTACATGCTCGGAACGTGGATGGATCTTGAACTCGAGTGGAAGATCAAGCGCGGCCTGCGCGCCATGTCCGCGTGTCGCGACTTCGGAGCGTCCCGGCTTCTTGACACCGAGACCGGCCTTTTGACCCCGGAAGGATTGCGTACGTTCCTCCTTGAGGAGGTCAACCGCATCGGCCGCAGAGAGGGCTGGCTTTCCATGAGCATCCTTGCCGTGCCGGGTCTTGGCGGCCTGCGAGTCAGCTATGGGGAGGCCTGGCTGGAATGGTTCAGGGACGGGATCTGGTCGTCGCTCAGAAGGCAGCTGCGCAATTATGACCGTCTGGCATCCATGAACAACGGTTTTCTGTGCCTCATTTCTCCCGACCTCAACGAGGAGGGGACGCGCTTTCTGCTGGCGCGTCTGGCCTCGGTCATCAGCGAGTATCAATTTCAGGAAAATACGGAGCCATCAACTCACGTTTCCCTGGCGGCGCGCTATCTGTGCGTGCGTGTGCGTGGGGACTACAGGCAGTTCGGACGCACCGGCGATGTGCTGTGGGGCTGGCTGCGCGAGAAGATGGCCGAACCCATGTCCGAGGGGATCATGGGCTACACCGGTACCGTGGATCTCAACCTTCAGGTCGCGCAGACTCTCGCCCCCAAGGACTGATCGTCAATCGAAGGCCTGGCTGACCAGCATCTCCACTTTCAGCGCCACTTCCTCGATCACCGGCTGGAAGTCGTTCTCCAGAAGGAAGACGGGAATGGTCAGACGCTTGAGTTCAGCCGTAAACATGGGATTGAAGTGGTAGCCCGTTTCCGTGGCCAGATAATCGGCGAGCTTCAGGAGCATGATGGCCGGCGGTGGGGAGTCGTCGGAAATGGTGCGGTGGTGGGCATATACAGCGAGCTGGACATTTTTCGGAAATTTCCACAATTTGAGCGCCTTGGCGCTCAGGATGGGGTGGCTGACGCCGAAGAGTTCGTCCTCGATCTCAAGGGGCGGATTCCCTCCCGCTTCCCAGAGTTTGGTCATGGTCGTGAATTCCCCCGGCAAGAGAGAGGCCATGACTACGTAGCCGATGTCATGCAGCAGTCCGGCCAGGTAGGTGCTGTCCTGTTCTTCCGGGGTCATGGGGAAGAGATGCGGGTAGAACTGGGCCAGCTTTTTGCACAATAGCGCGGTGCTCAGGCTGTGAGTCCAGAATTTGCGCACAGAGAACGAGGGCGGAAAGGCGTTTTTGCGCACCGAATCCGAGAGGGTCAAATAGTAGACGATTCCCTTGACCTCGTTTAAGCCCAGCCGGACCAGCGCCTTTTGCGGGCTGTTGATTTCTTCCAGCCCCCGGTACAGGGGCGAGTTGGAGATGGCCATGATCCGGGCGCAGAGCACCGGTTCCGCGCTCATGGCCTCGACGATTTCCTGCAGGCGGGTATTCTGGGCGTTCAGGAGCTGCCACAGTCTGAGGACCATGGGTTTCAAGGGGGGCAGATCGCGGTCGCTGAGTTTGTCCAGGTTGATCATGATGTGGTCTTTGTGTGGAAAAGGGTTGTTTCATAGCCGTGGGCCTTGATGTGTTCTTCTCCGGGGAGCGCTAGCACACGCGGATGGAGCAGGGCAATGGGTTGATATTTTGGCCTTGATATATCTATCTGAAATACAGGGAGAAATTTATGAAGATAACTTTTCTTGGCGCGGCTCGCACCGTGACCGGCTCTTGTTATGTGCTCGAATGCGAGCAGGCCCGATTCGCCATAGATTGCGGCATGCATCAGGGCAACAGGAGCATCGAGGGACGCAACTGGGACGAGAACGGCATGTATCGTCCCGAATCCCTGGATTTCATCCTGCTCACGCATGCGCATATCGACCACTCCGGCCTGCTCCCGCGCCTGGTCTCCCAGGGTTTCAAGGGCTCGGTCTACACCACGGCCCCGACCAAGGACCTGCTTGGGATCATGCTCGAGGACAGCGCCCGCATCCAGGAGACGGAAGCCCAATGGCGCAGCACCAAGAAGCAGCGGGTCGGCGCTCCGCCGGTGGAGCCGCTTTACAAGGTAGAGGATGCCCAGAAAGCCCTCCAGCAGCTGAAGACCCAGGAATACAATCAGGTTTTCGAGCCGGCCCCAGGCATCCGCGTGATCTTCAATGACGCCGGGCATATTCTGGGTTCGGCGTTCATCGAGTTGTGGGTCAAGGAAGGGGACGAGGAGACCAAGATGGTTTTTTCCGGTGATCTCGGGCGTCCCAACCAACTGCTGGTGCCCAACCCTCAGACGGTCGAGACGGCGGACTTTCTTTTTCTGGAATCGACCTACGGCGCGCGCAATCACAAGAACGAGACCCAGAGTCGGCAGGAACTGGCCGAAGCTATCGCCTACAGCTATGAACGAGGAGAAAAGGTCATCATTCCGGCATTCGCCGTGGAACGCACCCAGGAGCTGCTCTACAGTTTTCATCTTCTACACCAGGAAGGCCTGCTGCCGGACGACATGCCCGTCTATGTGGACAGCCCGCTGGCCATCAAGGCCACGGAGATTTTTCGGCGTCACTGGGACTACTACGACCAGGAGACCAAGGAGCTGGTCAGAAACGGCAAAAACCCGCTGGAGCTGCCCAACCTGCGTTTCACCCTGACTCCGGACGAATCACGGGCCATCAACGTGTCCCAGGGACCGGCCATCGTCATCGCCGGCAGCGGCATGGCCAACGCTGGCCGCATCAAGCACCATCTGCGTCACAACATCTGGAAACCGGGCGCGTCCATAGTTTTCGTGGGCTTCCAGGCCGAAGGCACGCCGGGCCGCCGCATCGTCGACGGAGCCAAGAGCATCCGGATTCTGGGGGAGGAGCTGTCGGTCAAGGCCAAGGTCTTCACCATCGGCGGTTTTTCGGGCCATGCCGGTCAGACCCAGATCCTGGACTGGCTGTCCCATTTCCGTAGCCCCGAGGTTCAGGTCTATCTGGTTCATGGCGAGCATTCGGGGCAAAAGGTCCTGGCCGAACTGATCCGGGAGAAATTCAATCTGACCGTGCACATTCCGGACTATCTGGATGAATGTCTGCTCGAAAAGGGCGGGCGCTTCGAATTGACCGCACGGCCGACCCTGGCCGCTCCGCGTATCGACTGGGAGTACCTGCTGGAGGAGACCGCCGGAAAGCTGGCCCAGGTTCAGGACCGGGTCGAATACCTGCAGCGCATGGGCATGACCAACCAGGTCGAGATTCGCGGCAGCCTGCTGGCCATCAACTCGCGTTTCACTACCATCCTGTCGGAACTGATGTTCGAACAGAAGCAAAAGCCCACACAGGACTAGGAAGTGCGCATCATCGCCGGGGAGTACAGGGGCAGGCGTATCCGCACCACCGAGGGGCCCGGCTACAGGCCCGCCACGGGCAAGGTGCGGGAGTCCCTGTTCTCCATGCTTGAGTCCCTGGGCGTGGACTGGCCCCAGACCCGGGTGGCGGACATCTTCGCGGGCAGCGGGTCTCTTGGCATCGAGGCCTTGAGCCGGGGCACACGTGACGCCGTGTTTGTGGAGAAGGCCGCCCAGGCGGCAGCCCTCATCCGGTCCAATCTGGAGGCGCTTGGCGTGGAGCGGCGGCGTTGCGGCGTGGTCAAGGCCGACGCACTGCGCTGGCTTGCAAGCGGCGGGCGCGGACCGTTCGGGCTTGTCTTCATCGACCCTCCCTACGGCAAGGACCTGCTGCTGCCCACTCTCGGGTTGCTGCTGGAACATGGAGCGCTCGCGCAGGACGGCATCGTCTGCGTCGAGGTGGAGGCGGGACTCAGGTTCGAAAACCCTCCCCGTCAGGATCTGATTCTTCTTCGGGACAAACTTTACGGGCAAACAAGGATTTGCATATGGCGCAGAAACTAGAGCGGGTGGCGGTCTATCCGGGCACCTTCGATCCTTTCACCAACGGGCATTTAAGCCTGGTGCGCAGGGGCCTTGAAGTCTTCGACAAGGTCATCGTGGCCGTGGCCAAGGACTCGGGCAAGAACCCTCTTTTCACGCTCGATGAGCGGGTGGAGATGATCCGCGAGGTTTTTCGCGGTCAGCTGCGCGTCGAGGTGGAAGGCTTTTCCGGGCTGCTGGTCGAGTACGTGCCAAGCAAGGGCGCCAACACGATCCTGCGCGGGCTCCGTGCGGTCTCGGATTTCGAATACGAATTCCAGATGGCCCTCATGAACCGAAAACTCAAGCCCAGCATCCATACCGTCTTCATGATGACCGACTACCGCTGGCTTTACATCAGTTCGACCATCATCAAGGACGTGGCCAGGCTGGGCGGAGTCGTCGAGGGGCTGGTGCCCGAAAGCATCCTCGCCCGTGTGGTCGCGCGCATGGAAGAAAAGCGCAGCGCCCTGGCCCTGCCTGCTTCCGGAGAGCCGAAGCTGACATGACGGATATTTCGCTTCTCTGTCTGGTCGGGGCCACGGGCACGGGCAAGACCGCGGCGGCCCTGGCGCTGGCCCGGGCGCTTGATGGCGCGGTGGTCAACTTCGATTCCCGGCAGGTTTATGCGGGGCTCGGGGTAGTCACGGCCCAGCCCACGGAGCAGGAGCGGGCCGTCTGCCCGCATGCCCTCTACGGGTACCTGCCCATAAACACTCCCGTTCGCGCCGGGGCCTTTGCCGGCGAGATCATGGATCAGGTCCGGGCTTACCGGGACAAGGGCCTGGCGCCCATCCTTGTAGGGGGGACCGGCCTTTATCTGAAAAGTCTCGTGGACGGCCTGGCTCCCATTCCCGACATCGATCCGCGCATCCGCGAGGAAGTGGTCGGCGAATGCCGGGCCCATGGATCGCAGGTTCTGCACGGCCGTCTGCAGCTCCTTGATCCGGACTATGCCGCCAAAATCCATCCCAACGATCCCCAGCGCATCTGCCGCGCCCTGGAAGTCATCGCCGCCACTGGGCGGACTCTGACCTGGTGGCACGGCCAAACCTCCCGGCCGGCGGGCTTGCGGGTGCTCAAGATCGGGATTTCCGCCGATCTGAACTCCCTGACGCCGCGCCTGGCCCGGCGTATCGACCTGATGCTTGAGGCGGGGGCCCAGGAGGAAGTGCGGCTGGCCTATGAGAGCTGCCCGGACCGCATGGCTCCGGGATTTTCCGGCATTGGATGCCCGGAACTGCTGGCGGTTCTGCTTGACGGCGTGAGCCTCGACCAGGCCCGCCGTGACTGGCTGCGCAGCACCCGGGCCTACGCCAAGCGCCAGTTGACCTGGTTCAACAAGGACAACGAAATTTTCTGGCACCAGCCCGAAGATGTGCGCGGCATCGTGGATCGGGCCGGGCGTTTCCTGGAGTCGGCTGCCGGCTCCTGATCCTGTCCGTGTGGAGGTTGCGGCCTGCCAGGGCGCGCGGTAGAATTTTTCCCTGAAGGAGAGACCCATGCTCAGATGCGTGTTTTGTTTGATACTGATGTTGTCCGGCGTCGTGTCCGCCGCAGCGGACCAGCGGGTGGTCGTGCCCGTGGACGGCGGCGACGGCCAGGCTTCGCTTGTGGACAGGGCGTTCGATGCGGCCCTGACGCAGGAGGTCGAGGCCATTCTCGGGATGCGACTTGCGCAGCCGCGAATGGCCGCGCTCATGGGCGTCTTGTCCAAGGAGCGCGATACCCTCATTCTGGGCTACAGCGAGATCGCGACCACGGGGTACGCCGAAGTCAACGCCACGGATGCCTCGCGCACGCTGGCTGTGCGCGTTCATGGCGCTGGCCTCAAGGCCCGGCTGCGCGATCTTGGCGTCCTGTTCACGGCCCGGGAGCAGTGGCCCTACGTGCTGCGACTGTCGGGCGTGGAGCCTTCGCGCACCAAGGGCCTTGGCGCGCTGCAGGAGTTGTCCGGCCTGAAACCGACCGTGACCCAGGCCCCGGAAGTGCCTGTCCTCGAGCTTTCCCAGGCGGGTGCCTGGACCGGGGTGTTGACGCTGGGCGAATGGAAATCCTTCCGCACGGCCAAGACCCTGGACGAGGTCTGGTTTGCGGTGTGGAAAGACTATTTTTCCCGCCCCGGGCTTGCGGTGCAGGGTGAGTCGGGCCTGCTGGTCCGTGTTTCGGGCTGGCTGTCGAGCATGGGGCCCATGGAATTCGATCGGCTCATGGATTCATGGGGCGGGGAAATCCAGCACAAGACATTGGTCGGCGTGGAGATGGACGGGGCCGGCATGGTGGGTGTCTGGCGGGTTCAGACCCGGTCCAGGGATGCCTTGGCCAGGCGCCTCGGGGATGCAGCCAAGGCTCAGGGCTTGACCGTGGAGGTCAGATAGCGCGCACAAAAAATCCCGGTCGGGCCGGGATTTTTTGTGGGAAAACGGGGAAATTCATTCTTTCTTGTCGGATGCGTCCTTGGACTCGGACTTGGGCGTAACGTCGATTTCTTCGGGTTCGCCGGTGGCTTTTTTGAAGTTTTTGATGGCCCGGCCCATACCTGATCCGATTTCAGGCAACTTGTTGGCCCCGAAAATGACCAGGACGATGACCAGTATTATTAGAAGCTCAGGGATACCAATGCCAAACATGTATGCCTCCTCGGGAATGATTGGGCCTCATATACACATAGCGCTCCGGGCAGGTCAACTCTTCCTTGCGGAAGAAAAACCTTGGTTTCCGAAGGGATGGAATGTATTTGTCAAATAGCCGTCCCCTGATTTGTCGTGCCTGGCCCGGCCGCTTCGCGGGGACTGCATGAGCCGTTTGCTGCGTATGCCCGGGGATGCCTGCCGTTTCTGGGTCGCCGGTCGCTGCCTCTACGAAGAGGCCATGAATCCGGGATTGCGTACGGAATTTTTCTGTACGGTACTAAGGGCCCTTGAAGGCCGGTTCGACGAATTCGTGGTGCGGGGTGAGATTTTGGGGCTGACCTCCGAAGAGGCTGGACGAATTTGGGACCAGCGCATGGCGCAAGCCTTGAACATTGACTGGGACTGTGCAAATTTCGATTTTCTGCAGGATGATGGCGGGGAAGTTCTTTGCCGACATTTCATCGAAGGCGTTTGCGTATTGCGTCTGCCCCGTTGCCTTGGACGTTGCCGTCACCACGAGCTTCCTGATGACAAATGATTGCGTGTAAGGAGAGACATATGAGTGAGATGGTGGTGCATTTTCCCTGGTTGCATCCGAAATTGGGCCGCGGCTCCCTTCCGGACGGCGTTGTTTTTTTCGATCCGGGCGTGGACATGGTCACGGATCAGCCCCGTTGGCGTTCGGCCGAACTGCCTTGTCCACCCGCCGAAGTGCGGAGCATGCTCAGGAGCTACATGGAATTCGGCGAGCGTTTTCCAAGGTCCTCGGACATGCAGGCCTATCAGGCGGCGGGACTCGATAATTTTTACACCGACACGACAATGGACATCAAGTCGCAGCTGACCGGGATGGATGCTCCCAAGGAGCCGAGTCCCTCGGACATGCGGCGTCAGGCCCAGCTTCTGCTGGCCATGGCCCTGTACCGCGAGGAGCAGTTCGTGGCCATCGGCGAGCAGGAAGGGCGTTTTGAAGCCGCGCGGGACGGCTTCGCAGCGGTGCTCGGGCTGGACGACGAGGAAAGTTTCACGCAGCCCGGCGTCTCGGACGAGGCCCTTTTCCCTAGGGCGTGCGTCGAGCTGCCGTGGAAGAATCTCCTGCCTTCGCTGCTCCTGTTTCTGCCTCTGGGCACGCGGCTCTTCATTTCCGACGAGGACGTGGTGCGCGAGCTCGTGTCTATGGACCTGGAATTTTCGCCCTGCGCGGACAGGCCGGACGGGCTCGTCTGCTGCGCGATGGACGCCGAAGCGTTGGAGCGCGTCTGCGGCCGCGGAATCGATTTGCCCGAGCCCGTCATTCTTATGGCCCGCCCTCTGAATCTTTAACCAGCGAGAACGGTTTATGAGCAAAGAGCAACTCGGCAAGCGTATCAAACGATTCCGGGAAATGAACGAAATCAGTCTTGAAGACCTGGCCCAGCGCACGGGTTTGGAAATTGCGTTCCTCAAATCCTTGGAAGACGACTCCGTCTACCCGTCCCTTGGACCTCTGCTTAAAGTGGCGCGTGGCCTTGGGGTGCGCATGGGCACCTTTCTGGACGACGAGTTGGGGCAGGATCCGCTTATCGTGCGTCTGGGGGAAAGGGAGGAGGGGCTCAGCATGCTTGGCGGCAAGGGCTGTTCCGTGGACATGAAGTTCTATTCCCTTGGCAAGGGCAAGACCGATCGGCACATGGAGCCTTTTTTCGTCGAGCTCATGCCTGCCGCCTGCGGCGAGACAAAACTGTCCAGCCACGAAGGCGAGGAGTTCATCGTCGTGCACGAGGGGTGCATCGAGATCACCTACGGGAAGGACGTGCTGACTCTCGGCAAGGGAGATTCCATCTATCTCAATTCCATCGTTCCGCATCACGTGGCGGCTGGCGGGAACGCCCCGGCCTCCATCTATGCGGTGCTCTATTTTCCGGAATAGTCCGGTGTCATCCAAAGGGGGAGTCATGGACAAGCCTGCGTTGCGAGAAATTACCCTGGGCCAGATGCTTGATGAAGCCATCATGCAGCACCCTGACAACGAAGCCGTGGTTTACGTGGACCGGAATTTTCGGATGACCTACCGGGAATTCGGGGAGTTGGTCGACAATCTGGCCAAGGGCCTCATGGCCATGGGCGTGCAGAAAGGGGAGAAGATGGCCATCTGGGCCACCAACGTGCCTTACTGGGTCGCTTTCCAGTTCGCCACGGCCAAGATCGGGGCTGTCTTGCTGACGGTCAACACCTTCTACAAAACGGCCGAACTGGAATACCTGCTCAAGCAGTCCGAGTGCGAGAACCTGCTCCTGATCGATTCCTTCAGGGACACGGACTACGTGCAGACCGTGTATGATCTGGTTCCTGAACTCAAAACCCAGGAGCGGGGCTATCTGCGCAGCGAAAAATTCCCTGATCTCAAACGGGTGTTCTTTCTGGGTCAGGAGAAGCATCGCGGCATGTACTCCATGCCCGAGCTGCTGGCGCTGAGCCGCGTGACCTCGGAAGAGGATTACAAGGCCAGGCAGGCCTCCCTCGATCCCCACGATGTGGTCAACATGCAGTACACGTCGGGCACCACCGGGTTTCCCAAGGGTGTCATGCTGACGCATTACAACATCGGCAACAACGGGTTCTGGATCGGCGAAAACCAGAAATTCACCCACCAGGACCGGGTCTGCCTGCCCGTGCCCCTCTTTCACTGCTTCGGCTGCGTGCTTGGCGTCCTGGCCGCGGTCAGCCACGCCGCCACCCTGGTCATCCTCGAAGGCTTCAACCCGCTGATGGTCCTTTCAGCCGTGGAAGAGGAGAAGTGCACAGCGCTTTACGGCGTGCCCACCATGTTCATCAGCGTGCTCGAACATCGCTCCTTTCCGCGCTACGACCTTTCCTCCCTGCGCACGGGCATCATGGCCGGTTCGCCCTGTCCTGCTCCGGTCATGGAAAAGGTCATGGATCTCATGAACATGAAGGAAATCACGATCTGCTACGGCCTGACCGAGACCTCCCCGGTCATGACCCAGACCCGTGTCAACGATTCCATCGAGCAGCGCACGCGCACCGTGGGTCGGGCCATGCCCGAGATCGAGGTCCGCGTCGTCGATCCGGAGACGGGCGACCCCGTCGCGCCGGGCGTGCAGGGCGAGGTCTGCTGTCGGGGCTACAATGTCATGAAGGGCTACTACAACAACCCCGACGCCACGGCCCAGGCCATCGACCCCGACGGCTGGATGCATTCCGGAGACCTCGGCACCATGGACGAGGACGGCTACCTGAGCATCACCGGCCGCCTGAAAGACATGATCATTCGTGGCGGCGAGAACGTCTATCCGCGCGAGATCGAGGAATTCCTATACCGCATGGAAGGCATAAAAGACGTGCAGGTCGTCGGCGTGCCCAGTCGCAAATACGGCGAGGAAGTGGGCGCGTTCGTCATCCTGAAAGAAGGCTTCGACTACGCCACCGAGGATATCCGCGACTTCTGTCGTGGTCAGATCTCGCGTTACAAGATCCCGAAATATGTCGTTTTTCTGGATGAATATCCCATGACGGCGAGCGGCAAGATTCAGAAATTCAAGCTGCGCGACCTGGCCGGGCAGTATTTTCCGGAGGCCATGCAATAGACATGACAGCTGACGCGGGCCAGCCCCGCCGTTTCGACTTGCGCCGGATTCGCGGCGTCGTGTTTGACTGTGACGGAGTGCTGTTCGATTCCAGGGATGTGAACCGTCACTATTACAACCACATTCGCGGCGCCCTGGGCCTTGCGCCCATGAGCCGGGAGGAAGAGGACTACGCGTTCATGCACACCGTGGACAAGGCCATGGCCCGGATCATCCCGGCCGAACTCCTGCCCGAGGCGGCGCATGTGCAGGGGCGCATGACCTACGACGACTTCATCGACCGCATGGTGCCGGAGCCGGGGCTTCTTGAGTTGCTTCATGTCCTTGAGAAGATGGGCGTGCGCATGGCCGTCAACACCAACCGCAAGAATTCCATGGAGATGGTGCTGGAACGGTTCGAGCTGACCCGGTTCTTCCATCCTGTCATGACGGCGGCCAAGGTGACCTTGCCCAAACCCGATCCCGAGGGCCTGCGGCGCATTGTCGAAACCTGGGGCCTGCCTGAGCGGGAGATGTCCTACCTTGGGGACTCGTCCGTGGATCAGGAAACCACGAACCGGGCCGGGGTCCCTTTCTGGGCCTACAGGAACCGGGATTTGACGGCCCAACTGCATGTGGACAGTTTCCATGAACTGCGGCAATGGTTTGAGACGGGTTTTTGCGAGATAATCGATTAGTCTGAAAACACGGCGCTCACGCAAAGCGTCCGCGCCTTCTGAGAGGAATATTAAATGCCTGTTTTTTCGAGTCTTTTTGCGGCCGTCTATTATGTGGCCGACAGCGTGTTGTCCCTGTATTTCTGGGTGGTCATCGCCTCCGTGGTCATGAGTTGGGTCAACCCCGACCCTTACAATCCCATCGTGCGCGGGATCAGGAGCCTGACCGAGCCTGTTTTTTACCGTATCCGCAAGTGGTTGCCGTTTACGTATATAAGCGGGATTGATTTCTCGCCGTTTGTCGTGGTCCTTGGCATCAAGTTCGTACAGGTTTTTTTGGCTCGACTGATGTCGCAGATGATGTTTTAGTACTCATGTGTACGGATCACCCGGTTTTCGCCGCGCCGGCCAAGAATGGAGGCTGGCGGCTTGGGCTCTGGGTTCAGCCCGGGGCCAGGAAAACCGAAGTCGCGGGCATGCATGGGGACTATCTGAAGATCCGGTTGCAGGCCCCGGCGGTTGACAACAAGGCCAACAGCGCGTTGACCGTATTCGTGTCCAGAATTTTGGGAATCAAGGCTTCGCAGGTGGTCATCGAGTCCGGGCATGCGTCCCGGCAAAAGAACCTGCTGCTGGACGTGGAGGAAGAGCCTGACTGGAACGTGTTTTCGGAGAAGGCATTGGGCAAACCATAACGCTAAGGAGACATCCTATGGAACAGCAAGACCTCGAACTGATTGCGGCGAATTTGGGTCACGACGAGGAACTCAAGAGTCTGTGGGAGGAACATGTTGGTTTTGAAAAAATTCTGGAACGCTACTCGGGCAAAGCAGTGCTTTCCCCTGCCGAAGATCTGGAAGTGAAGGAATACAAGAAGAAAAAGCTGGCCGGAAAGACCCGGATCCAGACTTTGCTTGAGAAATACAAACGTCAGGAGGGATAGGAAGCCATGGTCCTCACCGGTGCCCAGATTCTAATGGAGTGTTTGAAGCGGGAAGGGGTTGATCTCATTTTCGGGTTTCCCGGGGGTGCGGTCATCGACATTTATGACGAGCTCCCCAAGCACCCGATCAAACATATTCTGGTCCGTCACGAACAGGCCGCGGTCCACGCAGCCGACGGTTTTGCAAGGGCATCGGGCAAGGTGGGCGTGTGCCTAGTCACTTCCGGACCCGGTGCGACCAACACCGTGACCGGGATCGCCACGGCCTACATGGATTCCATTCCCATGGTTGTGATCACGGGGCAGGTGCCCACGCACCTGATCGGCAACGACGCCTTTCAGGAAGCCGACATCGTGGGCATCACCCGGCCCTGCACCAAGCACAACTATCTGGTCAAGAACGTCGCCGACTTGGCCACGACCATCAAGCAGGCATTTTATATCGCACGGACAGGTCGGCCGGGTCCTGTTCTCATCGATCTGCCCAAGGACGTGGTCAATTCCAAGACCAAGTTTTCCTATCCCGAGACCATAAGTCTGCGCAGCTACAATCCCAACGTGAACCCGAACCGCAAGCAGCTGCGCAAGGCCGCGGAACTCATCGCCCATTGCAAGCAGCCCGTGATCTATGCCGGTGGCGGAGTCATCTCCTCCGACAGCGCCGCCGAACTGAAGCAGCTGGCCGAGACATTTCACCTGCCGGTCACGACCACTCTCATGGGGCTTGGCGCATTCCCGGGCGATCATCCCGGTTGGCTCGGCATGCTCGGCATGCACGGGACGTTCACGGCCAACATGGCCGTCAACAACTGCGACCTGCTCATCTCCGTGGGCGCGCGTTTCGACGACCGCGTCACGGGTCGGATCAATTCCTTCGCCGCCCGGGCCAAGATCATTCACATCGACGTGGACCCCACCTCCATCAGCAAGAACGTGGTCGTGGATGTGCCCATCGTCGCGGACTGCAAGCAGGGCCTGGCCGGGCTCATCGAGGAAGCGGCGAAGATCGAGGGTGTGGACTGGCAGGCCAAGCACGAGGTCTGGAACGCGTCCCTGACCGAGATGCGTGCCTCCCATCCGCTAGGCTATGCCAAGAACGGCGGGACCATCAAGCCGCAGTGGGTGGTGGAGAAGATCCACGAGCTCTCCAAGGGAGAGGCCATCATCGCGACGGAGGTCGGTCAGAACCAGATGTGGGCCGCGCAGTTCTATACCTACCGCAAGCCGCGCACTCTTCTGACCTCCGGCGGCCTTGGAACCATGGGCTACGGTTTTCCGGCGGCCATCGGGGCTCAGTTCGCCTTTCCGGACAAGCTGGTGATAGATATCGCGGGCGATGGCTCCATCCAGATGAACATCCAGGAACTGGCCACGGCGGTCAGTTACAATGTGCCGGT
This sequence comes from Desulfomicrobium norvegicum, assembly GCF_900114595.1. Lineage (NCBI taxonomy): Bacteria > Pseudomonadati > Thermodesulfobacteriota > Desulfovibrionia > Desulfovibrionales > Desulfomicrobiaceae > Desulfomicrobium > Desulfomicrobium norvegicum. The sequence continues at coordinate 140,867 of NZ_FOTO01000006.1, read as the reverse complement.
CAAGATCGTCATCCTGAACAACGGCTACCTCGGCATGGTCCGGCAGTGGCAGGAACTTTTCTACAAGAAGAACTATTGCGCCACCTGCCTGCATACCAATCCCGATTTCGTGGCCCTGGCCAAGGCGTACGGAGCGGAAGGCTTCCTGGTCGACAAGGCCGAGGATCTGGAGGCGACGCTTAAAGCTGCCTTCGCCTATCCGGGTCCGGTCATCGTCGATGTACGCGTCGAGCCGGAGGAAAACGTCGCGCCCATGGTCCCGGCAGGCGCGGCCCTGTCGGAAATGTTGCTGGTTTAGGAGGCCGCCATGAGACATGTCTTATCCATACTTGTTGAGAACGAACCTGGAGTTCTGTCCCGCGTGGTCGGCCTTTTCAGCGGCCGGGGATTCAATATCGAATCCCTGAACGTGGGCCCGACCCTGGAGACGGGAGTTTCCCACATCACCATCTGCACCAGCGGTGACGAACAGATCATCGAACAGATCATGAAGCAGCTGCACAAGCTCATCACCGTCATCAAGGTCGTCGATCTGACGCACTTGCAGGCGGTCGAGAGGGAAATCGTGCTCATGAAGGTCGGTGCGGAAGACGCCAAGCGCGCGGAAGTGCTGCGCATAGCGGATATTTTCAGGTGCAAGGTGGTTGATGTCAGCCCTGACGAGCTGACCCTTGAAATCACCGGTGATCAGGGCAAGATAAAGGCCGTGGTGGCCCTTTTGCAGCGTTTCGGCGTCAAGGAGTTCATCCGCGCCGGGACCGTGGCCATGCGCCGCAGCATGCAGCTTGCCGACTGAAGATCAATTGGCTGAGGACCCGTTTTTTCGGGTATCAATATTCACGAGAGAAGGAGACAACATGAAAGTTTATTACGACAAGGACGCCGATCTGAATATACTCAAGGACAAGGTCGTGGCCATCATCGGGTATGGCAGCCAGGGGCACGCCCATGCGCAGAACCTGCGCGACTCCGGTGTGCAGGTCGTCATCGGCCAGCGTCCCGGCGGACCCAACTGGCAGCTGGCGCGCGAGCACGGCTTCGAGCCTGTCAGCGCGGCCGAAGCGGCCAAGAAGGCCGACCTGATCCAGATCCTGGTCCAGGACCAGTATCAGCCCAAGGTCTACGAAGAGGAAATCCTTCCGAATCTGGCCCCGGGCAAGACCCTTGTCTTTGGTCACGGTTTCAACATCCACTACAACCAGATCATCCCCCCCAAGGATGTGGACGTGGTCATGATCGCTCCCAAGGGCCCGGGCCATCTGGTGCGCCGTGAATTCGAGAAGGGCGGCGGAGTGCCTTGTCTGGTGGCCGTCTATCAGGACGCCACGGGGCAGGCCCTGGGCAAGGCCCTGGCCTATGCGGCCGGCGTCGGCGGAACCCGTTCCGGCGTGCTTGAAACCACTTTTCGCGAAGAGACCGAAACCGACCTGTTCGGCGAGCAGGCCGTGCTCTGCGGTGGTGTGAGCGAACTGATCCGCGCCGGTTTCGAGACCTTGACCAAGGCCGGATACCAGCCCGAGATCGCCTTCTTCGAGTGCATGCATGAACTCAAGCTCATCGTGGACCTGCTCTACGAGGGCGGATTCAAGAAGATGCACCACTCCATCAGCGACACGGCCGAATACGGCGACTACGTGACCGGCCCCCGGGTCATCAACGACGAGTCCCGCAAGGCCATGCAGAAGGTGCTCGAAGAGATTCAGGACGGCACCTTCGCCCGCAACTGGATTCTGGAAAACAAGGCGAATCTGCCTTTCTTCCTGGCCAGAAGGCGTCAGAGCCACGAGCATCAGGTGGAAAAGGTTGGAGACAGCCTGCGCGAAATGATGGCTTGGCTACAGAAATAATCCCCTCGGGCGGCCGTTTTTCGGCCGCCCGAACCCGTACCGACGTATGAGCGAGATGCATGGATAATCCGCAGAGTGAAGAGCAACTTCTCTCCCAGGCCTGGAACCTGTTCGCCAAGGATGACTATGCCGGAGTCCTGAACATCTGCCGGAGCGGCTATTCCCATGGCGTGCGCAGCTACGACATGGTCAGGCTCATGCTCGACAGCCTGAACAAGCTCGGCAAGGTCCAGGAACAGGCCGAGGTCACCCTCAAGATCCTGGGTGAAAACGATTATCCTCCCAAGGTCGCGGCCAAGCTCTATTTTCGCGCCGGTCTCATCTACCTGCATCAGGACAACCACCAGGAAGCACGGTCCATTTTTGAGAAAGTGCGTATTCTCGATCCGGATTTCCCGGGCATCGAGCAGCGCATCAAGGCCCTGACTCCCCGACCCGTCGCGTCGAGCAGCAGCCGTTATTCCCACCTTCTTGAAAAGAATCTCATCACCGCGGAACAACTCTCGGCTGTTCTGTCCATGGAAGGCAAGGATTCGGACGCCTTGCTGCTCAAGGAATACAAGATCGCCAAGAAGGATCTGGGCGATAGCCTGGCCCGTTTTTACGGCACGGAGTTTGTCCCCTTTTCCGCAGGCAAGGAGCCGCCCTTCGAGCTTTTCGAAAAGCGCCGGCTCGACCCGGACTTTCTCAAACGGTATGGCTGGCTTCCCTTTGCCCAGGAAGGAAACACCATCACCGTGCTCATGACCAACCCCTTCGACCTCGGCCGCCTGGATGAGATCCGCTTCATCTACGGGACGTCCAACGTCGAGGCCAAGGTCACGCTGGCCGGAGACATCGAGCAGTACATCGAGCACTTCTACAAGCAGTTCAGCTCGGGCGAGGATCTGGCCGCCGCCTTTGACGAGGATGTCGAATCCGCCGACATCGTCGCGGCTGGAGAGGAGAACGAGGCCGAGCTGAGCGACCAGGACAGCGAGGTCGTGCGCATGGTCAACGCCCTCCTGGTGGAGGCCTGGCGCAAGAACGTGTCCGATATCCATATCGAGCCCAATCCCCAGTCCCGCTACTGCATGTTCCGTTTCCGATTGGACGGGACCTGCTACGAATTTCGCAAGGTCCGCCTGCCCCTGGCCAGGCCCATCGTCTCGCGCCTGAAGATCATGGCCAGCCTGGACATCGCCGAGCGCCGCCTGCCCCAGGACGGAAAGATCAAGATCAAGCTGCCCGATCGCAACAAGGTCGTGGAATACCGCATGGCCACCATCCCGACGCTGGAAGGCATGGAGGACGTGGTGCTGCGCGTGCTGGCCTCGGGCAAGCCGCTGCCGCTGGACAAGCTCGGGCTGCTGCCGCAGAACAAGGCGGCCTTCGAGAAGCTCATCTACAAGCCCTACGGGCTCATCCTCGTGGTCGGTCCCACGGGTTCGGGCAAGACCACGACCCTGCATTCGGCGGTGAGTTACATAAACACCCCCGAGCGCAAGATCTGGACCGCCGAGGACCCGGTAGAAATCACGCAGGAGGGCCTGCGGCAGGTGCAGGTCCATCCCAAGATCGGCCTGACCTTCGCCTCGGCCCTGCGCTCCTTCCTGCGCGCCGACCCGGACGTGATCATGATCGGTGAAATGCGCGACAAGGAAACGGCGCACATCGGCGTGGAATCATCCCTGACCGGTCACCTGGTCCTGTCCACCCTGCATACCAACTCCGCTCCCGAAACGGTGACCCGCCTGCTGGACATGGATCTGGATCCGTTCAACTTCGCGGATTCGCTGCTCTGTGTTCTGGCCCAGCGACTGGTCAAGACCCTGTGCCCGAACTGCAAGCAGGCCTACACTCCGGGAAACGAGGAAATCGAGGAGATGGGCCTTGAGTTCGGCCTGGGCTGGGAAGTTCAGGCCAGGGAGTTCTTGGAAGGCAAGCGGACCCTGTATCGCAAGGTCGGATGCGGGCAGTGCGTGGGCGGTTACAAGGGCCGGGTGGGAGTGCATGAACTCATGGTCAATTCATCCGGCATCAAGAATCAGATCAAACATCGCAAGCCCACCGAGGAGATCCGCGCCCAGGCCGTGGCCGAAGGCATGCTGACGCTGAAGCAGGACGGCATGATGAAGGTCCTGCAGGGGCTGACGGACATGGATCAGGTCAGGGCAGCGAGCGGTTAGCCATGATACTTTCCTCAAGCCAACTTAGGGCCCTCAAGGAGCGCAATGACGAAGAACTGCGCAAGGGCAAGCACGGCAAGTACGGATATCCCGCCCACACCATTCAGGACCTGCTTTTGACCATCGAGGCCATGAAGAAGGAAAAGAAGAAATGGAAGCAGCTGGCCCAGGAACGGGGCAAGGTGCTCCATGATGTGCTGACCCTGACCATCAAGGCCGCACCCGCCACGTCCGATCCCGACGACGAGCTTTAGCAGGCTGCCGGAAAACCGCGCTCTGCTTTGTCACCACTGATTCAATAATCGAGCTTCCACATCACGCCCCCGCCCTGCCGGGAATCTGATCCCACTTCGGTTTCCACGCTGATTTTCGGACTGAGCTGCACTTCGACCTTGGTCCTGTCCTGCCCCGACACGCTGCTTTGGGTGCGAATGTAATATTTGCCTCCGAAGTAGCCGCCGACACCGAGGGCGGTGTTGTCTTCGTCGTCCTTGGTCACGTCCACTTCCTGCAGCCCCAGGCTGGATTTGATGGAGTCCAGGAAATCCGGACTTGCGCCGCCAAGGCCGGTCATTTCGGCGGCGGCCTGGGCAAGGCGCACCGCCTGCAACGGGGATATCTGTCTGAGCGACCTGCCGAAAAGGATCAGGGCCAGCAGTTCGTCCTGCGGGAGGGCCGGAATCGAAGACAGGTTCAGCCGAAAGTCCCTGGCGGGACCGCTGATGCGGACCTGAATGAGGTTTTCGAGGATCTGCGTTTCCCCGAGCACTTCAAGGAAGGGGTTGGGCGGGGTCTCGCCGTTGAGGGACAGGGAGCCCTTGGTCAGGGTGAAGCTGCGGTCGAGAAAATCAAACTTGCCGCGCAGCAGGTTCATTTCGCCGTTGATGACGGGCTTTGAATGGTTGCCCCGGATGTGCAGGTTCCCGGACCATTCCGATTCGAGACCTCGCCCCTGAACGAACAGGCGGGCCGGAATGGCCACCCGCAGATCAAGACCGAGCAGGAAGTCCGAAGTCCTGCCCTCGGTTTTTGGGCGAGGGTTCTTGACGTTGATTTCGACGACTTCGACCTGTGCCAGGTCGGCCGGGGTTTTCGCCGGGAGCCGAACCGTGGTCGGGTCGAGGGTCATCTTGCCGCTCAGTTCCGTCCCGTCCAGATTTCCCAGCAGGCGCAGGTCGCCCTTGGCCGTGCTTTGCACCAGATCCTGGCGCAGCAGACGGAAGTTGTTGAAGAGCACGTTAAGCATGTGTTCCAGGGTCAGCAGGTCCACCTGTCCTGTTGCCTCGGCCGTGCCTTCGGCGCCGTCCGTGGCGGACAGGTCCAGCGACAGGGTCGATCCGGCGGCCTTGGCGTTCATGTTCAGGTTTTGCACGACGGTCCCGCTGCGGAAGTTTTCATAGCGAGCGTCTCGGACGCTTGCCGTGCCATCGAGCCCCGGATTTGACCAAGTGCCGTTCATCCGGAAATCAAGAGTGCAATTTCCATCCAGAGTCTGATCGTCCAGGCGCAGAACATGCGGCAAGAGCATGAGCCTGGTTTGGCCTTTGAGCTGCCCGGACAGAGGGGCGTCAGGCGGGAAGGCAGGCGCAAAGAGGTCGATCCGCATGGGACTTGAGAGGTTCGCGTCAAGTTCGATGGCGCTTTCCGAGGTCAGGGACGCGCGTGCGTCCAGCATGTTTTGGCGCAGGCGCACGTCGGCCGTGGCGCTCAGGCGGGGCAGATTTCCAAGGCCCGAGGATTCCAGACGGATCTTTTCGGCCTGTATCCGCAGTCGGGCGTCTGGGTTCGAAGGGTCGCCCGTGGCGTCAAGGCGGGCGTTGATGACGGCGCTGGGCAGGTCTGGGAAGAGAGGCCACAACAGCGCGGGGTCGAAATCGGTCAGCTCGGCGTTGATGTTCGTCATTTCTTTCGAGATGCCGCCTGCGCTCCGCAGGCGCGCCGGACCGAAATTGAGGTCAGCTTCCCGCCAGCTCGCTCCAAAGGACGTGATGCTCATGTCGAAGGGAGACTTCAGCAGCAGTTCCTGTTGCAGCAGGGTTCCGCGAAGCTGTTCAACGGCAAGGCCGGTCAGATCCGAAGACAGCTCCCCCCGGACCGAGAGATCAGCCTCGGGAGAAGCGTGCCTCAGTTCGATGTCGAATCCGTAGCCTGTCGCCACGCCACGCATCCTCGCGTTTATGGTGTCGGCCTGCATGTCGGGCAGACCCGCCGAGCGCATTTCAAGCTCGATATCCATCAAGCCTGGCAGTCCGGGGTCGGCTAGCGTGCCGCTCAAGGAAGCATCGCCGATACGTGTCCCGAAGGCGGACAGGGATTTTCCCCGCCCTTCGAGTGTGGCTGTTTGTTTCCCCTTGAGCGTGTCGAGACGGGCCTGCAGGGAAAGTTCGCCTTCAAGTTCGCTGCCCAAAATGCGTCCCAGGGCGCTCAGGTCAGCACTTTGAAAATCGGCGTCCCCGGTGAAAAGAAGCGTGTCCGGATCAAGGGAGCCGTTGAAATGCAGGGCTGTTTCCGGAAGCTGCAGTGTGCACTGCGCGACACGGATCAGGTTTTTGTCGGGCGCGATGCGCAATTCCAGGCTGACGGGGTCCTGTCCGGCCATGGCATTCGCGTCCAGGGTGGCCATGGGCTTGGCAGGCAGGCCACGCACCGTTGCCGCAGCGGTGACATCGGACAGGGTACGCTCCCCCGAGCTGATCCTGGCGCTGCCCGCGACAAGGTCCAGCCCGAAGGATTCGGGGCTGCCCGAGGCCGAGGCGCGCAGGGTCGTCCCTTGCGCGATGCGCAGGGCGGGGAAGCTGATTTCCGGGAAGGCGGCTCCAAGCCTGGTCTGAAACGTGTTTTTTTCCAGGTCGTACTGGCCGCTTGCTTCCGCCGTTGTCCGCGCCTGGAGCCGCGCCTCGTGCACGTCGAGCAGTTGCGGGGAAAGGCTGAGCTTGGCCAGCAGACGGCTGTTTGGCCCAAGCAGCATTTCAAGCTCTTCAGGCAAGCCGTCCAACTGCATGGCCGTGGCTTCAAAACTGGCGTTCATGCTTGAAGCCGCAAGGTCTAGCCGACCCTCCAATTTCGTGTCGAGAATTGCCGACAGGGGGCCAAGGCCGGTTGGCACCTGGCGCAGATCGAGCCGTGTATTCATGCTCACGAGAGAATCGAGGGTGCCGTTGCCAGTCAGTCCCAGCCGGTCTGATTCCAGGCGCAGCTCTTTGGCGTAAAAGCCCGTGCCCTCGCCGCCTAGGGTGGCGGAGGCCGTCCATGCGCGTAGTCCTTCGGGCAGGGTCGGGGTCAGCGCGTCGAGCTGGGTCTGGACCTGCCAGTCTTTCGTCCCGGCAGGCAGATCCAGGGATAGGTGCGCCGTGACGGCGGGTACGGCGTGCCCGGCAAGATCCATGTCGCGCAGCAGGATTTTTCCCTGCGCGCGCATGCCTTGCGGGTCCAGCCGCAGGGTGGCGGAAGCGTTGACGGGGCCTGCCTGGATGTCATCGGGCATGAGCCAGGACAGGGCCACGCCCTGGGCATTGGCCCCGGATTCGAGGATGCCGCTTTCGACATTCCAGGTGGCGTTGCCGTCAAGGTTGCCGAGGGCGCTCTGCAGATCGATCCGGACAATGTTCAGGACCGGACTGCGCCACGTCCCCCTGGCCATTAGGGTCAAGCTCTCCTGCGGCAGACCCGTGAACGGGTTCCAGGCGGGGCCGGGTGTGATCAGCGCGCGCAGATCGACGTCGGCATCGGCATCCAGATTAACGGACGCGTTGCCGCTCAGTTGCGCGACATCGGAAATCATGGACTCGAAATTCAGGCTCCATTCCTTCAAGGGGCCGCTGCCCGCCGCCTGCAGGATGATGCCCTGTGTGCCGTTCATGCCGAGGGCGGAGTGCAGAAGGCCCTGCGGCTCTTCATGCAGTTTAAGGCGTAGGTTCAGGGTCTGCTCGCGAAGATGCAATCGCGCATCGAGTTCCGCTGCATCCTGCGCTCTGTCCAGTCGGGCCACGCGCACCCGGGCGTGAGGCTCGTCCTGGTCCAGGGACAGCGCGCCGTGCAGGGAGAGCAGGGCTTCGCGCCCGGCGACGTCCGGCCCGAGGCGAATATGCTCGATGTCCACGGCGCCGATGCGCAAAGGGGGCAGGCCCGGGGGGGCCGAGGTGTCAGCAGTTTCTTCGCTCTCAGGCAGGCGGGTGATTTCAAGGCGCATGATGCCGACATGCTCCAGGGAAATCCTGCCCCGGAGCAACTCGCCAAGGAGCGGCCGGACTCCGAGCTTCTCGGCGTCAAGCCAGGGGCCACGGGCATCGCTGACGGTCACCCGATCCAGGGTCCAGGTGTCGCCAAGGCGCAGGCCTTCCATTTTCAGGCCGAAGTCCGGTGCGGCGGCGAGACTGGAGATCGAGTCCAGCAGACCTTGGCGCCCTTTGTCAGTGCCCAGGATCAGGCCTGCGCATGCGATGCCGAGCAGCACGCAGACCGCGAGGATCGTGAAGGTTTTTCGCAGGCGTTTGATCGTTGCGTGATTCATCAGAAGGCCTGCCCGAGGCTGATGTAAATCTGGAATGGAGAGTCCACGCCGTCCCTGCGGTCAAGGGGCACGGCCACATCCGCCCTGATCGGCCCGATGGGTGTGTAATAGCGCAGTCCGGCCCCGGCTCCCCAGAAATAATCCTCCCTGTCCGAGGGGTTGCGGCCGGAAAAGGCTCCGCCACCGTCTCCAAAAAGGGCGACTCCGTATTCCCGGTTGATGCGAAAACGTAGTTCCGCTGAAAAATCCACGGCGCTCACGCCGCCCAAGGGATCGTCATCCTCGTCGAGTTCGCCTGCATACTGATGAGCATAACCGCGTATCGAGCCCCCGCCACCGGCGTACAGGAGCATGTCTTCGGGGATGCTGTCCCGGTTGGTTCCGGCCAGCAGGCTGTAACGTCCACGTGTGGCCAGGACGATGGATTTGTTTTTGGTCAGCGGCAGGTAATGCCGCCCCGAAAGATTCCAAAGTACAAAGGATGTTTCCCTCTGCCCGATGTCGGTGAACGGTTCCATGCGCGCGGCCAGGGTCAGCCCGCTGGTGGGATCCAGCAGATTGTCGGCATTGGTGAATTCGGCGATCAGTGGGACGGAGATCAGATTGAAGCGTCGCAGTTCCTCGTCGTCCACCTCGGTCAGGCGATAGGCCAGGCCGTAGCCGACTTGCAGTTCCGAAAAAGGCCGGCGCGCGAGAGCCGAGAGGGAAAGGTTGGTGGCTTCGTAACTGTCGGTGAGTTCGTGCTCGTACTGGGCCGAAAATCCGAGATTCTGACGGGGATGCCACATGCGGGGCAGGATCAGGTCGGTTTTGGCCCTTTGCAGGGTTTCGGCGATTTCCGCATCGAGGCGCAATTCCTGTCCGGCTCCGAAAATGTTGCGGTGCGTCCAGCCTACATTGGTGCCAAGCCCCAGATCGGAATAATACCAAAGACCCGCGCGCACGCTCCGATGCGGGGCTTCGAGCAGTATCAGATTCATGTTCACGGCCGTCGATCCTTCTGGGTGGTCCGCGTCGATGCGTACCGACCGGAAAAGACCGGTGCGGATGAGTTGCTCGCGGGTCTTGTCCACCTTGCGCCGGTCATACGGGCTCCCTTCCTCCCAGGCCAGTTCGGCGATGACGACCCTGTCCGAGACATCTTCAAGCCCCAGAATCCTTGTGGAGCCGAATGACGCGGCCGGTCCGGTGTCGATGGTGAAGCTCACAGCGACTTTGTCCGTGGCATGGTCAGCGACGATTTTTTTTTCCCGGGCCACGGGCGAGGGGTACCCGTGTTCCTTGAGGCGTTCCAGAAGCGCCGTTTCAACATCCAGAATCGTGCCGGAGGAATTTTTCTCGCCCGCCTTGATCCTGTGCAGGGCATCCCGCAGATGCTCGCGGGCGGAATCGTCCGGGACAAGGACTAGCCGGGGCTTCTCGAAAACAAAGCGCGGGCCGGGATCGATCTGGAAGCGCACGACATGCGGGGTGACGTTGGTGTCCAATTCGCCCGTGACCTCAGCCTTGAAATATCCCTTGGCCTTCAGGGCGTCCATGAAGGAGTCGATGTCGTTGGCCACGCGCTTGCGCAGCAGGCCCCGGGTGTCGGGAGGATTGTTCTGCAGGTCCACGCAGTCCGAGACGGAGGAGAGCAGGGGGGTGAGGCCGCCTGGCAGGGCCGGAATTTCGACCGTGTATTCGATGGGCGCGCATTCGCCCGAAGTCGCAAGAAATGGGGAGGCCAGCAGGGTCAGGCTCAGCAAGAGAAGAATTCGGGCCTGCAAAAAGGACATTCGTGATTCCTGGGGGTCAGATTGATGCGTCATCCTGGGGCGCGATCCAGGTCCTTACGTATTGGTCCACGTCGAATTTGCGGCGCGCGCCTGCGTAGTTCATGAATCTGATCTTGCCGAAAATCGGACGTTCGGTCCAGCCACGGTCATGCACTCCTCCGATGGACCAGGCAATGCCCGTATAGCCGTTGCTGTCCCGGCCATCGAGGCTGTAGCGGTCATTGAGCAGAATGGCCGTGCGCAGGGCCTCGGCCGGCGAGGGGGACCACTCCAGGATTTTCTTGGCCCAGTACATGCGCAGGTAGCCGTGCATCTTGCCGCTGCGCAGCATCTGGGTCTGGGCGGCGTTCCAGAGCGGGTCGTGGGTCCCTGCCTTTTCAAGTTCCTCCGGTGAGTAAATGACGGGGCGCGGATCGTTGCGATGCTTGTGCAGGCTCTCCCTGGCCCAGGCGGGGAAGCCGTCCTCGGTGTCGTAGCTTTGGGTATGCAGGCAGAAGTTGTCCGAAAGCTCGCGGCGGACAATGAGTTCGTCAAGGAATGAATCGACGTGCTCTCCGGCAAGCCCGCAGGACTGGGTTTCCAGCGCCGCGCGTTGGGCGGAAAGCATGCCGAAATGCAGGTACGCGGAGAGGTTGGAGCAGACATCCTGGTTGGGGTCGTTGCGCTTGGCATACAAGGGCAGCCTGCTTTTCAGGAAATTGTGGAGTACGGCCTGGCCGGCCTGTTCCCCTGGCTCGACAAGCAGATTCTGCCGTGGGGCGTCATTCCTGATTTTTGACCGCAACACGGGAAAGTCAGGCTCCGGCGGTGCTGTCGGCCAATCATGCGGATGCGCGGGCAGCTCGGGAAATTCATCCAGGAATTCCAGCAGCAGGCGCTTGATCTTGGGACGAATGGTTCGCGCCATGAACTCGCGCCGGTCTGAAACCACGCGTGCGGGCACGATGTTGCGCGAATCGACCTCGTGCACGGGTAGCTCGCAGGCCGAAAGCAGATCCTCATGCCATCGCCTCTTGACGCGCAGCGGATCGAAATCCGTGACCACAAGTCCGGCCCCGTGCTTGCGGGCAAAACTTGCGATTTCAAGTCCGGGACTTCCGGTCAGGGCAAAAAAGCTGATGTTCTGTTGCCGGAGGGCGTGCACCGTTTGCGTCAGTCCATCGAGCAGAAAATTGAAATGCACCGCTGTCGCGTCCGCAAATTCCGGAGCCAGACAAAAGATCACGGCCACGGGTTGTCCGGTCCTTAGCGCCTGAAGACGGGCGTAGGTCAGCCCCCAGTTGTCCCGGGCCCGAAAATCCCGGTGCATCCAATAAAGCACCGGCCCCCGGGTTGCAGGCACGTCTTTGAGGATGTGTACGCGGCGTGGATTCATGCGGAGTCTTTCCTTTGGGGCAGCCCTTTGAAATTGTTTGTCTTGCACGCATTCAAGACGAGTGGCCGCCCTTGGCGGGCAAGACGGGTTCGTTTCGTCTTTCGGCTGCCCTGATACGCGCTGCATGACATGCATCATGATCCTTGTTCAGTTGCACTTTGCTGTCAATTGGGGTTTTGGTACGATTTGCGCGTGCATTGCATTTTGATCCATGGCGCAAAAGTGGCCCTTGCAGTCCGTGCAGGGGGAGAGCTAATCTGATTATATGGATTGCATTATCGACTCGAATTTGTAATGATATTCAACAGATTTCAATGATTTTTTGACTTCTGAATCTTATGTTTCCGGCGTCGCATTTATTGCGGCCAGAATTTTCGTGGTAGTTCCTCTTCTTTTCTTTGCAGGAGGCCGAATTCCGAAGCCCTTTTCGCGGTCTTCGTCCTTGAAGAGAGGCATGCGGTTTCGGGTCGTTTTTTTCGTGAACAGATATTTGCTTCGCCAGTTGTTCACAATGTGATTTTTAGCTTGAAACGAGCGGCTGCGCGTGTCATTTCGCACAAACAGTCCGGGTTCCGGTGTGCTGTTTTTTTATGTGATTTTTCGGGCCTTGGGTCATGAAGATTCTTTTTTTAAAGAGCTGCATTTTACGACGTATTTTCAGCATCTTAATTTTAACATGAAGAAAAATATATGAGCGACGACAAAATATCAGATGTTGAAGTTTTCGTGCATAACAAAATGGTGGTGTCTTTTGCCTGCCCACAATGCAAGTTGGAGAAAGACGTTGCAGTTGAGAGAATTAAAGATGTTTATCATTGGAATGTGAACGCAACGTGTCGAAGATGTTCGTATAAATTCAAGGTTTCTTTCAATTTTAGGAAATATTACAGAAAAGAAACATATATACATGGGCTTCTATTTGACTCTATAAGATCTATTGATCCTGTAGGTGATGTTATAATAACTGACATATCTCTGACTGGAATTGGTTTCGAATACAATAAATTTAATTTTGATGTCGGATCTATTTTTGTATTGAGATTTATTCTGGATGATGATGAGCGCTCAAGAATGGAGAAAAAGATATCGATAGAATCCATAAGAGGGTCAAAAGTCGGAGCTCTTTTTCAGGATGAAAGTGGTTTTGACAAGGCTCTCGGAAAATACATTCTTCCCAAATAGTTTCAAATCACGATGATGGCGAAGAGGAGCGGTATATATGGCTGACATGGACGGATCTGGATCGTCTGGAAAAATTTTTGGTTTCTTTCTGGCAGTGCTGGCTCTCGCCGTCATGGGTGCGGCGGTTACTTTTTTTCTCAGGCCGGACCTGTTTTCATTTGGGTCCGTCAATCCGGTCGCGCACGTGTCCATTTTTCCGCAGGAGGCTGCCGTCGGAGGAGGGCAGTGGAGACTGTTGAGCCAGTGGCATGGGGCCGGTGATCTTCACGAGGCCGGCAACCTTTATCGAGTCGAGTTCAAGCCGATTCCCGGCTGGGAGACTCCCCCGCCCGTTGTGCTCAAAAAAGACGAAACCGGAGCCAGGGTCGAGGGTGTTTACAAGCCTGTCCAGTATTCCACGCAGACCATCCTCGAGTTGTCGGGAGCAAGCACGCTTGCAAGCCGTCTTGTGCCGGAGCTGGCCGAATTTTATTTGACGAATATCGGTGCCAATGAAGTGCGCAGGATTCCCGGCAAAAGCGCCGATGAAATGACCGTGGAAGGAGTTTTTTACGCGGCCCGGGAAATTCGCGCCATCGAAATTAGCGGCCAGGGAACGGCCGCAGGGTTCTCCGCCCTCAAGGCTGGAGACTGCGACATCGCCATGGCAGTGCACAAACTCTCCGCCGTGGACGCCAAGATTTTCGGCGAAGGGGTCATCACGGCGCAGAGCGAACACAGGCTGGGCATGGATGCCGTGGCGGTGCTCGTGCACAAGGACAATCCCGTCCCGTCCCTGACCATTGAGCAGGTAGGCGGCATTTTTTCCGGCGAGATCTCAAATTGGGAGCAGGTGGGCGGCCCTTCGGCACCGATCAAGGTCTTTGTCCTGCGGGAGAATTTTGCGACACGCCGTTTCGTCAAAGACTTTTTTCTGAATGGGAAAGATTTTGTTACCTCGGCCCGCGTCGTCGACATCCATGAAATGTTGCCCGAGCTTGTCTCCCAGGATCCCTGGGCGATCGGGTTCAGCAGCATCACGATGGCCAACCAGTGCCGCGAGATGCCCCTCAAGCCGGGTGCGGATTCCGACGCGGTCGCACCCACGCCCGATTCCATCCGCAAGCTTGTCTATCCGGCCGGCCGGAACTTGTATCTCTATCTTCGGGCCACGACGGACAACGTCTACGCCCGCGACTTCATTCGCGTTGCCCTGGGCCCCGTCGGCCAGGAAGTGGTCAAGAAATTCGGATTCGTGAGGAACAGCGAGGTCGTAGGGGACGCATCCTCAGCGGATCGGGACACCCCGCTTGACGGTTCGCAATCCTCTTTTGCGCAGTTGCCGGCAACGGAGCCTCCGCCCGTTTTGAAAGCCCCCCCTTTGAAATCGCTTCCGCCATTGGTGCAGTTTGACGGTGAGGCGGTGCCCGAGAGCGCCCGCAGGACTGTTCTGCAGGACTACCTCGACGGTGTGTACGGGGCGCAGAAACTGCCGTTTGTTTTCCGCTTTGAATCCGGAAATCTGGAGTTGGATGAACAGGGTGGCAGGGATTTGGCCCGAATCGTGGCCATGATGAAGGAGCCGAAGAATTCGGGCAAGACGATTGTCCTGGTTGGCTATTCGGACTCGGTGGGGGCCTATGCCTCCAATCTGGCGGTTTCGCGCAAGCGGGCGGAAGCCGTCGCCGAGGCACTGGGCAAAAGGAGGTTGCAGGATATCGTTGTCCTGGCCGCCGGCGAAGAGGGCGCGGTAGACCGCAATGACATCCGCGCCGGAAGAGAAAAAAATCGACGTGTGGAGATATGGATCAAATGACGCAACCAAATGCCCATGGCTTCGATTCCGGACAAGAGCCGGTCATGCAGAATATTCTTGTCATCGATGACGACAAGCTCATGTGTCTGGCCCTGGCCAAGATCCTTATTTCCGCCGGCTACAATGTCGTTCAGGCGGGAGATGGCGAGGAAGGGCTCAAATTGTACCGGTCCCAGGATTTTGATCTGGTCATCACCGATCTCATCATGCCGGACAAGGAAGGAATTCAGATCATCCGCGAATTGCGTAAGGAAAACAGCCGGATTCGCATTATCGCCATGTCCGCCGGAGGCAGGGGCGGCGCCACGGATTATTTGAAGTGGGCGCGGCTTATGGGCGCGAAACAGTGCTTGAGCAAACCCATCAAGCGTGAAGACCTGCTCGATGCCGTGCAGGCTGTGCTGGCCTTGCCCTGATGTTCTCCTGGCGGACGAAATCTCATGAAACCTTTGCCTTGCCGTCGGCGGCTACAGCACGAGTAGGATATGGAAAGAAAAAAATCATTTTTTAATCTGCTCCAGTTCAAGATACATCTTGGGATTCAGTTCATTCTGGCCATATGCTTTTTTGCACTGGGGTATTTCATCTATGTCACGCAGCTCGACTTTCTCATAAACGACATCCGCAGGCAGGGCATGGAGCAGGCGGAGATGGTCGCCCAGGCAAGTGTGCCCGCCATCCAGCGGGAAAGCATCTATCTGCTGGAGGAGCTGGCCATCAAGGCGGAGTATTCCCCCCTTGTCGCGTACTGCCAGATCGTCGATCCGGTCGGAAAATCCTTTCTCAAGGGCGAGGTCCGGGTCGGGCTGACCAGGGACGACCTCATGAGCGCCTACAGCGCCCGGGACGTGAGCGTGGTCACCCACGACATCCTCGCGGGAGGGAAAAGCATCGGCCAGGTCAAGCTGGGCATGTTCATCGACAAGGCGCGGCAGGAGGTCCAGGCGACCACCATCCGCCTCGTGGCCGCTTTCGCCGTGGTGCTCGGCCTGATCGCGCTTTTTCTGTACGTCTTCCTGAATCGCCTGCTCATTCTCCCGGTCGTCAATCTCTCCGTCCTCACCCAGAGCCTGTCGCGCGGCGAGTTCGTGACCACGAACCTGGATCAGCGCCGGGATGAACTCGGGGTTCTGGCCCACGGTTTCAACATCATGAGCCACAGCCTCAAGGAACTCTACAAGAGCCTTGAAGAGAAGGTCGACGCGCGCACGGAAGATCTGAACAACGCCTACCATGAGTTGCAGGCCATTTTCGACAACTCGCTGGTCGGCATTTCGGTTTTGAGCTCCGATCACAAGGTGATCCGGGCGAATCGCAGGTTCGCGAACATTTTCGGCTATTCGGTGGTGGAGATGCCCCTTGTGAGCCCCGAGAAACTCCATGTCTCCGGCCGGAACTTTGATGAATTCAATGAAAAATTCTTCAACCGGCTGGCCGAGCGGGAGATCACCCAGCTGGAGTATCAGTTCCGCAGGAAGGACGGCAGCGTCTTCTGGAGCCAGGTTTCCGCCAAGGCCATCGACCCGCAGGATTTGAGCCGGGGCGTCATTTTCGTCATCGAGGACATCTCCGATCGCAAGAAGGCCAGCGAACTGCTGCGCCAGCACGCCGAGGACCTGCGCGTGGCCAAGGACCAGGCCGACAAGGCCACCCGCTCCAAGAGCGAATTTCTGGCCCGCATGAGCCACGAGATCCGTACTCCCATGAACGCGATTCTGGGCATGGCCGAGATGCTTCAGGAGACGAGCCTGAACGAGGATCAGCTGGAATACGTCAAGACTTTCAGCTCCGCTGGCGAACTTCTGCTGGGCATCATCAACGACATCCTCGATTTCTCCAAGATAGAGGTCGGCCAGATCAAGCTCGAATCCATTCCGTTCAATCTGCGCGAGCTTGTGGACGACGTGAACAAACTCTTTGTCTATCGGGCGGAGGAGAAGTCCCTGAAACTCGAAAAGAAGGTTTCAGAAGGCCTGGCGCAACGCTACATCGGCGATCCGACCCGCATCCGGCAGATCGTCATCAATCTTGTCGGCAACGCGCTCAAGTTCACCAGCGTTGGCGGGGTGACCATGTCCGTGTCGGAGTCCGTCATGGACGACGGGGCGCCGTGCTGCCTCTTCGCGGTCAAGGATACGGGCATAGGGATTCCAAAATCGAAGCTGAACACCGTCTTCGAGAGCTTCGCGCAAGCCGACTCCTCGACGACCCGTGAATTCGGCGGCACGGGTCTTGGGCTGGCCATCTCCAAGAAGCTCGTGGAACTCATGGGCGGACGGATCTGGGTCGAGAGTGAATCCGGACAGGGAACGACCTTCTTCTTCAAGGTGCCTCTCGCCCCCGACCAGGAGGTCAGGCAGCCGGAATTCCGTTTGAAGATTCCGGCGGACACGCATCTGCTCATCATCGAGGACCAGCCCGAAGGCCGGGGGAGCATAAGCTCGCTGGTGCGCGGCTGGGGGCTTGTCCCCGTCTCCTGTCCGTCGGCGGCCAAGGCCATCGACGCCCTGAACGCGCACAAGAAGGATTTTGCCTTCCAGGCCATCCTGATCGATTCCATGGTCGACAACGTGCCGGGAATCGAGATCGCGCATCTGCTCATCGGACAGGGAATTCCCGTGGCCAACCTTGTCCTGGCGGTGCAGGCCGCCGAGGACCTTGCGCGGCTGCCCAAGGCGACCGACTTCGGCCCGCTGTCGTATATCCTCAAGAGCGAGCGGGACGTCGTTCTGCACGACAAGATCTACGAGGTGGTGTCCGAATCCCAGCGCAGGCGCATGACGGACCTGCACGACAAGGGCTGGAAGGTGCTTCTGGTCGACGATGTCGAGGCCAACAGGCGGGTGGTCGAGCTTTTTCTCAAGAGCAGCAACGTCTCCATAGTGCATGCTGAGAACGGCAAGATCGCGGTGGAGAAGTTCACCGAGGAACACTTCGACCTTGTGCTCATGGACATGGAGATGCCGGTCATGGACGGCCTTGAGGCCACGCGCCGCATCCGCGCCTGGGAACAGGAGAAACGCGAATACAAGACGCCCATCATCGCCCTGACGGCCCACGCCTTCCAGGAACACCGGCAGAAGACCATGGACGCGGGATGCACTGAATTCCTGGCCAAGCCCATCAAGAAACAGGCGCTCATCAACATCATCGATCTCTTCGCAGGACAGCGCGAATCCCTGATCGCCCAACCAGAGCCCCTCATGGTCACGGAGATCACGCCCATTCATGACGAACAGGACTCTCCGGTCCAGATCGATCCAGAATTGCAGGATCTGCGACCGCTCTTTCTGCGCACCGTGCGTGATTTCCAGGCACAGCTGGCCGACGCCATTACCACCCAGGACTTCGGCACGATGCAGCGTTGCGGCCACAGCCTGAAGGGGCTGGGCAGCACTTACGCCGTGGATGCGATCAGCCAGGCTGGCAAGATCATCGAGAGCGCGGCCAAGAGCAGGCAGGCGGCCGTGGTCGTCGAGGCGGTCAACCACCTGTCCGTGTTCATGAACACGGGCACGACGCAGAAGATCCAGGCCGGGGAGGCTTCCGGTGAGGTGACCGGGGATGATCTGCCCGCGCCGGTGGATGGACGCTATGTGGTTCACGTCGCGCCGGAAATGTCCGAGCTCATTCCGTTTCTCATGGACGCCATGCAGAAGGATCTGGAGCTCATGGGAAAGGCTCTGGCCCAGAAGGATTTCCCGACCATGCGTCGCTTCGGGCATAGCCACAAGGGCTTCGGCAGCACCTACGGTTTCGAGTACATCAGCATCATCGGACGGAAAATCCAGACCGCCGCCGAGGCCCGGGATGCCGAACAGCTTGCCGATCTGCTGCTGGCGCTGGGCAATTACCTGGAGCGGGTGGACATCGTTTACGAGATAAAGGCCGACCTCATCGAAGATGAAATCGAGGAGCCGGTGCCGGCGGCCTCGGTGCCCGAGGCGATCGCCGAGGACGTGCAGGATTACACGGTCGAGGTTGATGCCGAGCTTTACGAGCTCGTGCCTCTCTTCATGGACACCATGCATTCTAATGTCGCCGAAATGCAGGAAGCATTGCCCGAGAAGAACTTTGATGTCATTTGCCGTCACGGCCATAGCCAGAAGGGGCTCGGGAGTACCTATGGTTTTGATTATCTGAGCCATATCGGGTACAAGATCGAAACGGCCGGGATGCAGAAGAATGCGGATGAAGTTCAGAAATTGCTCAAAGAGATGATCAAGTATCTCGAAAATGTACATATCGTGGAGCGCAAAGGATGAACATGTACAGTCAGGACGTAGATTCCATTGCGGATCAGTATGTGACCAGTTTGCCGATATCGGTCCTGCTCATTGATGATGAATTCTTGATAGGCGAAGCCATGCGTATCAAGCTCTCCTCGGAGACGGACATCATCTTCAACTACTGCAAGGAGCCGGACAAGGCCCTGGAAACCGCCATCGGCGTCCAGCCCACCGTGATAATGCTCGATCTGGTCATGCCGGGTGTGAACGGGCTGACCATGGTCAAGTTCTTCAAGAGCAGCGAGGATTTTCGCGACGTGCCCCTCATCGTGCTGTCGGCCCGCGAGGAGCCCGAGCTCAAGAAGAAGGCCATCGCTCTTGGAGCCAACGACTACATGATCAAGCTGCCGGACAAAACCGATCTGGTTGCCCGGATCCGCTGCCATTCGGAGCGGTACATATACAAGCAGCAGCGCGACGAGCTGATCATGAAGATAAGGGCCATGTCGGGCCAGAACAACGACGGCCTTTCCTCCCCATATCTGGATTGATCCCTTGTCCATGAGTTGTCGTTTCACGGGACCGGATGCTCATTTCCCGGTCCCGTTTCTTGTTCACACCGCACGCAAAGGCCGGGAAGGCGAGGTTGTATGCTCAAGTCCAAGCTGATCGACATCAAGAAGATATTTCAGGCGGCCCAGGCCTTCGAGATGGCCTGGAACAAGTGCCTGCCCGATCTGAAGGCCCTGTTTCAGGTCGAGCAGATACGTCTGTACAAGTGCGATGCGCAACACGCGGAATTGTTCGCTCTGGTTTTGAAGGACGGCAGGCCCCGCGAGGTGCGGCTGCCGATTTCGACATCGAGCCTTGCCGGTTACACGGCCCAGTCGCTGATGCCGTTCATTCTCAGGAGCATCGAGTTTGACGAACTCGAGGCCATCCATCCGAGCCTGCGTTTTGATCGCCAGTATGACCAGCTGGTCGGGTTTGAAACGCGCAATGTGATTTCCATGCCGATCCAGCACGAAAATGAGCTTTTGGGCGTGTTGCAGCTTTTGAACAAGCAGGAGGGCGATTTTTCCCGTGAGGACGAGGCGTTTTGCCGCCTCATCGTGAGCATCATGGGGCAGAAGATGTTCGAGGAGCGCAGCCTGCCCAAGGGACCGTACGAAAATCTCGTCTTCCAGGGAGTACTGACCCGCGAGCAGCTCGATGATGCCATATCGCGCTCCGCCAGGAAGGGGGTTTCAACCTCCCGCCTGCTTCAGCTGGATTACGGCGTGAGTCCGGACGACATAGGCGCATCGCTGGAGATCTATTACCAGACGCCCTTTGTGCGCTATCAGGACAATCCCGTCTCCGAGCACATGCTCAAAGGCATCAACCGTCAGTATCTGCTCAACAACCTGTGGGTGCCCATCCAGGCCAAGGGCGAGCGGGTCGTCATCCTTATCCACAATCCCCACGACTCCGAACAGATCGAGGAAATAAAACGGATCCTGACCGCGAAGGAGTATGAATTCCGGGTGGGCTTGCCCGAGGAGATTCTGGCCTTTCTCGGTGATCGCAGCCAGCTGCCCAAGTCCGGCGTCGTCTCGAAAGGCATGGCGGATGCCTATGACGACGACATGGACGAGGATGGGCATGAGGAAGAGTTTGACGAGTACGACGACGGGGACGACCTCTCCGAGGCCCTGGCCGACCTGGAAGGAGTCTCCGAGGAGAGCCTTGAGCTCGCGCAGGTCGAGGAGGAGGACATTTCCCAGGAGAGCCGCCAGCTCGCCGTGCGCTTCGTGAACAAGATCATCATGCACGCGCACAAGACCGGGGCTTCGGACATTCATATCGAGCCCTCGAAGACGGGGCGTCCCGGGGTGGTCCGCATGCGCATCGACGGCACCTGCGTGCGGGTGCTGACCGTTCCCGAGAGCATCATCAAGCCCGTGGTGTCACGCATCAAGATTCTCTCCAATCTGAACATTTCCGAACGGCGGCTGCCGCAGGACGGCAAGGCCAAGGTTCGTTTCAAGGGACGCGAGCTTGAGCTCCGCGTTGCCACGCTCCCCACCGTGCACGGCGAGAGCGCGGTCCTGCGCATGCTCACCTCCGGCAAGGCCCTCCCGTTCGACAAGCTGAACTTGAGCGATGCCAACAAGGCCCAGATCGAGCGCCTCATGTTCAAGCCGCACGGAATTTTTCTGGTCGTCGGACCGACGGGTTCCGGAAAAACGACCACGCTGCACTCCATTCTTGCGCGCATTAACACCCCGGACAAGAAGATCTGGACCGTCGAAGACCCGGTTGAGATCACGCAACCCGGACTCCAGCAGGTCCAGGTCGAGAGCGCCATCGGCCTTGATTTTCCCCGCATCATGCGCGCCTTTCTGCGTGCTGATCCGGACGTGATCCTCGTGGGCGAGATGCGCGATTTCCAGACGGCGCAGATCGGCGTGGAGGCTTCGCTGACGGGGCACATGGTTTTTTCGACCCTGCACACCAATTCCGCGTCGGAAACTGTGACGCGCCTTCTGGACATGGGCATAGAATCTCTTAACTTCTCTGAAGCGTTGCATGGAATTCTGGCCCAGCGCCTGGTCAAGACCCTGTGCGTGCAATGCCGTGAGGCCTACGCTCCTTCCGACGAGGAGTGGGCGTATCTGCTGACCCAGTACGGAGAGGACTTTTTTTCCGAGCTCGGCATCGAGCGCTCCAGCGCCCGCGTGTACAGGGCAAAAGGCTGCGGACGGTGCGGCCAGACCGGCTACAGGGGGCGAACCGGAATTCACGAGTTGCTGGTCGCGACTCCTGAAATCCGCAAGGCCATTGCCCGCAAGCACTCGTCGGAAGAGGTCGCGCAGATGGCCATCGAGCAGGGCATGCGGACTCTCTATCAGGACGGGATCGCGAAGATTTTCAAAGGGGACATAGATATACTGCAATTGCAGAAAGTGACGACTTCCGAGTGATTGAAATGGAAAAAAGTACTGAAAAAAAAGACACCCCCGAGCTTGCCGCAAGCGTCGAGACTCAAGCTGCTCCCGGGTCTGCTGATGGTGCCGAGACTTCAGGCGTTCACGAGAATTCCGACGGCGCCGAGACCCTCAGGTCCGCAATGGCCGACGAGGCCGTGGTCATCCCCGCGAACCTCAAATTGCGGTTGGAGAAATGCCCGAAGTGCCATTACGAAAGGCAGGAGGGCGACAACGCCTTTGCGACCCCTTTTGAATGCCCCAAATGCGGCGTGGTGTACGCCCTGGCCATGGAGGAAGTGCGCCGCCAGGGCCGTGGCCACGAGCTGCAGGCTGAGGCCGAAGCCGAGGAGATGCGCCGCCTGGCCCAGGCCCAGAGCGAAAACATCCGTAGTACGCAAATCGGCAGCGCCATGTTCGTGGATGAGGAAAAGAGCAAAATCTGGATCGCGCTCATAATTGTCGCGATTTTGGCGCTTGGCGCATTGTTTTTTATTTGAGAGCCGCTCGCGCGGCTTTTTGGGCGGCGTGGCGGTTTCACGCTTCAAACGACGTAACCCCCGGTGATTTATGGCAAAGCTTTTTCCGTGGAATTCCTGGCTTGAGATGGAAGATTTGAAAGAGGAGATGCAGCGTCTGATTGAGGACTCTGCCTGCTCTTCCTCCCTTGTTGAGAATGGGCGCAGGCTGGCCAGATTCCGGCCCGTGGCCGATGTGATCGAGGTCGAGGACGCTTTTTTCGTTCTGGTCGAATTACCGGGGCTTGAGCGTGAAAATGTGCGGCTCGAGGTGCACGGCAACGAACTGGCCGTCTTCGGCGAACGCCAGCCGCCTTTGAATGTCGAGGGCGCGGCCTTTCAGGTCATGGAACGGTCATATGGCTGTTTTTCACGCCGCTTCGAACTGCCGGAGGATATCGACGACCAGGCCGTGGCCGCCAGCATGAAGGCGGGCCTTTTGCAGGTGCGGGTGCCCAAGCGCGCCCGGCGCCCGGTGAACAGGACCATCCCCATTTCCCTGGATGAATGATTTGACATGACAACTGGCCCCTGATCTGGAAAAAGGCCCTTTTTGCAGGGCCCCGGTTGAGGCCATGATTTTCAAGGAGATTTTGCCATGAAACTGATCAAGTCGCTGGCCGTGATCCTTTGCTGGGCGCTCGTGAGCGCCCATTTTTCTTTTGCCTCGGGCCGGGACATCCGCATCACGCCGGTGGTGCGCACCGTGCAAAGCGTGGCCCCTGCGGTGGTCAACATCCACACCGCGCGCATCGTCGAGCAGGAGATCAATCCTTTTGGCTCCATGTTCGACGACACCTTGTTCCGCCATTTTTTCGGCTCGCAGGATCTGACTCGCCGGTTCGAACAGCGCAGCCTTGGCTCCGGAGTGATCATTGACGCGAACAAGCAGCTGGTGCTGACCAACGCCCATGTCATCGAGGGGGCCTCGACCATCCGGGTGCGCCTGCTGGACGGGCGGCAGTTCGACGGCGAGCTGGTCGGCTCCGATCCGGACTTCGACCTGGCCATCCTGCATCTGAAGGACGCCCGGGATCTGCCGCAGGCCACCATGGGCGACTCCTCGGACATGATGATCGGCGAGACGGTCATCGCCATCGGCAATCCGTTCGGGTTTGGCAACACCGTGACCACGGGAGTGGTTTCCGCCGTGGAGCGCACCATCGAGACCAAGCAGGGCACCTTCACGGATTTCATCCAGACCGATGCGGCCATCAACCCCGGCAACAGCGGCGGCCCGCTCATGAATCTGGCCGGAGAGCTGGTCGGTATCAACACCGCCATCCATGCCGGGGCCGAGGGAATTGGGTTCGCCATCCCCATCAACAAGGCCAAGCGGGTTGTGGAAGAACTGGTCAGCTTCGGCCGCGTGCAGGCAGCATGGCTGGGACTTGAGGGCCAGGATGTGGACGAGCGCATTGCCCGGTATCTGGGCCTTGAGGAGGCTCGGGGCATGCTCGTGACCCAGGTGCATGAGGCTTCCTCGCAAAAGGCCGGGATCGAGCCCGGAGACGTGATCACCTCGGTCAACGGGGTGGCCGTCGAGGACCGCAACCATTATCAGCGCATACTCAGGAATTTCACCCTCGGACAGGAGCTGCGTCTGGATATTGCCGGGCAGGCGGGAAAGCGCAGGGCATCCGTGAAGCTGCAGGCCTTCACGAACGAAAAGGCACTGGACATGGCCGACCGACGCTGGGGCATGACGGTGCGGGTTCAGGGGCGCAACCTGGTCGTGTCACAGGTCCGACCGGGGAGCCCTGCCCAGCAGCTGGGGCTCAGGAGCGGCGATCTGTTGCTCAAGGTCGCGGGAGACGCGCTGTCGACCGCGGACGACTATGCCCGGGCGTTCAAGCGCTACCGCATGGCCAACACGGTGCTCCTGCTTGTGGCCCGGGACGGGCGGGGCTATCACGTGCGGCTGCGGGTCTGACGATCATCACTCAAGGAGCATTTCATGACCATCTGCTATAATCATGTGCGCACACGCATCCGTTTGCAGGCGCTGGTGGACAATTACAGGCTGATCCTCGGCCGCGCCATGAACCCTGCGCCGGTCATCAAGTCCGATGCCTACGGGCACGGGCTTCCCGAGGCGGCCGGGGCTCTCTTTGCGGCCGGGGGCAGGACCATGGCCGCAGGGACGGTCGGCGAGGCTGCCGTCCTCAAGGACACCGTGCCCGAGGCCGAGGTCATCTCCCTGCTAGGTCCGCTGGACGCCGGGGATTACGCCTGCGTGTGCGAGCGTGACATCGTCGCCTTTGTGGGCGCAACCGAGCAGCTGCTGCTTCTGGAAGAGGCCGCGCGCCACGCCGGGACAACGGTCCGGGTCGCCCTGAAGTTCGACACGGGCATGGCCCGGCTTGGCTTCGCGCCGGACGAGGCGGCGGGAGTGGCCGACACGCTGGACGGGCTGGAGCATGTCCGGGCGACCATGACCTGCTCCCACCTGGCCACGGCCGACGATCCGGGACAGGTCGAATACGTGCGCGAACAGGGCGACAGATTTGCACGCATCCTCAAGACCCTGCATGCCCGGGGGCTTGATGTGCGGGCCAGCCTGGCCAACTCCGGGGCCATTTTCGGGCATCCCGATCTGCATCACGATCTGCAGCGTCCGGGAATTGCCCTCTACGGAGGCAATCCCTTTCATGGCACGCCCTGGGAGGAAAAGGGGGTTGGCCTGAAGCCGACCATGCAGGTCTCCAGTCGGCTGATGCAGATCAGGACCATCCCTGCCGGTCAAAGCGTGAGCTACGGACGCACCTTCACCGCTCCCGCCGAAATGCGCGTGGGCATCGTGGCCGTCGGCTATGCCGACAACTATTCGCGCGGACTGTCAGGCAAGGCGCGGATGCTGCTCCACGGCAAACGTGTTCCGGTTCTGGGCCGGGTCTGCATGCAGCTCACGGCCGTGGACTTGAGCGGAGTGCCGGAAGCGGCGGCTGGCGATGAGATCTTCATGCTCGGTGGGGAAGGACCTTTTGCCATCTCGGCCGACGAGCTCGCCGGATGGTGGGGGACGATCACCTATGAGGTGTTCTGCCTGCTGGGACAGAATCCGCGCGAGTATATAGAGTAGCCTCGCTCATTCAGGACGCCGGCCCCGCTGGGGACGGCGTCCTTTCGCGCCCGGGCGCTGAAGGGGAGAACCGGGTAGTGAACTAGGGGCAAGTGTTTTGACGTAGGGTGATTTTTAGTATACCGAAAACCCTGAAAATGAGTACAGAGTGAGTACAGAATGAGTACAGGGGGATAAGCTATGGATTTTCCGCAAGGTGGGCAAGGCCCCCGTAGAGAGTTTTCGGCTTTGCCCAAATTTGCGCTTTTCTTCTTTGTTCTTTGCTTCTTGGGCGGATGTTCGCTCAAGCACATGGATTCCACTTCGGATGTTTCCGCAGCCATACGGGATTCCTCGGCATATTCGGACGTGTGCCGTAATGAAGCCGATTTTGTAAGGCACCGCGAGTTCGATTATTCGATCCTTTTTTCCCGCGACAATGATTATTTCTCCACGTCGGATTCGGAATACTCCGCCGACTCCTCTTCCGTGACAGATACGGACGAAATCGAGCCGGTCCCTTCCATCGGTGACATTGTTCTGGCCCAGTACGAAGATTGGCGCGGAGTGCGTTATCGTTTCGGCGGCACGGACTATCGCGGGGTTGATTGCTCGGCCTTGGTTCAGGCGGTCTTCAAGGACGCCTTTGAAATGGATTTGCCGCGTACGTCCAGCGAGCAGGCCAAATTGGGGCAACCCGTGCCGCGCGACCAAATTCAGCCTGGCGACCTGCTGTATTTCATCGATCGTGGGCGCAGGCACGTAGGCGTGGCCGTGAATGAGCATGAGTTTCTGCACGCTTCACGCAAGAAAGGCGTGACACTGTCCAAATTCGACAACTACTGGAATCCGCGTTTGAAGCGCGTCCGTCGCATTTTGGACGGCGAAGAGCAGCAGGTGGCGGCTTTTCCCCGCAGCGGCGGCTGATCCTTGAGCGCAAGGCGGAAACAATCGCCCGCCGCGCCCATGATGGAAGCGTACGGGAATTGCGTGCATATGAACGATCGCAACAGCCATGCATCATTTCGTTCCGGGATGCCATTTTTGTCCTTGCTGGTCTTTGCCTGCCTGCTTTTGCTTGGATCCGGCTGCGCTTCCAGGGCCGTTATTCAGCCTCCCGTGATCCCGCCTTCTTCATCCGCTGGACCTGACGCGTCGGTTTCCGAAATCCTGTTTTCCCAGTTCAATGCCTGGAAAGGCGTGCGCCATCGCATCGGCGGCACCAACCGTCAGGGGGTGGATTGTTCGGGACTGATGCAGGCCATTTTCAGGGAGTCGTTTCAGGTGGAACTGCCCCGCACCTCGCGTGAGCAGAGCCGGATGGGACAACGTGTCGAAACCGGGCAGATGCGCCCAGGGGATCTGGTGTATTTCACGGACAAGGGCGGTGATCACATCGGCGTGCTTGTCGCGGACAGAACGTTTCTGCACGCCTCGGCGAGTCGGGGTGTTATTCTTTCAACCCTCGACGCCTACTGGTGGCCGAGACTCAGGCGGGTACAGCGCGTCCTGTCCTGACCATTCATTTTCGCGCCTGCCTGCGCTTCGATCTTTTCTTCAGCACCCAACCATACACAACCACGTTGACCAGCACGACCATTCCGGCCAGCAGCATCTGCGTTTCGCGGGTCAGTCCGTCAGGGTAGATCACGGCGAGCAGGTAGCGTTCAACGAATCCTCCGCCATAACCTTCCTCTCCCGCCCGGCGCAGCAGTGCATTTTCCAGATCCGTCAGCGGACAATACCAGCCAAAGGCTTCGACCAGAACGCCCCAGATCGCCGCCGGGACATGAACGAAGGCGAAGCGCGGGTATCTGGGCACGGCCAGGCCGCCGAGCATGACCAGGCAGATGAAGAGAAGGTGCAGGATGAGAACCGCGTTGGCGGCGAGAAGGTGGGCCATGGAGCCTTGCCCGTGAAAAGAGGGGAAAGGACGCGTGCCTTTCCCCTCAGGTTGCCTAGATTTCGAAGAGCATTTCCAGGTCGGACCTGGTCAGGCTCTTCCAGGCCGACTGACCGGGGATGATGGAGTCGGCGATGCCTTTCTTGGATTCCTGAAGCTTCAGGATCTTTTCCTCGACCGTGTTCTCGCAGATCATCTTGTAGGCGAAGACTTGGCGCGTCTGGCCGATGCGGTGCGTGCGGTCGGTGGCCTGGTCTTCCACGGCCGGGTTCCACCACGGGTCGTAGTGGATGACGTAGTCGGCCGAGGTCAGGTTGAGGCCCGTGCCGCCTGCCTTGAGCGAGATCAGGAAGATGGGGATCTCGGGCGTGTTGTTGAACTTGTCCACCTGCTCGAAGCGGTCCTTGGAGGTGCCGTCGAGGTAGCAGAAGGGGATCTCGACCATGTGCAGCCAGTTGCGGATGATGTGCAGCATCTGCACGAACTGCGAGAAGACGAGCACCTTGTGACCGTCGTCGATGATGGAGGTGACAAGGTCCTTGAAGGCCTCGAACTTGCCGGAAGACAGGTTGGCGTTGAAGCCGGGCATGTCCAGCTTCAAAAGTCTCGGATGGCAGCAGATCTGGCGCAGCTTCAGGAGCGCGTCGAGAATGGATATCTGGCTCTGGCCGATGCCCTTCTCGTCCACGTCCTGCAGGACCTGTTCCTTGAGTTTCTTGGCCAGGGCCGAATACAGATCGCGCTGATCGTCCAGCAGGGCGGAGTAGTAGATGTTCTCGATCTTGGGCGGCAGATCCTTGGCGACCTCATTCTTGGTCCGGCGCAGGATGAAGGGTTTGACCCGCGCCTTGAGGTAGCCGAGGCTGTCGTCGTCGCCGTCTTTTATGGGCTTGACGAAACCCTTCTGGAAGGATGCCTGGGAGCCCAGGAAGCCGGGCATGAGGAATTCGAACAGGGACCACAGCTCAAGCAGCGTGTTCTCGATGGGCGTGCCCGACAGGCACAGGCGGAAGCGGGCCTGCATCTTGCGCACGCTTCTGGCGGTGATGGTGTTCGGGTTCTTGATGTTCTGGGCTTCGTCCAGGATGACGGCGTTGAACTCGAATTTGAGAAGTTCGTCCAAATCCCGGCGCAGCAGGGCGTAGGTGGTGATGATCAGTTCCGAGGACTCGATCTTCTTGAACAGGTTTTCCCGGCGCGCGCCATAGATGACCAGACGTTTCATGTCCGGCACGAATTTTTGCGCCTCGCGTTCCCAGTTGGGCAGAACCGAGGTGGGTACGATGATCAGGTTGGGGCCCTTGTGCCCCTGCTCCTTCATGTACTGCAGGAAGGTCAGGGTCTGGATGGTCTTGCCCAGGCCCATCTCGTCGGCCAGGATGCCGCCGAAGTGGTATTCGCGCAGAAAGTTCAGGTAACTCACGCCCTGCAACTGGTAGGGGCGCAGGGTCGCGTCCAGGCCCTTGGGTTTTTCGACCTGCTTGATCTCCTGGAAGTCGTTGATCTTGTCGCGCAGGGTGTCCCAGAATCCGTCGGACGTGGTCTCGGGGATGTCTTCGAGGATTTTGTCCAGGACCGGGGCCTCGAAGTTCTCGAAGCGCTTCTTGGGCGGTTTTTCCGGATCAAGGCCAAGGGCGATGAGCTTGTGGCCGAGCTTTTCAAGCCATGACTCGGGAAGACTGGTGTAGGAGCCGTCCTTGAGTTGCACATAGCGCTTGCCCTGGGTCCAGGCCTTCCAGATCTTGTCGATGGGGACGGAGATGTCGTCGTACTCGACGTTTATCTCCAGATTGAACCACTTGTCCTCTTCTTGCGTCTCCACCGTGGCCACCACGTTGGGCGGGGTCAGGCGGACCTTGTAGCGGGCCAGATCCTTTTCGCCGTAGACGCGGTACGCCTCCACCAGCTTCGGGTAGGCATCGAGCAGGAAGGTGATGGCCTCTTCGGGCTCCAGGAACCAGATGGCGCTGCTTCGGGGCTGGAAATTCATGTCCATGAGCGTGGTCAGGAGCGCCTCTTCCTCTTCCTGATCGCGGCGGATGAGGAAGGATTTGCCCTCAAACTGGTAGCTGCCGGTCTGCAGGTCCTGGTTCGGGCCGGGCAGGGAGATGTCGCCGTGCTCGGTCTCGTAGATGTTCTGTATTTCGAGGGTGAGCAGGC
The DNA here is from genome assembly GCF_900114595.1 of Desulfomicrobium norvegicum. Classification (NCBI taxonomy): domain Bacteria; kingdom Pseudomonadati; phylum Thermodesulfobacteriota; class Desulfovibrionia; order Desulfovibrionales; family Desulfomicrobiaceae; genus Desulfomicrobium; species Desulfomicrobium norvegicum. The sequence goes on along the minus strand of NZ_FOTO01000006.1, from coordinate 111,375 downwards.
TGCCTTCCTCGTTCAGGAAGAGCTTCGGATTGTAGTTCGCGGGCACGAAAATGGGCTGCATGCGTTCCAGGAACTCTTCCTGGCCGTGCAGGTCCGAGGCCGGAATCTGGGTCCAGACGCGGTCCAGGAATTCGGAAATGTCCGCATGCGGGATGATCGGGGGGGAGATCACCAGCTCCTGGATGAGGCTCGGGCGCAGGCCCGTCTGCACCGGGTAGAAGCTGTGCTTGAGGCAGACCCACAGGGGCAGGTGGCCGTAGAAGGACACGTTCTGGTTCAGGATGGAGAAGGGCACCTTGCCCTCGCGTCCGAGCATGATGTCGAACGACAGGCCCTCGTCGGTGAACTTCGGCCGCAGCTGCAGGCGCATGGGCGTGCTTTCGATGCGCACCGGCTGCTCGGATTCTTCCCACAGCAGATAGTATTCGTTCTTGATGGCCCAGAAGAACCAGGTCATGAGCCCGAAGGGAATCTCGACCCTGTGGCCGTAATAGTCGAGATACTGGCCGATCTGTTCGGCCACCTTGGGCAGTTCCGGCGAGATCTCGCACCAGTCCGGGTTGCGGATGATCTGTTCCAGCGTCACGGGGTTCTGGACCGTGGACAGCCCCGACTTGTTCTGTCGGGCGCGGAAGAATTCGACCTGCAACCGTCCGGTCTCGGCAAAGAAGCGGTAAATGAAATAATGATGGCCCGGTTCCGGCTCAAGGGCGGTGGAAAAGAAATAGCGGAAGCTCTGTTTCCATTCGGACTTGATGGGCTGGGATTCCACCTCGCGCTTGACGTCGAGCTTGGAGAGAAGGCCCAGGGCCGTGGCCGCCACATGGCGACAGATGCCGGAGAACGAATCCTGGCAGTTGCAATAGGAATGGACGGTGCCCTGGTCGAGGTTGATGCCCAGTTCCGAGGAATAGGTCTGGAAATCATCGCCCTGGATCTGGCCTTCCACATCCCAGGATTCCTCTTCGCGGCGGATGTCGATTTTTTGTATGCCACCGTCGGCGATGAGATATTGGGCCCCGTCGCGGATGTGTTCGGGAATATTGTCAGACAAAAAGTTGTGCACGATGCGTTGAATGCGTGCTTCGTCGGAATGGGACATGTTTTGGGTTTATCTCCGTAAAACCGCTATTGGCGGTGATATGTCAGGGCCTGTCGTCACTTCCGGAGCGTTGGATGCGAAGCACGGCACGGCACAATTGAACCATTTAAACAAATCACAATTCTTTATCAAGAGCTGTGACAATTTGGGAAAGATCTTTTTGAAGATAATCCGCAGAGCGCTAACGTGCCAAGTTTTAGCGAAAATTCGGACCGGAAAAGGTGGAATTGACATCTTCTTTGGATGAAACCGTATGACATATTTTAAACTGATTATCCATGTGTATGTCTCCCCAAGTTGGCAAAAATGTGGCTGAAGTTTTTTTCAGGGATTCGGCCAGTGACCCCTCGGGCGGCGTCGCGCTTGCCCTGCCCGGGCTCCCTGTTTTTTTTGCCCTTTGCGGCCGTCTCCGGGGAGGCGCGCCAAAGAGAAGTTGACATTTTGAGGTCTGAAGGCCAATTTCAAGCTGGATTTAGTTCCATATCCCCGGGCCTACAGGAAAAAACATGATTCGTATTACCGACATTCTGGACCAGGCGTCCACATATCTCTCCCCGCTGGACGTGGCGCTCATCCAGAAGGCCTATGTCTTTTCCGCCGCCGCCCATGCCGGCCAGATCCGGCTTTCCGGCGAACCCTATCTGTCCCATCCTCTGGAAGTAAGCAACATTCTTGTGGATTTGCGACTGGATGCGGCAACCATCGTGGCCGGATTGCTGCACGACACGGTGGAGGACACCGATGCCTCCATCCCGCAGATCGTCGAGCTTTTCGGACCCGAGGTCGGCGCCATCGTCGAGGGCGTGACCAAGATCAGCAAGATGAACTTCGAGTCCAAGGAGCAGGCCCAGGCCGAAAACATCCGCAAGATGATCCTGGCCATGGCCGACGATATCCGGGTCATCCTGGTCAAGCTTGCCGACCGTCTGCACAACATATCCACCCTTGAGTTCCAGAAGGAATACAAGCAGCGCGCCATTGCCCAGGAAACCCTCGGCATCTACGCGCCGCTGGCCAACCGGCTTGGTCTCTACCGCATCAAGGTGCAGCTCGAGAATTATGGCCTGCGGTACATGAAGCCCGACGTGTATGCCCAGATTTCCGAGGGCATCAATCGTTACCAGGATCAGGGCCAGGCCTATATCGACAAGGTCAGCGCCATGATCCAGGACGTCCTGCTCGAAAACGAGATCAACGGTCGGGTCAAGGGCCGCATCAAGCACATCTATTCCATCTATCACAAGATGAAGCAGCGCGGGCTGACCCTGGATCAGATCTTCGACATGATCGCGTTTCGGGTTATCGTGAACAATCTGCGGGAGTGCTACACGGTGCTTGGGCTCGTGCATTCCCTGTGGCGGCCGGTGCCGGGCAAGTTCAAGGACTACATCTCCATGCCCAAGGCCAACATGTACCAGAGTCTGCACTCGACGGTCATCGGCCCGGAGGGCGAACGCATCGAGATCCAGATCCGCACCGAGGAGATGCACCAGCTGGCCGAGAACGGCGTGGCCGCGCACTGGTCCTACAAGGAGCGGGGCAGCAAGAAGGCCCAGGACGCGGACCGCTTCAGCTGGCTGCGCCAGATTCTGGACTGGCAGGGAGACCTGAAGGATTCCCGGGATTTCATGTCGACGCTCAGCCTCGATCTGTTCCAGGACGAGGTTTACGTCTTCACGCCGCGCGGCCAGGTCAAGGAGCTGCCCGAAGGCGGGACGCCCGTGGATTTCGCCTATCTGATCCACACCGAGGTCGGTAACCACTGCGCCGGGGCCAAGGTCAACGGACGCATCGTCCCGCTGAACACGCCGCTCAAGAATGGCGACACGGTGGAGATCATCACCGACGCCTCCCGCAATCCGAGCCGGGACTGGCTGCAGTTCGTCAAGTCCGGCAAGGCCCGGTCGCGCATCAAGCACTGGATCGGCACCGAGGAGCGGGCGCGCAGCCTGTCTCTGGCCAAGGAACTCCTGGAAAAGGAGGGCCGCCGCATGGGCATCAACGTGGCCAAGGCCATCAAGAGCGGCGATTTCGATCCCGTGGTCAAGGAGTTTTCCTTTCGCCAGCTCGACGATCTTTTTTCCGCCGTGGGGCATGGACGCATCACCGCCCGGCAGGTGCTCAGAAAGCTTCTGCCCAAGGATGAGCAAAAAACCGAGGAGCGCAAGTCCACGGGTCCGGCCGCGCCCCAGACCAAGCCCCAGGATCCCGATTCCATCAGCATCCAGGGCGTCGACGGGGTGCTCATCCGCTATGCCCAGTGCTGCAATCCGCTGCCCGGGGACCCCATTGTGGGCTATATCAGCCGTGGCCTCGGGGTGACGGTTCACACCCAGGACTGTCCCAACGTGGCCAACATGGAGCCCGAACGCCTGCTTGACGTGAGCTGGGGCGGCCAGGAGGAAACCAAGCCCCTGCCGGCCAAGATCAAGGTCGTCTGCAAGAACGAGCGCGGCGTTCTGGGTCTGGTCAGTGGGCTTCTGGCCAAGGAAGGCATCAACATCGATTCAGGCAAGTTCACGTCCGCCGTGGACGGGATGTCGGAGCTCGATTTCGTCATCGAGGTCAAGACCACGACCCAGCTTTACGCCATCATCGAAAAATTGCGGAATCTTGAGGCAGTGCAGGAGGTTACGCGGACTTCGGCGGGTTGAGGCCTGGTTGAAGCCGGGCTGTCCGGCTGGGACGGGGGATTTCGGGGAAAGCTCGGAATCCCTTTTTTTTGGGGGTTTTGACGGAGTCTGAATCGGGTGGGGCGGGAGAATGCTGACAAAAGGCATGGATTCCCGCCTGCGCGGGAATGACGTCGAGACAGTACGTCGGAAAACTCCTTCAAACGGTCCAGCAATGCCGTTGTCATTCCCGTGAAGACGGGAATCCATGCCTTTTGTCTTAAAATGCCTGTGCTTAGCCTATGCTGACCAGTTCGATCTCAAAGGTCAGGGCGAATCCGGCCAAGGGGTGGTTGGCGTCCAGGGTGGCTTCGTCGTCATCGACGTCGACGATGAGGGCCGGGAGCTCGTTGCCGTCGGGGGAGCGCAGCACCAGCTGTTCGCCGACGGTGGGAACGATCTCCGGGGGAAAGGACGTCTTGGGGACGCGGATGACCATTTCCTCGTTGTGCGGGCCGTAGGCCTCTTCCTCCGGGATGGTCACGGTGACGCTCTGGCCGGGCTCGAGATCGACGATGGCTTTTTCAAAGCCGGGGATGACCATGTCCTGGCCGAGGATGATCTCCAGGGGTTCGCGCTCCCGGGAGGAATCGAACTGGGTGCCGTCGTCGAGCGTGCCCGTGTAATGAACCAGTACTTTGGTTCCAGCTTCAAGTGTCATGATGTTTCCTGTGGATTTAAGGTTACTGGTTTTATTTGGACCGCTCGAGTTCCGCAAGCCAGAGTTCGAGGGTGTTGGGCTCTCCTGGTTTGTGGTCGTCCGGGTAGAGCAGCGCGGACATGTAGAAGACGCTGCCTATGTCCAGGCTGCGCCGCGCGCTTTGGGAAAACATGTCCAGCTTGTGTTCGATCATGGGACGCCGTTCAAGGCTCAGCGCATCAAGAAAAGGGGCCGCGTTCGCGGACAGGTTGGCCAGCAGTTCCGCCTTGCGATGCATGGCATCGCGATATCCGGCATCGTCGCCCGCATTGTGCAGCAGGTCGTGCGCGGTGCTTTCGATGTTCCGCACTTGCCGGATCTGATCACTCAGAAAATTGAGAAAATCGGTCATCGGTGCCTCCGAAAACTTGCAGACAGGGTTCAAGACGGGTGTCCATGGGAAAAATGATGCCTTCACCGCGCGCGGTGTAATAGGAGCGTTGCTTGCGCTGGAATCTGCGCACCTGGTCCAGGTTTTGGCTGCCGATGGGGTCGCACTCAAGCACCGGCGAGCGTTGCGGATTTCTGAGCAGATCCATGACCAGATTCTGGGCATGGGCGATGGCTTCGGCGATGAACGCCTTCTTGCGGGCAAAGGGCAGAAAACCCCGGAACATGCGCAGGGAGCGTTTGTAGGATTTTTCCTCCACCAGATGCAGGCTTTGGCGGAAGATGCGTTTTTTGATGCTGAAGGGCAATTTTTTCTGTCCCATGGTCAGGACCAGGGAATCGTCGGCCTCGGGATGCGGGATGCGAAAGATGCGCGAGGCCTGTTTGCGGGGCCATTCGACCTGCAGGTCGGCCAGCATCTCCACATAGGTGTGGGCGAATTTGCCACGTCCGGCGGAGAAGCCGAGCATGTTCGGGACCAGATAGTTGTGCGCGATGACGTCGGCGGCCAGATGGGACAGGTAGCCATAGGCGTAGGCCTGGGCCTTTCCGTCTTCGGCCTGGCGCAAGAGGGCCTTGCCCGTGTCCCAGTTGTGGGAATGGGAGGGCGTGAATTTGCTGCCCTTGCCGATGAAAATGTCGGCCGACAGGCATCCGTACAGGAACTGCTCGGGGTGGGCCGTCAGCACGGCGGCTACCGCCGGGGCGAGAAGGTGCAGATGGGTCAGGACATGGTTGCCGATGGCCATGTGCACCCCCGGCCCCCAGGCCAGCGCCTCGCCGGGAAGCAGAATCAGAAGAAGAAAAGCAAATAATAAAGCCATGGGTCGCCAGCCGAGTTTAGTTCTTTTCCCTGGTGGTGTGAAAGGTGATGTCCGGCCACTGCTCCATGATGTATTCAAGTCGCCAGGTGCTGTCCGCCAGCAAGGCCAGGTTGCCTTCGGAATCCGTGGCCAGGGACGAGTGAAGATCCTTTTGGAATCGTTCGAGAAGGGCCTTGTCGTCGGCTTGCACCCACCGTGCCGCGGACAGGTTGACCGGGGTGTAGATGGCGTCGACGGCATACTCATCTTTAAGGCGTGAAATGATCACGTCAAACTGCAGGACGCCCACCGCGCCCAGAATGTACTCGTTGCCGAGCGTGGGGCGGAACACCTGCACGGCGCCCTCTTCTGCGAGCTGCTGGAGGCCTTTTTGCAGCTGCTTGGTCTTGAGCGGACTTTTCAGGATGACCTTGCGGAAATGCTCGGGCGCAAAGCTCGGGATGCCCGTGAACTTGAGCTCTTCCTTCAGGCTGAAGGTGTCGCCGATCTTGATGGTCCCATGGTTGTGCAGGCCGATGATGTCCCCGGCGAAGGCTTCCTCAACGCCGGTCCGGTCCTGGGCCATGAAGATGGTGGCGTTTGAGATCTGCACGTCCTTGCCGATGCGGTGGTGGCGGATCTTCATGCCTTTTTCGTATTTGCCCGAGCAGATGCGCATGAAGGCGATGCGGTCACGGTGGGCCTTGTCCATGTTCGCCTGGATCTTGAAGACCACGCCCGAGAATTCCTCCTCGAAGGGCGAGACTTCGCGGGTCAGGGTCGCCCGGGGGCGCGGACAGGGGGCCAGCTCGACAAAGGTGTCGAGCATTTCCTGCACGCCGAAATTGTTGATGGCGCTGCCGAAGAAGACCGGAGTCTGGCTGCCTTCCAGATAGCGCTCGACGGAGAAGGGGTTGCCCGCGCCTTCGAGCAGTTCAAGATCCCGGCGCAGATCCTGCGCCTGCAGGCCGAGCAGTTCATCGAGTTTGGGATCGTTCACGTCGTCGATGACCACGCCCTGCTGGATGCGCCCCCCGTGGGTGGCCGAAAAGAGATGGATCTGCTTCTTGTGGATGGAGTAGGTGCCCTTGAATCCCTTGCCCATGCCGATGGGCCAGCTCAAGGGGGCGCACTCGATGCCCAGATGGTCCTCGATGTCGGCCAAAAGGTCCAGCGGCTCAAGACCGTCGCGGTCGAGCTTGTTGATGAAGGTCATGATGGGCGTGTTGCGCATGCGGCAGACGTCCATCAGCTTCTTGGTCTGGGCCTCGACGCCCTTGGCGCTGTCGATGACCAGCAGGGCGGAATCCACGGCGGTCAGGACGCGATAGGTGTCCTCGGAAAAATCTTCGTGGCCGGGGGTGTCGAGCAGGTTGATGTCGTACCCGCCGTATTCGAACTTCATGACCGAGGTGGTCACGGAGATGCCGCGTTCCTGCTCCATCTTCATCCAGTCCGATGTCGCGTGGCGGGAAGCCTTGCGCGACTTGACCGTGCCGGCCAGGGTGATGGCTCCGCCAAAGAGAAGCAGCTTCTCGGTCAGGGTCGTCTTGCCCGCGTCGGGGTGACTGATGATGCCGAACGTGCGGCGTTTTTCCACATTCTGTCGTATTTCTCTTGCCAGTGCGCTCATAAACTCTCCAAATGCTGTGTAACCCTGCCTTCAGGGCCTAGGAGGCAGTAGGCGCGATCATGGGAACAGTCAAGGAACCCGCCATGGCTTTCAAATTGGCGAAAATGCGGATGCACCCTTGACCCTGCCCCCCGCTCTGGTATGTTGAACCAAAATAGTGTTCGACCATTCAACCAGTTATGGAGGTGTTCAATGCAGTATTCAGAAAAAGATCTGCCCGTTCGGGTGCACGATGGTGAACTGCTTGTTTTGGATGACGGCAACGAGGTGCGCTGGGAAAGCAACGGTGAAGCCAAGGCAATTTTCATAGGCAGCAGCTTCGAGCCGACATTCGAACTTTTTCCCAACCAGACCGAGACGGTGAACATCGGCGGCAGGAATTTCGCCCTGACCGCATTTTTCGAGGATGCCCTGGAGGTCAAGAAGGTCTGATATTCCGCGTATCGCCGGGATGACCGGATTTCATTGATTTGCTCCCGTCATGGCGCGATCACGCGCCTTGCTTGAGAGCAGTGATCAAAGCCTCTGCGCCAAGGGTTTTCGTGTGGGGGCTTTTTACATGGCTTTGCGTTGCCGGCAAGGCCCGGAACTTTGGATGCGATGGCCGCAAGCCGGCCTTGGGTCACGTGGCGACTTTCCGGTTTTCAGACGTGCTTGGTTGTGGACGGCCGGGTTGTGCTTGGCATAGATGCCACACAACACAAGGAGAAAACCCATGGTTCGATGCAGATGCTATATTGTAATGATTCTTTTCTTTTGGGCGGGCGGCGCCTTGGCGGCGGAACCCCTGGCCATGAGCCTGGCCAACGTTCAGCGCGCCATCGACACCAACGATCACGTGCTGCTTGAAAAATATGTCGACCTGCGCGGCATCATAACGCGCGGAGTGGACCGTTTTGTGGCCGACTACGCAGCCAACCCTCCGGGAGGCGAGGGGGATCCGCTCATGGAGATGCTTTCGGGGGGGCTGTCGCGGGAATCCGGTTCGGCGGCGGCCGGACCCATGAAGATGATGCTCGTGGAAGAGACCAGGAAATTCGTGATCCGGGGCGTGGCCTCGGGAGATTTCTCCGGAAGACCTTCGAAGGCGGCGGTGTTGCCCGACGGCGGTCTGCTGGCGGTCCTCTTCGCCGACGCTTCCACTGCCCGCAAGGAGCTGCGCGGGGTGCGCGTGACTCCGGCCAAGGGTGACACGGCCACGGCCCAGGCGACGGTGTACGATCACGGCAGCGAGCGCAGCTATCCGGTGCAACTGGATCTGAGGCTTCAGCCCGAAGGATACTGGAAGGTCACGGATGTGAAAAACATGGCCGATCTGATCCGCAGGGTGCGCAAGGAAGCCGAGGAACGCTAGCCTTTCCCAGGCGTTACGTTCCCCGGATCATGACATCTGAATCCGCATGAAGCCCCGTCTGTTCCCGGGGCTTCATGCTTCCTGGGGCACGGGCAGGGGGCGGCGCAGGTCGCCGAGCTTGATGGCCGCCATGCCCGAGAGCAGCAGGGCGCTGCCCAGAAGCTGGACCGGGGTCAGGGTTTCGCCCAGCAGGAGGAAGGCGAAGACGGCGGTGAAGAGGGGTTCCAGGGAGACGATGATGTTGGCCACGCTGGCATCCAGCAGGGACAGGCTGACGTTGTAGAACCCGTAACCGCCCACCGTGGGGATGGCCCCCAGCAGGATCATCACGGTCCAGCCTTCCACGCTGTCGCCGAGCCAGAACATGTCTCCAGGGGTGGTCGCCGAACCGGGAACCCATCCGCCGGTAAGATTGGCCAGGAAGAGGAACACCCCTGCGAACGCGAAGATGTAGAGTAGGGTGGTCCAGGGCGAGATGCCCCGCGTAGAGGTCACCCGGCCCATCAGGCTGTAGGCTGTGTAGCACAGTCCTGTCAGCAGCCCCGCGATGACGCCCGCCAGATTGCTCTGCCAGGCCGAGGCGCTCAGCGCTCCGCTGATGAGCGCGCATCCGCCAAGGCACAGGGCGATGGCCGTGAATTTGAGCGCTCCAAGACTCTCGCCCATGAATTTCCAGCCCAGGATGGCGGTGTAGGCCACGGAGCAGTAAACCATGACCGTGGCCACGGCCGCCCCGTTTTGCGCCACCGAGATGGCCCACAGGCCGTTGAAGCCGGCCAGCATGACCCCAAAAATGGCCAGGAAGGGGATGTGGGCCTTGTCGACGCGCAGCAGTCCGCGATCGAAGAGAAGCATGAGGGGCACAAGGGTCGCGACCACGATGATGTTGCGCCAGCAGGCCAGGACGAGCGGCGGCATGTCGAAATTCATGACCAGATGGCGGATGAAGATGGAGGTCGTGGACAGGAACACGGCGCTGGCGAGGGCGGCGCTGAAGCCTTGGGCGGAACGGGACATGGCCATGGAATGCTCCTTCTTGTGCTGAATGTGAAGCTGGTCTAGTTGCAAATTGGCCCCGCCGTAAGGGGCAATTTTGAATAAAACCGACTAGTCCAATTTGGCAGGAGGGAAGACATGCGCCTGGCTCTTGATTTTGAATCCCTGGAACCCGTCTACGTGCAGATCAGCGGACATTTTCGAAACAGCATCCTGACCGAGAATCTGCGCCCGGGCATCCGCCTGCCGGCGGTCCGGACCCTGGCCGCGAATCTGGGGGTCAGTCGCGGCACGGTGGAGAGCGCCTACGCCGAGCTCATGGCCGAGGGGCTCATCACTTCCCGGCAGGGCAGCGGCTTCTACGTGCTTCCCCATGCTCCCGGCGAGGCCAGGAATCCTCCCCAGTCCGGCGGCTGGCCCGCATGGCAGGGACGTCTCTCTTACGGTGGCTGCGAGGCCATGAGCGCCTATCTGCCGGAGGTCAGCCGAAAAACGGACTGGATCGCGCTGGACGGCGGGGCGTGCGACCCACGCCTTTTTCCCATGGACGAGTTTCGCAAGCTCCTGGGTCAGGTCATGCGCCGGGACGGAGTGGCCGCCGTGGAGTACGGAGAGATCGCCGGATACCGACCCCTGCGCGCCACCCTGGCCCAGGTGTTGGCCAGCCAGGGCATCCAGACGGACGCCGAGAGCATCCTCATCACGGCCGGTTCGCAGCAGGCCCTGTCCCTGGTCACGGGGCTCATCCTGTCGCCCGGCGACGCCGTCGTGGTCGAAGGCCCGACCTATGCCGGGGCCCTGGACGTGTTCCGCGCCCGGGGCCTGCGCATCCTGACTGTCGGCGTGGACGAGGAAGGCATGGACATGCGGGAGCTGGAGGCGGTCCTGTCCAGCCATCGGCCGGGCCTCATCTACACCATCCCCAATTTCCACAATCCCACCGGCGCCTGTCTGGACGGCCAGCGCCGCAGGCAGCTCATCAGCCTGGCCGGGCGTTTCGACGTGCCCATCCTCGAAGACGACTATGTCGGGGACATCCGCTACGAGGGCCGCGCCCAGCCCACCCTCAAGTCCCTCGATCCCGACGGCCGCGTCATCTACATGAGCACATTCTCCAAGATGCTCATCCCTGGCCTGCGCGTGGGCTTCGTGGTGGCCGACGGCCCGGTCTACGCCCATCTGCTGCGCGCCAAACGCTGCCACGACCTGGCCACCTGCAACCTGATCCAGCGGGCGCTCAAGGATTACGTGTCCGTGGGCCGTTATCACGCCCACCTGCAACGTTCCTGCACCCTCTACCGACGTCGCCGGGACGCCATGCTCGCGGCCCTTGCGAGGCACATGCCGGAAGGCACGAGCTGGACACGGCCCAAGGGGGGGCTGTTCGTCTGGCTGCGATTGCCGGAAGGAATGAAGGCCTCGGACCTGCTGCCCAAGGCCTGCGGGGAAGGCGTGATCTTCGCGCCGGGGGGAAATTTCTTTCTGGATCCGGCAGAGGGCGAGGGCGGCATGCGTCTGAATTTTGCCTCCAACACTGAGGCCGTGATCGAAGAGGGTGTCCGGCGGTTGGGTGTGGCGATGGGGGGGGATAATTCGAATCACGGATGACGCGTGGATGCCATGGCGGTGGATCGTGGGCGAAAAATTTTCACCCGTACAAAAAAGCGGATCATAGGCGATGCGTGTATGATTGGCCCCTAATAATGGTAGCGAAGCTGGGCGATGAGCAGTGCTTCATCCGTAGCCTTGTAGACGAAGCGGTGCTCGTCGTTGATCCTGCGGGACCAGTACCCTTTGAGGGCGTGTTTGAGGGGCTCGGGCTTGCCGATACCGGTGAACGGCTGGCGGGAGGCTTCGCGGATGAGCTGGTTGATCCGGGCCAGGGTCTTTGCGTCCGTCTTCTGCCAGTAGAGGTAATCCTCCCAGGCGGTTTCGGAGAAGATGAGTTTCATTCCGCCAATGCTCTTTCCAGGCCCTGACCGGATTCGAGTTCGGAAATGGCCTTGAGCAGGCGCACCGCGTTTTTGGGGCTGCGCAGGAGGTAGGCTGTTTCTTCCAGGGCCGTGTAATCCTCCAGCGACATCATGACCACCGACTGGTCATTGCCCCGGGTGATGATGATCGGTGCGTGGTCCTCACAGACCTGGGTCATGGTCTGGGCCAGATTAGCGCGGGCGTTGGTATAGGTGATGGCGTCCATTAGTTGTCTCCATATGTACGATATTCTGTACAGAACTTGTGCGGAGATGGCAAGGGGGAGGCGAAAATTTTTTAGCCCGAATGAAATCATGATCAGCCATGTACGGCCATACAATGACGCCGTAGGGGCGAACACGCAGGTTCGCCCCTACGCCTTCCGGTCCTTGGCGACGGCCACGATTCTTCGCATCTGGCGACACAGGCCCATCAGCAGGTTGTATTCGTTCAGGCGCGGGTTGATGCGGTTGAAGAAGCGCTTCAGGGGTAGCATGAAATATTCGGGGTTGTCCTTGTTCAGGAAATCGATCTCGATCAGGGTCTCGCGCAGCTGGTTGAAGAGGACTTCCCGCTCTTCGTTGTTGATGTAGCGATCCTTGGGGGCTCCCGCCACCTTGAAGGGCTTGGTCAGGGATTTCTTGAAGCATTCGTAGAGCATGACCATGACCGCCTGGCTCAGGTTCAACGAGGTCAGGTTGTCGGTGGTGGGGATGGTCAGGAGCTGGTTGCAGAGGTCGGTCTCCCCGTTGGTCAGGCCCTTGTCCTCGGGACCGAAGACGATGGCGATCCTGCCCCCTGCGTTGCGTTGCTCGACAATGCGTGGGGCCGCCTCCTCCGGCGTCTGGATGGCCTGGCGCCATCCGCCTGTTCTGGCCGTTGTGCCGTAGGAAAAGGAATAGGGCGCCAGCGCCTCGGCCAGGGTCTGATGGATGCGGACGCTTTTCAGCAGGTGCCCGGCATGGTGGGTGGCCAGGGGCAGGGCTTTGTCCAGATCCCAGTTCAGTGGGGCCACCAGCACGATCTGGCCGCAGCCCATGTTCAGGCAGGCCCGGGCCACCGAGCCGATATTCTCCGGAAACTTGGGCCTGCAGAGGATGACGTCAATGTTCTCAAGCATCCGGACTCTCTAGACGTTGAAGAGAAAATGCACCACGTCGCCGTCTTTGAGGACGTATTCCTTGCCTTCGACCCGCAGCACTCCGGCGGCGCGGCATTTGGCCTCGGAGCCGTGCTTGACGTAGTCGTCATAGGCGATGACCTCGGCCCGGATGAAACCGCGCTCGAAGTCCGTGTGGATCACGCCTGCGCCCTGGGGAGCCTTGCAGCCCTGGTGGATGGTCCAGGCGCGCACTTCCTTGGGGCCGGCCGTGAAGTAGGAACAAAGTCCGAGCATCTCGTAGCCCGTGCGAATGACCAGATCCAGGCCCGATTCGTTGACTCCGTACGAGGCCAGGAATTCCTGCGCTTCCTCGGGAGTCAGGCCGACCAGTTCTTCCTCGATGCGGGCCGAAATCTTCACGGCGCAGGCGCCGCGAGTCGCGGCCAGCTCCCGGACCTTGGTCACGAAATGGTTGTCTTCGGCCAGGGCGGCTTCATCTACGTTCATGCCGAAGATGACAGGTTTGAAGGTGATCAGCAGCAGGTCCTTGCGCAGTTCCGCGCCCAGGTCGCTCCTGAGTTCTTCCATTTCCGAGGCGGGCTTGCCCGTGTTCAGGTGGGCGGTGAGTCTCTGCAACAGGTCCAGCTGCGGAGCGAGGCGCTTGTCGGCCCTGATCTGCTTGGACAGACGCTCGGCCTTGCGCTCTACGGCCTGGAGGTCGGCCAGGATCAGCTCCGTGTCGATGACCTCGATGTCGCGGATGGGGTCCACGGATCCGTCCACGTGGATGACGTCGTCATTCTCGAAGCAGCGCACCACGTGCAGGATGGCGTCGCATTCGCGGATGTTGGCCAGAAACTGGTTGCCAAGGCCTTCACCCTGGCTCGCGCCCTTGACCAGTCCGGCGATGTCGATGAAATCCACCGTGGCCTGGATGATCTTCTGGGAACCCACCAGTTCCAGCAGCTTGGCCAGACGCGGATCCGGCACCGGAACCACGGCCTTGTTGGGCTCGATGGTGCAGAAGGGGTAATTGGCGCTTTCGGCGTTTTGAGCCTTGGTCAGCGCGTTGAAGAGGGTGGATTTGCCCACGTTGGGCAGGCCCACGATGCCTATGCTCAGTCCCATGATATCTCCTTCATTTCATTCCCGTTGCCGCTCTTGACACACCGCGCCGGCAGCGGCGCGGACAAGCCGGAACTCGTCGTTTTGCATGCGTGCGCGAACGTTGTCGGGAAATGTAAATGGAATGGTTGTGATTTGCTCAAGCGCCCAGCGGCCGGGTGCGAGGTGGCGAAGCCATAATATGATAGGCGACGGGACGCAAGGCGCGCCTTGGGATCATTTTGCACCTTGGTTTGGTGCTCATGTTGATTTTTGTCACGTTACGCATTGCATGGTTCCGCACGATCAAGTCGTTCGCGGACAAGCAGACCGAGCAGTTCCGGGTGACCGGATAGGCGGGACGGCTGCCTTCCGACATCGCCAGGAGCGCATTGCGCAAGCTTTCCGCCATCGATGCCGCATGTCAGATCGAAGACCTGCGCGCTTCTTCCGGAAACCGGTTGCATCTGCTTGAAGGTGATCGAAGCGGGCAACATTCGGTCTCGGTCAACGATCAGTGGCGCATCTGCTTCCTGTTTGCCGATGGTGATGCCTTTGATGTCGAAATTTGCGACTACAACTAAGGAGGTGTGACACATGAGCATTCCCAATGACAGCTCGGCTGATTTCTGGTTGAACCTGCAGCGGGCTGTCGATCTTCATCAGGCGAAGCTGGCACTTACGGATGAAATACGCAACATCAAGCCGCTGCGTGTCGCCTGACGGGAATTTTTTTGGGATTTGCTCAAGCTTCCCCAGCTTTGTCAAAGAACTCCATGACAACGGGACGTTGGTTGGAAGTTTTCCGTAAAACTGAGCATAAATCGCCATGCCGGCACCACTTCTATCGTGCCACCTCCAAGGGAAATCTTTTCGCTTTCTCCTCGAGTGACGATCGTTCCCGTCGACAGTTTCAATTCGGCCATGGCTTCGGCGAGGGCTGTGACCTCCCTTTTTTTGGTCTGCGGATCGGCCATGGATTCACAGACCTGGATCAGCATGCGGGAGCCGTCCCTGAGCTTTGCGATGAAATCCAATTCCTTACCCGTTTTGGTCTTATAGTAGAAGATGTCTGGAGAAATCCTTCTCAGTGCGGTGAAGACCAAATTTTCCAGAAGATGCCCCGAATTGACCAGAATGCCTGAACTGACCGAGGTCACCAACGCATGGTCAATGCAGTAGATTTTTTTTGGGTTGGTGTTTGAGCGGGCCAGTGAGGCATCGAAGATGCGCACCGTAAAGAGGATATAGGCGTCTTCGAACCATGTCAGATAATCAGATACTGCGGATTTGGGCGCCTTGTGCCCCAGCGATTTGAGGTAACCCGTCAGGCTGTTGACGGAGTAAAGTGACGCAGTGTTGTCCACCAGCCAATGGGCCAGGTCCGTCAAAGCCTTGGGATGTGCGATGCCGTGGCGCTCAATCAGGTCGCGAAAAAGCATGGCGCTCCAATATTCCTGATGAGTCTTGATTCGGAGCATGCGTTCCAGTCCGGCCACTTCCGGAAATCCCCCTGTCTCACGGTATTCCTCGAAGGCTTTCTGGACCATCAGGCGCTTCTTGGTGGAAAGGGTTTCGTCACTGTCGATGCCCTTGAAATCGAGGAACTCTTTGAACGAGAACGGGAACATTTCCCAGGAGAGGGCGCGGCCGCGCATCTGGGTGGCGATTTCCTTGGAGAGCATCTGGGCGGAAGATCCGGTGATGTGCACCTCGCATTCTTCCGTGCGCAGCAGGCGGTCAACAAACGGTTCCCATCCCGGGATGACTTGTATCTCATCGAAAAAAAAGTAGATTTTCTCCTTGTTTTTCTTTTCCGGATAGATGGAGAAATAGGCTTCGAGAATGACGCCGAGGCTGTCGTGCCGCAGGGCGTGCAGACGATCGTCGAAAAAGTTCAGACAGAGGATGTTTTCACTCCTGATTCCGGAATCGAGCAACTTCTGCATAAGTTGCAGCATATAGGTGGACTTGCCACAACGCCTGACTCCGATGCACACGGTTGCTTTGCCAAGTACCGGCCTGATCGCTGTGCGTCTTGGAATGCCTGTTTTGAGTTTACTCTGCTGAAAATCCAGGATTATTTCTTTAATAGTTTCAATCATTGTTCTGTTTCCGGTATTTTTTATGACTGGATCGATGCTAAACTGGAAAAATATATATCCAGTTTGTGCTTTAACCGGCAAGGGAAATTTTCGGTTTGAGAAGTTCTTCGCCTGTTTTCTTGAATCTCGAATTATTGAGCGGCATTATTAAACAACAAACTTGATTGGATTTGTTTCTGTGACCTGGATTCGTTGTCCATGATCCGCGTTTCCGAAGGATTTGAGCTTTGCCGCGAAGGAGTATAAGCCGCCCGTATCACGAATCGCGAGGGGGGAAACTTATGAACGAATGCCGCATCAACCCATGCTGTCAGGACCTGAGCTCCTTCAAGGTCATGGATGTGCTGGAACGGGCCTGCGCGTTGGAGAAAGAGGGCCGGGACATCGTGCACCTGCAGATCGGCGAACCCGACTTCGACACGCCCGAGTGCGTCAAGGATGCCGCCTGCAAGGCCATCCGCGACGGCCGCTGCCAATATACCCATTCCCTGGGCATCATCGAGCTGCGCGAGGCCATCTGCGCCAACTACCATGCCAAATACGGCGTCGAGGTCCATCCCGACCAGGTGCTTGTCACCTCGGGCACCTCGCCGTCCATGCTGCTGGCCTTTTCACTCCTGCTGCAGCCCGGCGACCGGGTCCTGCTCTCGGACCCGAGCTATGCCTGCTATCCCAATTTCATCCGCTTCACCGGCGCGGTGGCCGATTTCGTGCCCGTGCGCGAGGAGGACGGGTTCCAGTTCCGCGTCGATCAGGTCAAGGCCCGCATGGACGACGACGTGCGTGGCATCCTGGTCAACTCTCCGTCCAACCCGACCGGGACCCTGGTCAGCCCCGAGGTCTATTGCGGCCTGGCCGAACTCGGCGTGCCGCTTTTTTCCGACGAGATCTACCACGGGCTTGTCTATGAGGGCCAGGAGCACACCGCCCTTGAATTCACGGACAACTGCTTCGTGTTCAACGGCTTTTCCAAGCTCTACGCCATGACCGGCTGGCGGCTCGGGTACGTCATCGCCCCCAAGGGCTACATGAAGCGTCTGCAGACCATGCAGCAGAACTTCTTCCTGTGCACCAGCTCCATCGCCCAGTGGGCGGGCGTGGCCGCCCTGACCCAGGCGGGCCCGGACGTGGAGCGTATGAAGGCCATCTACGACCAGCGCCGCACGTACATGATCGCCAGACTGCGCGAACTTGGCTTCGGCATTCGGGTCGAGCCCACGGGCGCGTTTTACGTGTTCGCCAACGCCAAGAAATTCACGAACGATTCCATGCAGTTCACCTTCGACCTGCTGGAAAGGGCCGGTGTGGGGGTGGCCCCGGGCGTGGACTTCGGACCCGGCGGCGAGGGCTACATCCGCTTTTCCTACGCCAACTCCATCGAGAACATCGAAGAGGGCATGCGCCGTCTTGAAAAATATCTGGGAGGCCTGAAATGAACATGGTCGAAGTGGCCCTGAACGGGCCCTGCTGTTCCGGATGCCTGGCCTGCGTGGAGCTTGCGCCGGAGATTTTCGCCTATGACGAGGACGCCCACGTGGCCGTGATTCTTAAGAACCCCTGCGAAGAGGACCTGGCCCGCAAGGTCGTGTCCTACTGTCCGGACGACTGCATCGAGATTATTGAATAGATGGCATTGGGAAAGAAGTGAAAAAGGGCGCTCCGTTCGGGGCGCCCTCATTTTTTTCAGGCATGTCGCGTTCAGGCGGCGCTTCGCGGGTTGACTTCGCGTTCCAGTTTTTCTCCAAGATTTTGCGCCGCGACTTCAAGCTCATAGTGTGATTGCAGGTTCATCCACGACTGCGGATCAACTCCAAAATAGCGACCGAGCCGGAGAGCCGTGTCCGCGCTGATGGCTCTTTTCCCGTGCACGATCTCATTGATGCGGCGAGGAGGAACGCTGATGGCCTTGGCCAGGGCATATTGGGTGATGGCCATGGGTTTCATGAAATCCTCCAACAGGATTTCCCCGGGATGAATGGGGCCAGGAATCAGGTTTTTCATGGTGCTTTGCTCCATTAATGATAATCCACGATTTCCACATCATGCACATTGCCGTCACGCCATGTGAAACAGATGCGCCATTGATCGTTGATGCGTATGCTGTGTTGTCCGGCCCGGTCCCCCGACAGGCTTTCGAGCCGATTGCCCGGAGGCACGCGAAGAAAGTTCAGGTCGACCGCCGCATGCAGTTGCAGCAGTTTGCGCAAGGAGACCCGGTGAATGTCCGGTGGGATTTTTCGCGATGTTCGCTCGCGGAAGAGTTTCTCGGTTTCCTTGCAGGTAAATGAGACAATCATGAAACACTAATAACGCCTGGCGTTCATATTGGCAACTCCGCTTGACTGCCGGCCTATGTTTCTTATCGATACATCTTGTCATTTACGTATGGATTCAACAGGAGGCAGCCATGACCGCCATTTCGACCGATACCCTGGCCAACATCCAGTTCCGCCTGCACTGGGAGGAGAACGGAGTTCGCCATGAAGACAGTTTTTACGCCCAGAACGTGAACCTGTGGAGGGATGTTTTCCCTGGCGGGCTTGAAAAACAGATCCTGGGAATGCAGGAAGGGGAATCCCGCCTTGTCGATCTTCAGCCCGGCGTGCATGTGCCGGTGAGGGACATGAGGAAGGTCATGACCGTGCCCCGCAAGGCGTTCAAGGCCCCCGTCGGGGATACCGCCATCGAGCCGCTGCAGGGCCGCTTTTACCCTCAGGGCGTTCTGCGCGGACTGCCCGGCATCTACCCGCAGAATATCCAGCCCTTTCGTGTCATCAACACCGGCGCGGACACGCTGACCGTCGATCTCAATCATCCTCTGGCGGATGTGGAGGCGCGGCTTGAGATCACCCCCCTTGCGGTGTGGCCCAAGCAGGCGGAGTTCGGCGGGCAGTGCAAGGATTGGCTTTGCGCCCTGACCGACGGGCCGGGGCTCAAGCGCAGGACGGACAGAGGGACGGATTTCGGCCTCGGGGCGCCCCTGGAAAAGCCGCTCGGTGCCGGCGACGCGGAATTCTACGCCACGCCGCGCAAGGTCGCGCACGTGGACAGTCAGGCGCGCGAGAACATCACCAAGGTGTACTCGCGTCTTTTGCCCGGTCGGGAGAGGATTCTTGATCTCATGGCCGGTTGGCAGTCGCATCTGCCCGGCAATGTCACGGCCACGGGCCTGGGCATGAACGGGGAGGAGATGAACGAAAATCCGGCCCTGTCGTCCCACGTGGTCCATGACCTGAACGCCGACCCGGCCCTGCCTTTCGCGGATGGCGCCTTCGACGCCGTGATCTGCAGCCTGTCCGTGGAATACCTGACGAGGCCCCTGGAGGTTTTCCCCGAGATCGCCCGGGTGCTGGAACCGGGCGGGCTGTGCGTCGTGGTCTTTTCGCATCGCTGGTTTCCGGACCAGGCCGTGCGCATCTGGACCGAGCTGCATGAGTTCGAGCGCGTCTCCCTGGTCTCGGAGTATTTTCGCCTCGGTGGCGGATTCAAGGACGTGTCGACCCTCTCGGATCGTGGCTGGCCCCGGCCCATGGACGCCCGGGATCGCTATTATCCCATGATCCAGCATTCCGACCCCGTGCATGCGGTGTGGGCCGTGAAGCAGTGACGGCCGCTTGGGACCAGTGAGCAAAAATGAATGGCCGCGACCCCGAGGGGAGCGGCCTTTCATTTTTGTGCGCCGATTATCCGGCTATTTCATTTCCGCCAGACGTTGCTGAATGGCTTCCAGTTGCGACTGCAGGGCTTTGACCTGATCTTTCAGCGCTTGTTGTTCGGTGGCCGGATCAAAGGCTTCCTGCCGTGCGAAGCGTCCCTGCGGCCCTGCCGCGAAAAAGCGACGTCCGCGGCCCCTGCCGCCGCCAAACCCGAATCCACCGCCGCCGAATCCTCCGCCGTTCGCGTAACCCGGCGTCCCGGAACCGGAGCAATATCCGGCGCCGCGTCCTGTCATGGAGCCCATGCCCATGGGTCCTGTTCCGTTACCAGCTGGCATAATACCTCCTTCCCGCCTTTGGCGGGAGCAGTTGTATGAAAATTTTCCGTCACTGTTTCTCAAGGGCCAGACGCATGTATCTGTTCAACGCCTCGTGCAGCGTGGAGACGGCCAGAAAAGCGCAGTGATGATGGTCTTCCGGGATCTGTCCGGCCCGGGCCAGGACCATTTCGCCAGTGATGTCGAAAAGCTCTTCGGCCGTCTTGCCCACGGCCATCTCCGCCGCCAGTGAACCGCAGACCACGCTCGGGCCGCAGCCATCCGTTTCAAAGGATGCAGCGCAGACCCGGTCCCCGTCGAATTTGAGCGAGATGGCCATGCTGTCCCCGCAGGTGCCCTTGAGTTCCGCCGTGCCGTCGGCGTCGGGCATGGGTCCCATGTTGGGCGGGTTGACCCAGCGCGCGTAGGCTTCCTCGCCCCAGGCCTCCCGGGTGTCCTCGTTTATCGTGTTCTGCATGGCCGCAATGATGCGGTCCAGATCGTCGCCCATGAGCAAAAACCCCTTCTGTGTTTATTTGAAGACTTCCGGAACGTATCCGCTCGGCAGGTGCGCCGTCCCTTTGACGCAGGGGATTCCCGCCTCATCGGCGGCCAGGCGGACGAGCCGGTCCACATCCGCGCAAAAGCCGGTGCCCAGAGCCCATCCTTCCTTTTCCTTGTGCGAGAACAGGCAGGTGCAGAAATGAATGCGCTCGGCTCCCTTGCTTTTTAGTATCTTGGCCATCTCTGCCACGTTTTCTCCCGGACATCGACAGGTGAAAACGCCCGCGATTTCCGGCTCCTCGCAGCCCGCGAAACCTTCCGCAGCGGAGGAGAGCGCCTTGAAACAGGAGGTCAGAGGACATTTGGTTTCATTCTTTTCGCAACGGATGATGCCTATTTTGGACATTGTTCCTCCGGTGATGATTGGGCGGACGCAGCCGCGATGAGTGATCCATCATACACGATATTCCGCGGCGAACAGAGCCGCCTGAGCTATCGGCTATTGGAAGTACAGCAACACTGATGCCATCGCGGCGTTACCGCACGAATATGCTGCAATCCCCGGCAGCACTGAAGAAATTTTGAATTCAGGAGGGAATAGGCGAGCCCTGCGGGGCGATGCCGCAACCCAGGATGGAATATATGGTAGCGTTGGCGCAACTCTGTTGCGCGTGCTGGGCAGTGCGGCCCTGACAGCTCGGCTGACGCCGCCATGACTCAGCGTGGTTGAATGAAAATGGCCGCATCCGTTTGTTTGCGGCCATTTTCATGTGTGCAGAGGGTGGTAATTCAAGACAAGACTCAAGATGCGATCCCGCTTCTCGCATGTGGGTTAGGCCTATGCCGCATGCGACGATAGCAGTGCTTTCAGTATTGCTTCGACCTGGCTCGACTGTGACGGAGAGTGGTTCGGAATGTTCCACACTGTCGTTTGCCTTGCCGTGTGGAAACGGGGCGATCGATCGAGGATGTCGACTATGGCTCCGCACGATACGACGACCGAAATGGCTCGACCTTGCTCAAGATATCTGCGCAAGTGCCTTTCGTGGCGCTGCATGAACCCGTCATTGTGCGCGTTTAGGTGGACGTTCATCCCGTGCGAGTTTTGAACCTGAAGAATTGCGTCCTCAGGCAGGAGGTCTTCGATGTCAAGCGCGACGATGCCGGAACTGCAGTTGCGCTCGATCTGTGCAATCGCCTGCGACAGGACCTTCTCGACGTTTGCCTCGGAATACAACTTCTTGCAAGCAACACCTGCACTTGAGCCCGCCAAGGCGAGCATTAAGTCGGGCTCGGCGAAGGTTGTTTCGATGCCGCAGTCGGATAGAATTCGATGTAGCTCAAGTTCCCAGAGCGTGTCCTTGGCTTTAGATCGCTTTCTGGAGAGCAGACTGATGCCGCCATCAAGGGTCTCAACAAGCTTTTCGTGAGCCTGAGGCTTGCCAGCGAGCGGAAGAACGGCTTCGGCGATGCGCTGAATCTGTAGCGCCGATAAGAGTTGACTGAACGTGCGCTCATCTTGGGAGGCGGATGCCAGGATCTTCGCCTTTTCAATGAGCGCGAGGAGCGTGGGGCTCCTACTTAGAGCGAGTCCATGCTCCGCATAAAGACCGCGGAGCCGGGCTGCGCTGCAGGCAACGATCTCGAAGCTGTTCGTCCTCTCGGCAGAGAACACCGATGTGCGTCCAGCCGGCTTGAGCGATCCGTCAGCGGAGAGTTCGAGGATCGGGCGTTGGACGGCGGTGTGTCTCATAGGCCTAACGCTCCGCTAAACAACGTCGCTTTTGGGCGTCGGTTTTGAGCGGCTTATTAGGATCCATAGCCGCTTGAACCATGATTGCTTCTGCGGATGCACTTTGAACATCATTAACCAGTCTTCGTAGTCTTTCACATCCGGCATCAAATTTTCTGCTTTCTCGGTCTTGAAATCAGGGGATGCGGTCTTTTCCAGATGCTTACCAAACCTCTTTTTATAATAAGTCCGGATGTTGTCTCCATGTGCTACTAAATCAGAACATAACAAGGAGCTAAAGAATATAACGTCGTCTGTATATTTGGATATTATCTGGATGATATCGTCATATTCCTGATGAATGCTTCCATCTTGAAGCCGAACTCCGAAATATATCTTGAGCTTAATTTCTTCTGACACTCCATTAAAATCTGTTTTGAATCTTTTAATTATCGTATTTCTTTGCTCAAAGCTGTGTTTGAGAGAGTCGAGTGAGTTTTGAATGGTAGAAACTAAGGCTAGCGGTCGTCCTCTTACATTGATTTGCTCTTGAACTCTGCGCGACACATCGTCAAATGGGACGAATGGCATACGTAAAGTTTTGAGATCCATTTCGAATAAAATTATACCATTTGCAGGAGGATTCTTTAGCGCAGCTTCAAACTTTTCTTTTTGATAAATATAGTTATCATATAATGACTTTACGTGCTGCCCTTTTAATGCAAGTAAAGAATTACAGGTCAAGAATGCTGAAGATATGGCGACATTGGTTGATCGCATCTGCGCTTCAAGTAGCTCTCTTCTTTTTGCGTTTGAAGCGATCTTATGAGCTACATACGCACCAGCGAAAGCACCAGCTAAGGCGCCAATGACCGAAGACATGAATTGTGAATTGAGCAGTTTATAGGCGTTTTCAATCTTGAATTCGTATATATACTGGAAGATCGTTTCAATCATGATTCGGCCTTCGATTATTGTGTTCCTAACGCTTGCCATCACCGGCGGGAATGGAGCGAAAAGGAATCAAGTCTCGCTTTGGTTTTTCTTGGCAATGCTTGCGAAATTGTCCGCCTTGCTATTTAACTTCACATCTTCCAGCGGTAGGCACAGGGAAGCCTAGTCAGCGTAAATCTCACCTTGCTCCGACCCCACCATTTCTTTTCCCACTCCCGCTACAAGAAAAGTTGCGGCAACGGCAAGTTCTTCTTTTGTCATACGTAGTTAAGTGTATGCCTGATTTGGATTACGTAGGTACGGGCTTGTCGACTAACTTCGGGCGTTTTGTCTGCGTGACGTGCAGCGGAAGTGTGGGGAGATTGGTCAGGATGAGGTTGTGCGGGTCGCGATCAAGGCCTTGGCGCAGCCGCTGGCCATGATTGTGGCGCAGCCTGTCAGTTGCAGGCCGGACAGGTTTTCTCCGAACAGGGACCAGCCGAAGAAGACCACGGCCAGGGGTTCGAAATAGGCGAGGGTGCCGAAGGTTGCGGCGGGCAGGCGGCTCAGGGCCGCCACGGCGAAGGTGATGGCCAGAAAGCCCGGGATCAGGCCTGTGGTCAGGAGCCAGAGTCCGTTCACGGGGGTGATTTCGGGCCGGGAGTGCAGGAAGAAGGGCAGCATGACCAGGGCCCCGATCAGGAGTTGATAAAAGGCGCGGGTCATGACCGGGACGTGGGGCCGGATGCGGCGGTTCATGAGGATGAAACTCGCGTAGCAGAGCATGGCCAGCGCTGCCAGGCCCAGGCCCGCCGCATGGTTCGAGCCGTCCGCGAAATCGAGCCTGAATTCCATCATGGCCGCGAAGCCGAGCATGGCCAGGCCGATGAGAATCCAGCCCGCGAGATTGAGCCGCTCCCTCATGAAACAATGCGCGAAGATCGAAGCCGCTACCGGGGCCAGATAGACGAGCATGATGGCGTTGGCCATGGAGGTCAGGTTCATGGCCTGTACGTAGAAAATGATGAAACCGGCCAAAAGCGCGCCGTTGACGATCACGGGCCAGGTCGGCCAGCGCCTGAGCGTCCCGGCCTGACGGGTGGCCAGGAGAAAAATGGCCAGGAATCCGGCTCCAAGCAGGAGGCGAAAAAAGGTGATGGTTTCGGCGGGCAGGCCGGTGATTCTGGAGAAGACGCCGATGGTGCCCATGAACAGGGCCGAGAGGATGGCCAGGGTGATGCCGGTGGTGTCCAAAGGGAAATTTCTCCGTTGCGCAAAAGGAAAGGACCGGAGCACAGGCATGAGCTCCGGTCCTTTTACTATTCGAGGATGTTGACTTTGGCCGGTCCCCGTTTGACGGGGCGGTGGTACTGGACTTCGGGCCTGCCGAAGAGCAGGGCGTAGCCGATGGAGTGATCGGCCGGGATGCGCAGCTTTTCCTTCAGCTCCGGGCAGACGGCCAGGGCCATCATGAACATGCCGTCCCACAGGGTGCCAAGCTCGTGGGCGCTGGCCAGAAGTTCGAAGGTGGCCAGGGCGATGTGCGCGTCCTGCACCGGGCAGGGCACGCCGGGAGGGGTGCTCGTCAGCAGCATGTGCGGGGCTCCCCGGAATATGGCGTCCCGGCCGTTTGTCCGCCATGCGTTGACGGCGAAGCCCAGGTACTGGGAGATGATCCCTTCCGGCAGCTTCCCGGCGTCGACCAGCGCTCCGAGGCGGTCCAGCGTTTCACGGCGCAGCCGGTCCATGAAGGCCTTGTCCCGGACCACGGTGAACACGACGCCCTGGGCGTTGACCCCCGTCGGCGCGTGGCTGGTGGTATTGATGAGTTCGTCGATCAGCGCCGGGGAGAGGTTTTCGTCCTTGTAACGCCGAATGGAGCGCCGCCATGTGACGAGGCTGGCCATCTGCTCCGGCGACGGCGGGTTCTTCTTCGGCTCCGCGTCATCGGCCGTAAGCCCCAGGATGGACACGGCCCCCGTCGGGCAGACGGAGTAGCAGTGCTGGCAGCGGTAGCAGCGGCCCTCGTCGGTGATCTCGGGGAAGTCATTCATGGCGATGATGCCGGCCGGACAGTCGGCCGCGCATTCGCCGCACTGGATGCATTTGTCCTTGTCGATCTGAAAGTCGATCATCGGTGTCCCTCTTATCAGGCCGCCCCAAAACGGCGATCTGCTGCGTCAGCGGAAAAAGCCAGACCGCTTATGTATGCGCATGACTGCGCGTCCTGGCTTTTTCCGCTTCCTTGCATCTCACCATTTTTGAACGGCCTGCGAATTTTGAATTTTCAACAGTCAGCTATTCGCTCACGGTTTCAAGAGCCGGGAAACTGTCCAGATGCGGCTTTATCGCTCCGCCCAGCCAGGCGATGGTCTGCCCCAGATTCTTCATGTTGCCAAGCCCTTCGGCGTCACCCTCGACCTCGCCCTTGTCCCGGCCGTAGCCCATGTTCCAATAGACCGAGCCGGGAATGAGCATCTGGTTCATGAGGAACATGTGGTTGATGGTGTCATAGACGTGGGTCGCCCCGCCGCGCCGCACGGCCACCACGGCCGCCCCGATCTTGCCCTTGAAGGCGCGGCCATTGGCCAGGGCGACGAGCCCCGCGCGGTCCAGAAGTGCCTTCATCTCGGCCGAGACGTCGGTGAAATAGGTGGGGGAGCCGAAGATCAGGGCGTCGGCGCGCAGGAGTTTCTCCATGATCTCGTTGAAGACATCCTTTTTCATGGCGCACTGTCCGTCCTGACGCGCAAAACATTTGTAACAGGCCTGACAGCCCCGGATGTTTTGGCCTCCGACCTGGACCAGCTCGGTTTCCCACCCGGCGGCCGTGAGGGGTTCCAGGACCCTGTTCAAGAGGATTTCCGTGTTGCCGCCCTTGCGCGGACTGCCGTTGACTGCGATTGCGTACATATTTTTTCTCCTTTGTTGGGATTGACTGCGTGTTCCGGACACGGATAGAGCACATGTCGGCAATTAAGAAAAGTACTGTCTATAATGTTCGGTACACACATGGAGTATAGTAATGGATGAAACCGAAGTTCGGCCCTGCAAGGTCAAGGAAATCTCCGGCAAGCGCTACCGCTGCTATTTTGAGCTTACCTTGGCGGTAATCGGAGGAAAATGGAAGCCCATCATACTTTATCATCTGTCGCTGACCGACGCAGTGCGCTTCGGGGTCCTCAGGCGGGGCATGCCCGATGTGACCGAGCGCATGCTGACCCGGCAACTGCGCGAACTGGAGTCCGACGGGCTGGTGCACCGTGAGGTCTTCCGGGAGGTGCCGCCCCGCGTCGAGTATTCCCTGACGGAAATGGGCCGAAGCCTCATCCCGCTGCTCCTGCAGATGCGGGCCTGGGGCGTGGATTATGAGAAGTTTCTGGGTGCGGACGTGATTTTTCAGGAGGAAGGGTACGAACGGCCGGATATGGCGGCAGGGGAGTGCGCACAGGCAGTTTGCACGGGCAGTGCTTGAGGGGCGGAGCGCTCAGGACAAGCTGGTGTCGTGCTGTGCTATTTGATGAGCCTGTCGAGCAGAATGTCTTCGACATTACGCCTCGAATCGATGACTGACAAAATAAAAACCGTTGTGTCCGAGACCCTGTAGACGATTCTCCACGGGGCGACGATGAGTTCGCGGTACGTCTGTATGCCCTGTTCTTTCAATTCCGGAACGATCCTGCCTTGATCCGGCATGGCTTCAAGTTCCGCTGCCCGCTGTCTGATCTTGTGAAGAATGTGCAGCGCATCGTCTGGGCTGCCCTGGGCGATATGGTCGATGATCTGCTTGAGATCGTTGCGGGCAACGGCGGCCCAGACGACGTGATGCGTCTTGTTCATTTCATGGCTGCCTTCAAGTCGTCTTCAAGCGTGTCGAAAACATCGTCGTGCCCCACCACGCGTCCTTCCCTGACGTCGGTTTCACCGGCTGAGATGAGTTTGAGCAGGCCGATGGCGTTGCGCATGTTCTCGTAACTCTTCGGGTCCTGCAATACGGCTCGCGGTTCGCCATTTTGGGTTATGATCACGGGCCGATGCGTCTCATTGATCTGATTGAGAAGCTCGGCCGCCCGAGACTTCAGATAGGTCACGGGCTTGATGTCGCTGGTGATGTTCATGCTGGTTTCCTCCGGTCTGTAAAGAGTGCCATATTCGGACCGGAAGTCAAGACGTGGCGCCTTCGTATTTCGGATGCTCCAGAAGTTTTGGGCTCTCGCTAGCGCGGAACCATGAGGAAGGTCACGACCACGCCCGCCGGAATGAGCAGCAGGCCGGGCACGAGGATGCGCGGCAGGAGCTTGCCCGGATCCTGATGGAAGTAGTTGCAGGTCATCAGGTAGCAGATGTGCATGGGCGAGGACATGATGCCCGCGTATCCGGCGTACATCCCGAGGCTCAGGATCACCGGGATGAGATGGGGCTGGCCTGAGGAATGGGCCAGTCCGAAGAGCAGCGGGAAGGTCGCGCCCACGAAGGCGATGGTCAGACCGGCCACAAAGCCCACCAGAAAGGGCAGGACGATGGCCATGACGTAGATCGCGCCGCCTCCGCCGAGGGTCTGCGCCAGGACATCGACGACGTGGCCCTGGTGCAGGATTTCCTTGAAGATGAAGATGGCGCCGACCACGGCCAGAAGAGCCAGGGTGTTGTCCTTGCCCGCCTCCCGCAGCACCGCCGTCCATTTGGCCTGGGCCATGAACAGGCTGACCCCGGAGGCCAGGATCAGGGCCGCGATGACCCCGTATTCCATGGGTCTGCCCGGCCAGAGCACGGCGCAAAGCCATTCGCCGCCGATGGATCCGACTATGGCCGTGAAGAGCGGCAGGCCCCCGAGCCAGTCCCGGCCATTGCGGGACTTGGCCGCGATGGCCGGCAGCCGGGGCGCGTTCTTCAGGGCCGGGCGCAGGATCAGGAGCCAGCCCAAACCGATGGCCACCAGAGGGCCTGCCCACAACAGCGCGACGATCCCTGTCACCGGGATGTGCGCCAGGGAGGAGGCCAGGATCAGGCCCGGATACAGGGGCCATGCCAGCTCCCAGATGTGCCGGAACCAGTAGTTGATGAGGGCCTGGTCCTTTTGGGGAATGGCCAGCTCCGAGGCCGCCTTTTCGACCATGGGCGCGGAAAAGATGGCCCCGCCGGGCATAGGCAAGAGGCCGATCAGCGCCGGAAAAAAAACCAGCAGCAGCGAGCGGGAGCGGATTTGGGCGCGGATGGCGCGCATGAACCGCTCCGATTGGCCGGAAGCCGAATACAGGGCGCTGAAGGCCAGGATGACGGCGATGATGGCGCAGAGCACAAAGGTCTCTTCGGTCAGCAGCGCATCAGGAATGGCGCCAAGCCAGGCCAGGGGCGTGAGGCCGAACAGCAGGGCCAGCACGAAGCTGCCCGCCAGGATGGAGAGGCCAAGGCCCAGCTTGAGGCGGATTCCCGTCAGCATGACGGCGAAGACGAAGACGATGGATAGAATTGCGCTCATTGGGTCCTAGCTGACTGTAAAAAAATCAAGAATTCTAAGGCTTTTCAAAAATGGTGAGATGCAAGGAAGCGAAAAAAACAGGACGCTCAGTCATGCGCATACATAAGCGGTCTGGTTTTTTTCGCTGACGAAGCAGATCGCCGTTTTTAAGCAGCCTGCTAACCGCAGCACTTCTTGAATTTCTTGCCGCTGCCGCAAGGGCAGGGGTCGTTACGGCCGACCTTGGGGCTTTCATGGCGGACCGTCTCGGTCTCATATTCGCCTTCGAGGTAGTGCCAGCGCCCATCGCGGCGCACAAAGCGGCTGCGCTCGGTCAGGCTCTGTGTGCCGCCCTTGTGCCGAAAACTCACCCGGAAAAGGACCATGCCCGTGTCCCCGTCCGTGTCGGTTTCCAGGATTTCCAGATTCAGCCAGTCCGTTTCCTTGTTCCAGCGCCTCACGTCGTCGGCATTGAACTCCGAGCGGTGCTCCTCGACCAAGGAGCCCTGAAGATAATCCATCTCGTCCCGGCAAAAGGCGGTGTAGCGCGAGCGCATCAAGGCTTCGGGGCTGGACGCCGGGACTTCGCCGGCAATGATCGGACCGCAGCATTCTTCGAATTCACGTCCCGAGTGGCAGGGGCATTCCATGATTATCTCCTAGCAGGCCGTTGAAAAACGGCGATCTGCTGCGTCAGCGAAAAAAGCCAGACCGCTTATGTATGCGCTATACACTGCGCGCCCTGGCTTTTTTCGCTTCATTGCATCTCACCATTTTTGAACGGCCTGCGAATTTCGAGTTTTTCAACAGGCAGCTAGTGCGTGCAGCCTTCGTGATTGCAGAGAATGTTCTTGTCCTCAATGTCTCCGTCGGTCCAGCTTTTGAGCACATCGAGGATTTCGCCTTCGCAGCCGCGGATCACCTTTATGCCATGTTCGGCCATCTTGTTGATGGCGCCCTGGCCGATGTTGCCCACAAGCATGACGGATACGCCCTTGGCCTGCATGGTCACGCCCACGGTGGACTTGCATCCGCAGCCCGAAGGCGGAAGAAAGGACTCATTTTCGACGATTTGGCCGGAATCGTCCAGAGTGAGGATGGTGAAGGTGCGGGCATGGCCGAAATGCTCATCAACGCGCGTTCCGATAGTGGGTATGGCGACTTTCATGGGAAAACTCCTTGTTTTTCAGGTCCAGTTGCCCCTATGATCGAATCATGTCCGCGTCAACAAAGGACCCGGCACACTCTTACGCGAAGGAGATGAATCATGAGCACTGGCAAGCCGAAACACTACCAGAAATTGCAGGAAATGTATCCGGATCTCATTGCCTCGGCCGAAGCCTTGGGCAAGGCAGCGCAGGGGGCCGGACCTTTGAGCGAAAAGGAAATGCACCTTGTGCAGCTCGGCGCTTCGGCGGCCCTGCGCTCGGAAGGCGCGGTGCGCAGCCATGGCCGTCGGGCGCTTCAGGCCGGAGCCACACCCGAGGAAATCAGGCATGCCGTCATTCTCTTGACCAGCACCATCGGATTTCCTACGGTCGCGGCGGCTCTGGATTGGCTTGAAAAGGTTCTGGATTAGGGATTTTCAATCACAATGCGGTATGATGGAACGGCCCGCGAGGGCCGTTCTTTTTATGGAGGGTGTATGCAGAAACTTGATTTCATCGCCACGGAAAAGGCTCCGGCCGCCGTCGGCCCTTATTCCCAGGCCGTGCGCGCCGGGGGCTTTTTGTACGTCAGCGGACAGCTTGGGCTGGTTCCGGCCACCGGCCAGTTTGCCGGTGCGGACTTCGAGGCCCAGGCCCGGCAGGCCCTGGCCAACATGGGCGCCATCCTGGCCGAGGCCGGATGCGCCGTGACGGATATCGTCAGTGTGGACGTGTTCGTGACCGATCTTGCCAATTTCAAACTCTTCAACGGCATCTACGACGGATTCATGGCCGGACACCGGCCTGCCCGCGCCGCCGTGCAGGTCTCGGGTCTGCCGCTGGGCGGAGTTGTTGAAGTAAAGTGCGTGGCCCTTGCCCGCCAATAAGGAATTTTCATGACCAACAAGCGAACCCGCCGTTTCGGTGTTTTTCCCTCGGCCAATGAAGACGCCCAGGCCGCCAAGCGTCATGTCGACACTCCCCAGTGCCAGTCCGCGTCCTATCGCCTGGCCTTTCAGGATCAGGATTTTCTGCTGCGCGAAGAGCTTCGGCCCGTGCGCCTGCAGCTGGAGCTCTTGAAGCCCGAGCTGACCCTGCAGGAGCAGCAGATCGAATCCACCGTCGTCATTTATGGCAGCGCCCGTACCATGGATGCGGAGACGGCCGCCGTCCGTCTGGAAAAGGTGCTGGAGGGGCTCAAGAAAAACCCCGAGGACGTCCTGCTGCGCAGCGAACTGGCCAAGGCCCGCACGGCCGTGGCCAACAGCCGCTACTACGAGGAGGCGCGAAAGCTCGGGCGCCTCATTTCCGAGAACGTGGCGCAGTACAAGCACGTGGTCATCACCGGCGGCGGCTTCGGGATCATGGGCGCGGCCAACCGGGGCGCGCACGACGTCGGCGCCAAGAGCATCGGCATGAACATCGTGCTCCCCTTCGAGCAGGAGCCCAACCCCTACATCACCCCGGAACTGAGCTTTCAGTTCCACTACTTCGCCATCCGCAAGATGCACCTGCTCATGCGGGCCAAGGCCCTGGTGGCCTTTCCCGGCGGCTTCGGCACCATGGACGAACTCTTCGAGGCCCTGACCCTGATCCAGACCCGCAAGGTCAAACCCATCCCGGTGCTGCTTTTCGGCCGCCGCTTCTGGCACAAGGTCATCAACTTCGAGGCCCTGGTCGAAGAAGGCACCATCAACCCCGAAGATCTGAACCTCTTTCAGTATGTCAGTACGGCGGATGAGGCCTGGGATATCATCAAGGCCAGCAATGGCCTGACCACGGACGGCAAACCCTAGACGGTTGAAAAAGGCCCGATGGCTGCGTCGCTGCGAAAAATCCGGACCCTCACGTATTGAAGAATACGCATCGGCCCCGGCTTTTTCTTGCTTCTTGCCCTCGAACCTTTTTGAACCGTCTACCTTTGAAAAAGGCCCGATGGCTGCGTCGCTGCGAAAAATCCGGACCCTCACGTATTGAAGAATACGCATCGGCCCCGGCTTTTCCTTGCTCCTTGCCCTCGAACCTTTTTGAACCGTCTATCTTTGAAAAAGGCCCGATGGCTGCGTCGCTGCGAAAAAGCCGGACCCTCACGTATTGAAGAATACGCATCGGCCCCGGCTTTTTCTTGCTCCTTGCCCTCGAACCTTTTTGAACCGTCTATCTTCCTTTACTTCACTGCAGCATGCACGTCGGCGATGACTCTCTCCGACAGTCTGCGCATGACCCGGCTCATGGCTTCGACCACCGAGCCGGGATTTTTTTTGGCGGCGGGCTCGGACTCGCGGTAGGTGCGCTGGAAGAGAACCTGGTCCGATATTGCGCGGGCGCGCAGGTCGAGCAGGGTCACGGTCAGGCTGGCGGTGGCCAGCCAGTGGTCTTCTGCGTCCACCTCCAACCATTCCTCGATCATTCCTTCGAGTTGGTGCGTGGCGGACAGGGATGAGCCGGGTCGGCTCACGGCCAGAAAGAGGCCGCTTTGCTGCATGTCGCGGCGCAGATAGTCGGCCACCAGGGCCTGCGGTGTCGCGCGCCACTGGTGATAGGCGTATTCCTGCCGACCAAAGGACAGATCCCGATAGACGATCTTGCCGGTGTTGAACTCCGGGGCCACTCCGAAACGGTTCAGCACGATGATGGCCTTGGCCTGTGTTCCGGGAAGCGCCGGGCTTTCGTATTCCAGGGTGTAGTAGCGCACGTCCGGCGCCGTGGTCCGGGTCGCCCCGCATCCGGCCAGGGCGAGCATCAGGATGAACGGAAGAAAATAACGGATGGGCATGGGCTTCCTACTCCTCCACCTTGCGGGGGGCCTTTGGTTGTCCGAAAATGAGCTGCGCCGGCTGATCTTTGACGTTGCCGATCAGGGTGTTCAGGTTGCTGGACGTCTGTTCCAGATTCTCGGCGGTGACGGCCAGCCGCTCTTCCAGATCCTTGATGGTGGCCTGCATCTGGAACACCGTGGCGTGGCTCTGGGTCATGACCACATCGGCCTTGAGGGCCGTCGAGGCCAGGGCGTTCATGGCCGTGTCGACATGCGGCCGGTTGGCTTCGAGCATGGACTGGAATTGAACGAGGATGGTGTCCATGCGAGTCAGTTCCTCGGCCGCCTTGTTCATCAGCGAACGCGACGCGAGGATGGTTTGCTCCATGTTTTTTGCCATGGATTCAAGCCGTTTCGGATTGGCCGCCGCATTGATGCTGGCCAGCAGGGTGCGTATGTCGGCCGAGATGGCTCCGAGCTGAGCCTCGTTCATGACCGTGTTGACGGTGGTAAAGGCGGCCATGGCCTGGTCCGAGATGCCCTTGAAGTCGATGGATTGGATCTTCATGGCGATTCCGTCGATTTCCCGGAACAGTTTTTTGATGTCCGAGGGCCTCGACGCGATGACGGGATGCTCCGGGGTGAAGCCGAGCTTGGGAGACGGGCCGTCCGTGGCGGGCTGGCGCTTGTCGATCTCCACGAACATGGCTCCGGTGATGCCGACGTTGGAGATGGCCGCCACGCTGTCCTCAAAACGGTTTTCGTCGTCCGCGTGCTCGTCGTCGATGAGGATGACGACCTCGATGAGATGATAGTCGGGAGCGATGCGGATGGCCTGGACGCGGCCCACGGGCACGCCCCGGTACTTGACCGGAGAGTCCACTCCGAGGCCTTGCACGGACTCGTCGAAATAGGTCACGAAAAGTTCGCCCTGGCGCAGAAACGAGGTCATGCCCAGCCAGATGATGGCCAGTGTGGCCAGGGCAAGGCCGGCGGTCATGAACAGGCCCACGGAAAAA
This sequence comes from Desulfomicrobium norvegicum, assembly GCF_900114595.1. Classification (NCBI taxonomy): domain Bacteria; kingdom Pseudomonadati; phylum Thermodesulfobacteriota; class Desulfovibrionia; order Desulfovibrionales; family Desulfomicrobiaceae; genus Desulfomicrobium; species Desulfomicrobium norvegicum. Next base: position 77,915 of record NZ_FOTO01000006.1, on the reverse strand, counting down.
TTGACACGAGCGGAAGCCATTATTTCTCCATTTCCGGCTGTCTGTTGAAGAACTGGCGCACGAAGGGATGCCTGCTTGCTTCTTTGAGTTCGTGCGGATTGCCATCGGCGATGATGGATTTGCTTTCCTTGTCGAGCATGACGACCCTTTTCGCAATGGTGAAGATGGAGGAAAGCTCGTGGGTGACGACGACAAAGGTCGTGCCCAGGGTGCGGTTCAGGCGCAGGATGAGCGCGTCGAGTTCGGCCGAGCTGATGGGGTCCAGACCCGCCGAGGGTTCGTCCAGGAAAAGAATTTCAGGATTGAGAGCCAGCGCCCGTGCGATGGCCGCACGTTTTTTCATGCCCCCGGAGAGCTCCTCCGGCAGATGATGCTCGAAGCCTTCAAGTCCGACCTGACGCAGCTTGAGGCGAACCAGTTCTTCCACCGCGCCTTCCTTGAGATTCGAATATTCCGTGATGGGCAGGGCCACGTTTTCACCGAGGGTCATGGAGGAAAAAAGGGCGCCGCCCTGATACATGACCCCGATGCGGGCCAGGATTTTCTTGAAACTGTCCTCGTTGTCCGGATCAAGCGACATCCCGGCAATGGTGATCGCGCCGCTCATGGGCTTGTAGAGCCCGACCAGATGCTTGAGCAGGGTGGATTTTCCGCAACCGCTGCCGCCCAGAATGACGAAAATTTCCCCGGCCTCTATGTCGAAGTCCAGGTCGCGCATGATGACCAACTCCCCGAAGCCCATGGTCAGGCCGCGCACGCTGATGACTGGTTTTCGGGTCATGGCCGCCAGTACCTCAGGATCACGGCCAGGACCGAATCGACCAGGATGACCAGAAAGATGCCCGTGACCACGGCCGAGGTAGTGGCCTGGCCAACGCTGGCTGCTCCCCCGCGCACCTGGTAGCCCTTGAAGCAGCCCACCGTGGCGATGAGCACGGCGAAAATGGCGCTCTTGAAGAGGCCCCAGTTGATGTCGAAGATGGTCAGCGTGTTCATGGTCTGGGCCATGTAGGCGTTCACCGTCAGGTCCAGCGTGGTCACGCCGATGAGTAGGCCGCCGGCGATGGCGAACAGGTTGGAGTACATGGCCAGCAGCGGCACCACCAGGAGCGAGGCGATGATCTTGGGCGCCACCAGGAACATGGCCGGCTTGAAGCCCATGGTTATGAGCGCGTCCACCTCTTCGGAAACCTTCATGGTCCCGATTTCGGCGGCGAATGCCGAGCCCGAGCGCCCCGCGACGAGGATGGCCGTCATGATGGGGCCAAGCTCGCGGACCATGGCCAATGCCACCAGAGACGCCACGTAGATGTTGGCCCCGAACTGCTGGAGCTGCACCGCGGACATGAAGGCCATGATAAGTCCCAGAAGAAAGCTGATCAGCCCTACAATGGGCAGCGCGTCCACGCCGACCCGCTGCATGTAGAGGACCACGTCGCCAAGGCGCAGCCTGCCCGGATGGCGCAGCAGGGACAGGAGCGTCACGGTGACCTCGCCCACGAAGGACACGTGGGTCATGGCCTGGCTCGCGACCTCGATGGTCTTGATGCCAAATCGCGCCATGGTGCCGGGTTTGGCTCTTTTTACGCCGCCCGATCGTGGCGGGTCGTCCAGCCGCAAGAAATCCAGAAGTTCCTGCACATGGCCCGGGGTGCCAAGCATCTCAAGCGTGCAGCCATGTTTTTCAGCCATGCGCCGCAATTGCAGAATCACCAGCGCGCCACAGTCGTCCATGCGCGTGATCCCGCTCAGATCGGCGTGGATGAGCCGTGGCAGGGGTTTGGGGATATGCGCCAGGCTCTCCATGATTCCCGGAGTCGTGCGCAGGTCGAGGATACCGCGCAGGCCCAGGGTCAGAAGTTCCGGCTTTGAGTCCACAATGAGCGTGGGCGATGGTGTCGTGTCGTGGTCGTTGTGCATGAGCTATCTCAAGCCTCTTAGCTCATGGCCGGGGGGCGCGTCTACCGTACGGCGCTCGCGCGAGCCGCCCATTGTGACGCAATTCCCGATCTTGAATTGATGACGGGTGTGTGACAAAGGGCTTCACAGGCGGGTGTTCCGGCATTATGGAAAGCCCGTCCTGACCGAGCCGCCGTGGCGGTGAACATACAACCGGAAGATGTACATGATTACGCGTTATATTTGTCTGCTTGCTCTGCTTGTCTTTGGAACAGCCGTTCCGACTCAGGCCGCCGACCTGAAATCCATCCCGGATTCTTTGTATCCCGGGCTTGAATATTTGTTGACCATCCCCAAATCGAACTCGGACATCGAGGCCGATCAGCTGACCGAGATCATTTCCTTTGTCGCCTCCAGCGCGGCGGAGAGCAGCATGTCCATGCAGGACCGGGAAAAGGCCTCGGGGGCCTTTTATGCCTTCAGCCTGCGGGGGGATCTGTCCCGCGTGGTGGACTATGTCTACAATCCGGACATTCCTGTTTACGTGACCATGCCTTCTTCCGTCCGCGACCAGGAGTGGCTGGACCCGGCCACCAAGGATGCCCTGAGGCTGCTTCCCAAGGCGCTCGATCGTGGGGAGACATTGCTTGTGCGTGGCACCGAGCGGGAGATCATCACCCCCGACGCCAACACGGGCGGATATTATTCCTATAATCAGGACCGCGCCGTGGCGGTGTTTCAAGGCCCCACCGGGCCCGTGCTGATTTCCGTGGGCTGCCAGACCGAACCTTCCGAGATCGGTCGCAAGGGCTGCGTGGTCGGCGAGGACTCCGACTGGAACTATCTGTATTCCAACGAGAAGGGTCTGAACAAGACCGGCCTTGGCTGGGTCGATTCCTACATGTACAATGCCCATTCCATCATTGTGTTCGTGTCGGACACATCCACCGGAACCATTCGCGTCGGGTCTTTCAAATGGCTCAACGCCGGCTGGGCCAAGATGAACATGGTCAAGCAGAGCCACATCATCAACGGCATCAAACGGTTCACGGCGGATTTCAAAGGTGTGCTCGAATCCACCCGGCTGCCCGCCGCGCAGGAGCTGGCCGCCATGTACCGGGAGCTCAAGTCCGACAGTGTCGAGGCACTCCGCCAGATGGTGGCTCCGTATCTGACCGCCATCGAGGATTCCGGAACCTTGTCCTCGTCATTCAAGAAGCTGCTGGCCTCGGGTCAGTATTTGCAGAACATGAACCGGCAGGAGCTGGTCAAGGTTCTGCTGAAGGAATTTCTGAAACAGCGTCTTGGCCGGGAGAGCCTCATTCGGGTTGCCCAGGTCGGACAGCATTGGACGCCGCAGCCTTGAGGCGCGTGGCGTTTTGACGTGCCCGCTCACGCGAGCGGGCTTGCGGGAGCCCCCATGCCGAGCATCGTGATCTTTTCGGTCAGTCGTGCAGCAGGTTTTTGCAGTGCCGCTGCGCATTGGCGGCAGAACTGGTCGGTTCCGGGACGGCCGCGATGAGCCGGGCTGCCGAAGACGCCAGAAAGCGTGCGCGCGATATCCGGGACGAAGCCCTGGCCAAGCATGCCGAACGTGACCGGGCTTCGCTCATGGCCGTGCGCGCCGAACTTGTCGAACTCAAGGCCATGGTCGCCGGGCAGCAGGAACAGCTTGCCCGGCTGACCGGCATGATCTCCGAACTGACCGCCGTCCTTGCCCACCCGGATGCGCAGGGCCGCGCCAATCCATCTCTGCCTCGTCCTCTTTCCGCCCGTAAACGCGCGGCTTTGGAACGCATCCGCGAGTTGCGCGAGCAGGACCACTCTTTTTCCCGGATTTGCGACATTTTCCAGGCCGAGGGCCAGCCGACGCTGTCCGGTCAGGGACAGTGGTCCAAGGGCACTTTGTGGAACCTCTGGAAAAATCACGCCCACCAACTGGATATGCCCCGATCTTGACCGGTCACGCGCCTGCGTGCTCGGATTCGGCGTGCTTCCCTGAACAGGTTTTTTTGCGTACCTTCACGCTGTTGTCGTTTGCCTCGGGATTCATCCCGCTTTCAGTCGGGACGGACGCGAAGCGGAATCATGCGCCCCGTTCATCCGTCATGACCACAAATGGAGCCGCCATGAGTACGGAATTTCTGTCCGATGAGGGTGATGTTTGTTTTGATCAGACACGCCGTTTCGAAATTTTGCGTGAGATTTTCGACAGCCTGAGCGAACACGTGGCAGTGCTTGACCGTGACGGCTGCATTGTCGACACAAACCGCAGCTGGCAACGTTTCGCGGTCGAGAACAGCACGCCGGACAAATGCCGCCTGCAAGGCGAGAATTACATAGAAGTCTGCGACTCCTCCATGGGTGCGGCCGCCAGAGAGGCACGGCAGGCCGCGGACGGGATCAGGGGCGTGCTTTCCGGGGAAATCCCCGAATTCAGCCTTGAATATCCATGCCACGCGCCTGCGGAAAAGCGCTGGTTTCTGATGACGGTCACGCCTCTTGTCAGCCATGGCTCCATCGACGGAGCCGTTGTCTCCCACATCCAGATCACGGCCCGCAAGCTGGCCGAAGCCGCGCTGATCCGATACGAGCGCGCCATTGCATCCTCCTCGTCCCTGGTAAGCATCATCGATCTTGATTTCGTCTACCGGCTGGTCAACGACAGCTATCTCAGGGTGCATGGGAAAAAGCGCGATGAGATCGAGGGACGCAAGGTTGCCGAAATAGTGGGGCAGGACGTTTTCGACAAGTATGTCGGACCGAAGCTCGCGCGCTGTTTTGCCGGGGAAACCGTGGAGTACGAGGCCTGGTTCGATACGAACCGGGCGGACAGGCGCTGCTACGCGGTGACATATTATCCCTACCGCGAAAGAGACGAAAGCATATCCGGGGCCGTGGTCACGGCCACGGATATCACCGAAGCCAAGCAGATGCAGGACGAAATCGCAAACAGCGCCCGCCGCCTTTCGGAAGCGCAGCGGCTGGCCAAGGTCGGCAGTTTTGAAAAGGACTACCTGCACGGGAAGAAGAACTGGTCCGATGAGTTCTGCCGCATCCTCGGGTATTCGCCGGAGGCGGTCGATCCGGATTTCAACCTGTTCATGCATCATCTCCATCCCGACGACGAACCCGATTTCCGGGAAAATTTTGAAGAGGCCCAGGCCACGGGGCATGAATTCACGACCGAGCTGCGCATCCGCACCGTTCAGGGCGAGGAACGGCACGTCAGTCTGGTCTGCGGTTTCGATCTGCTGGAGGACGGCAGCATGTTCCGCTTGCACGGAGCCATGGCCGACGTGACCGATCGCCGGCTGGCGGAGCTGCGCCTGGAGCATCTGGCCAACACGGACGAACTGACCGGCCTGCCCAATCGCAGGCACTTCCTGGAGTGCGTGCGTGCAGAGATGATCCGCTCCAGGCGTTTTGGGAAAAGCCTGTGCGTGGCCATGATCGACATCGACGATTTCAAGAAGGTCAACGACACCCACGGGCATGGCGTCGGGGATCTGGCCTTGAAGCACGTGGCCCAAACCATCAATGGCCTGCGCAGGGCCGTGGACGTGGCCGGGCGCCTCGGGGGAGAGGAATTTTGCATCATGTTTCCCGAGGCGGGGCTTGAGGCTGGAGCCGTAGCGGCGGAGCGCGTGCGCAGAGGCCTTGCCGATTCGGTTCTCGAACATGAGGGTCTGCGCCTGCGGCTTACGGTCAGCATCGGGCTGGCGGAATATTCGGCGGGCGAGAGTCTGGATGAGCTTTTGAAACGCAGCGACGAGGCTCTTTACGAAGCCAAGCGCACCGGCAAGAACCGGATCTGTTCCCGGGTGGCGGCCGCAGACCGGGCATGAAGCATGACCGATCCGGCCTCGTGGCAGGATCGGTCATGTGATAATGCGGGTTATCGGAACAGGCGCAGCAGGTCCGGCATGAACGTGGGCACGGACCATCCCGGGACATAGCGGTTCAGGGTTTCAAGGATCGCGACCAGCAGCATGCTCGCGTGCGCAAGCGAGAGAACGGCCGCTCCGACCATCGAAACCTTGAAGCGCATGGGGTTTTCACTGACGGTGACAAGGAGCGAGAGGAGCATGGCCAGTCCCAGGCAGGCCGCGCTGGCCAGACCGGCGTTGAAGATCTGGGGCAGGTGCAGATTGAAGACCCCTTTGAGGCTTGCATAGAGCCAGACCATCACCGCAAGGACAATGAGGCCGCAGACCAGATGCCATTTGGCCAGAAAGGGCGCGGCAAAACGGTAATAATCCCGGCCCCAGTCGTCGGCGTCCCGGCGCAGCAGCAGGTAGCACAGGCCAACGGCCGCCGCCAGGCATAGCGACAGCGGTAGCCACAGCGCCATCAACGGCCACAGCGCCGATCCCCACGGTGGCAGAAACGCCGGAGATTCAAGGTTGACACCCCGGAAGTAAAGCAGTCCCAATCCCGCCAGCGCCCAGTAACCATATTTGATGGGAATATTGGCCACGCACCCAAGCAGAAAGTGGATGAGCTTGCGTTCCCTGGCGAACTTCCAGCCCAGATCGTAGCCGACCAGGGCCAAGCTTCCGAAGAAAGGCAGGGCCAATGCGGCGATCAGCAGCAGGCTGTTGCCTGTCACGAATTCGGATTGTCGAAGCGGGTGAGAGGACAGAAGCGCCAAGCAGGCTGCTACGACAACCCAGAAAAGTGCATGTCCGCCAAGGGCCAGTCTCGACATTTGCCTGGCCGCGCGGGCGGGAAAAGGTTTGCCGGAAACGAGCCCGATGAGTTCGCTGACCAGGGCGATGGGCGGAGCGCCCCAGAAAAGGGCGGCCAGGAGCAGGGGCAAGGGAAGCAGGGCAAATGCCCACAGGGGGAGTATGAGCGCCATGGGGACCTCGTGCGCGGTGTCGTTTTTTTTATGCAGTTGTCCGGTCATTTTCTCGGGTTCGGCCGCAAGACGACAGGTTGATGGGGGCAAGAGCCCCGGGTTCAAGCGTCGGAATGGGTACGACTGAGGGCCGACCGGACTGGTCGAATGGGGGCTTTCTGCCCCAAAAGAGCGCAAGAGGCAAGGCGGCGCCACCCTTGAAAATTGGCGGGTTCTCTCCTATGCCAATGAAGAAATGAGGGAGACAACGGTGACTAATCCATGAGATCGACGCTGGCCTTTGTGATCGGAATGCTTGTCGGCATTCTGCTTTCCTGGGCAAGCGGTCCCGTGCTCATGCATTTTGCCCGTGACTGGCCGGGCTTTAACCTTGCGGATATGCCCGCCAGCATTGTCGCCGGTCTCAAGACCATGCAGGACGGGCGCGCACCCGTCGGCAGGCCTTCCGCATCCGTCCTGCGCGTACCGGTGACGCGCAAGCTGCGCATGGCAAGATCAGGCGTGATCTTGGGACGGGAGGTCGCCATCCCCTCGAATGCGACCGTCGCGCGATTTTCAGTCGTGCCGCACGCTTACCCGGCCTCCTCTACAGTCGCCATCAACGCTTCCGCCGACAGCGATTCAAATTCTTCCGCCGCATCCGGACCCGGACCCGTTCATGTCGCCAGGGGCGCGCACGAATCATCGGTATCAGGGCCGGACATTTTTCAACCCGGACCGGGCGCTTCCGGACTGGGCGCTTCCGGACCGGAGGTTCCCGCAGCGGATGTTTCCCCTGCGAAGGTTTCGGACCCGGGTGCCTCCGCCCCCGGGCAGGCACCTGGCGTTTCGCCTAGTGTCCTGAAAAAGAAGACCGCGCCGGAAACTTCGCCCGACGAGGATTACGCCCGGGCCTTAAAGAGCTACCAGAACGGCCGTCATGCCCCGGCGCGGGAGCTGTTTGCCGCGTTCATGCGGAAGTTCCCCAGCCACAGGCTTATTCCCAACGCCCTCTACTGGACCGGTGAGACGTGGTACGCTCAAGGCCGCTACGATCGCGCCATGGAATTCTTCGCGCGGGTCGTGCGGGACCACCCCCGTCATGCCAAAAGCGCGGACGCGCTGCTCAAACTGGCCTATTCGGAGCTGCGCCAAGGCCGTCCCGCACAGGCCGGAGCTTATCTGCAGCAGCTGGAGTCCCGTTATCCCGATTCCCCGGCATCCCGCCTTGGCAGGCAGGCGCGGGGCAGGATTCAGGGCTGCAACGAGCCCAACGCGGTGGCGCTGGCCCGTGGATGAATTCGGCGCCAGCCTGGCCCTGCGCCACACCAGCGGTCTTGGGCCGCGCACCTGGAAACGCCTTTTGGTGCATTACGGCGACGCCCTCGCCGCCGTTTCGGATTTTTCATCCTGGACGGCGCGCGGTCTGGTTTCGGCCCGGGTGCAGGCCGAGTTTGCCCGGGGCAGCTGGCGCGAGAAGGCCGAGGCCGAGCGACGCAGGGTGGAAAGCTTCGGTTTTTCAACTGTTTTCCTTGGCCACGGTGCCTATCCCGAGCTGCTCCGCGAGATCCCCGATCCGCCTCTTTTTCTGTATTATCTCGGCGACCCGACCCTGCTGAACCGCCCTTGCGTGGCCGTGGTCGGTTCCCGGGCCGCCTCGCGTTATGGCCTGGACATGGCCGAGAGCATTTCGGCATCCTTGAGCGCGGCCGGGATTTGCGTGGTATCGGGCTTTGCCCAGGGCATCGACCGCGCCGCACATCAGGGCGCGCTGCGCGGAGTGGGCGGGACCATCGCCGTATTGGGCACGGGGCTTGATCTCGTGTATCCGGCCTCCAACACCGATTTGTGGAAACAGGTCTCCGCTCACGGGCTCATCGTCAGCGAGTTCGCACCGGGGACCAGACCCGAGGGCATGAATTTTCCGCACCGCAATCGCATTGTCAGCGGCCTTTCCCTGGGTGTATTGGTGGTCGAAGGCGCGCTTGGCAGTGGCAGCCTGATCACCGCCGAACTGGCCGTGGCCCAGAATCGCGATGTTTTCGCCCTGCCAGGTCCGGCCAACCTGAAAACCCATCAGGGCTGCCATCAGCTCATCCGCCAGGGCGCCTGCCTCGTGCAGAGCGGGGAGGACATCCTGCGGGAATTGCAGCCTCGGCTGGGAGCTCTTGCAGTGCCGGATGCACCTGTCCCCGGGCCCCGGCCTCGTGTACCGGAAGATCCGGAGCAGCGAGTCGTGCATCGTCTTCTTGAAGGTGGCGAACCCCTGCATGTCGACACACTGGTTCGCCGGACGGGCTGGGCGGCCGGCAAGGTCAGTTCCACGCTCCTTTTCATGGAACTTCAAGGGATTGTGAAGCAGCTTCCGGGCATGTACTATGCCCTTGCAACGTGACCGCAAAGATCATCTGGAGAAGAATATGCAAAAAATACCCCTGCAGCTGGCCAAACCGGAAATGGTTCTGGCCAAGCCCGTGACCCGGGAAAACGGGATGGTGCTCATCGCCGCAGGTACGGTTTTGACGGCGGGGCTGATCACCAAGCTGGACAACATGGGCGTGGAACTGCTCGTGGTCGAGGGCGAGACCCTGGAAATGGGCGGCGGGTGCAGCGAGGAAGTGCTCGCCAAAAAGCGCGAAAGGCTTGACCATCTTTTTCGGAAGTTTACGGACGACAAGTACATGCAGCAGGTCAAGCAGGTCATTTCCGACTATTATGCACGTCAGTGCGCCCTGGCCGCGGCGGCCCAGGCGGCAAGGGAAGAGGGACAATAATATGGAAGAAGATCTGCGTACCAAACAAAAGGGCGCCATTCTGGCCGTCAAGGATCTGCCGACCCTGCCCGGAGTGCTGCAGGAGGTGGCGGTCCTGGTCGAGAACCCCAATTCGTCCACGGACCAGATAAGCAAGGCCATTTCCAAGGACCAGGTCCTCTCGGCCAAGGTTCTGAAAATGGTCAATTCGCCCATCTACGGCTTCCCCGGACGCATCGGTTCCATCCAGCACGCCCTGGTCCTGCTCGGTTTCAATGTCATCAAGGGCATCATCATCTCGACCTCGGTCTTCGACGTCATGAACGAGAACATGAAGGGCCTCTGGGAGCACAGCCTCGGCTGCGCCCTGGCAAGTTCGGCCATCGCCCGCGCCATCGGCTGCAAGGACCCGGAGGAATACGCGGTGGCCGGCCTGCTGCACGACATCGGCAAGGTCGTGGCCGCGGTGCAGCTCCCGGAAAGCCGGGCGGCCATCGACGCGCTTGTCCTTGAGAAGGACATCTCCTATCGCCAGGCCGAGAGCGAGGTGCTGGGGTTCGCCCACGACCGCATCAATCTGTGGCTGTGCAACTACTGGAATCTGCCCGCGAACCTGAAGGAGGGGCTCTCCTATCATCACCGGCCCATGTCGGCCACGCTCTACCCGAAGATTGCGCAGGTGGTGCATGTGGGGAATTTTCTGGCGCGGCTCTTTGGTGTTGGCAACGGGGGCGACAATCAGGTCAGCGCCCTCGACGAGGGGGTGCTTGAGGCTCTTGAGATCACTCCGGAGGTGCTTTTCAAGATCATGGACGGCCTGGAACGCGAATTCGTGGATTTGGCGTAGGAGTCCCGCATCATGAAGGACGGCAAGCATTTTTTTCTGGTCACCTCCGACGCCAAGCTCGAAGGCAGCCTGCGAGCCCTTTGGCCCGAGGAGGAGGTCAAGTGGACCTGTTTTGCCCGGGGCTCGTCGGCGCTGGAATTTCTTTTCAGCGAGCCGCCGGATCTTTTGGTCGTGGACGAGCAGTTGCCGGACCTTGCCGGAGTGGATCTGGTCCGGCTGATCAAGGGCGAGAACGTCTATCGTCAGCTGCCGGTGGTGCTTTGCCTGGCCAGCGAGGATCTGGCCGAACTTCAGGATTTCAGTACGCTGGAGATCGACGATTTTCTGGTCAAGCCGTTTTCGCCGCCCATCGCCAAGGGCCGTCTCATCCTGGCCTACCACCGCTCCACCCGGGAACTCGACGCCAGCCCGCTGACCAAGCTGCCCGGAAACACGTCCATAATCCACAGAATCCAGGATCTCATCGACCGGCAGGAGGACTTCGCCCTGGCCTACATCGACCTGGATCACTTCAAGTCCTTCAACGACAAGTACGGCTTTTCACGGGGCGACGAGGTCCTGCTCATGACCGCGCGGGTCATCGTCAATTCCATCCGGGGCTTCATGGGGGCGAACACGTTCGTGGGTCATGTGGGCGGGGATGACTTCGTCTTCATCGTGCCGCGGGAAAAGGCCGAGAGTGCCTGCCAGCAGGTTATCGACAATTTCGATTCCATCGTGCCCCATTTCTACGACCAGGAGGACCGCGCGCGCGGGGCCATCCATTCTCTCGACCGCAAGGGCAAGGAACAGGTTTTCCCGCTTATGGCCATCTCCATCGCCGTGGTCCTGAATCGCGGCGGCAAGCTCAAGCACTTTGGCGAGGCTTCCCAGATCGCCATGAACCTGAAGAAGGAAGCCAAAAAGAACCCCAAGAGTTGCTATGTCATGGACAAACGGGCCAGCGCCTGATCCTGTCGCCCTTTTTCTGCTGCATCTGGACGCCCAGCGCGGATACTCCCAGGCCACCGTGGCCGCCTACGGGACCGATCTTGAGGGCGCGCACCTCTTCCTGGCGCGCCGGAGCAAGGGCTTCGATGCCCCGGCAGCGGTGACCAAGGCGGACATCACCGCATATCTGGCCGATCTGCACCGGCGTGGTCTCGCCAAGTCGAGCGTCTGTCGCAAGCTCTCGGCCCTGCGGGCCTTTTACCGTTTTTTGCGCCAGCGCAAGATGGTCGTGGAAGATCCCTGCGCCGCCCTGGCCAATCCCAAGCTGCCCAAGGTCCACCCCAAGGTCCTCAATGTCGATCAGGCCATTCATCTGGTCGAGACCGAAACCACCCTTGATCCCGAAAGCCTGCGCGATCTCGCCCTGCTTGAGGTGCTCTACGGTTCGGGGCTGCGCGTCAGCGAGGCTCTCGGACTTGATTTCGCCCATGTGGATCTGGATCAGAAGCTGGTGCGGGTGCTGGGCAAGGGCAGGAAGGAGCGCATCGTGCCTCTGACCGGCCCGGCGGCGGAGCGGCTGGGGCGATACATCGAGCAGCGCGGGGCCTTTGGCCCGGCGCCCCGGGAGCAGGCCATCTTTCTGGGCAAGCGGGGCGGGCGGCTGACGCGCAAGCAGGCGGATCGCATCGTCAAGGCGATGGCCGTGCGCAGCGGGGCCCCCTGCTCGATAAGCCCCCACACCCTGCGCCACAGCTTCGCTTCGCACATGCTCCAGGCCGGAGCCGATCTGCGCAGCGTGCAGGAACTCCTCGGCCATTCCCGCATCTCCACCACCCAGCGCTACACTCACCTCGATCTTGCCCAGGTCATGCGCGTCTACGACGCTTCCCACCCCCTGGCCGCGAAGAAGGACGAAATCCCCGATTCGTGACGGCTTCTCGCGGATGGAGCGGACGGCGGCCATCGTGTCCCGGAAGAACTTCAGCCTCGGGACTGCGCGATGATTCTCGCCGCCATCTCCGCCGCTTTTCCGGTGAATCGGGTGCAGCGCAGGACGAAGCCCTGCTTCGTGAACATGGCCTGTCCCTCAGGCGTGCCCAGGTCGCAGCCATCCAGAAGGGTTCTGCAGTCCCGGCCGCCGAACTCCTTCTCGAATTCGTCCACAAGACGACGGGTTGCCGCGTAGGCAGGCTCGACCGAGTCGGTCTTCGAGGTCCGTCCGAGTACAAGGCTTACGGCCAGAATGGCCCCGGTCAGCGCGCCGCACGGCCCGCATGTCCGTGACAGACCGCTGCACAAGGCGGTAGCCATCTTGGCCGGAAGGTCGGATTCGACGCCCTGAAACCTTGCAACGGCCAGGACAACGCTTTCCGCGCAGTAATAGCCCGAGGCGAAGGCCTCCTCGGCGGATGTGCGCACTTCATGAAAAACTGAGGGTTCCATTTCCTGCTCCGATTTATTGCATCTGCTCAAGCCCGGTCACGGGCACGGTCAAATCGTTGCTCAGAACCCACAGCGCCAGCATATGGCGCAGGGTCAGGTCGGCCTGGGCGATGGCTTCCCGGTCCGCTTCGCGGCTTGCCATCTCCTGGATGGCAAGCATGTATTCCTTGGCGAGGGTGAATTCGGCGCAGATCTCGCGCACGAAATCCTCGTAGAGGTCGGGTTCTTCCTGAAAGAGCTGGTCGAGCACGCTCATGGTGCGGGTCAGGGAGAAAAGGGTGATGTCGGCAAGCTGAGGCATGTTGTGTCTCCATGAAAAGAGCCGGTCGCGGAGAATTCCGTAACCGGCTTGTAATGTTGTGGTGAAAATGAATTACAAACCGAGCTGACTCAAAAGATCGTCCACATCCGTCTGGGTACTGGCGTCCTGGGGGCCCTTGAGCTCCGTGGCCCGGGCCTTGGACATCTGGCGGATCTCCTCGACGGATTGCTCCGGGTTTTGTTCCATGGCTTTCATGGACAGACCCGTGGCCATGTAGAGTTCAAAGACCACCTTCTCGATCTGCTGCAGGGCGGCGACGATGCGCTTGATGCGCTGGCCGGTCAGATCCTGAAAGCTGAGCGTGGTCATGATTTCCATCAGGTCCGCGCCCAGGGCCTCGTTGCCGGCGCGCAGTTCCGCGATTTCCGGCCTGGCGGTTCCGTTCTCAAGGGAAGCGAGGAGCTGCATGGCGCGGTCGTTCATGTCCAGATGTTTTTCCACCAGCTCCATGATGCTGTCGGTGGCTTTTTCCGTGGTCTGCAGGATGGCGCCAAGCTGGGTCGATGCTTCGGAAAACATTTCGTCGGCCACCGGGGAGGCGGCCGCCTGGGCGGCCATCGGCAATTCGGCCGTGCCGGTCGCCGCGGAATTGATCTCCAGATAGATGGATTTGAGTCCTTCCTGCAGGTCCGTGCTTATGGAACGGTAGAATTCGCCTTCGGTCAGGGCCATGGTCAGGGCGCGGTTGATCTCTTCAGTCAGAGCCGCCGAGATGACCTCCCGGATGGTGCTTTCGGCCTTGGTCGTGATCCTGTCCAGCAGTTCCTGACTCAGCTGTTCTTTGTGCATGCCTTTTTTCCCGGGTTAGGATGAGGGGGCGAGGTGACGCTCCAGCAGTTGTTCGCGTTGCTTGGCCACTACGTATTGAATGATCTTTTCGCGCTCACAGTCGCGCATGTTCTTGAATTCCATGGCCCAGACCCGCTCTCCCTTGTTCTCTTCGGCCCTGAGGATTGTGCCTATGGTACCGGCCAGGTTCTGGGGCTGGTTGTTGAGCGCGATGACCACTTCCACGCCTTGTCCCAGTTCAAACTCCTGATCGGCGGAGAATCTGATGCCCGCGCCGCTGATGTCATGGATGAGCACGGGCACGGGGAAGTCTTCCTGCAGCGTCTGCTGGGTCAGGATGGAGAGGATGGCGCTCAGTTTTTCGTTCATGGCACGCAGGTAGTGCGCCAGGCCGTCGGGCAGGGCGGACTGCGCGGTCTCGGAGAGTCGCGGCATGGCTTCCGACTGGGTGCAGGCGAAAAGGGAGGTGAGTCGGCCCGTGGGCAGGATGCGCAGATATCCTTTCAGGGCCGTGTCGACTCGGGCGTAAGTGCGCTCTGGAACGTTCATGACTCCTCCTTTACCACGTATCCGGGTCGACCTCCATGATCATGGCCCGAACGGGACACACGGTGACGCACATGTTGCAGGCGGTGCACTTGTCCTGGTCGAAATCAACCAGTCGGGTTTCAAGATTGAGGTGCAGCGCCTTTGAAGGGCACAGGGCCGTGCACAGACCGCAGTGCATGCACGACTCCTCGTTGCGCGAGATTTCATGGGCCACCGGCGTGACCTTGATGCCCTGTTCCTGCAGATAGGTCACGCCCTGGCGGTAGTGTTCCCGGGTACCGGAAAGCTCCAGGATCATGTGCCCTTCGCGGCGTGGGTTGATGTTCGCCTGCAGAATGTTGAAGGTCAGGTCGAAGTGTTTGGCCAGATTGTACATCATGGGCTGGCCCGAGGACTCCGGGGGGAAACGCAGGCTGACGATGCGGCTGTATTCTTGAGTGGACATGGGTTTCCTTGCGCGGACCTAGTTGCTGCCCTTCAGATATGCCTGGGCGCGCTTGGCCTCGGCGGACTGGGGATGTTTCTTGATCAGGTCTTCAAGCACCAGTTTGCCGGCCTGGTCCTTTTTGAGCTTGAAGAAGGAGATGCCCTGCTTGAGGAGGGCGGCCGTGTACTTGTTGGACTTGCTGTGATCCTCGATGACCTTCTGGTAAGTTAGGACCGCGTTGGCGTAGTCCTGCATCTGGAAGAAACATTCTCCCTGCCAGAAGATGGCGTTGGGTACGAGGGGGTCCTTGGGGAATCCCTTGACGAACTCGGCCCATGTGGTCTGGGCCTGCTTGTACTTCATTGCATAAAAGCTCTCCAGGGCCTGCTGGTAAAGCTCCTGTCCCGGGACCTCGGCCTGCGGCTGGGTTTCGGGTTGCGTTTCGGGCCTGGTCTCCGGGGTTCCGATGACCGGGGCCGCAGGTTGTGTCGCAGGCTGCGTCACGGGTTGGGAAGCGTTGCCGGGAACTTCGGGCGTACCGGGATCGACGGGCGTCATGGTGCCAGGAAAACTGCCTGCGGGCGTGGACTGGGCCGGGGGCAGGGGGGGCATCTCGTCGAAGACGATGCCAAGCTGGGTGGCCATGAAGAGCGTCTTGCGTTCAAGATCGACGACCCTGGAGTTGAGCGAATCAACGGTCACCAGTCCACCGGCTGCCTCCTGCTGCATTTGCTGGGTCCGGTGCAAGTCGTCGACCTGGCCGGTCAGGGCCGCGAGCTGGCTGCGCAGGGCGTTCACTTCCGCCCAGTTGTTGGCCTGGGCGGGCTGGCTGCGCGCCAGTTCCGCTTCAAGCTGGGCGATGCGGTCCTGCTGCTTGATGCGCTCCTGTTCCTGCGAATAGACCTGACTGCGCAGGCGGTCGAAATCCGAGGTGGTGACACAGGCCGGAATTGTGCCCAGCAGAGCGGCCAGGGCTCCGGTGACCAGGATTTTCCTGCCAAGGGGAAAAGAAGACATGCGAACCTCTCTGTGGGTGCTGTTTTCGTCTGATTGGCCTCGACCGCGAGCGGATGAGGCCGGGTTGTCATTGTTTTTTTATGGCCCGCTTTCTGCCGAAGAGGATATAACCCACTCCGCCGACGACCGGCAATACGACTTGGGCCACAATCCAGGCCGCCCGTTCCTGATGCGTCGGAAACTCGTTCGTGTACAGATGCCAGATGGACCAGAAGTTGGGCAGTATGGGCAAGATGAGGAGCGGTATCGCGTAAACAAGTTTGTCAGGGGGAATGTTAAACATTGCGTCTCCTGTACTGGATGATGAAAAGCCCAAGGCACACCGCCCCAAGGGCGATGACCTGGGTCACGCTGACGGGTCCAAAATCTCCGCGATAGTCTGCGCGGAAAAGCTCGATGACGAACCGGAACGATCCGAAAAGAGCCAGAAAGATGCCCATGAGCTGGCCCGTGTTCCGTGTCCTGGATTTGAGCGCCAGGGTCACGGCAAAACAGATCAGCCCCGCCAGGCTGTGGTAGAGCTGGGTTGGATGCAGCGGCACGTGCAGGGGAGCCAGGGATTCGGGGTCGAAGAAGGTGATGGCCCAGGGCAGATCGCAGACCGCCCCGTAGCAGCATCCGGCGGCCAGACAGCCGATGCGGCCCACGGCCTCGCCAAGGCCTATGCCCGGAGCCAGGACATCCATCCACAGCCAGGGGTCCTCTTTTCTGGCCCGCATGAAGGCCAGGGCAAAAACGGTGGCCAGGATGGCCCCGCCGGAAAAGACCAGGCCTCCCTTCCAGAACATCAGTATTTCAAGTGGATTGTTCCAGAAATAGACCGGGTTGATGAGCACGTACAGGAGGCGCGCACCGAGGATGGCGCCAAGGATGATGTAGAAGCCAAGGTCGGAGACGGTGTCGGGGTTCAGGCCTCGCGCCCGTGCTTCGCGCATGGACCAGGCGATGCCGAGCAAGAATCCCGCCGCGACAAAGAGGCCGTAGGTGTGCAGCGCGAAAGGGCCAAGCTTGAACCCGAAGAGCATGAAGGGCGCAATCTCAATTATTGTCGGGAACACAGCGTCGCCTCTGCTGGTAAAAGGAAACGAGCAGCGCGGCCGCGCCGACGCAGATGCCCATGTCGGCCACGTTGAAGGCCGGCCAGTGCATGTCGCCCACGTAGAAATCCAGAAAATCCACCACCACTCCGAGCCGTGCGCGGTCCAGCAGGTTGCCCAGGGCCCCGCCCAGGATCAGGCCCAGTCCATAGACATAGAAAGGGCCGTCGTCCTCCTGGCTCCTGGCCAGGACCCAGATGAGTCCCAAGGCCAGGATCGAGACCACGATGAAGAAGGGCCGCTGCCAGTCGATGTCGTGACGGTTCAGGAAACCAAAGGCCGCTCCCCGGTTCAGGATGTGCACGATGTCGAAAAAACCGGGGATGACCGTGAAGCCTTTTTCCCAGACCGGAATGGTCTGCTGAATCCAGAGCTTGCTCAGCTGGTCCAGGACAAGGATGACGACCGCCATCAGACCGATGGTCCGGTAGCGTCGCCCCATGTCGGGCTTGCAGGGAACGCGACCGACCTTAGGCATGGTATTCCTTGAGCACTTTCGTGCAGCGCGGGCAGGCCGAGGGATGCTCGGGATCAGTGCCCAGGTTTTCGTCGTGGATCCAGCAGCGGGCGCATTTTTCACCCAGGGCCCTGGCGATGACCACGGCCACGCCCTCGACCTCTCCCTGGATGGCTTCGGCCGGTGCGGGCTGGTCCGTGACCTGCGCCTGGCTGACGATGAACACGTCGCGCAGGTCGGAGGCTACGCCGGACAGCGCGGCAAAAGCCTCACCCGAGGCGTGGATGATCACCTTGGCATCAAGGGAATGTCCGAGCTCCTTGGACTGGCGCAGGGGCTCGATGGCCCGGGTCACGTCGCCGCGCACGGCAAAGACCAGGTTCCAGATGGCTGCTTCCTCTTCGGTCAGGAGCGCTCCTTCGATCTCGGGCACGCGCATGGCGAAGACCGTGCTGCCTGCCGGACGCATGGCCTCGGGCAGGTGCTGGAAGATCTCCTCGGAGGTGAAGCTCAGGATCGGAGCCATGTCGCCCACGATCATGAGCAGCATGTGGTAGAGGGCGGTCTGGGCCGAGCGGCGCTCAAGGCTGGTGGCGCCGTTGACGTAGACGCGGTCCTTTATGATGTCGAGATAGTAGGAGCTGAGGTCCGTGGTGCACAGGTTGTGCAGGGTGTGGTAGACCTTGTGGAATTCGAAGTTTTCGTAGGCCGCCTGGATGGTCTGGTGCTTGGCGCGGACCATGTTCAGGGCGTAGCGGTCGAGGGCCAGCATGTCGGCCGTGCCGATCAGGTCCGTGGCCGGGTTGAAGTCGCTCAGGTTGCCGAGGATGAAGCGGCAGGTGTTGCGGATCTTGCGATAGGCGTCGACCAGGCGGCGCAGGATCTCGTCGGAGATGCGCAGGTCTTCCTGGTAGTTCTCCGAGGCCACCCAAAGGCGCAGCACTTCGGCGCCGTGCTTTTCGATGATCTCCTGCGGGGCGACCACGTTGCCGATGGACTTGGACATCTTGCGGCCCTGTCCGTCGAGCACGAAGCCGTGGGTCAGCACGGTCTTGTAGGGGGGCACGCCGCGCGTGCCCATGGAGGCCAGGAGCGAGGAGTGGAACCAGCCGCGATGCTGGTCGGTGCCTTCAAGGTACAGGTCCGCCGGAAAGGAACACTCGGGCCGCCCTTCGACCACGGCGGCGAAGCTGGTGCCGGAGTCGAACCAGACGTCCAGGATGTCGTCCTCTTTTTCCCAGTGCGTGCCGCCGCATTTGGGGCAGGTCAGCCCCTCGGGCACGACCTCGGTCAGCGGGGCCTCGAACCAGTAGTCCGCGCCGGTGGGATGCGTGGCGAAGCGGTCCACGATGCCGTGGGCCCAGTCGCCGTCGAAATAGGCGTCCCCGCAGTCCTTGCAGAGGAGGGCGATGATCGGCACTCCCCACATGCGCTGGCGCGAGATGCACCAGTCGGGGCGGAATTTGATCATGCTGTGGATGCGCTCCTTGCCCCAGGACGGGATCCAGCGAACGTCGTTGTCGATGGCGCCAAGCGTCTTGCCACGCAGGTTGTCGTGCTCCATGTCGATGAACCATTGGGTCGTGGCCCGGAAGATGACAGGCTTCTTGCAGCGCCAGCAATGCGGGTAGGAGTGCCTGATCTTCTCGCTGCCCAGCAGGTGCCCGACCTCGGTCAGCTTGGCGATGACCAGGGGGTTGGCCTCGAACACGTTCTTGCCGCCGAAAAATTCCACGCTGGGCAGAAATCTGGCCTCGTCGTCAAGGGGCGAGAGGATCTCAAGGCCATGACGCAGGCCGGTCTCGTAGTCTTCGCGGCCGTGGCCGGGGGCGGTGTGAACGCAGCCCGTGCCCGCGTCGAGGGTCACGTAGTCGGCGGTGACCACGGGAGAGGGGCGGTCATAGAAGGGATGGCGGGCGATGAGCCCTTCCAGCGCGCTGCCAGGAACCGTGGCCCGCACGGACCACTCGCCCCAGCCGAAGCGTTCGGCGCATCCGGCCACCAGTTCCTTGGCCAGGATGTAGAAAGTTCCGCCGACCTGGACGAGGTCGTATTCGAAATCCGGATGCACGGCCACGGCCAGGTTGTCCGGAATGGTCCAGGGAGTGGTCGTCCAGATGACGATGAAACTGTCGTCTGCCGGGGCCTGGGGGAAGACCCGGGCCAGCTCCTCGGCCTGCAGGGGGAAGCGTACATAGATGGAAGGCGAGGAGTGGTCGTCGTACTCGACCTCGGCCTCGGCCAGGGCCGTCTCGCAGGAGCCGCACCAATAGATGGGCTTCTTGTTGCGCTGCACCGAGCCGAGCTTGTAGAAATTAGCCAGTTCGCGGGCCGTGGCCGTCTCGTAATCCGGGGTCATGGTCAGATAGGGCTTGTCCCAGGTTCCGAGCACGCCAAGCCGCTTGAATTCCTCGCGCTGGATGTCCAAGTACTTGAGGGCGTACTCGCGGCATTTCTTGCGGATCTCGAGGATGGAGAACTTGTTCTTGCCGCCCAGCTCCTGCTCGACTTTAAGCTCGATGGGCAGGCCGTGACAGTCCCAGCCGGGCACGTACTGGGCCTGGCGGCCGGTCAGGTTGCGGTGCTTGACGATGACGTCCTTTAAAATCTTGTTCATGGCGTGGCCGATATGGATATGGCCGTTGGCGTACGGAGGTCCGTCGTGGAGGACGTAGGGCGTGCAGCCCTCATTGGCGCCGATCATGGCCCCGTAGGCGTCAGTCTGGTACCAGCCGTCCAGAATTTTGGGCTCGTTCTGGGTCAGGCTGCCCTTCATGGGAAAGGTGGTGGCGGGAAGGTTCAGGGTTTTCTTGTAATCGCTCATGGGACGACGTTCCTCCGGGTTATCTGCTGTGCCGACGGACCACGGGCCAGCGTGGCGAGCACAAATTTTCGTTATTTGTATTGCAATGAAGGGCAGAACAGTGGAATATCCCGCACCCGAAGTCAAGTTTGGCGCGGTCTGAAGGCTGCTCCAAAACGGCGATCCGCCGCGTCACGGCGGAAAATTTCACCATTTTTGAACAGCCAGGATATCCGCGCTTTCGAGCAGGTGGTCAGAGCCCCATTTCCCACCTGTAGGCCGAGAGGGCGATGGCCGTTATGTCGTCGTGAGCGGGTTTCCAGTTCATGGTGGCGCGGATGCGGGTCGGGTCGGAGATGAGCGCGGGCGGATCACCGGCCCGGCGCGGGCTCAGGACCACCGGAAAGTCCACGCCGCTGGCCTCCTTCACCGCGCTCACGATTTCCCGCACGGAATAGCCGTGTCCGTAGCCGCAGTTGAAGGTGTCCGAAGGATTGCCGACCTCCAGATGGCCAAGCGCCAGCACATGGGCTCCGGCCAGATCGGCCACGTGGATGTAGTCGCGGATGCAGGTCCCGTCGGGGGTGTCGTAGTCCGTGCCGAAGATGTGCAGGGCTTCCCTGCGACCCAGTGCGGCCTGGGAGGCGACCTTGATCAGGTGCGTGGCGTCGGGCGTGGACTGGCCGATGCGTCCCTTGGGGTCGGCTCCGGCCACGTTGAAGTAGCGCAGGATGACAAAGGAAAAGCCCGGATGCGCGGCGGCCGTGTCCCCGATGACCCATTCGCTCATGAGCTTGGTGCGCCCGTAAGGGTTGATGGGCCTAGTGGGGCTGTCCTCGGTCACGGCGGCGGTGTCCGGCATGCCGTAGACAGCCGCCGTGGAGGAGAAGATGAAGCGCGGGATGGCGTTCTTCACCGCCAGGCGGATCAGTTCCGTGGTGTTGTTGGTGTTGTTCATGTAGTATTTGAGCGGGTTTCCCACCGACTCGGGCACTACGATGGAACCCGCGAAATGGAGCACCGCCGAAAATTTTTCCTCGGCCATGAGGCGGTCCAGCGCTTCCGTGTGGGCCAGATCGCCGACCACCAGACGGGCCGGGGGCAGCACCGCCTCGGCTTTGCCCGTGGACAGATTGTCGTAAACCACGACTTCGTAACCGGCCTCAAGCAGGGCCAGGGTCGTGTGGGAACCTATATACCCGGCGCCGCCGGTGACCAGAATCTTGGACATGGAATTCTCCTTTCGAGCATTGACATTGCAGTCCTGCTCTTTACAGAAGTCCTTCGGGCTTGCAAAGGGACTGGTTTGCCAAAGTGTCCAGTCCTATTCCGCAAGACCGGCACAAAAACCGCTTCCCAGGAGAACTACCGCCCATGACCACCGGATTCACTCGCGTTTCAACCACTTATGTTCAGGAAATTTCATCCCGGGCCGATATCTTCGTGCACGACAAGACAGGAGCGCGCATCCTGTCCGTGGTCAACGACGACGAAAACAAGGTCTTCGGCATCAGCTTTCGCACTCCGCCGTCGGATTCGACGGGAGTGGCGCACATCCTGGAGCATTCGGTGCTGTGCGGGTCGCGCAAATATCCGGTCAAGGAGCCCTTCGTGGATCTCCTGAAGGGTTCTTTGCAGACCTTCCTGAACGCCATGACCTACCCGGACAAGACCTGCTATCCCGTGGCCAGCCAGAACCTGAAGGATTTCTACAATCTGGTGGACGTGTACCTGGACGCGGTCTTCTTTCCGCGCATCACCCCCGAGATCTTCGAGCAGGAGGGCTGGCATCTGGACCTGCCGGAAAAGGGCGGGGAGCTGTCCATCAAGGGCGTGGTCTACAATGAAATGAAGGGCGTGTACTCTTCGCCGGATTCGCAGCTCGCCGAGCATTCCCAGCAATCCCTCTTTCCGGACACGACCTACGGCCTGGACTCCGGCGGCAACCCCCGCGCTATCACGGATCTGACCTACGAAGGGTTCCTTGAGTTCCATCGCACGCTCTATCATCCCTCCAACGCATGGATCTTTTTTTACGGCGACGACGACCCGGACGCCCGGCTCGAACTTTTGAGCGAGTATCTGGATCAGTTCTCCGCCCTGGATGTGAATTCGTCCATTGCGCGGCAGAAGCCCTTCGACGCCCCGCGTGAAGTGCGGCTCGGTTTCGAGGCCATGGGCGAGGATGAAGACGCGCTGGGCATGCTGACCATGAATTGGCTGCTGCCCGGCAAGGAAGACGCCGGGACCGTGCTGGCCTGCAAGATTCTGGACGGCCTTTTGACCGGGATGAACGCTTCCCCACTGCGCAAGGCGCTCATCGAGTCGGGCCTGGGCGAGGACCTGACCGGGGCGGGCGTCGAGCACGAGATGGCCCAGATGTACTATTCCGTGGGCATGAAGGGTGTGCTGCCGGAAAATTTCCAGGCGGTACGCGAGCTCATAGTCAAGACCCTCGAAGATATAGTGGCTCAGGGGTTCGAGGCCGATCTGATCGAGGCCGGAGTCAATTCCGCCGAGTTCGATCTGCGCGAGAACAACACCGGCTCCTATCCGCGCGGCCTCATCGTCATGCTGCGCTCGCTGGGGTCCTGGCTGTATGACCTCGATCCGCTGGAGCTGGTGGCCTTCGAGGCGCCCATGGCGGCCCTGAAAGAACGGCTGGCCCGGGGCGAGAGGGTCTTCGAGGATCTCATCGAGCGCCACATCCTGGGCAATCCCCACGCCAGCGTGGTCATCCTCGAACCCGAGGAAGGACACGCGGCGCGGATTGAGCGGGAGGAGCAGGAGCTGATAGCCAAGCTGCGCGCCGATCAGGCGGCCCTGGCCGACGACGAGCTGGTGCGGCGCACCGAGCAGCTGCGGCGCATGCAGGAGGCCCCGGATTCGCCCGAGGCCCTGGCCCTGCTGCCCAGTCTCACCCGGGAAGACATCGACCCCAAGGTGCGGGTCGTGCCCACCGAGGTGCGTGACTGGGATGAGGCAACGGCGCTCCTGCACGACCTGCCGACCAACAATATCTGCTACATGGATCTGGCCCTGGACCTTGGCGCGGTGCCCGACCGCCTCATTCCCCTGGTCCCGCTCTTCGGCCGCGCCCTGACCGAGATGGGCACCATGAAGGAGGACTACGTGTCCTTCTCCAAGCGGATTAACAGCAAGACCGGCGGGGTCTACGCCAGGAGCCTCCTGTCCCAGCGCGAGGACGGCCCCGGCCCCGTGGCCCGGCTGGTGGTGCGGGCCAAGGCCGTGGGCGAGCGGGTCGGCGACATGATCGACATCGTGCATGACGCCCTGACCCTGGCCCGTTTCGACGACCGTGAGCGCTTCCGTCAGATGGTGCTGGAGGAGAAGGCGGGCCTTGAGCACGCCCTGGTGCCCTCCGGCCATCATTTCGTGGGCCTTCGCCTGCGCTCGCGCCTCAACCTGGCGGACAGCCTGCAGGAGCGCATGGGCGGCCTTGAGAATCTCTTCTTCCTGCGTGAACTGGCTGACAGGATGGACAGTGATTTCGACGGCGTGCTGTCCGATCTGGAGGAGCTGCGCCGGGCGCTGGTGAACAGGAACGGCGCGGTGCTGAACCTGACCATGGACGAGGGCATGCTCGCCGCCCATGGCGAGCGCTTTCGGGAATTCGTGGCGAGCCTGCCGGGCGGCGCCCCGGTGCGCGCGGTCTGGCCTGGACTTGGCGAGGACGGGCACGAGGGGCTCGTCATCCCGGCTCAGGTCAATTATGTCGGCAAGATCTGCGACCTGCACAAAGCCGGCTACTCCTTTCACGGATCAAGCCTGGTGGCGGTCAAGTACCTGCGCACGACCTGGCTGTGGGAGCAGGTCCGGGTCCTGGGCGGAGCATATGGCGGTTTTTGTAATTACGGACGCCTTTCGGGTCTGATGAGCTTCGGCTCCTATCGCGACCCGAACGTCACCTCCACCCTGGCCGCTTTCGACGGCTGCGGAAAATTCCTGGAGACGGTCAGCCTGGACCGGGGCGAGCTCTTGAAGGCCATCATCGGTACTTCCGGCGATCTCGATCCGTATCAGCTCCCCGACTCCAAGGGTTTCACGGCCCTGAGCCAACACCTGGCCGGGGTGACCACCGAGACCCGCCAGCGCATCCGGGACGAGGTCCTGGCCACGGACGAGCGCCATTTCCGGGAATTCGGGGCGCTGCTGCGCGAGGTCGCGCCCACGGGGCTGGTCTGCGTGCTCGGAGGCGAGGACTCCCTGACCAGGGCCACTTCCCAGGGCCTTGAGTTCACGCGCAGAATTCGTCTGCTTTAGCCGGATTTGTTTGGCTGCGCATCGCAAGGCCGCGCGCTGCATATCCGCGGCGCGCGGCCTTTTTTCATGCGGCGCATGGCCTTGGATTCTCCGGCGCGGTCCATGCATGTCCGGGCTGATGGAATTTTGAAACTCCTGTGCCGAGGTGACGACTGGCTTGGCGCGCGCTTTATGCGGCATGTGCCTTGATTTTAAAAAGGTTTTGATAAATTGCGGCGCCCGTGGCATGAACGTGTAATGCAGCCTCAACGGCGAGTAGTCTGTGGTACGGACTTCAAGAACGTGGAGAACCTTGATGGATGACATGAGAAAAGTCGGTTCCTCATTCCTTTCGGATGAATTGTTTTTTGCCGACGAGCAGGAGCCGTCCCGGTCCCGGGTGGTGCCCGGCTGGAAGCTGCTTATCGTCGACGACGAGGAGGAGGTGCACGTCATCACCAGGATGGTGCTTGAGGGCCTGACCTTTTCCGGCAAGGGGCTGACCTTTCTGAGCGCCTACTCCGCAGCGCAGGCCCGGGAGCTCCTGCGCGGGAACGACGATGTCGCCGTCATCCTCCTTGATGTGGTCATGGAGACGGGCCAGGCGGGACTGGAACTTGTCGAATTCATCCGTTCGGAGCTCGGCAATCGCGCCGTGCGCATCATCCTGCGCACGGGCCAGCCCGGTCAGGCCCCGGAGCGCGAGGTCATCACCCGCTACGACATCAACGACTACAAGCACAAGACGGAGCTGACCGCCCAGAAGCTCTTTTCCACCGTGACCACGGCCATCCGTTCGTATCGGGACCTGAACGTCATCGAGAAGAGCCGCCAGGGCCTCGATCTGATCATAGCCTCCACCAGGGGACTCTTCGAGCGGCGCAACATGGCGCTCTTTGCCCAGGGCGTCCTCGATCAGATGAGTTCCCTGCTGCGGGTCAACGAGGACTGCCTTTTTCTGCATTCCCCTTCCGGATTCGCGGCCACGGTTCGGGATGGGGATATTTCGGTTCTCGCGGGGACGGGAGAGTTCGGCCACTGCGGTCAGGAAGAGAATGCCTGCGTACTGGACGACAACGTGACCCTCGTTTTGCAGCAGGCCTTGCGGCAAAGGGGGGGCGTCTTCGGCGAGGACTCCTTCGTCCAGTATTTTCGTTCCCGGCGCGGGTCCGAGAATCTGCTCTATTTTCGTCTGGACAGATCCCTCAATGCCTTCGAGCGCAGGCTGGTGGAGGTTTTCTCCGGGAATGTGGCCATCGCGCTGGACAACATGCTGCTGAACACGGAGCTGCTGCATAGCCAGAAGGAGATTATCCTGACCCTTGGCGAATGCGTGGAGTCGCGCTCCAAGGAGACGGCGGGGCATGTGCGCCGGGTTTCGGAATGCTGCCGGCTGCTGGCCTCGGAGCTTGGTTTCGACTCCCAGGAGGTGGACCTTGTGCGTCTGGCCTCGCCCATGCATGATGTGGGCAAGATCGGCATCCCCGATTCCATCCTGCTCAAGCCCGGCAAGCTGACCACGGAGGAATTCGAGATCATGAAGACCCACACCCTGCTCGGCCATCAGATTTTGAAGGGTTCCAGTCGGCCGATCATGCAGGCCGCAGCGGTCATTGCCCATGAGCATCATGAGCGCTGGAACGGTTCGGGCTATCCTCTGGGCCTTGCCGGACAGGATATCCACCCGTACGGGCGCATCGTCTGCCTGGTCGATGTCTTCGACTCCCTGCTCTCGCGCAGGGTCTACAAGGAACCCTGGCCCCTCGACCAGGTGCGTGGCTTCATCCTCGCGGAACGCGGGGAAATGTTCGACCCGCACATGGTCGATACGATGATGCGGCAGTTCGACGCCTTTGTCGCCATCCGCCAGGATTTTCCCGATTGATTCCTCCAACCGGAGCCCTTTTCATGAAAAGCGAGCATGCGATGGAAGAAGTTCACTTTGCAGACGAAACTCCTCCCCTGAAGTCCGAGAGCGAAGGGCTGTGGAAGGTCATGATCGTGGATGACGACGACTTCGTGCACAAGGTCACGGAGCTGACCCTGGGCGACTACCATTACCAGAACACTCCCGTGCGTTATCTGCACGCCTATTCCGGCGCCGAGGCGCGGGCGCTCCTGCGCGAGCATCCGGATACGGCCGTGATTCTGCTCGACGTTGTCATGGAGACGGAAAACGCAGGGCTTGAGTTCGCCAGGCACGTGCGCAAGGAGGCCAACAACTCCTTCGTGCGCATCATCCTGCGCACGGGCCAGCCGGGGCAGGCCCCCGAGCGCAAGGTCATCACCGAATACGACATCAACGATTACAAGCACAAGGCGGAGCTGAGCGAACAGCGCCTGTTCACGGCCATCACCGCAGCCATCCGCTCCTACCGCGACCTGCGAACCATCGAGCTTGGCCGTCTCGGCTTGCAGGAGGTCATCTGCGCCTCCGCAGCCCTGTTCTCGGCCGGTTCGGTGCAGGACTTCTTCGTCCTGGCCCTGGAGCACATCCTGCGCACCGGCCGTTGCGCCGGGCCGTGCTGCCGTGAGAACGGCCTGGTGGCGCTGGGCACCGACGGGGGGTTCGAGATTCTGGAGTCGCGCGGGCTCGCTTCCGGTCCCGACAACGTCCCTGTCGGGCGCCTGCGGGAGCTGTTCGAGCGCGCGAGCAGGGAAGGGCGGGTGCTGGTGCTCGACCAAGAGTTCGCGGCCAGATTTTTCAATTCGCACACTGACCAGGACTTTTTTTTCTACGTCTTTTTCGGTCGCCCCTTGAGCGAAACCGAGCAGGGCCTTTTGCACATTCTGGGCGGGAACATCGCCGTGGCTCTCAGCAACCTCTTTCTGACCGAGGAGATCGTGGCCACGCAGCGCGAGGTCGTGCTCACCCTCGGCGAGGTGGTCGAGACCCGCTCCAAGGAAACGGCCCATCACGTCAAACGCGTGGCCGAATATTCCTACGTGCTGGCGGTCAAGGCCGGACTCTCGGACGAGCGGGCGCGTCTTCTGCGCATGGCCTCGCCCATGCATGACGTGGGCAAGATCGGCATCCCCGACTCCATCCTCTTCAAGCCCGGGAAGCTCACCGACGATGAGTTCTCAATCATCAAGACGCACACGGTCATCGGTCATTCCATCCTGAAGGGCTCGCCGCGCCGCATCATGCGCACCGCCGCCACCATTGCCCTGCAGCACCACGAGCACTGGGACGGCGGCGGATACCCCCATGGGCTGGTCGAGGACGAGACGCATATTTTCGGGCGCATCACGGCCCTGGCCGATGTTTTTGACGCGCTCTCCTGCGATCGGGTCTACAAGAGGGCGTGGCCACTGAACGAGGTGCTGGACTATCTTAGGGAGAAGAGGGGCAGGCAGTTCGATCCGTTTCTGGTGGACATTTTTCTGGAGAATCTGGACGAGATACTGGCCATCCGGGTCGCGTATCCGGACTAGACGTTTTCATGGGGGGAAGGGTTTCATGACCGA
This sequence comes from Desulfomicrobium norvegicum, assembly GCF_900114595.1. NCBI lineage: Bacteria > Pseudomonadati > Thermodesulfobacteriota > Desulfovibrionia > Desulfovibrionales > Desulfomicrobiaceae > Desulfomicrobium > Desulfomicrobium norvegicum. Next base: position 50,005 of record NZ_FOTO01000006.1, on the reverse strand, counting down.
TCACGAGCTGCGCGACGACATCGTGTTTGCCGCCGAGGACGACATGGGCGCGTCCCCACGGGAACGCAAGGCCTGGAAACTTCTGATCGTGGATGACGAAGAGGATGTGCACAGTATCACGCGTATGGTCCTGGAGGGATTCGAGTTCGAGGGCGCACGACTCGAATTCCTGAGCGCGTTCAGTGCGGATGAAGGCAGGCAGGCCCTGATCGAAAACCCCGATATCGCGGTCATGCTTCTCGACGTGGTCATGGAGACGCCTCATGCGGGTCTCGATCTGGCCCGGCAGGTGCGCGAGGAACTGGGCAATGCGCTGGTGCGCATCATCCTGCGCACGGGCCAGCCTGGCCAGGCTCCGGAACGCCAGGTCATCATCAACTACGACATCAACGACTACAAGAGCAAATCCGAACTCACGGCCCAGAAGCTCTTTACCGCCGTGACCACGGGCATTCGTTCCTACCGCGATCTGCGGGCCATCGACTCCAGCCGTCAGGGACTCGAAGACATCATCGCCGCGTCGGTCGACCTGTTCCAGGCCGACAGCCTGGAGCTTTTCGCGCGCGGGGTGCTGACCCAGATGACCTCGCTCCTGCATCTGGAGGACAGCTCCATGTATCTGGGCGATGCCTCGGGATTTGCGGCCCGTGACAGGCTCGATGATTTTGTCATCATCGCGGGCACCGGAGATTTTTCCAGCCTTGAGTCCCGTTTGGCGAGCGAAGTGCTCGATGCGCAGGAAATGGACCTGATCCGCCGGGCCGCAAGCACGGACCAGTGCTTTTTCAGCCAGACCAGCTACGCGGGCTGTTTCGGCATGACCAGCGGAGCGCGTCATGTGCTTTTCCTGCGCGTGCTGCGTGAACTTACGCCCCTGGAACAGGATCTGGTTCAGATATTCGCGGCCAACGTGACCGTGGCTTTCGAGAACCTGCAATTGAACCAGGAGATCGCGCAGACCCACCGGGAGGTCATTTTCACTCTCGGCGAGGTCGTGGAAAACCGGGCCCTGGCCGGTGGCATGCACGTGCACCGGGTGGCTGAGATGGCCTGGCTGCTGGGGCATCATGCGGGGCTGCCCGCGGATGACTGCGAGCTGTTGCGTCTGGCCATGCCCATGCATGACGTGGGCAAGGTGGCCATCCCCGACAGCGTGCTCCTCAAGGCCGGACCTCTGGACGAGGTCGAACGCGGGATCATCGAGCAGCACCCTCGTCTGGGTTTCGACATCCTGAACCGATCGGGCAACCACATCATGCAGACAGCGGCGCGCATCGCTCTCGAACACCAGGAGGCCTGGGACGGCAGCGGCTATCCAAAGGGCCTAGCGGGGGAGGACATCCACATCTTCAGCCGCATCGCACGGGTGGTCGATGTCCTGGACAGCCTGCTCAGCGAGCGCGTCTATAAAGGCGCCTGGACCGTGGCCGACGCCCTGGCGTACCTGCACGATCAGCGCGGGCGCATGTTCGACCCGGCCCTGATCGACACGCTGCTTGCGCACAAGGACGAGTTTCTGGCCCTGCGGGAGGATATTATTCAGCAGAGTCAGGATATTAAAATGCCCCATCGTGAAAAAAAACCTTGACCGCCGCCTGCGGGTCATCTATCAACCGCCTCTGTCCGGAGGGGTTCCCGAGTGGCCAAAGGGAACAGACTGTAAATCTGTCGTCGTACGACTTCGGAGGTTCAAATCCTCCCCCCTCCACCAGACGCCGAACCAACCCACCTTATGGTGGGTTTTTTTTTGCCCTGCCCTCCGGAGACAGAGTTTCCAGGGAGATTGCACAGCCTTGCTCCGCCGAGGCGATTTTTCTTGCGAAAACCGTGCAGCTGTTTAAGAAAGGGCGGTGAACAAGCTTTCATCCCGGAGGTTTTCATGCGTCACACATATGTTTTCTGGCTTTTGCTCATTCTGGCCTGCGGCTGGTCCACGCATCTTCCTGCCGCGACGGGGTACTCCTCCCAGGGCTTCGACACCGGCGCGTTTCATCTGACTCTCACCGCCGCCCCGGAAGTGGTCGAGGCAGGCCAGCAGGTTGAAGTCACCCTGCAACTGGCCGACGCCTACGGCGCACCCGTGACCGATTTTGAGATCGTGCGCGGGAAGAAAGTGCACCTGACCATCGTCCGGGAGGGCCTCGACAAGTTTACCCACACTTTTCCGGAACCCGGGCCGCAGGGAACCATGGTCACCGGGATGACCTTTCCGGAGGGTGGAACCTATTTTTTCCATGTCGAGTTCACGCCAAGGGACGGCAGCGGCGTGACCCTCATGGCCGAACTGCACGTCGAAGGCACGGGCTCCGCCGCGCCGCCGCTGGATCCGTATGTGCCGGGCATGGTGCAGACTTCCGAGATGCTGGCGAATGTCGGCGTTGAAGCGGGGCTGGTCACGCACAGGATCAGCTTCGTCCTGATGGACCTGAATGAAGAGCCGGTCACCGATCTGGAGCCGTTCCTTGGGGCCAAGGGCCATTTCATTGCCTTGAGCGCGGACGGCCGCCAATATGTCCAGGCCGAACCCGTCTCCGGGGACAGGGAAAACGCGGTCGCCTTCGAAGCCCGTTTCCCCGGCCCCGGTATTTACAAGGGTTGGGGAGAGTTTCAGCGAGCGGGAACGGTGCTGGTCGTGCCGGTGGTGATGCAGATCGATTGAAGGCACGTTGATGTTTTCTGAAGTTGCTACCCGGCTTTCGTCACTTTTCCCTTGACGCTCGCGCATGCCTTGGATAGCTACGACTTCGCTGTTTTGGCCAGGATAGCTCAGTTGGTAGAGCAACTGATTCGTAATCAGTAGGTCGAGAGTTCAATTCTCTTTCCTGGCTCCAGTAAGAATAAGGGGTTAGCTGTAACAGGCTAGTCCCTTTTTTGGTCTTTTGAAAAGGCTTGACACCGGTTCCCAATGATCATTACTCAATTTTTAATGTCGACATTGTTGCTATCGGTTGGCGCTGAGCTGTGTTTGTTTTTTCGGGCCTGGCTTTGGCCGTCCGGACAGGTTGCCCATTGTTTCGGAATATGGCGGCTTGTCATCATTATTTTTCAAAGCGATGGCAAAGGATTTTATGAATAGCATAAAAACGTATAGCGCTCAGATTATAGAGCATATCAAAGATGCCATTCTCCAAGGAGAACTTGGTCCCGGAGACAAGGTTAACGAAGCGCATCTTGCAGCACGTCTTTCCATCAGCCGGGCGCCGATTCGCGAAGCCTTGCAGATGCTTGTGCAGGAAGGATTGATCGTTTCGATTCCTCAGCGCGGCAAATTCATAACCTCTTTAACCGCGAAAGAAATTCAGGACAGCTACTTTGCCGGGGGCGTACTCGAAGGCGCGGCAGTCGCATCGACCATAGACCAGTTTACAGAAAACGATTTCAACAAATTGCAGAACATCATAAATCAGATGAAGCAGTTGGCGGAGAACGGAGAGAACAGGGATAAGCTTGCTCCGCTGGACAATTCCTTTCACGATATTCTTCTTTCCAAGACAGACAACAGCTTGCTTGTAGAGCTATCGCATCGATCATGCCGAGGCATATCCAAATTTCTTTTTTTCAAACATTGGCGCAAGCAATTCACCACAAAAGAAAATTTTGAACGACATCAAGTATTGCTCGACGTGTTGCGTACAAAGAATCCTGTTGCCGTTGAAAATGGTATCCGCAAGCACTACAAAGAGGCTGGGGAGCGCATGAAGCAATTTGGAAGCGATGTTTTGAGCATGAATAAAGTCGCCTGAAATTCCGTAGCACAGCACAAGAAATGCCCAGAAACATGTCATGTTTCTGGGCATTTCTTGATATTGGCAGCACAACTGATTTACTTTGAGGATTTTTTACCGCGTTTTCAACCTTTAAGCCTCGACTCTTACGAGACGATTTCAGCCTCTAATTCCGGTTCCCCCAGTTCGCCTTCGGACTTGGCAACAACCAGCGCGGCAGTGGAGTCACCCATGACGTTCAAGGTGGTGCGGGCCATGTCCAGGATGCGGTCAACACCGGCGACCAAGGCGATCCCTTCCATGGGCAGATCAACCTGAGTGAAGACCATGGTCATGACAACCAGGGCCGAAGAAGGCACGCCGACCGAGCCGATGGAAGCCAGAATGGCCATGAGGAGAATGCTGGCCTGGGAAGAAAGACTCAGTTCTATTCCATAAACCTGCGCGACAAACATTGCGGCCAGACCGAGGTACAGGGCCGCGCCGTCCATGTTGATCGTGGTCCCGAGCGGAATGGTGAAGCTGGAAATTTCCCGGGGGACGCCGATTTTTTCTGTTGCGGTGAGGTTCGCCGGAAGGGCTGCGGCACTGGAACAGGTCGAAAAGGCGATGAGCAAGGGCTGGGCCATGACACGAAGATATGTCTTGAGATTAATCCCGGCAACGCCTCTGATCAGCGGGAGGTAGACAACACAGATCTGAATGACGGCAGCAACGTACATCAGCACAATGAGCTTGATCAGCGGGAGCAGCACATGCACGCCGCTCGATCCGACGGTGTAGGCGATAAGTGCGCAAACGCCGTAAGGAGCATACTGCATGACGGCGGCCGTTATTTTGATCATGACGGCATTTGCCGCATCGAAAATCTTTGTCAGCGGGGCGGCTTTCTCACCCAAGGCAGACAATGAGAATCCGAAGAATATCGCAAAAAAGATAGTCTGCAGGAGGTTTGCGCTTGCAAGAGCCTCGAAAGGATTAAGCGGAATGATGTTCAACAGGGTGTTGATTACTCCGGGAGGTGTAACCTCTTTTGCCTTCAGACCTTCAGTTGCCAGATTCAGTCCAGCTCCAGGCTGAAAAATGTTGGCGATCATCAACCCGATAAATACGGCGATGCCGGTCGAAATGAGGTAATACGCAAGTGTTTTGACGGAAATGCGTCCCAGTTTTCCCAGATTGCCCATACTCGCAGCCCCGCTGACCAGGGATACAAAGACAAGGGGCACGACAATCATGCGGATAAGCCGGATGAAGACGTCGCCAAATGGTTTTACGGTGGCAGGATCCCAACCGGTCGCCTGAAGAATCAACCCGAGTAGAATACCCAGACCAAAACCGATGCCCATTTTGGCGGGCAGTCCCAACTTCTTTTTCACTTCGCTCATGATCTCTCCCTTTGGCTGTAGTTTTATTCAGGACTAACTTGCTGCGCTTTTCGGGTCATGCATCGATCGTGGTCGATGCTCTCCGATTTCCTGGCAAGCCAAACATTACGCTGACTGAACTGCGACTCAGCTTTTTGCTTCCTTGACAATTGCTTCGGCCAATATCTGAGAAGCATCGAACATATGTACTGCGGGCGTGACGTGACCTCCAATGATAGACAGTTCCGTACAAGCCACCAGAAGCGCTTGGGCCCCCTGACGCGCGAGGCTGTCGGCGACTTCCTGGATCATCTGGACCACTTCGGGGCCATAATTGCTGGTTTTTATCTTGCGGATGGCGGCCATGACTTTGTTCTGGTCGTCCGGATCCATGACCATGAGATTGACGCCTGCATCGGCGAACCGCTTGTTGTAGAGTCCCAGGTCAAAAACCGCGCTGGAAGCCAGCAGGCCCACGGTTTTCAGATCCGGTATTTGAGAGGTGATGAAGTTTACAGACAGTCCGATCATGTCGAGCAGCGGGATGTTAACTGCCTGCTGAACGCCATGATGGTAAAAGTGTGCCGTGTTGCAGGGGATGGCCAGAAAATCGACCCCCCAACTCTCCAGGCGACGGGCCATGTCCTGCAGGCAGTCGAGCGGACTCTCCCCGTTTTTTTCGATCAGGGCCCTGATCCGGGACGGCACCTTGGGGTTGTTGTCCACCAGCATTCGGACATGGTCTATGTCGTCCTTTGCCGAAGTTGCCTTGATGACTCGGTTCATCAGGTCGACGGTGGCCTCCGGCCCCATGCCGCCAATGATCCCGACTATTTTTTCGCGGTTGGTTTGTGAAGATTCTGGGTCACATGCCTGTGAGGACTCGGCAGGCGTTGCGGCGAAGTTCATCATTTTTCCTTTTTTTTAGTTCACTATTTCACAAGTGTTCCGAAAAAATTTTCCTCCAGGGGGCGGCCAGCAAGCCACCCTCCGGAAGAAAGAGTATTAGAAAATGTTCTGGTAAGCGTAGAGGGCGGGTGATCCGCCGGTGTGCAGAAAAAGGACGTTGGAGCCTTCGGCAAAATGGCCCTTGCGGACCAGGGCGATCATGCCGGCCATGGCTTTGCCTGAATAGACAGGATCGAGAAGGATCGCCTCGGTGGAAGCCAAAAGCTTGACTGCTTCAACCATGGAGTCGGTCGGCAGGGAGTAGCCGGGGCCGACATAGCCATCGAAGCATTCCACCGTTTCCTTGGCGATGGGCGTGGCCACGCCGACGCGCTCGGCTGTAGCTTCGACCAACTTGTACACCAGAGCCTCCTGATCGGCCTTGGTGCGGCTCACATTGATTCCGGAAACGGGAATGCCAGCGTTGTTGCCTTGCATGCCGACGACGATGCCCGCATGTGTTCCGGCGGAACCGCTGGGAACAACCATGTGATCGATCTTGAGACCCATGTCGAAGAGCTGCTGCAGGGTCTCTTGGGCGCAGGCGACATAGCCGGTTGCACCGATGGTGTTGGATGCGCCGCCGGGGATGATGTAGGGGGTTTTGCCCTCGGCTTTCAAGCCACTGGCCACTTTTTGCATTTCATCCATCATGTTGGATCCGCCGGGCACCACGGTGATGCTCTTGACGCCCATCAGGTGGAACAGAAAGTTGTTGCCGGAAGCTTCGGGGCTGTAAGAGCCCTTGACGCGTTCTTCGAGCACCAGATGGCAATCCAGACCTTCCTTGACCGCCCAGGACAGAGTCAGCCGGCAATGGTTGGACTGAACCGCGCCGCAGGTGATGATGGTGTCTGCGCCGTTGTCGAGGGCGTCCGCAATGCAGAAATCCAGTTTGCGGGTTTTGTTGCCGCCAGCACAGCCGGGCAGGAGATCGTCACGCTTGATAAAGATATTGACCTTGCCGCCCAGTGCCTTGGAAAAGGAAGGAAGGGCTTCGATGGGGGTTGGTGTCGTAACGTATCCGCGACGAGAAAACTTTGCCAAATTCATATCGAAACTCCGTGTAGTGAAATTATTTGAGAGAAATGATTGCTTCCATTTCTATATCTGCTCCCAAAGGCAAGGCCGCCACCTGCACTGCGCTGCGAGCTGGAAATGGGTCGGAAAAATACGTTGCGTAAACTTCGTTCATTTCCTTGAAATCCTGTAAGTTGGTCATAAAAACTGTCGTCTTGACGACATCGTTCAAGTTCCCGCCAGCTTCTTCGACAATGGCGCGCAGGTTCTCAAAAACCTGACGAGCGCGGTTTCCGATGGGGCCTTCAGGTATTTTTCCGGTTTCCGGGTTGATGGGCAACTGACCTGAAGCGAAAAGCAGGTTCCCGGTGATGATCGCCTGGGAATACGGCCCGATCGCTCCAGGAGCTTTTGTCGTTGAAACACTCTGTTTATTAGCCATGAGCCAACCTCCGTGTTTGTCGTTTTTATTAATGACAAATGTCGACAATGCTATTGAGCCCACTTCTCCTTGTCGATGAACTTCGTGTCGACATTACGAATATGCGATCCCGAATAACCAGATTGGGATATTTGTGTCAATCTAAATGTCGACATTCGAATGTTGCCTTTCTTGGTGACGTAATGATCCACAGATTCGGCACCGCCGTTGCCGATTGGGTAAGGATTTGGTTTTTCACGGACTCATTCATTTTTGTCATGAATCGGGCTGGAACAATGTTCCACCTACCACGGTGATCGGCATCGAAAATTGACCCACCCGGGTATGCCCTTCAAGATCTTCCGACTAAACGACTGAGGGGAACGAGGAGATGCTGATGGTGGAGGCGATACACAAGATCAAACTGGCCCATGGTCGAGACGCAAGGCGATTGGGCAGATAGTCAGGGACTTCAATCTGAGCCGGAACACTGTTCGCAAGGTCCTCAGATCCGAGGCGACAAGGTTTGGATACCATCGCACGGTTCAACCCATGCGCGGATGGACGGGATTAGGGAGTGGATTGTCCAACAACTGAAGCACGATGCCCGTCAGCATAAGCCATATCGACGCTCGGCGAAGGTTCTGTTTGAGCAGTTTCCGGGGCGTGCAGTAGTGAAAATCGAAAATTGACCATCTGTGATCCGTAAATTCTGACCACATTGAGAAGTGTCTGTTGTTACGGACGCTCACGGCAACCAAGCAGAGATACGCATTCAAGGGCAAACGACAAAAGCTCCAGGCCGCGTTGTACGAGATGCTAGCCAAAGTCAGGGATGAGGCTCGCGGATGAATCCAGCAAGGCAAGGTGCGCGATCATTACGTACAAATCTGCGAAGGTCTGCACCTATCCAAAGACCTGTACGATCTGGGCTTTGAGCGTAAAGACGGGCGCGTTACCCAGGGATTCCGCAAGAACAATTACCGCATCGGCAGATATATCGACAGGTTCGGCAAGAATATCCTGATCACGGACCTTGCTGATTGGACCCAGGTCTTTGGCGAGCCCACAATGACCGCAGCTTTGCTGGATCGGCTGACCCATAAAGCCCACATCATCAATTGCAGTTGGGAGAGCTATCGGCTGAAGCAGAGCCTGAATCAAAAGGCAACGCGGATATAAAGAAGGCTACCAGTTGGCAGAAGCAGGACGATCGCCCTCAGAGCGTCCAGAGCAACAAACACGTCTCAGGGTGGTCAAAATTCGGTGATCACGGATGGTCAATTTTCGGTTGTCACTGCTATGCCGGTGTTGGAATGGAGAAAAGGTAAAGGCCTTGCGTACGATCGAGGAGCCATCGCCGGAACAATCCAAAATCCTGGCCGCATTCGGATACGAAGTGGCGCGTGGGGTCTTGCAAAAAATCAAAAGCTAATATGCTGTATTGTTTTGAGGAATCGGCTTTTTTGACCAGAAATCTTCGAAACTCCTGTCCGAGCAACATTTGGTGATAATTGGTGCTTGATTGTTCATAATTTCACATGATATATGACGACTGACTGAATTATTCAAAACAAGCCTCAAGGTACAATTTTTCTTGTACTGTTTTTCACATTTTTAAAACTTTGAAGAAATTTCATGTTTATACGTAAATCTAGGATATTTATATCATCGTATTTTTAGTTTAATGTATAATAAATTAAAATTTATTTTATGTAAAAAATATTTATAGATCTTCGACTATGATTTTTTTTGAATTTTTGAATTATTTATTGATGATATTTTTAATAAATTAAATTTTTTTAGATAAATTATTATTTCTTAAAAAAATAGATACATTTTTAATAAATATTAAATTTTTATAGTTCAAGAAACATTTTTTAACTTTAACGAAAGATTGTCATTGAGGAATTTATGAAGCTAAAAATTGCTGCCAAGATTTCAATACTCGCCATATTTTGTGTCCTTGCGACAAGCATAGGTCTTTTTTTCACATCAAAGTACTACACGGATATTGCTTTTGACACAGTCTCTCAGGAGAACATATTTTCGTCAAAAAGTGTTGTTGAAAACTATATTTCTGGTTTGAAAGATAAGTTTTTACAAGCAGGCACGCTCATCGCATCGAACACGTCCGTCATGGATGCTGTTGAAAGAAATGATGGTGCACTTCTTCGGTCGCTCATCGTTCAGGCGATGAAAGACACAGGTGCACATTTTGTTACGGTATCCGACCACAATGGTGTCGTCATCGCTCGGTCACATTCCGAGAAAAAGGGAGATAGCGTCATGAATCAAGTCAACGTCGCCAAGGCGTTGGCAGGTGAGGCAAATGTCGGCATCGAGCCTGGTACGGTGGTTAAATTTTCTCTTCGTTCAGGATGTCCCGTAACCCATGACGGGAAAATTGTCGGAGTGGTGACTGTGGGAATCTCACTTTCAGATTTCGACTTTGTTGATGTGATCAAATCATTTACGGGACTTGAAACAACCGTCTTTGAAATGGACACCCGTCTGACCACCACGATTGTAAAGGATGGCAAGCGTGTCGTCGGCACCAGGATGGACAACCCCAAGGTTATTGATACTGTTCTTTCAAAGGGAGAAACGTTTTTTTCCACCAACGTCATTCTTGGAAATTCCTTTCAAGCCGCTTATTGGCCAATCAAGGACCCGAATGGTAAAATTTCCGGAATGTTTTTCGTGGGCAAGCCTTTGAATGTTATCGAAAGTGCCAAACGAAACGTCAGTTTGGCGATCCTTCTTATGACATCCGTACTCGCTTTAGCCATGATCTGTTTATCATGGTTTATTGTCCGAGGAATTACTCGCCCACTGCATGCGATGATCTTCATGTTAAAAGACATAGCTGAAGGTGATGGAGATTTGACAAAACGTCTGAATGATACTTCTGGAACAGAGACACAAGAACTTGCAGAATTATTCAACAAATTTGTCTCTCAAGTGCATGCTATAATTCGTGAAGTTACTACTAATGCGATGCAGATGAACAGTTCTTCTGATGATCTGCTTTCTTTGGCCGGAAGTTTGAATAAAACTTCGGACACAATGGATGGAAAGTCACACGCCGTTGCTGCTGCTGTCGAGCAGATGAGTTCGAACATGAATACCGTTGCTTCAGCCATGGAAGAATTTTCAATTAACATAGGCACCGTGGCGAGCAGCACGGAAGAGATGAGTTCGACGGTAAGCGAGATCTCCATGAACGCGGGGAAGGCCCGTGAAATCACAGGACTGGCGGTCGAGTCCGCAGGGAATGCTTCTTACAGAGTCAATGACCTTGGGGAAGCGGCCAGGGAAATAAACAAAGTCACGGAGACGATCACGGCAATTTCATCCCAAACCAATTTACTGGCCTTGAATGCAACAATCGAGGCTGCACGCGCAGGAGAGGCAGGGCGGGGGTTTGCTGTCGTGGCAAATGAAATCAAGGAATTGGCTCAACAGACGGCCCGTGCAACTGAGGATATCCGAGCCAAGATTCAAGCCATTCAAGGTGCTACGGGAACAGCTGTCAGCGAAATACAGCAGATCACCAATGTGATCAATGATGTGAATTCCATTGTCACTGCAATTGCAGCAGCAGTTGAGGAACAGTCCGTGACCACACGGGAGATTACCCAGAATCTGGCCCAGGCATCTTCGGGTATTCAGGAAATCAATGAGAATGTGACTCAGGCGGATTCCGTGGTCCGAGACGTGGCAAAAGATGTGACCGATGTGAGTTCGATGGCAGGAACAATATCTGCCAATGCCGGGGATGTCTTGGGAAGTTCCACAAAACTGTCCGCGGTTTCCGCAACGCTCAGTTCTCTGGTCAAAAAATTCAGGATATAGGGAATTGATGTCGGACAGTGAGTCGGATGGTGGCATTTCAGGTCGGCATCACGCAGGATTGCCACGCTGTTGATCAGCACCTCTATGAAGCCAAAACGTCGGCACCCTATTGGAAACCAATGGACTTGTTTTTGTGGTTAAAAGAATCCCTATGATCCTATGGAAAGGATTCAGAATTCCGAGGGATGTCAGACTAATCGGGATTACGCTGTCAAGCATTGCTTCGTTGAAGCAATGCAATCTCTCTTAAATACACTAAGTTAAGTCGAGTTACGTGGGTTTGTATGTGTATTTGTCTGAGATTATTAGCTTGTTTAATTTACGGTCAGCCGTTGGTGTGTTTTTTTAGCGTGTTTCTGAGAGTTTTCGGCTCAGATCGGAATAATCTTGTCGACATGTACGCGTCTCCATGTTTGAACTATTAAGTTCACGCTAATACCTTTGTGACTCACATGTGCCTCACAAATCTACGGTTAACATGTGCTAACTAGCGAAGAAGATTCCCTATGTCAGGCGTGATGCTATGTTGTGAAAATTTTGATAGTTATAGAGGGTTACTTGGGTTTGGTTCAGTGTTTATGTGGCCTTCTGCGGGATTTTCGTAATCAGTAGGTCGAGAGTTCAATTCTCTTTCCTGGCTCCAGTAAGAAACAAGGGGGTGCATGCAAGTGCATCCCCTTGTTTTATTCTTTTTTGTGGCCTCCGCGATTTTGTCCCTCATTTGATCCACGACTTGCATTTCTGATCCGTACGAGGTTTCCGGCAAAAGGTGGTGTTGTTTCTCTCGGCGTTCCTGACGTAGTGGTCGCGCCATGCAAATGGTCAACAACATCCACGACGCGCTCTTTCGCGAAACCATGAGCCACAAGGAAGTCGCCGCGGATTTCATGCGTCAGTATTTGTCGGAGGGCGTCGTCAGGCATGTTCGCCTTGAAACCCTGGCCATCTGCAAGGACACATTTGTGGCCCCGGACCAGACCATGCATCATTCGGATCTGCTTTACGAGGTCCGGCTCAGCGGTGACAGGCCCGCCTATGTCTATTTCCTGTTCGAGCACAAAAGCACCCCCGACCGTTTCGTGGCCCTGCAGGTGCTGCGCTACATGCTCGAAATTTGGGAACTGTCCCGCAAGCAGCGCAAAGCGCGCAGAATCCTGCCGCTTATCATCCCCATAGTGGTCTATCACGGCAAAACCAGGCAGCGGGCCGTTCATCTGGGCGAACTCGTGGATCTGCCGGACGCCGGTTTCAAGGCGTATGTTCCGGACTTTGCGCTGGCTTTCCATGACTTCTCTCCGGGATCCGAGGAGCGCATCAAGGGCTCCATCATTTTGCGTCTGATGCTGACCTGTTTCCGCGCCAAGAACGATCCGAGGGCCATCGAGCATCTGCTCGACATCTACCGGGTCTTGAGCGAGCTTGATGACGATGAGCCATCCCTACGCTGGGTCCAGGTCATCTTCCGCTATCTGACCCAGACCATGGACATCGAGGAAAACGTTATGCATGATGCAGCAGAACTGCTTCTTTCATCAACCAAGAAGGGTACGATCATGACGCTTGCCGAACGCCTGCTTCACAGGGGAAAACAGGAAGGACGCCAGGAAGGCCGCCAGGAAGGACGCCAGGAAGGACGCCAGGAAGGACGCCAGGAAGGTCGATTGCTGCTTCTTCAGCGTCAACTGACCAAGCGTTTCGGACAGGATGTCCTGGATATTCGGGTCCAGGAACGTTTGCGCACGGCTTCTCCCGAACAGCTCGACCTCTGGGCCGAGCGCATCCTTGATGCCCGGGCCTTCGAGGATGTTTTCAGCGATTCCCCGGGAGATTCTGCCTGAATGTGTTGGGTGCGAAGGAACTTGAGGGCAATAGCGTCGAGGAAAACGTTATGCATGATGCAGCAGAACTGCTTCTTTCATCAACCAAGAAGGGTACGATCATGACGCTTGCCGAACGCCTGCTTCACAGGGGAAAACAGGAAGGCCGCCAGGAAGGACGCCAGGAAGGTCGCCAGGAAGGTCGATTGCTGCTTCTTCAGCGTCAACTGACCAAGCGTTTCGGACAGGATGTCCTGGATATTCGGGTCCAGGAACGTTTGCGCACGGCTTCTCCCGAACAGCTCGACCTCTGGGCCGAGCGTATCCTTGATGCCCGGGCCTTCGAGGATGTTTTCTGCGATTTTCCTGAAGATCCGTCCTGAGCGTAGTGGCTCAATCGCGTTGTCTCGCGGGCGCGTGTTCGGATTTTGCACGCTGATCATCCCTGGATCGTAAGCACCGCAGCGTGAATGCCTCCTCCGCATCCATCCACTGTTTTGGTTGGTTCTGCCCACTCCGCTGATTTTCTCCTGCCACCGCATGTTCATCGGAAAATTTTCCAGTTTCCGGAAAAATCAGACAAAAAGCTCATCTCATTCGGTTGCGAAGCATCCTCCAAAAGCCCAGCAGGTCTTTGTTGGCGGAGGGCTTGGGCATGGCGGCTGGCAGATGGCTTGTGGCACGGGGATTGATATGATCACCTTAAGGATACATGATAAAGGAGGACATTATGGAGCATTTCAAGACGAAGATGCTGCTGCCGAGCATCGCTCTGATCATTGCCTTTTTGTGCTGCGCCATTGGCGTTCAAGCACATAACGAAACGGTCGAGGAAGATATCATCATTGTGGCCAGAAATTACGTTTCGGTCGAGTTGTCGGAGACCGGCGTTGTCATGGGCAGCAAAAAGGGGCGTTTCGAGCCGGCTGAATTCAAGGGAGTCGAGGGCACGACCGTTCTGCTATTCATGTACAACAGAATTTCACGAGACAAATGCGTGCGATTGGTGTCGCGCCTTTATGAAATGGATCCGGCCGAGATAGAACCTCGGGTCGATCACGTTCTTGGCTTCCTGAAGGACAACAAGTTGCTCCTGACCAGCAAATACCCCAACCCGTCGCGGAATTTCGGGATGAACAAGTTCAAGATCGAAGAAAAGTGATTTCTGCCGAAGCATGTGAGGGAAAGATTGTGAATGGTGAATGGCAAGACCAGCAGACCATATCCATTCACTATTCACCAAACCACCAATTCAATTCCCACTAATGTTCAGGCTGTGCTTGCTCAAAAGGTCGTAGAGCCGGGCGCGGCTGAGACCGGATATTGTCAGGGCGCGCTGGAAGTTTCCCTGGCTGCTGCTCACGAGGCGTTTCAGGTAGATGGCCTCCACGTCCTGCATGGCCAGTTCGCGGACTGTACGTAGAGGCAGCAGCTGCGAGTCCGAAGCGTTTTCCGGGGGGAGGGGTAGCGTGATGTGCGGGCCTTCGATGTGCGCGAAACCGTTGCCGGGCTTGTGCTTCGCGGGCGAGCCGACCAGACCTTTGGGCGTCGGTGACGGATTCGAGCCCAAATCCCCGGAGGGCTTCGCGCACGAGCCGGGGCCTGCGGTCATTTCCACGTGCCGTCGCACTTGCGGGTTCATGGATTCAATTTCCGCCGGAGGCGCTGGCCGGGTCGCTATCCGGGCAATCGCGGCGGGCAGGAGTGGACAGCCAAGAGTTCCTCCCTTGGCCTTGCATGCGCCATCCTCGTCGGCCACCAGATACCCGTCGCTCTGTGGTCTGCCCGAACGTTTGAGCAGCACCTTGGCGCGGATATCCACAGGCAGGTGCTGGGGGTAGAGCCTGCATTCCCCGGTGCCGTTTTGCACTGTCGCGTGCAGGACATTGATCAGTTCACGCACGTTGCCGGGCCAGTTGTAGAGGGTCAGGGCGTGGTGCAGATCGTAGGAAAGTTCCTTTTCTTCAAAGCCTAATTCCGCGCAAATCTGGCGCACATGGTAGCTCGCGATGGGCAGGATGTCTTCCTTGCGTTCGCGCAGAGGGGGGAGCTGGATCACGCTGGTGCGCAGGCGATGGTAGAGATCCTTGCGAAACTCGCCCCGTTTGACCATGGCTTCGAGGTTGCGGTTCGTGGCGGCGACCAGCCTGAAGTTGCTTGCGACTTCCTTCTTGGAGCTCAGCGGCCTGAACCGGCGTTCCTGCAGAACCCGCAGCAGCGATTTTTGCACCTCGATATCCAGATCGCCTATCTCGTCGAGAAAAATTGTCCCCCCGTCGGCCTGCCGAAAGAGTCCATCCCGCGCCTCGGCCGCGCCTGTAAAGGAGCCGCGCTCATGACCAAAGAGCAGGCTCTCGGCCAGGGTCTTGGGGATGTTGGTGCAATCCACGACAATGAAATTGTTCTCCGCGCGTTTGCTGTTCTCATGGATGGCGTTGGCGAAGAGTTCCTTGCCCGTCCCGGTTTCGCCCAGGATAAGGATGTTGACGTTGCTGTGCGCGGCGGTGGCGATGTGTTCCAGACACTCTTCGAGGCAAGGGCTGGTCCCGAGGATGGCATCGCGCTTGATGTCACCGTGATTCTTGATCTCCATCCTGGCGCGGCGGTGGTGCAGGCAGCGGTTGATGGCCTGGCCCAGTTCCTCGTGAGTGAACGGCGAGCACACCACGTCCCATGCACCTGCGCGGATGGCTTCTTCGAGGGTGACGGGATTGCAGCCGTTGGTGATGATCAGGATATGCGGCCTGCACTCTGACTTGGCCAGGGCCGCCACAGCCTCGCCCGGTTTCTCGGTGATGTCGATGTCAAGAATGACGATGTCGAATGCGGTGGTTTTGAGAGTCAGTGTAGCTTGTTCACAAGAGGCAAGGGAAAAGCATTCATGCCCGTGACTCTCGACAGCCGGGCTGAGCAGGTGGCAAATATCGCTGCGTTCGTGAATGATGAGTACTGATGCCATAGCCTTATCGCCTTTGAAAAATCACAGCCATCCATATTGAAACAGTCTGAATTGTATGACATTGACGTAATACATTTTTGTTTTCTGAAAAATGAGCTCAAAAATGTATGACTTTAATGTAATACAGCGTTACTTTTGCGTTATATCTCTGAAGAAGGGCGACTACACGAAACAATAATGAATGTGAAGCATCTATCGGTACGGTCATCGGACTGTCGAAATTATTTTCATAACGCCCCGAGATGATGAAAGTCCGATTCAATCGGACACGAATGGTGCTTGACTCGTGGCGCATTGTGCCAGTCCTGTTTCGTTGGACAGTGGCTGGGAAGGCGTGAAAGGTCTTGAAACCTCCCGGTACGGGCGGGTGAGCGGGGAATGATCCGGTGATTTTGAAAATGGCACAATTCTTTCATATGATTGCGAAAAATTGCAAGGGAGTCCCCCGTGACAAAAAAACGCCCCCTTCTCTGGCTGGATACCGACCTCGAAAGCTACCTGCGCGAACAGGACTCTTCCGGTGGCAAGGCCGCGCCTGCTCCGGGCGGTCCCCTTCAGGCTACCCCCGATGACAGCATTCAGGACCGGCGCAGGGCCACCCGCCAGCTCCTCTCCGGCTTCGCCGTGGTGCACACGCTTGATCCGGACGGGCGCAGAGGGCGGTATCGTGTGGCACAGCTGCGCGACATCTCGACCACGGGCATCGGCTTGCGCCTGAATTCGACCGAGCCCGAGAGCTTTGCGGAAGGGCGTGAGTTCGAGGTGCTCTTTCAGTTTTCGGATCACGGTAAACCCCTGCACATGGCCTGCACCGCCTGTCGCAAGGCGCTGGACGAGGCCGGGGTGATAATCGGCGCGGTTTTCAGAAATCCATTGGGATCGCTGGCCGAAGTCAGCTACTGACGACTGTCTGACTGGGCCTGGCGCGTTTGAGCGCTATAATTTTCTGCATTTTAATGGAGCATTTATGAATTTGTTCATGCGGTTCGGGATTCTTTTTTTTCTGCTCTGCGTTCCCGCACATGCCGGTCAGGGCGCTGCTTTTCCCCTGGGCAGCGGCGATGTGCTCGAGATTTCCGTCTGGGGGGATGAGAGCCTGGCGCGCAAGGTTCTTGTACGGCCCGACGGCAAGATCTCCTTTCCCCTGGTCGGCGACATGCAGGCTGCCGGGGTCGGCGTCGACGAGCTGCGTGCCGGGCTGGAGACCAGGATCGGCGAGTACATCCACGGCGCGCCCGTGACCGTGATGCTCATCGAATCGCGCAGTCCCAAGGTCTCCGTGGTCGGCAAGGTGCAAAAGCCCGGCGTCTTTCCCATGGACGGACCCATGTACGTCCTGCAGGCCCTGGCCATGGCCGGCGGCATGACCCCCTACGCCTCCACCGGCTCGGTGCGCGTCATCCGCACGGATGCCCAGGGCGGGCAGCGCTATCTCCCCTTCGACTATGACAACATCGCGGGCGGCAAGAGCCTGGAGCAGAACGTGCTGCTCGAACCCGGCGACATCGTCATCGTTCCCTGACAGCTCTCATGACGCCTTTCATCATGCGCTTTTTCGTCCCTTTTTCGGCGGCGGTCCTGCTTCTGGGTCTGACCGCCGCAAGCGGCGTGTGCGAAACCATGGTCACGCCGTCCATCGGCGTGCGCGCGGCTTATGACGACAACACTCTTGGCAAGGGCGACTCCGATGCCGAGCTCATGCTTTCTCCGGCCTTCAAGGTCGAGGGAGGCGACGAGGTGACGCGCCTTGGGCTGCAGGGCCGCCTGGATGCCTTTCAGTACGCCGAGCACGACGAATACTCCCGGGAGAACGTCCAGTTCGGGGCGAATGTCTCCCATGCCGCAAGCGAACGGCTGGTGCTGCGCCTCGGCGCGCGTTGGGTCCGGGATCACACCGTGGAGAGCGAGTTCGACGAGTCGGGCATCACCACGGAAAAAGTGGCTCGCAATTCCTACACGGCCACCCCTGGCCTGACCCTGCGCCTGACCGAACGCGACGAGCTGTCTCTGGACGGCAGCGCCGGACTGGTCCGCTATGAGCGCACGGGCTTTACCGATTACCAGATGGGCGGCCTGACCACGACCTGGAGCCACGCCCTGGGCGACGGCCTGTGGCGCGTCATCGGCCAGGCCGGTGCGCAGGCCTACCGCTTCGATCTGGTCAACGGCGAGACCTCGCAGCTGGTCCTGTCCGCCCTGGTCGGTTTTGCCTGGAAAGCCTCGGAGACCCTGGAGTTTCAGGTCATGGGCGGAGCCAGTCAGACCGAGTCGGAGGTGGAATTCGACTCGGGGCTGAGCCTGGACGACAGTCAGCTGACCTTTTCGGGTTCGGTCTCGGCCACCTGGACCGACGAAGTCTGGAAACTCACCCTGAGCGCCGACAGGTCCGAATCACCCTCGACCTACGGCGAGCTCATCACCCGTGACCGCCTGCGCGCCACCTTCGGCCGCAATCTGTCCGAGCGCCTCTATCTTGGGGCACAGCTGGCCTGGTACATGTCCAAAACCTCTGGCCTGGTGCAGGACGAGAACACCCAGACCTACAGCCTGGGCCCGACCCTGCGCTACCGTCTGACCGAGGACTGCACCCTGGACGGCGGCTATCTGTATACCCATGAAGACGATATCGAAGCCAGCGAGATTACCGACCGCAATCGCGTATATCTTGGAGTGACGATGGATTGGCCTGGAGTTTGGTGAATAATTATTGGTGAATAGTGAATGGTGATTGGTGAATAGTGATTGGTTAGGATTGTGTGTGGGTTTATATTTCTGTTTTGAATTGCGAGTTGTTATTTCATTGCAATTGATACTCGAATTTCTTGTCCAATCACCATTCACCAATCACCAAAAACCATTCTCCCAAGGAGAATAAATGTCTCAGTTCAGTGAAGATACGGAACTTGGTTATCTTGTCGGCGTCGTCCGGCGTCGTATCTGGCAGATGGTTTTGCCTGCCGTGGCCCTTTTTGTCGTGGTTGCCGTGGTGGTGGCCCTGTTGCCCGCCAAGTATCAATCCTCGGCCACGATTCTCATCGAAGGGCAGGAGGTGCCGCAGGAACTGGTGCGTTCCACGGTGACCGGATTCGTGGAGGAGCGGCTTCAGACCATCACCCAGGTCGTTTTGAACCGCTCCAACCTGATGAGCATCATCGAGCGCGTCGGCCTGTATCAGGAAGAGCGCAAGACCATGACTTCCGAGGCGCTGGTGGCCATGATGCGCAAGAACATCACCATGGAGCCCATCCAGGCCGAGGTCATGAGCAACACGGGGCGGCCGTCCACGGCGACCATCGCCTTCTCCGTGGGTTTCGAAGGTACGAATCCGGCCAAGGTGCTGCAGACCACCAACACCCTGGTTTCTCTTTTTCTGGAAGAAAACCTCAAAAACCGTGAGGAGAAGGCGTCCACGGCCTATTCCTTTCTGGAAAAGCAGCTGGTGGCCCTGCGCGACGAGGTGGCCCAGTCCGAGGAGCTCATCGCTCGGTTCAAGGAGGAGCACCTGGGCTCCCTGCCGGAGCTGACCCAGCTCAATCTGCAGACCCTGGACCGCATCGAGCGCGACGTGCAGGCCCATCAGGAGAACATTCGCGGCATCCTTGAACGCCGGGCCTTTTTGGAAGGGCAGCTGGCCACGATTACGCCGCAGCGCACCCTGGTCACGGCCGACGGCGGGCGCGTGCTGCCTCCGGTGGAGGAGTTGCGGGCGCTCAAGACCAGATACGTGTCGCTGACGGCCACGCATTCGGACAAGCATCCGGAGGTCATCAAGCTGCGCGAGCAGATCGCGGCCCTGGAGGGTTCGGGAGTCAGCGTCGATCTGGCCGAGGAGTTGGCGGCGGAGCGTGCCAAGCTATCCGATCTTGGCGCCAAATACGGGGAGAATCATCCCGACGTGCTCGCGGCGAAGCGTCGTGTGGAGGCCCTTGAAGCCAGCGGCGCGGGGTCCAGCCGGATGGTCGCCAGTTCCGTGGCCGAAAGCGCCGACAACCCGGCCTGGATGGCGCTCAAGAGCCAGTTGCAGGCCACGGCCATGGATCTGCAGAGCCAGCAGGCCATGCTTTCCGACCTGCGCCGTCGCCAGGACGAGCTGACCCGGCGGCTGGAGAATGCGCCGCGGGTGGAACAGCAGTACCGCAAGCTCGAACGCGATCATCAGAACGCGCAGTTCAAGTTCCAGGAAACCTCGCAGAAGCTCATGGCCGCGCGCGATTCCAAGGAGCTCGAGCAGGAGCGGGCCGGCGAGAAGCTGACCCTCATCGAGCCGCCCATGCTGCCGGAGGTGCCCGCCAAGCCCAAGCGCATGCTGCTCATGCTGGTCGGGTTCGTCATGTCCGTGGGCTTCGGGGCCGGCTGCGGAGCCCTGGCCGAGGCCATGGACGGCTCGGTGCGCGGCATGCGCTCCCTGCGCCTCCTGACCGACGCCCCGCTCCTGGGAGCCATCCCCTACATCGCCACGGGCGCGGAAGTGGTCAGGCGCAAACGCAAGATAGCCTTGGTCATGTCGGGCCTGGCGGGCGCGTTCGCGGTGCTGGTGCTGCTCTTCCACGTGTACGTGCGGCCTTTGGACATTATTTTTTATCAGATTTTGGACAGGTTTTAGGGTAAAGGCAGGGATAGAGGCAACGACAAAGGCAGCGACAAAGGCTGCGATAGAGGCAACGACAAAGGCAGGGATAGAGGCAACGACAAAGGCAGCGATAGAGGCCGCGACAAGATATTGATAAGACGGGGATAAGACAGGGGTAAGGCGCCGACAAGGTAGAGATAAGGCAAGGATGGACGTCTGGGACAGGATCGACGCAAAGGCAGGGGTGATACGAGTAAATTTCTTGCCCTGCTTCTCCCGTTGCCTCCGTCGTACCCTCTCAAATATTCAGGAGTAACATGAGTAAGATCATCAAGGCCCTTGAAAAGGCCGAGGAAGCGGAGCGGCTGGCGGCGGGGAATTCGGGTGGGATCATTGTGCCCGATTCGGTCCCGGCCAGGACCGTGACGCACGTGGCGCCTGTCGCACAGGTCGCACCTGCCGCGCCTGTCGCACAGGCCGCACAGATCGAACAGGCCGCGCCTGTCGTGCCTGCCGCGCAGGCCACGCAGGCCGGGGGTGTTGGGCGGCGGGATAGCGTGGAGGTGCGTTACGAGCAGACCAAGGTCGAGCAGGCCTGCTTCCACAAGATGGAGGAGCGCAGGCTTCTTGGAGAGGGCGCGCCGCGCGAGCTGCGGGACGCCTTCAATGTGGTGCGTACGCAAATCCTGCGTCAGACGCGGTCCAGGGGCCTGAACACGATCATGGTCACTAGCGCGGGGCGCGGCGAGGGCAAGACCACCGTGGCCACCAATCTGGCCATCACCATCGCCCGCGACGCGAGCCAGACGGCGCTGCTGGTGGACGCCAACCTGCGCTGGCCCGGCATCTCGTGCGGGCTGGGCATGGACTCGCGGCCCGGACTGTCCGACCATTTCCTGCGCGGCCTGCCTGTTGAGGACCTGTTCGTGAACCCGGGCATCGACAAGCTCGTGGTCCTGCCCGCGGGCGGGTCCCAGGAGGACTCCGTGGATATCATCAGTTCGCCCGGCATGCAGGATCTCGTGGCGGAGATGAAGAGCCGCTACCCGGACCGCTACGTCATCTTCGACTGCCCGCATCTGCTGGGCATCCCCGATGCACTGGTCTTCGCGGAATATGTGGACGGCATAGTGCTCGTGGCCGACGAAGGCCGGACCGCGCAAGGCGATCTCAAGACCGCGCTGGGCATGCTGGAAGGACGGAATCTGCTGGGTGTTGTCATGAACAAAACGCTGTAGCGTTTTTGTGGTGAATGATGAATTAAAAAACAAGAAAAGCATGTACGAAAATTTCTACAATCTACGCGAGCGGCCTTTCACCATCGTGCCCAATCCGGCCTATCTGTACATGAGCGAAAAGCACAAGCTGGCTTTCGGGCATTTGAAGTACGGTCTGGGTGAGGGTACCGGGTTTGTGGTGCTGACCGGGGGGATCGGTACGGGCAAGACAACGCTCATCCGTTATCTTTTGGGACGCATCGAAAAGGCCGTGGACGTGGCGCTGGTCTTCAACACCAATGTCACGGGCGACGAATTGCTTCGGCTCATCATCCGCGAGTTCGAGGCCGGCGATCCCGGCGACGACAAGGCCGCGAACCTGGCCATGCTCAACGAGTTTCTCATCGAGCGCTTCAGTCAGGGGCGGCACGCCATCGTCATCGTGGACGAGGCGCAGAACCTGTCCCGCGACGCCCTGGAGGAGGTCCGGTTGCTCTCGAATCTGCAGGGCAACAGTCGTCCGCTCTTGCAGGTGGTGCTGGTGGGCCAGCCGGAGCTGCGCCGCAAGCTGGCCGATCCGACCCTGACCCAGTTGGCCCAGCGCATCACCTCCACGTTTCACCTGCCGTCCCTGGAACTCGACGAGGCCAGGGCCTACATCTGCTTCCGCCTGGCCCAGGCCGGTGGCAACCCGCTGCTGTTCACGCCCGAGGCCATGGAGGCCATCCACACCGTGTCGGCCGGAGTGCCGCGTCTGATCAACATCATCTGCGACGCCGCCCTGGTGCACGGTTTTGCCGACGAGCTGACCATCATCGGCCCCGAGGTGGTGGAGGACGTGGCCCGGGACATGGCGCCCATGCTGCATTCAAACGGTGTCCAGGCCTTGGCGGACACGCAGCCCTCGGCCGGGATGACGGTCACGCCGGATCTGGAAGAGCGCCTGGCCGCCATGGAGCGCCGCCTGACGGTCATGGAGGAGCGCTTCGCGGCCTGGGGCACGGACGTGCAGCTCATGGCCCTGGAGCTTGCGGATCTGCGCAAGCCAGCCGGGAACACGCCTGCAAAAGCCGGTGAAACGAACCCAGGGCAATCCGTGCCGTCGGCCCCCGCGCAGCCCGAGGCTCTCACTCCTCAGGCTCCACCCGCCCAAACCCCGCCCATGCCCACGGAAAAGAAACCGGAAAAATCCGGCGGCTTTCTGCAATGGCTGTGGCGACGGGGGTAAAGGCGGCCTGCATAAAGTTGTCATCCCCTTGAAGAAGGGGAGCCATGCCTTTTTAACTATCCGAAAAGAACTGATTTCGCGCTATCGCCCGACATTCGCGCTATCGCCCGACATTCGCGCTATCGCCCGACTTGGTCCGGCTGGCCGTGCTGGCACGCGTTCGCGGGAATGACACCCAGGTTCTTTTGCGACTTTTTATAGTGTCGTCACAAAGCCGCTTTCGTTGACTTTAAGACCGCAATGTATAGAAAAACAAATTGTGTCTTGAAACTTTCACGCAAGTCCGAGTTCCAAAAGATGAGATAAGACAGCCGGGATGTGCCGTGAGTAATAATTTACTTTCACCGGAAGAATTGGTTTTTTTCTCATTTCCTTCCTTGAATGCTTCAGGAAAAACGGAATATTTCCGTTTGCGTCGTGTCTCTCCCGATCTGGACAACTTTCTCTTTCTTCTGCCTGTCGATTCTTGCATTGTGATCTGCACTTCCGAGCAGAGCGTCCGGAATTTTCTCGATGCGCTCAAAACCCAGGCAGGCCTTGCAGGCCATCGGCTTGCGCTTGATGGTGGCGAGGACGATCAGCCTTGCCGGACTCCGGCGCCTGGCCCCCTGCGTGGCGATGCTCGTTTCGATGCACCGGGGAATGTGGATTCACCGGCGACCAATCTTGTCAGTGATGAAGCGGGGAGTGGCGCGTTCAAGATTTGTCGTGTCCAAGCCCAGCGCGCCCCGGAACCGTCCGCGGAAGATTCGCAGGGCTCGGTTCCGGGTCGGTCCGGGGAGCAAAAGCCGTCCGTGGTGTCGTTCACGCTCGTTCGGCCCCCCTTGCAACCCGAGGCGTTGGGCGCGCTCATGATCTCTCCCGCCGTGATCATCGATTCGGAGGTCTATCTCAGGCCAGATCTGTCTTCCGCGTCAGACAGGCCCGCCGAGGCAACGCCTTCGGTCGATTCGGTTCTCGACGGGTTTGTGGAGTATCACCGCCTGGCGCAGAAAAATGTTTTCATGGAAGAAATTCTCGGTCATCTGGAAACTCCGGTATTGGCCGGATACGCTGACGGCCGGGTTCTGGGGGGAAACGAGGCTTTTCTCAATCTCAGCGGTTATTCCCGGTTTGAACTTGCGACACGCAACTGGACTCTCGATCTGGCGAGCCTGGATTTTCAAGCCTTGCAGGAAAATGTCCTGGCCTCCCTTCTTGAAACCGGCCGCACACAGGAACTTGATACGGAGCTGCAAACGTCCGGTGGAAAGTTCGTGCCCTGCCATGTCCGCGTCTATCTGCACAAGGATGAAAAGGACTATCCGCTTTTTTTCTCCGCGCATTATCATCCGGCCACGGATTCGCCGGGCTCGGATAGTCCGAAAGCAGGTTCCGACCACACGTTTTCCGACAGCCTGCAATACGCCCTGAAGCGGTCCATCCGCCACCCGGACTACGCTTTCGCCGTGCTGGTCATGGGCATCGACAATGCGGAGCAGGTTCTCCTCCAGATCGAGGATCAGAGAGCATTTTTTGAAATGCTTGCAAAGCGGACCGTAAAATGTCTGCGCACCCTCGATATTCCGGCATATCTGGATTCCGAGCAGTTCTTCATGTTGCTGGACAATGTCCCCGACGTCATCGGAGCCGTCCGCGTCGCCCAGCGCATCCAGGAGGAAACCGCCAGGGCCTTCAAGCTCGGTCAGAGCGAGTTGCGGGTGACGTGCAGCTTCGGCGTGGTCATGGCGCCCAGGGATTATACGGACGAAAAGGACATGCTCAAGGATGCCAGGGTCGCGCTCGGTAGGGCGCTGCAGCGGGGCGAGCGGCAGATTGTGATCTTCGATGACCGGCAGAACAACGAGGCCGTGCAGTTCTTGCGGATCGAAAGCGGGCTGCGCAACGCGCTCCTGGAGAACGAAGTGTGCATGCATTATCAGCCGATAGTGCACCTGCAGACCGGAACGATCTGCGGAGTCGAGGCGTACATGCGCTGGAACCACAAGCGCAAGGGACTGTTGCGGGCTGAATGGTTTCTGCCGTTTGCGGAGCATAGCGACGTGGTGTTCGAACTTGAGGCGTGGGCGGTCCGGAAATCCTGCTCGGCCTTGAAGCGTTTTCAGCAGGTCATGGGGGAAAGTTTTTTTCTGGGCCTCAACGTTTCTCTCAGAAACGCCCTGCGTCTTGGCTTCATCGAGGAGTTGACGGAAGTCGTCCTTGAACATGGATTAAGACCCGAGGCCATTGTTCTGGAGGTGCGCGAGGAGTGGCTGAAATATTTCGGGGAGCGGTTTTCAAGTGTTTTCGCGGAAGTGGACAAGGCCGGGGTGGGCATCGTTGTGGATCATTTCGACGCGACCCACATCTCCCTTGCGGACCTGCACCACTTCCCGCTGCGCGGGCTCAAACTGAACGTTTCGCTGCAGAACGATCCGGGAGTACTGACAAGCCTTTCCGCCATCGCCAAAAGCACAGGCCTCACCCTCATCGCCCCCGGCGTCGAGGACGCAACGCGCCTGTGCTCACTGCAGGAACACGGCTGCACCTACGCCCAAGGCAACGCCCTGGCACCGACCATGGATGAAGAGGCTCTTATCGGATATCTGTCGAAGGAGCGGGAATAGGGGGCCGCGATGGAACCAGCGATGGAACCAGCGACGGAACCAGCGACGGAGGCATCGACAGACACCTCTATCTGGATTGCCTTTCCCGTTGCCTTTATCGCTGCCTCCGTCGTTCTCCGGTCGTTGCTTTAGTCGTTGCCTCAGTCGCTGCCTTTCCCAATCACCAATCACTACTCACTAATCCGCCACCGCATTAACGCCGCCTGGCAAAGGTTTCCAGCAACACGGTTGCACCTACGCCCAAGGCAACGCCTTGGCGCCTACCATGGATGAAGAGGCTTGCGTGCGGTCATGTCGTTTCCTTGTGAGGGCGATTATCGACAACCGACTCCTGTCCTCACACCTGGAAATAGTATTGCAATCCTAATAAAACAAAAATATGGTCGGACTCCAATCCTATTTTTCGGAGTTCGCCATGCTCGACGACCTTTTCGGCCTCAGCCAGACATTGATCCGCGTCCGCAATCGCCCCTACAGACGTCCTTTCTTTGAGGATGCTCTTTCCGGCGGCCGATTTCACATTATCGTCGGTCCGCGTGGGGTCGGGAAGACCACAGTCATGATCCAGAACCTGTTGGCTGGCTGTGGAGGCGACATCTTCACGCGCACGGGTTTGTATGTTCAGGCGGACCATTTTCTGGTCGCACGTTCATCCCTGTATGAAATCGCCGATGAATTTCACAAGTATGGCGGGGAGCTTCTCTGCCTTGATGAAATTCACAAATATCCATCCTGGTCCATGGAACTCAAAAGCATGGCCGACACCTTTCCTGGTCTGAGAATCATCGCCTCGGGCAGTTCGGCATTGGAGATCGCGCGCGGCAGCCATGACTTGAGCCGCAGGGCGCTGGTCCTGCGGATGCGGGGACTTTCGTTTAGGGAGTATCTCGGCATGGTCCATGGGCTGGAGTTCGAGCGGCTGGCGCTCACGGATCTGGTCGCCGGGCATGCACGGTCGGCGGAGCTGATTGTCCGAGAACTGGAGCAGGGCGGGAACAAGGTGCTGCCCCTTTTCAACGACTACCTGATGCGCGGATATTATCCGTATTTTTTGGAATACCCCGATACGGCGCAGTTTCAACTCACGCTGACCCAGCAGGTCCAGGCTGCGCTGGAAGTGGACCTGCCCGCCATTCATCCCGCGCTCGGCGGGGCGAGCATCCGCAAGATGCGTAAACTCCTTGCTGTCGTTGCGGGGTTGGTGCCGTTTACCCCGGACATGAAGGCGCTCAAGGGCATGCTTGAGATCGGCGATGAGCGGACCCTGAAAAACTATCTCGGATTTCTGGAGGAGGCGGGCATTCTGCTGACCGTGCCCAAGAGCGACAAGGGCTTGCGTGCCATGGAGAAGCCCGAGAAGATCTACCTGAACAACCCCAACCTCTACCATGCCCTTGCCGGCAATTCGGTAGCGGACAGGGGCGCGGTCCGCGAAACGTTCTTCCTGAACATGCTGCAGGCCGACCACACGGTCAGGGTCGCGCCCAAGGGTGATTTTCTGGTTGACGGAAGCCTGACCTTTGAAATCGGCGGGAAAGGCAAGGATGGCGGGCAGATAAAAGGCATTGAAAACGCATGGTTGGCTCTCGATAATATCGAGATAGGAGTGGGGCGGAGGATTCCGCTGTGGCTGTTCGGGTTTATTTGAAAGGTGAATATGGTGAATGGTGAATGGACAGGTCAATTTTTTTTCAATTATCGCGCAGCGACGGAGGCATCGATAGAACCAACGACGGAGGCAGCGATAGACGCCCTCATCTGGATTGACTTTCCCGTTCTCCGGTCGTTGTCTCTGTCGTTGCCTTTGTCGTCCTCCGGTCGTTGCCTCCCCCCCCCTCCCCCTCCCAGTCCAACCAAATCAGACAACCCCCTCCTTGCTCAACTCCTCTGAAAAACCAGCCAAAATCCCGCCCGGCGTGGCTTTCCCGCTGGTTTCGAGAAAAGTCTTGCTGGCACGGGACTTGTGTTATTTGCGCGTCTTAGCGTGAGAATCTGGGAAAGGTGCGTGACCGCTTTCAGAGCAGGGCGTTGGCAGTAGTCAGATCCTGATCCTGTCGCCTTTTTTTGGTCAATTGTTCTTTGTTCCAGAGGCTCCTGCAGTAAAAGATGGGTAACAGGTCGAATTGGCATGGAATTTTTGCGCTGGTAGCGGTCCATCCAGGTTGTGCACATGAGGTCTGCCGTTCTTGAGCGCGATAATTAGACAGCATACGCGCACACCTTGGATGATGCCCGGTCCTGATCGGTGAATCGCCGGTCTGGGCCATGGATGCTACCAGTAACGCCGGACTGGTCTTTATGGGTTACCCGCAAAGGTTTTTTGAACCTGGTTATGTGTGGCATTTGACTGCGCGCTGCCACAACCGGGACTTTCTTCTGAGCCAGGTATTGTATCGCAAACTGCTGACGGACGCGCTGTTTGAAAATCAGGCCCGCTACCGGGTGCCGGTGCTGAACTTTACCGTGACGTCCAACCACGTTCACCTGCTGGTGGTCAGTCCTTCAGACAAGAACGCGATTCCTGAGATGATGCGCGATCTGGGTTCCAAGGTGGCCGCCGCCTACAACAAGAAGAGCGGCCGCAAGGGAAGCTTCTGGGAGCGGCGCTATCATGCCACGGCTGTGGAGAGCGGAGAGCATCTGGTTCGGTGTTCGCTGTATATCGATACCAACATGCTGCGGGCGGGAGTGGTCAGGCATCCTTCCGAATGGAAGCATGGCGGGTATCACGAGATCGTGAAGCCCAAGCAGCGTTACAAGACCGTGAACCTGTCCGAGCTGTCCAGGCTGGCGGGTATGCCGGATGATCCGTCATTTGCGGAACATTACGCGGGATGGGTGGAGAACGTGGTCAAGCGCGGGCATCTGTGCCGGGATGATGTGTGGACAGCGGAGCTGGCAGTGGGGAGCGTAAAGTTTGTGGACCATGTGCGCAGGCAGAGCGGATATGCGTCCATTGTGAAGGACGAAAGCAACATGCTCGGCGAGCAACCGGCCCCGTACGGTGCGCAGGCGGATGGCGGGAACATGCTGGAGTGGGGATTTTGAAGGTCCGCGACGTGAGTTTTAAGTAATAATATTTGATAGATAGGTATAATAATAGGCCAATTTTCGGATGCTGACCTCATTCTAAGGTCGAAAAAAGGCCCTTTTTCGAGAAAAAAGATAAAAAAATAAGGCACTTCTTAGTCTCAGAGACCCAGGCAGAGCAGAGACCCAGGCAGAGAGACCCAGGCAGAGCAGAGCAGGCATACAGGCACGAGACCCAGGCACCGCCGTCGTTCTCCGGTCGTTGCCTTTGTCGCTGCCTCCGTCGCTGCCTTTCCCATTCACAAATCACCACTCCCTAATCCGCCACCGCATTAACGCCGCCAACACCTTGCACTCCGGGCAAAGGTTTCACCTCCTCCCAGCCGGTGCGCTCGTGTTCCGCTTCCCATAAATCCCGAGTTTTCTGCATGTTCATCCACAGATCGGGAGAAGTCCCGAAAGCACGGGAAAGGCGCATGGCCATATCCGAGGTTATTCCCACCTTTTCGTTGATAAGGTTGGAAAGGTGCTTCCGGGATATACCCAAGTGTCCGGCCAGGGCCGTGACTGTCAAGTTCAAGGGCCTCAGGTAGTGGTGCTCTATGATGCGGCCTGGGTGCGTCGGTTTGCGGGTTCTGGTCTGCATGCGGCCTCCTAATGGTAGTCGAGATAATTGTCGACGTGAACGTCACCATTTTCGAGTCGGAACGTCACCCTCCAGTTGCCTGAAACCCTAACTGACCAATGGCCAGTCAGGTTGCCCTGGAGGGGATGAAGCCCAGCGCCTGGGAAATGAACGTCTTGCAGAGACGTTGCGGCATCAAGCCGGTCAAGTATCAAAGACAACTTGAATGTATGCTTGGCTTGAATCCCCTTTGTCGAGCCCGTTCTAAAAAATGCTTCAAGCCCCTTGTGTGCAAATGTCTTTATCATAGTTTGTAACCATATTGGTTACGGATGTCAAAGCCGCTAATTGGTTTGAAAGCGCAGAGTTCACCGATCACTCAAAGTCCAATGTCTTTTGAAAGCACGGGAAGCAATGCAGATGAATACGTATTCCAAGGCCGTCCCTGGCATTGGCTCTGCGAGGCTCGGCTTACCCCAATCACGACAGTCCAACCAAATCAGACAACCCGCTCCTTGCTCAACTCCTCTGAAAAACCAGCCAAAACTCCGCCTGGCGTGGCTTTCCCGCTGGTTCCGAGAAAAGTCTTGCTGGCACGGGACTTGTATTATTTGCGCGTCTTAGCGTGAGAATCTGGGAACGGTGATTGGATGGTTTCAGGGGATGCGGTTGATGATCGCTGTCCTGTTCCGTTGCCTTTTCCCAATCACCAGCCACTATTCACCAATCACAAACTGAATGGGGATTTTGAAGGTTCGCAGCGCGAGTTTTTATCAATAATTTTAGAGTATTAAATATAAAAATAGGCTAATTTTCGGCAGATGACCTCATTCTAAGGTCGAAAAAAGGGCCTTTTTAGAGAAAAAAGTGAATAAAATTAGTCTGTTCTTGGTCTCAGAGACCCAGGCGGTAAAAAAAGGGCCTTTTTAGAGAAAAAAGTGAATGAAATTAGTCTGTTCTTGGTCTCAGAGACCCAGGCCGTCAGGGGATGCGGTTGATGATCGCTGTCCTGTTCCGTTGCCTTTTCCCAATCACCAGCCACTATTCACCAATCACAAACAGAATGGGGATTTTGAAGGTTCGCAGCGCGAGTTTTTATCAATAATTTTAGAGTATTAGGTATAAAAATAGGCTGATTTTCGGCAGCTGACCTCATTCTAAGGTCGAAAAAAGGGCCTTTTTAGAGAAAAAAGTGAATGAAATTGGTGGTTTCTTGGTCTCAGAGACCCAGGCGCTCATAAATTTTAGAGTATTAGATATAAAAATAGGCTGATTTTCGGCAGCTGACCTCATTCTAAGGTCGAAAAAAGGGCCTTTTTAGAGAAAAAAGTGAATGAAATTGGTGGTTTCTTGGTCTCAGAGACCCAGGCAGCTCAGAGACCCAGGCGAATTTGACGCCAAGTACTCGAGATAGGAGCCGTATGAGGTAATTCCTCACGTACGGATCTGTGCGGGGGGTGCCGGGTAACCGGCATTCCTACCGCGACCCCAGGCCCCGCGACCCCAGGCAGGAAAATGAAAATTAAGAGTCGATATTACTTTCTTATATTTTGTGCAGTAATTTTATGTGTTCCTATTTTATTTCGTGAACAATTTTCGTACATGATTCGTCTATGGTTTGAAATCCCAAAAAGAGAAGTCAACAAATTTTTTATTCATAATCATTCTATAATTTTGTTTCCAATATGTTTAGGGAAAATTATTAAAGATTCAATTTGCTATATAGAATCAAAAAATTATATCTCTCCGTTTATTATTCTTATTATTTCGCTTGTATTAATAATTATAGGGTCATTATCTTCGATCTACTATGTATCAAACATCGGTATTATATTATCAATTTTAACGTGTATAATTTATTTTTATGGCTATGATGGGATTTTAAAAAACAAAATTTTAGTATTTTTAATTTTCTTTTTAGTTCCATTGCCGCAATACATATTAATTCAAATCTATTCAAAAATATCGATAATATCTTCGTTAATTTCTGAAAAAATTTTGTTATTCCTTGGATGGTCTGTTTATTTTGATGGAAATATTGTTGATCTTGGTCTTGCAAAAATTAGCAGTATAGATATAAATAATTTTTTGTCTGTTATGTTTTTTTTTATTGGTTTTATAATTTTTTTATCACATTTTATTAATAGAAATTTTGTTGTTCGGATTGTGTTTTTATTGTCTAATTTGATTTTATTTTTTTGTGCTGTAGTATTTAAGTCAATTTTGTTTGTTTATTATGTGAAAATAGGTAGTGAGTTAAATAAAATTCTTAGTTCATCTGTAAATTATATCATTCTAACTGTTCTTTGCCTATTTAGTTTTTTGTATTTTTATTTCATAAAAAACAGTTCAAATATTAGTT
This sequence comes from Desulfomicrobium norvegicum, assembly GCF_900114595.1. Taxonomy (NCBI): domain Bacteria; kingdom Pseudomonadati; phylum Thermodesulfobacteriota; class Desulfovibrionia; order Desulfovibrionales; family Desulfomicrobiaceae; genus Desulfomicrobium; species Desulfomicrobium norvegicum. The sequence continues at coordinate 18,252 of NZ_FOTO01000006.1, read as the reverse complement.
TTTCAGCATCTAGATATTTTTCTTTTGAAAATAGTTTTAATAAATTTCGTTTCATTAGATTAAACTTAATAATTTATTTGTCTTTAATTGTTTTAAGTTCGATATATTTAAAAAATCATAATCAAAATTATATTCCTGAAAGAGAAATGTTTGTAAATTTTCCAGTAATTATTAAGAATTATCATGGAAAAGAGTCTTATGTTGATAAAAATGATTTAGCAAGTTTACATTTAGATGATTATTTGAGCAGAATATATACAATAGATAATCAATCTTCAATTGAAATTTGGGTTGCATATTATGGCTCACAAAAACCTGGCGCATCAATTCATTCTCCTAAAGCCTGTTTGCGCGGTGGAGGATGGGAAATGATCGATGGGGGGGATGTATTTATTGAAAGTGAAAAATTCAATTTTAAACGATTTATAATAAAAATTGGTGACCAGAAACAGCTTGTTTATTATACATATATAGTTGGAAATAAAATCGTAACAAATGAGTATTTGGTTAAGTTTTATTTAATATTTAATAAGTTGCTGTTTAATAGGTCTGATGGCGCATTAATCAGGATCGTGACTCCGTTATTAAAAGGTGAAGAAATTTCAAATGCTGATGAGAGAATAAAACAATTTCTTACCTCATTACTAGCAGTTTTGCGCCCATATATTAGTAGCAAAGAGGGTTGATTCGATGGATAAACAGAAAGTTCTAGAAAAATATGTTCAAGCAAATGAGAAATTATATATGTCCATGGAGGAATCTGAGATTTTATCTCAGATGCTTGCTAATAAAATTATGGAGAAACATTCAGGTGTAATTGATGATGATACAATTGTGGTTGGTATTGCAAATGGCGGGTTGATGGTTGCAAAAATAGTTGCTGAAAAATTAAATCTTCCATTTGAAACATTAAAAATTAGAAGAAAAAATAGCAAAATCAAAAGATATTTCGGAAATTTTAAAAGTATTGTTAAATTTTGCTCTGTGAGTTTGAATATTCCGATACTTAGTACCCTAATTAAATACATTATTAATTCAATGAATCAAATCGAAAAAGTAGATTGTGATGAAAATAGATACAAAAATAAAAAAATTATTTTAATTGACGATTGTGTTGAATCTGGTGCATCGATTCGTGTTTCACATGATATTTTACAAGAAAAAAATGCGTCATTAATTGTTGTTGGTGTTTTAACATTTAAAAATTTTAATAAATTTCAAGAAACTTCAGTGATTAATTCTCCGATAATTTTTTTAAATACAAAAGTTATGCACTATCCTTGGTCGCAAAATAATAAACAATATGACGATTTTTTAAAGTGGCTTAGTTGTAGAAATGTGCAGATTTGGGAGTAAATGTGCCGAATTTATTGCTAGATCTCGACGAAGTTCTTGTGACTACTATTTCTAGTACGAATTTTGAAGAAACTATTGTTGTGTTACAACCTTTTTTAAATAAGTTTTTAAGTGTGTTTGATGGAGAAATTTTTGTTTTAACTCACAGGTGTAGGTATGAGGCGTCGCAGATTGTTGATTTATATCCTGAGTTAAGCGCTAGGGTTAAACGTATTGTTGCGGCTGAAGATTTAGCAGTTTTTAGTATTCAATATGGAAAAATTCTCGATTTATTTAGAAAGGGTGTGCAAAAAAGCTATGTTTGTGATTATTTGAAATCAAATGGTTTTGACATTCAATCTTTTATTTTTATTGATGATAATATAAATAATTTGAATTTATTAAGTAGTTGCGGTTGTGGCGCTTGCTTTTGTTTTCCGCGTCCTAATTTTATTGATAATCATATTGTAACATTTGATATAAAGAACTTATGTAATTATCAAATAGATAAAAATGTAAATAGTGTAATTTATTTAGTCAGCGACGTGAAGTATTTTTTAAGTTCATGTAAAAATCATTCTGTTAAAAAAAATATGTGTTATAGCTATAGTCGAAAAATGTTAAAGTTTATTAGACTCTTATTGTTTAATTAATTACAGATGTGTTAATTAGCGTAAAATGAGAGTGGTTTTAGTTGTTTTAAATATATTTATTTATAATTTTATACTAATGTATAAATAAATTTTCTCTATTTAAATAAAATAATATAATTGAATGTTTGTATAATTATTGTTTATTATGATATTGTAAAGTTTATTAAAGGTTTTATTTAGATGATTTTAAATTTTATAAATAATTTTGTAGACCGTTGTCGGATCCCGCGAAAATTTTTTAGCGATGTAGTATATATCATGACTTCAAATATTGTGAATAATGCTACTATATTTGCAGCTAATATTATCATTGCTCGTAATTATGGGCCTGAGTTTTATGGATTATTTTCTATTGCCGTAAACATTGCTCTTTTGACGCTATCAGTATCTGAATTTGGCATGAACTATTCAATGATTAGGTTATATAAAATTTACATAGACGATAAGGCGAAAAGTAGATCAGTTTTATTGGCTAATCTTTATTTTAAATTGCTACTATTGTTATGTTTGATCTTCTTCGGCTTGGCAGGGGGCAGAGTTTTTGCTGATGTTCTTATGCACGATGTAGATCGATGGAGTTTGGCGACTGTGGCGTTTGTCACCGGCGGTATTCTTGGGATATCCAGTTTTGTCCGTGCATATTTACAGGCTGTAGAACGTTTTAAAGCCATAGCTTGCCAGACAATTGTTTATGCTCTTTTGCGAGTGGCTTTATTAGGATCATTATTCCTCTGGCACCGATCTGTATCAGAGGAATTATTGCTTCTAGCTATCTATGTAATCCCTTTGCTTGTCATCCTTTGTTGGGGCCTAGTTCAATTAAAGAGTAATGTGCAGAACTTTCGAATCAACATTAAAGAATTAGTTTTCGCCGGACTCGAAAGCGTCCGCTATTCAAAGTGGATAGCTTTGACAGGAATTTCCTTTATTCTTATTCAGCAAAGTCTAGTATATATCGTATCCGTTATAGGTGGAGTAAAGGAAGTGGCTCTTTTAACTGCCGGCCTGGTGTTCACAGCTGTTTTCAGCCTGATCAACGACGCCGTCTGTCAGGTACTGTACAGTAAGCTCGCCAGTTTGCCACATGAACGCATTAGCGAATACCGTCGTCGCCTGCTCCGTCTTGCCCCTTTGCTCGTAATGGGAACCGTAACTATAATTTTCATTTTATCCATAGCTATGGTCTTGTTTCTCGGTGAAAATTATTCCAGATCCATGCCGATATTTTGGGTGACCGGTTTTGGTACTGCCTTAACAGCATGTATTAGCTACTATTCCATGGTTATGCATACGATTCAACGTCCACAAATTGGAGCTTATGTCAATTTAGCAACATTAATATGTTTTGTCCTATGTGGCGTTTTGCTCATGAAGTATGTGTCACTTTTAGCTGTTGTTGTTGCATACGTAGTTGCATTGTTAGTTGGTGAACTTGTTAAATCATTATTTGTGAATCGAATTGTTTTAAAAATGTCGATTAGTGGAGTGTAGCTCAATAATGAGTGATTTTTCCTATTCTGTAGTCATAAGATCTGTTAATAATAACGATTTTTTGCGTAAAAATCTTAACGCTATAATGACACAAGATGTATTGCCAAATGAAATAATAATTGTAATTCCTTTCGATGTTGATGTGTGGGAGACAAGTATTTCTATTGTTAGATTTGTTAAATCTGTTCGTGGCATGGTTACTCAACGTGCGGCTGGAATAATAGCCGCAATGAATAAATATATTTTGCTTTTGGATGACGATGTTGTTCTGTCCAACAATACAGCTTCTTTGCTATTAAATTGCATTCGAATGCACAATGCTGCGTGCGCATTGCCTTATTGGGATGAGGGATGGCCCAGAAAAAAGTTTATCAGGGCCTATATGGCCTTTTGGGGGATTGCAATTTCTCAGGAATCGGGGGGTATTCGGTACACATCTGGCGGAGGATACTATTATCCTCGAACTGAGCCGACAATTCCCTTGAAAACTGAGGGTGGTTCCGGGGCAGTAATTATGGTGGATAGAGAATTTTGTATGCAACAAGGTTGTTTTGGAGAAGAAGCCCTGCAAGCTGTGTCTGTTTACGCCCTTCGTGATGACGGTGCTTTTATCTTGGATATTTCACAGAAAGGTGGGCTTTGCCTCATGGTTGGGGGGATTTATTTTGATCATCTTGGCGGAACAACCAGATTAGATCCATCACGGTTGGAAATGTCTTACAAGGCTCAAATTTTTAATCATTATCTGTTTTGGAAAAGGTATATCTATCCGCAATATTCATTTCATATTACAGAAAAATTGAATTCAAAAATTTCAATAACGCGATATATTACTGGTATAGTGTTGTTAGCATGTGTCGCATCAGCGCGTTCAATGACTTTTCAGCCAATCATTGGGATATGTTCTGGTTTTAAATATTTGTTAAATAATAAAAAAAACATATGATATACGCGCTAGTCTCTTTTTTCATGTTTTTAATAAGTTTTATATTTTCAATTCCACATTCTGTTGGATGTTGGCTTGTTCTTATGTTAATTCATGGGATATTATATAACATACTTGGCTCATCAACTCAGCATGTTCCATTTTTTGCAGGTATTGGAGTTTTGTTTTCAATTATTTTTTTTCGGAAATTTTCCGACGTCAATTTATTGTTGTTTGCTTTGCTTTTATCATTAATTTTTTTAATGTCTGTTTCTGTTTTTTTTGGAATTAACCCCGAAAATTCAATTTTATCCTTTGTTACATATTGTAAATCATTTTTACTCGCAATAGTAGTTTCTATAATAATTAGATCGCAAAAAAATATTGAGTTAATGTTAAATTATTGTTTGTATGGACTTTTTATAGGCTCATTATTTGCGTTATATCAGCATTTCATGGGTAATTACGCTATTGATAGTGTTTATATACAGAGGGTAGCTACATTGCGCGGTGATCCAAACGATACTGCTATGCTCCTCGTGTCTGGTTTATCATTAACTATTTATGCATTATTTAAAAGGAATAAAATTTTAACCAAATTGTTTTACTTTTTTATTCTTTTATCATTGGTAGCTTCGATAGTTCTCACCCATTCTCGTGGTGGATTTATCGCTATGATTTTTGTTTCTATTCTTATTTTTATAAAAAAACCAGATATTAAAATTGCTTTTTGTTTATTATCATTATTATTTTTGGTTTTGTTTGCTGCCCCTCAAAATTATTGGAATCGTATGCAAACACTGGTTTCTGGAAAAGATTTGCACCAAGGTCACTCTTTATCTAGCCGCTCACAACTCCAATTTGTAGGTCTTGCTCTGTTTATGGATAATCCAATATTGGGCGTTGGTGCTGGGAATTTTGGTGAATCATTTGCGCGCTATGGTACGGATAGTTCGTTGAATATTGGATCTAAACATGCTGCGTCGGTTGCTCACAATATGTATTTAGAATTTTTTGTTGAGAATGGTTTATTTTCAGGTCTGTTGTTCCTTGGGATATTCTTTTTCGCTATTATGAGTATGCTCAAATATGACAGAATTGCACTATTTTGTAATTCAAAGTTAGATAAGCCTTTTGGTCTTGGTAGCGCTTATGCAATCGCATTGTCTGGTTTGCTTTTTTCGGGTTTATTTTTGTCTCAAGGTAAAAATTCTGTGTTATGGTTTATGGTCGGAATTGGTTTTTCTTTTTCTTCTTTGATCAAGCAGCACTCACTTGAAAGTAAAAACTGAATTTATAACATTATGAAGATTGTTCAAATCATACCAAGCTTTAATGTGGGTGGAGGCGAGTTGCTGGCTGTAAGGCTATGTGCGGAGATTTTGAGGCAAAGACCTGAATATAATATTAATCTCATTAGCCTTTACGATCCAATATCAACTGTAGTTTATGATGAAGCATTGTCTTCTGGAGTTAAAATTCATTCTTTAGGTAAGAAAAAAGGTTTTGATCTTATTGTAGTTATTCGCTTGTTAAAAATGCTGTTGCTCATTCGGCCTGATGTAATTCATACGCATCTTGCTGGCCTTCGGTACTCAATTTTTGCCTCCATATTTTTTATAAATGCTGTTAAGGTTCACACCGTTCATAATATTGCAAAATACGAGTGTTCTAAATATGTTCAATATTTTCATAAACTTGCTTTTAAATATCTTGGTTGGCAACCTGTCGCTCTATCCAAAGAGGTTAAGAAGAGTATTCACGATGTTTACGGTGTAAATTCGCCCATAGTGATGAATGGTATTAAGGTTGATGAATCTTTAAATATTTTAGACCGAGATCAGTTTAAGCAAATCTTAGGTATACCAGTTGATAAGCTTGTGCTTATTTCAATCGGTAGACTTTGTGAGCAAAAAAATCAAATTTTGTTACTAGATGCTTTTAATGAGGTATTCAAAAAAGTTGAATGTGCTCTTTTGCTGGTTGGAGAGGATGCGATGGGTGGGCACTACCAGAAATCTCTTAAGGATAAATTATCTTCATTTTCGGAAAGTGTCAGGTCAAATGTGTTATTTTTAGGTTCACGAGGCGACATTCCAGATCTTCTTAATGTTTCTGATGTGTTTGTACTCTCTTCTGATTGGGAAGGTGTCCCCCTTACGCTTCTCGAATCTATGGGAGCTAAAGTTCCCGTGGTTTGTACGTCTGTCGGTGGAATTCCTGACGTTATTGAACACGAGAAGGATGGTTTGCTTGTGCCTAAAGGTGATAAAGTTAAGCTTGCTGATGCAATTTTGCGAGTGTTGCAGGTCGAATTACCGATAGCTTCTCTCAAGAATAATGCTTGGGATAAATTTCAGCAACGTTATTCCATTGAATGTACTGCTAATGGTTATTTTAAAATTTATAAAAACTTATTTACTTAATATTGGTGCGTATTTTGTCAGTTTTTCAAATTAAAAGATTTTGTATTATTGGGCCATCACCTAGTGTTAAATACTTAGGAGGTGTTGCTACACATATTAAAAATTTGAAATCGCTGTCGTGTTTTCAATATGCTGATATTATAGATATCGGTTCGGCGAATTCGAATTTTAAAAAAGGATATTTTGAAATTCTTTACTCATTGTTTAGTTTGTTCAATAGAGTTCGAATTCAAAAATATAAACACATACTCGTAAACTCTTCTATTTATCCTTCTTCACTTCTTAAACTCTTAATAATGCTTTCTGTTTTGCCCGGAAACAAACACACTGTAGTGGATGTTTTTTTTCACGGCGGCAGGTTTTCTTTTTTAAATTCGAACACTGCTTTTTTGCTGAGAATATTCTTTCGATTTGCGCTTTTAAAAGTCAGATATTTTTATTTCTTGAGTAATGTTCAACGAGATGGATTTATGTTTTTTTTTCCTGGTTACCCTTCAAGGCTCTATGCAAACTACGCTACTTCTGACGATATTTGGTCATCTAAACGACACGAGAAAGAAGGATGTCTCCAACTTTTGTTTGTAGGCAGGGTTGTCAGAGAAAAAGGTGTTTATGAACTTGTTTCGGCAGTTAAAGAGTTGATTGAAGGTCATGTAAAAGTCCGTTTGACCATAGTTGGCGATGGACCAGACCTCTCTGGACTAATTAAATTTGCCGGAGAATTTAATTCTGAATCTATCCGATTCCTTGGGTACTTGAGTGGTCAATCTTTAGAAATGGCTTATCGTGACGCGGACCTCTTGGTTTTCCCAACATACCATCCTGAAGGATTTCCTTACGTAGTCATTGAAGCTATGCGTGCCGGTGTGCCTATAATTTCCACGAGTTCAGGTGCACTTGATAATTTAGTTGTAGGTGGAGTGACTGGGTTTAAAGTTCCTGAACGAGATGTCGAAGCGTTAGTCTCAACAATAAAGGCTTTGTCCAAAAATAGACCGCTTATCAATGAAATGTCTCAAAATTGTCACGACTATTTCAAAAAGCACTTAAATAAATCAGCAGCGGAACGATTTTATAGCAATTTACTTGAGAGTTCAGTTTAATGTATTTTTTCCGATTTTATTACTTTTCTTGTTTTCTTTTTTTTATTTTTTCCCCTTGTTTGTCTTTTTCATCCACAAATATAGTGAAAAATCATCAGTACCATTTATTTCCAGAACCTAATTATTCCTTAACTTCTAAAGATTCTACGAGAAATATTTTAACTGATGGCCAATACACCAGTGGTCATTTTTGGTCTTCAAAATCGACTGTTGGATGGCAACAAAATGGACTAATAAGATTAGATTTTGATTTGCAGGGAATATATTTAATTCAAAATATTCATTTCCAAACAGCGCGTGGCATAAAAGCCGGAGTTTCTTTCCCTTCACGTGCTGATGTCTATATTTCTGCTGATGCGAAAATTTATAAGTATGTAGGTAATATTCTTGAAAGTGCTGATTTGCCGGACGGCCCATATCTGGTTAAAAAATTCATCTCTCCGTCCTTGAATGAAACAACTCGCTACGTTTCAATTTTTATATCTCCCAAAGGGAACTACACTTTTCTCGATGAGGTTGAAATTTGGGGAAAGCCAGGTGGTAAAGCCGAATCTGGTTTCAATATTCCTGTTTCCAAATTGCGGAATTTTCAAAGCGCCATCATTTCGAATGAACACGAGTTGGAAATTTCTTCTTTTCTTCAGCAAAGGCTAGTTCAACAACAAGTTTCACCATCCGCTTCGTCTCCTGCGTTATTCCCTCTGAAGGTTGAGCAGATCGCAAGGGACAGGGAGCAGCTATTTGCTGCCAATGCCCAGCAAATTGCGGCTAACTATCCCAACAGACTAATATGTTGGTCTGGAAGCCCTTGGGATATTTTTACGCCTGTGGACAATCCTGGGCTCGATGCTTTTCACTCGCCGTCACTGAGTTTTCAAGTCCTCACCAATGGTACATCTTGCCAGAGCGTAAATATTGTTTCGACGTTGGATAAGGTAACTAAGACTGATTTTGCTGTCATTTGGGATGAAAGTCCTTCCGTAACTGCACCTGAAATTTCAGTCTTTGATTGCCTGCCCGTTACCACAAAATCAGGAATCTTGCTCTGCGACCCTCTTTTGCCTGTCGCTGGTCAACTTTCATTAAAGCCTGGAGTAGCCCGGCAGATCATCCTTGCCGCTAAGGGAAATGTACCTCCCGGTACCTATTCTGGTTCGTTTCAGCTGATTCCTGATTTCGTAGCGCCAGTAATTACTATTCCATTCAAGGTTCATGTCTTTGGAGCATCCATCCACGATGGCAATCTACCGTACTCCAACGCATGGGCATATTTATCGTGGCGTCCCGTTAAGGATATGCCTGAAAAGGCGCTTGAAGATTTGCAGAAGCATCACGTCAATATCGGGATCATCCACCCGAATCAGATCCCATGGCCTCAAAAGCTGACGCAATCCCTTTCGCTCCAAGATGTGCTTAAATTCGACAAGGCTCTTTCCCTCCTGAAAAACAAAAGACACGTTTTACTGTTTCTTCACTTGCGTGATGAAAAAAATCTTGAAAAATTCGGTGATTATGCTGACAAGCCACGGTGGAATGCAAATCTTAAAAGATGGATAGTTAGCATGAGAGATCGTTTCGTTAAAAACGGATATGAACCAGAGCGGATTCTCTTTTATCCAGTTGATGAGCCACAAAATTCACAACACGTTGAAATGATACTTAATTTTGCTGCAGTGCTCAAAAATATTGATTCTAAATTGCGCACCTATACGACCATCGACCGTATCAGTAGACTTTCAAAATCTGATTTCTATTCTTTGGCTCAAGCGTGCGACGTTATACAGATTGAAGAGAATGATCTGTTATCCGAAGATGCGCGGTATGTGCAGTCTCTTGGCAGGGAGCTATGGGTTTACGGTGTTTCTGGCGAGAAAACAGCGAGTCCGATGCAGGGCTATCGTTTGATGGCTTGGAGGGCATTTCGTCGTGGTGCAACCGGGATCGGTTTTTGGGCGTATGCGGATACTGGACGCGAAGGAACCGCCTGGAACGATATTGACGGCGCGCGACCTGATTATTCCGTCATTTACGAAGGAAACAATACGATCATCTCGAGTAAACGCTGGGAAGCGTGGCGTGAAGGGTGCGAGGATTATGCGCTGCTAGAATTGGCTGAAAGGAATTTGAGCAGTGAAATTGAAAAGGCCGAGTTTTATCGCCGACTGGATCGCGTCATTTCCATCCCTGATGACTACAAATTTTTTGAAGAGACGAGGCTGTTTTTGTTGGAAAAAGCTTCAGGCGTGAGACCATAGTTCAAACTTATATGAAAAATCCATTATTTCCGATTTTTAACTTCATCCGTGTGTAATCGTGCTGTTCACCCAACTTCGCCTCCTGCGCACCATCTCCCACCTGACGCCGCGCCAGATCGCCTATCAGCTGCTGCGCAGGCTGGGGCCGAAGTCGCGGGTGCGGCCGCCGTCCGGCCTTTCGCCAAGGCCGGGCCTGTCCCTGACGCCTCCATTGCCGCGCGACTGCGGCGGCGAGCCATGGGCCATGACCTTCATCGGCGTGCGCAAGAGCTTCGATCCCGCCCGTTTTGATTGGGCGAGCATGGAACAGGACAAGCTCTGGCGCTACAATCAGCACTATTTCGACTATCTGCATGAGCCGGGTCGCACTAACGGGCCGGGGCTGATCGAGAGCTGGATAGCGGCCAACCCGCAGGGCAGGGCGGATGCGTGGGAGCCGTTTCCCGTGTCGCTGCGGCTGGTCAACTGGATCAAGTTTTTCCTGTCGCCCGGCGCTCCGTCCCTTCCTGCATCGTGGCTGGACAGCCTAGCCCTGCAGGCCCGCTGGCTCTCAAAGAACATCGAATACCATCTGCTGGCCAACCACTATTTCAAGAATGCCAAGGCCCTGATCTTTGCCGGGATTTTTTTCGACGGCCCGGAAGCCCGGCGCTGGCTCAGCCTTGGTCTGCGCATTGTGTCCGAAGAGCTGGCCGAACAGGTTCTGTCCGACGGCGGGCATTTTGAGCGCAGCCCCATGTATCACTGCATGATCCTGGAGGACTGCCTGGACCTCTTGAATCTGTGCCGGGGCAGCGGGTTGTCGGAGCTGACTGAGCTTGCGCGGGAACTGGAACGCGTGATCCCGGCCATGCTTTGCTTTGCCGGGGGCCTGACCCATCCTGATGGCGGCATTGCCCTGTTCAATGACGCGGCGCTCGGCATCGAGCCTGATTTCGCGCAGCTTCGGGATTATCATGAGCGGCTTGGAGGGGAGCCAATGGCGCAGCCGATGGCGCGTGTTCTGCCCTTTCCCGCAAGCGGATATTTCCGGCTTGAACCGATGCCCGGTGACATGCTGGTCGTGGACTGCGGTCCGATCGGCCCGGACTATCAGCCGGGGCACGCGCACTGCGACACCTTGAGCTTTGAACTGTCCTTGAACGGGCGGCGGGTCATCGTGGATTCCGGGTGCAGCCAGTATGTGGACGGGGAAATCCGGCAGTACAACCGGGGTAGCTTGGGTCATAACACGCTGGCCATCGACGGAGTGAATCAGTCCGAAGTGTGGGGGGCGCACCGGGTGGCCCGCCGCGCAAGGCCGCTCTTTGCGGAGGCGAGGGATGACGACGGCGCGCTGATTTTCGAAGGGGCTCACGATGGCTACAAGCGCCTTCCGGGCAAGCCGATACATAGGCGGCGCATTGTCTGGTCCGGCGGCCGCATCGAGATTCGGGATCAGGTGGAAGGGCAGGGCGAGCACGTGTTGGAACTGCGCTTGCACGTCCACCCGGACTGGACTGTGGAGTCTGGCCCGGGCGGACTCGTGACCCTGAAGCTGGGGAAGGAGGGCCTTTGCGTTACATCGGCGCAGGGCGATCTGGAACTTGAGCGGGGCTGGTATTGTCCGCGATTTGGGCAGCCATTGCCGTGCTTCGTGCTTTGCGTGCGCCAGAGGGCTGTCCTGCCCTGGACTGGCGGTTTTGTCATGACCAAGGAGAGCTGACGCGTGCATATTCTGTTTCTCTGCCACTATTTTCCGCCCGAGGTGAACGCCCCGGCCTCGCGCACCTATGAGAACGCCAAGCGCTGGGTGCGGGCCGGGCACAAGGTCACGGTCCTGACCTGCCATCCGAGTCATCCGGGGGGCGTGGTCTATCCGGGCTTCAAGAACTCGGTTCATGCTTGGGAAGAGAAGGACGGCATCCGGGTACTCAGGGTGGGCACCTATTTGAGCGCGAACAAGGGCTTTGTGAAGCGCACGGCCAACTACGTGTCCTTCATGCTCTCGGCCATGGCGCAGTGCTGGCGGGTGAAGGACGTGGATCTTGTTGTCTCGACCTCGCCCCAGTTCTTCTGCGGCATGGGCGGGTATTTCGTGTCCCGCTTCAAGGGCTGCCCCTGGGTGCTGGAGATCCGCGACCTGTGGCCCGAATCCATCATCGCCGTGGGTGCCATAAAGAATCGTCGGGTGATCAAGGCCCTCGAAGGGATTGAGAGCTTCCTGTACCGCAAGGCCGACCACATAATTTCACTGACCAACGCCTTCAAGCGCCACATCATGGGCCGGGGCATCGCGGGCGGCAAAATCAGCGTCGTGACCAACGGCGCGGATCTGGAGCGCTACAGTCCGGGCGAAAGCATGAACGAGGCGCGCAAGGAATTGGGACTGGGCGCGGACGTGTTTCTGGCCTCCTATATCGGCACCCACGGCATGGCCCACGGCCTGGGAACCATCATGAGGGCGGCGAAGCGCCTGGAGAACGAGCCGAATATCCGCTTTTTGCTGGTGGGCGATGGGGCCGAGCGGGAAAAGCTGCTGAGCGAAAAGGAGGCCCTGGGCCTGCCCAACGTGATCATGCTCGGGCAGCAACCCAAGGAGCGCATGCCCGAGTTTTTGGCCGCAAGCGATGCCTGCCTGGTGCTGCTCATCAAGTCGGAGCTTTTCAAGACCGTGCTCCCGTCCAAGATTTTTGAGGCCATGGCCATGAAACGCCCCATCATCCTGGGCGTGGAAGGCGAGAGTCGCGAGCTGCTGGAAGAGGGGGGCTGCGGCCTGTGCATTGAGCCGGAGAACGACCAGGAGCTGGCCGAGGCGGTGCTGAGACTGGCGCGGGAACCGGAGTTGGCGGCGGCGCTTGGCGACCGGGGCGCGGAGTTTGTGGCGCGGCGGTTTGACCGGGAGGTGCTGGCGATGGCGTATTTGGGGGTGCTGGAAGAGGTCGCGCGGGGTGATGGTGTGACGGTTTCAGCGGAGGCCGTAAGTTGAGAATGGTGATTGGTGACTGGTGATTAGTGAATGGAAAGAAATAGTTAGCCGCTCACCATTCACTGTTCACTCATTGTAAATTTCCGGCGCAATGCGCCAAAGGTGACATTCGATGAAGATTATTTCCGTGGTGGGCGCTCGCCCCAATTTCATGAAAATCGCGCCCTTCGCGAAGGCCATAAGCGCGCATAATTCCGCCGATCCAGACAGGCTCATCGAACACATCCTCGTTCACACCGGCCAGCACTACGACGTACGCATGTCCGAAGGCTTCTTTCACAGCCTCGGCATTCCGGACCCGGATATCAACCTTGAGATCGGTTCCGGCTCTCATGCCGAACAGGTCGGCCAGACCATGATCGCCTTTGAAAAGGTGCTCATCCAGGAGAAGCCCGACTGGGTCGTGGTGGTGGGGGATGTTAACGCCACACTGGCTTGCTCGGTGGCGGCCAAGAAACTGTGCGTCAAGGTCTGCCATATCGAGGCCGGTCTGCGCAGCGGCGACATGACCATGCCCGAGGAGATCAATCGCTTGGTCACTGACCGTCTGAGCGATCTGCTGCTGACCCCAGACGCCATTTCCGGCCATAACTTGCGGGCAGAAGGCGTCCCCGAGGAGAAGATCCGCTTTGTCGGCAACATCATGATCGACACCCTGGAAGCCAACCGCGACAAGGCCGCGCAGCTCTTAATGGAAGACATTCTGCGCGAGAACCTGCTCCTGCCAGAGAAGGAATCCCCCGCAGTGGACTTGTCCGGAGACTTCGCGCTCCTGACCATGCACCGCCCCTCCAACGTGGACCAAAAAGAGGTACTGGGGCCCATCTTGAACTTTCTCACGGGCGAAGTCGCCCCCAGAATGCCGCTCATCTGGCCGATCCACCCGCGAGCCAGGAAGATGCTGGAAAACTTCGGGCTATGGGAAAAAGCCGTGGCCTGCGCAAACCTGGTCCTGCTGCATCCCATCGGATACCACGAAATGCTCCGCCTCAACATGCAGGCCAGCATCATGCTGACGGACAGCGGCGGCCTTCAGGAGGAATGCTGCGTACTGGGAACGCCCTGCCTGACCCTGCGCTGGAACACCGAACGCCCCGTGACCCTGAAGGAACACGGCGGGGCCAGCGTGCTGGTGGGCAACAACGTGGACCGCATACGCGAGGAATTCCACACCGCATTGCAAAATGACCGCGCACCGCAGCGTCCGGAACTGTGGGACGGGCTGACGGCGGCGCGGTGTGTTTCTTGGTTGGTGGATAGTGAGTAGTGAATGGTGAATGGTGGAGGCAGGGTAAAGGCGGGGATAGCTCATGGCGGCAGCGACAGAGGTAAAGTGCCTTGTCGATCACGATTGGGGGTGTAAAAAATTTTGTGTAAACGGTCAGTTGTCGATAAGCGACCCCCATCCCCGGAGCAGCCCTGCTCCTGGGCAGCGCCCTGATCGGCATGGTCGGAGTGCGGAAGAAGTTCATGGCCTAACAGGCTGCTTAAAAACGGCGAACAGCTTCGCCAACAAAAAAATCCAGGCCGCTTATGCACGTCCTGGATTTTTTCGTTTCCGTGCATCTGCAAAGGCGGGTTGGTCCCGCCTTTTTTAATGCAAGGCCATGGCCTCGGTAGGTCCGACCGTTTCGGACTGCCCGGAGACCTTTTAACGGGCTCGCAAGACCGAGCTGGCGGCTATGCCTTGAAGTTCGGCAGCTTGAGCGCAAAAGGGCTGCTTAAAGGGGTGTCTCATGCGGCTGGACGGTGCGAGGAATGCTTGCTGTCTTGTCACGATAATTGGTTGCAACTTATTGAATGTTAGTGTTTTTTATGGATTGGCATGATTTTTCCTAGGGCTGATCAACTTTGAAAGGCCCGAAGACGAGTCACCAAAATATTCACAATGAGGTAGAAGATGAAAAAGGTTGCTTTGCTGACGATTGGGTTGTTGATGGTTTGTAATTTTGCATTTGCGGCCGTTAATTTAAACCCCTTGCCAAGTTCAAGTGAAGAGACTTGGGATAAGGATTACGGTATATTAACAAATGGATTAGAGTATGTTGCGACCGTACAACAAAATATTGGTAATACGATTAATCATATTTATAATTTTGAATTGAGTGGTTCTGATGTTTATGGATCTGCGAACCCTTTTAATTTCTCTTTCGGTCTTACAGAAGTATCTTGGATTGATGGTTTTTCAGCGACTTTAAATTATGCAGAGGGTGGATCTGTTGGGTCTCTCACAGATACTGAAAAGTTGATTATGTCCTCGTTGCCTGCAGCTAAATATTTTATCGCAATAACAGGGACTGTTACTGGGGATTTTGGTGGTACATACGCTTTTGGTATTTCGCCTGTCCAATCCGTCCCCGTCCCCGCCGCCGCCCTCCTCCTCGGCGCTGGCCTGCTCGGCATCGTGGGTATTCGTCGCAGACAGATTTCCTAGCACACCTTCTTCATCCCAAAATCTTACCTCATCGTCCTCACGGCCGGAATGGATCAGTCCCTTCCGGCTTTTTTATTGGTGCGCCCGGCAGGGCGCACTCATTTGGAGGTGTGAAGCCCTCTACGCACCCGACAGGGGGAAGCGGTAGCCGGACGGCAAGGGTGTCCATCGCGAGGTGGAATCTGAAGGAAGCCGCAGGCAAGACCCTGGCTCGACGAACAGAAATCGCATGTGAGGCGGTCGCGCCGGAGGAGAAGGCAAATATCTTCATTGGTGATTGGGAAAGGCGGGGAATCGGGGTGAAACGCACAGCCCCAACGGGGCATCATGTGATAGCCCGGGGCAACGCCCTGGGTATCAGGTCCTCCAAATATCCAAGCCCTGAAAGGGCGCAACTCTTTGCCAGATCACAATCATCAGCCCGGCCAGGTGTTCCGCCCCTTCAGGGCTGGATTTCATTTGAACCTTGTTCCCAGGGCGTTGCCCTGGGCTATCACCCTTCGCCCCGTTGGGGCTGGGAGCTCCAAATTTCCAAGCCCTGAAAGGGCGCAACTCTTTGCCAGATTACAATCATTGGCCCGGCCAGGTGTTCCGCCCCTTCAGGGCTGGATTTCATTTGAACCTTGTTCCCAGGGCGTTGCCCTGGGCTGTCACCGTTCGCCCCGTTGGGGCTGGGAGCCGGCGTGTCATTGGGTTGCGCCCTGCTTCCATCCTGCCTCAAATTTCAATTTTTTAGCGCAGTCCAAAGGCTGGATCGATGATGAAGCCTGTGGAGATGTCCCGGATCACTGGATCGAAGACTTTCTTGAGCGATGTTTCGTAGGTGAGTTCGAAGGTGGCCTGCGTTCCATGGGCCATGATTGATCTGCGATAGAAGATTCTGCCGTCCGCGTAGCCGGAAAGTACAAAAAATCCCTTGCCCAAATGTTTGTAGGTCACCTGTCTCCCCGGCGCGGCCAGGGCTTGGGCCATGGCCGCGGAGACCGTCTCTTGCGGCGGATCGTTCAAGCTCCCCCAGCAGCGCAGCTCGGCCAGGCCGTCCGCTGATGCGAATATCTGACCGTCTCCTGCATCCGACTCGCCCAAGGGCCTGAGCAACCGCTTCGGCCAGGCCAGGGCGTATCCATATTTGTGATTGACGTAACAGCCGTATTCATCCGTACGCAGGCAAACGTCCTCAAACGCCTCCATCGCCTTTTGCGACGCGCTCCCGGCCTCGATAGGGCAGATCGCAAGTAGCATCAAAACCGCCAGAAGGATTGTCGTTTCTTTCATGTGCAACTTCCTCGTTTCGGTTCACGTGAGAATGGTTGTCATCATGCATGCAGCCTGGGTGTGGATGAAGTCAAGGTGGTGGGAAAGGCTGGGATGGAGGTAGCGATGGGAGAGCGACGGGAGAGCGACTGAGGCAGCGATAGAGGCAGCGATAGAGGCAACGACTGAGGCAGCGACTGAGGCAGCGATAGAGGCAGTGACGGGAGAGCGACGGAGGCAGCGATAGAGGCAGCGATGGAGGCGGGGATGGAGGCAACGACTGAGGCAACGACTGAGGCAGCGATAGAGGCAGCGATCGAGGCGGGGATGGAGGCCGCGAAAACTTGGGGTAGGCTTGTAATTCAGATTGCTGGCGCTGGGGCAGTGAAAAGGCGGAGTGTGGCTCCGCCTTTTGCGCAGTGGTGCCGTCTATGCAGCGAATTTTCTGCGGATGCCGACCAGGCCGAGGAGCACCGGAGCGAGCAGCATGGCTGCGCCGGGGATGGGAACGGCATTGGTGCGGACGATCAGGTCTTGGAAGTTGCCGGTCGTATTAGGCAGTCGAAGATTCGGCATGAGAATCTGATAGTTCAGGCCAAGGCCTAGGCTCGTTAGCTCGGCGAGTGATTTGGATTCGGCTAAGGATATCATCTCATCATAAAGAGTTTGGACGCTTTCAGGTTTGGTGATTGGGGTCCACTGATTTTCTGTGCCCAGCAGTTTCCATATCGAGGCCTGCAACGCCGTGATCGTGTTACTGTCGTTGTCGCTTAAACCTTTATAACCGCCTGATTTAAAAGCGTACTCTTCCATCAGCCAAGCCGCTCGGTATTCTCCAAGTGTTGAAATCCCCTCGCTTGTAAATCCGTATTCATTGTTGAGATAAATATTTTCGTCAAATTTTGCACAATATCCAAAAGTCTCCGTCACTCCTTGAAAACTATCGCTAAAATTTATGTTAAACTCCGCATACGGTGACCAAGTAGATCCGCCATTTGCGGGTGTCCCCTCGTCAATTGTAAATTCGAAAGACACTGCGGCTTGAGCGCTTGCTGTAAACAAGAGCAGCGCCATTCCAATAAAAAAGACAGTCATTTTTCGGTACATAAAAAATCCTCCCTTTAGAATTTATTGAATCGCTGCAAGCACATAGCGCAGCCTTGGAATTGTACATGTTGCGCTGAAAGTAATGAGTGCGTATTCCGGTCCAAACTGACCACGGATTCCGGCGGAAACTGACCACCGATTCCATGGGAAACTGACCACGGATTCCACGACAAACTGACCACCGATTCCGGAACAAACTGACCAGTCCCAACGGCGTCAGACTCGGTGGAAAATTCGCAGCGGATGCGGCGCTGGATAAATCGGGCATACTCCTTTTCAGGAGGTGCCCATGCCCAATTCG
>NZ_FOTO01000015.1:0-94471 GCF_900114595.1 Desulfomicrobium norvegicum | reverse complement strand
GCCTCAAATTCCTTGGACACGTACTTCGACCTAATGTTCAGCCGCTACAGGTTTGTGCCTGACGTGGCGTTTTAACAGTTTTTCAGGATCGACTAAATAAGTATCCATACTCACACGATTTTAGATAGACCGAAAATTTGGAGTAGCTATGTGCGGTCATGTGGATGCCGACGTCCTCCAACTTCAGTCCGAGAAAACACAACTACACCATCCGCCGAGTTGTCCATATGGAGATCAGAGAGGGGCAGAGCAAAGAGGTTGAGATCAAGAAAGGGTCTTACAAGGCAGAAATTCTGCAGACTGGGAAGAGAGAGGTTTCGACGGTGAGTTTTATTGGGGATACTGGTGTACTGGAGTTTTGATTTTCGATCGAGTTAATGCCAGCCACCAATCGAACTTGTAATTAGAAGAATCAGGAAATATCTAGCAATAAAATTTACTATACATGCCATCGACAAAAGCAAACGGCAGATTTGCCCCTATGCTGCTCCCATTTGCCTTGATCCTCAGTGGATCTGCTGACGGAAGCTCTGAACCGATACGTTGATACGTTAAACGTTATATAGAGATAGATAAGGCATCAATGACAATCATCTGTATGCGGAAAGGCCTAGTATTCGCGGAACACATCCTCGATTGTCCTTGCGTCCAGGATGCGTTCGGCCCAGAGATCGAGTTGACCGGCCGTGGCGGTGCGCAGACGCTCCTGGGTGCGGAGGTCCAGGATGCTCAGGCCGAAGCGTTTGGTGAGTTGGCGCTGAAGAACCGCGTACCGTCCCAGAACTTCGCCTTCCGTCCGTCCCTGCATCCGACCTTCCGTCCGTCCCTGCATCCGACCTTCCGTCCGTCCCTGCATCCGACCTTCCGTCCGACCTTCGCTGCGTAAACGTTCCGCGATTGTCATGACTGCTTCCTCCTTTCCCGGTCCGAGAGTTTCTCTGACGATAGTGTGCATGACGTCACGGTCGATGTCCATGGTCTGAAACACGTATCCTGCAATGGTCGTCAGCCATTGCAGCGAAGGCGCGTCATCTCCAAGTTCGCGCAACATCCGGAAGATCTCACGCACATGTCGCTCAACGGTCGGATTGTTCTTGGCCCTCAGGCACGTCAGCGCGAGGCGCAAGAGGATGGCTCCCTTGATCTCTTCCTCCGAGTCTGGAGAAAAATCATAAAAGGCCTGATCGAAATCCGGCACGTATCGACCAAGATCCGAATCCGGCAGGCCCATGAGTTCCAGAAGTCTGACGGCCTGCCTGCGGGTACGGCCATGATAGACGACTATGGGAAGGATGAGCGGCAAGGTCTTTGCGCCCTTGTTCTGCTTGCGATGAAGCTCCCAGATTTCGAGCATGTAGCGCAACAGTTGCAGCGCGACAAAACGGTCGGGGCTGCTCTTGTGTTCAAAAAGCAGGTACACGTACGCAGATTTCCCGCCCGCAAGCCGAACCGAGTAAAGCATGTCTGAATAATGCTCTCGTTGATCCCCACCTACGAAGGTGTCCTTGCCAATGGACAGAGTGTCCAAAAGCAAATGTCTGGTCACGTTTTCGGGCAGGTAGTTGCGAAGAAAGTCCGCAGCCACGTCCTTGTGACTCATGGTTTGCCTGAAGAGTGTGTCATGGACGTTGTTGATCGGGTTCATCCCACAGGCCATACGCCAGCGATCAGCCTGAAACAACACCACTTTTTTCTGCGGTACCCTTCAGGACAACTGGTACCCCCACATCTGGATTTACATGTCAATCCCTACACGAAGCGACGGTACCACGATGGAGGCGCGTGTCATTATGACCTGCTCGTAACATTCTGAACCTTCGTGCAAAGCCGGACCTTGCTGTCAGACGTGGCCAACCGCAATGGATAATCACCTTGATAACGCCGCCCAAAACACCACCTTCTCTGGCCCAAAGCATACAAATCCAGACATGTTCTCTTGTGAGGCCGATTACCGACAACTGACTGTTTGCAGATAATATCCCCCCTCACGGATCTGGCCTGCACACAATCTGCACAATTCTGCACGCACATTCCACAAGCCGCTGCCTTCATCTGCACAAGGAACGGATACTTCTTCCATGACACCAGCACCACAACGGAAGGAGAACGTCATGCGAAACCATTTCCTGTACAAAATCGGATTCATTGCCCTGCTTATCATCCTGCTCATGATCCCTCAGATGATGCTTGACTCGCTCATCTCCGAGAGGGAGGGCTGGAGGTTGCGGGCCTACTCCAGCATCGAACGCAGTTGGCCGGGGGCGCAGACTCTGGGTGGGCCGATCCTGGCAGTGCCATACCAGATGATCTGGATGGTCAGCGAAGTCATCAACGACGGAAGCAAGCGCGTGGTCACCCGTCAGCAGGTCAGTCACAGCACGGCCTATCTGTTGCCCAAGACCCTGGAGGCGGCCTCCGAACTGGAGACAACCGTTCGCTACAGAGGGATTTACGAGGTGCCGGTCTATTCGGGTGCGGCACGTTTCAAGGGGGAATTCGACACCCAACCCCTGCTCGACATTGTCTCGGAGAACCCGGAAAAGCGCATCGAATGGGGAACGCCGCAGGTCAGTGTGCTCGTTTCGGACCAGCGCGGCATTGTCCGGAGCGGCCCGCTGCAGTGGATGGGGCAGGAGCTTGAATTCAAACCCGGCAGCGACACGCCCAAATACACCAACGGAATGCACGTCAAGGTGCCCAGGCTGGACACGCAGCGCGGCGAGACCATCCCATTTGCCTTCGACATGGATCTGCAAGGCATGAAATCCATGCAGTTCGCGCTGCTGGCCGAAACCATGGACATCCGCCTGTCGGCTGACTGGGCCCATCCGGGATTTTTCGGGGACATGCTGCCGGAGACTCGCGACATCGATGACAAGGGCTTTTCGTCGCGTTGGCGTTCCTCGGCCTTTTCCGGCAACACGGCCGAAGCGCTCGCCGGCCTGCACAACGGCGACGGCAGAAACCTGATGCAACGCACGGTGGGCGTCAATTTCGTGCAGCCCGTCGACGTGTATCAGCAATCCGAGCGCAGCATCAAATACGCCCTGCTTTTTCTGCTGCTGACCTTCAGTTGCATGACGCTCTTCGAACTTCTGAAGAAACTGCCGCTGCATCCGGTGCAGTACACCTTTGTCGGCGTGGCCCTGCTCATTTTCTATCTGCTGCTCATCGCCCTGTCCGAACACATCAGCTTCCTGTGGGCGTACGTATGCGCTTCCCTTGCCTGTACCGGCCTGTTGACGGCTTACTTCGGAGCCATCCTGCGCAGCAGGCGGCACGGGCTGGTGCTGGGTTCGGGGTTGAGTGCGCTCTACGCCCTGCTTTACATCATTCTGCAAGCCGAGGATCACGCCCTCGTCATGGGGAGCCTCCTGCTTTTCGCCGTGCTGAGCGCGATCATGCTCGGCACCCGCCGTTTCGACTGGTATGCCCTAACAGCCAAGACCGAACCGCCGAAAACCTTCAGCTTCGAAGAGGCGAAGGAGTGATATGGACGGTGCCGGATCTTCTCCGGCACCGATTCCCTTCCGGCGCGAAACACGCTAGCGACAGGAACTCTGCATGACCGGAGGATTCATGACAAAACACATTCTCGTTGCCGACGACGACCAGCACATTCTCGAAATCATCAGCTTCGCCCTGGGCAAGGCCGGCATGCGGGTCACCCTGGCCCGGGACGGGCGCCAGGCCTTGGAAGCCTTCGCCGCGCGGAGGCCGGATTTGATGGTGCTGGACATCAACATGCCGGAAATGGACGGCCTCGAGGTCTGCCGCGTCATCCGCAGGACTTCCGATGTGCCCATCCTCTTCCTTTCCTCCCGTGACGAGGAAATCGACCGAGTGCTCGGTCTGGAGATCGGCGGCGACGACTACGTGACCAAGCCCTTCAGCCCGCGCGAACTTGTCGCCCGGGTCGGCGTCATCCTGAAACGGTCCATGGGCAAGGCCGCGCCCGAGCAGGAAGTGCTGCGCCACGGGCCCCTCGAAGTGTGTCCCGCACGGCGCACGGTCACCTGGGACACGCGGCCCGTCAGGCTGACGGCTACGGAATTCGCCATCCTCGAAATGCTGATCCGCCAGCCCGGCCGCGTCTTCAGCCGCGACACGATCATGGATGTTGCCTACGGACCGGAAACCGTGGTCAGCGACCGCACCATCGACAGCCATATCCGGCACATCCGCCGGAAATTCGCGGATGCGGGTTCCCCCGGCCTGATCGAAACCCTGCACGGCGTCGGATACACCCTGACCCGGGTCTGACCGCCATGAAACGCCTGTATCGCCTGCGCACCATCCTTCTTGCCGTCATGCTCTCGGTACTGGCCCTGCCGATCGGGGCCATCCATGTGTTCCGGACGTTCGAAAACGTGCTGGTCCGCGAGACGGAGCAGGAACTCATCAGCCAGGCGGCGGTCCTTTCCGCCACATGGCGCAATCTCGTTCTGGAGCAGGCACGGGAATTCACGGACGATCTTCCCCTGACGCCCATCGCTCCGCGCCTGAGCCTGAACGATCCCGTCGCCCCGCCGCGTCCCGAAGCCGAGCCCGCCGAAACGCCGCCCGCACCCAACCTGGTGCGGGCTGCATCGCTCTTTGCCCGGATCATGCGCGAAACCCAGCAAATCACTCTGGCCGGCATGCGCTTGCTCGACGAACGCGGTACGGTCCTGGCAGGCCGTTCCGAGACCGGCCTGTCCCTGGCCCATGTACCGGAAGTGCGGCAGGCCCTGGCCGGCGAATACGCCAGCGTCATCCGCCGGCGGATCTCCGATGAACCCAGGCCCTCCATCTACTCCATCAGTCGGGGCACGGACGTGCGGGTGTTCGTGGCCATGCCGGTCCTGGACGGTGAGACCGTGCTCGGCGTGGTCTACCTTTCGCGCACGCCCGTGAGCATCCTCAAGAGTCTGTTCGATGTGCGCTACGAAGTCGCGCTGGCCATGCTTGTCATGAGCCTGCTGACCGTCCTGCTCGGCCTCTTCGTCTCATCGGGCATCGCCCGGCCCATTCGCGAACTGCTGCGGCAAATCGACCTTCTGCGCACTGGTGAAATCCGCACCGTGCAACCCATCGCCAGGCCCGTCACGCAGGAGATGGCGCGCCTGTCCGAAAGTTTCGTGACCATGTCCGAAAGCCTGGCCGAACGCGCCGACTACATCAAACGGTTCGCCGGGCATGTCTCCCACGAATTCAAGACGCCTCTGGCGTCCATGCAGGGGGCTCTGGAACTGCTCACCGAGCACTTGGGCACCATGGACCCGGAGCAAAGCAGGCTGTTCCTGAACAATCTTCAGGCAGACACCCGGCGCATGAAACTGCTGGTCAACCGTCTGCTGGAACTGGCCCGGGCAGACGCCATGCCCCCAAGCCGAAGCCGTTGCAGGCTGGGCACCGTGGCGGATTCCGTGCGCAGCGCCTTCAGGGATCGAGGGTTGACTGTGGATTTTGACGAAGATTGCGAAACCGAACTCCCCATCGCCCAGGACGCGCTGGAAATGGTCCTGGGCAATCTCGCCGAGAACAGCCTGCAGCACGGAGCGGACGGAATCCGGCTGTCCGTTTCGCCGACGCCGGATTCAATCCGCCTTGCTGTCGCAGACAATGGACGAGGCATTTCCGAGGCCAACCGCGACAAGGTCTTCACGCCGTTCTTCACCACCCGCCGTGCTTCGGGCGGCACAGGCCTCGGCCTTGAAATCTGCCGCTCCGTGCTCAAGGCCCATGGGGCCGGTATCGGCCTTGGGGCAAGCACTCAGGGCGCAACATTCGTCCTGGAGTTCAGACGCGAGGCGTAGTTTCAGCCGGCTTGCGCAGCTCGGAATTGCGCAGCATGACCGCCCACGACGGCCGCGTCTCAATGCTCTCGCCGCTTCTGCACCCAACCCTTCAAGACGCCATACGTCATGCCCGGACTGCGCGCGGCCTCGCGGATTCCCACGCCGTTTTCGATGACCAGACGGACTGCCTCTCGCTCGAAATCAGGATCGTGCTTGCGATGCCTCCTCATGAACACGCCTCTCATTCCCGTCAGGGGGAGTTGGTGTGTCCGCCAAAGCGAAGATAGCCCTGTCTCCCCAAGACTTGCCACACCATGTGCTCCTCGGCTTTCTTCACCAAAACATATCGACAGCCTCGCCAACTATCTGGTGACTATTCCTAATCTGGACATTATCAATAATATTTGATCTATCCGCATGCGCCGGATTGACCCGGCCGGACCGGCGGAATGAACCAGCCGATGTTTCTGGCGGCTATAGGCAAGACAGCATGGCATGCGCGTCTTGATGAAGTGACGTTCTGACGAATTGTTCACATCAAGCAGTACAAGCATCCGACCATCATTCATCTACATTGACTTCGCAAACGTGACCAAAATGAAGAAACCGCATTGGACCGCATTCTGTTTGACGCTGTTGTGCCTGGCGCTGCTTCCCGGACAGGTTGCAGGCCGGGCTTCCGACAGCTCGCTGAATGAAAGGGAATATCTCGATACGCTCGGCCCGATCACCCTGTGCGTGGACCCGGACTGGGCCCCGTTCGAGCAGGTCGATGGCCAGGGTACATACCGGGGCATCGCCGCCGATCTGCTCGCGCTGGTTTCCGAGCGATCCGGCGTTCGCTTCGAATTGCTGCACACCAAGGACTGGGACGAAAGTCTGGAGTTCTCACGCCAGGGGAAGTGCCTGGCGCTCAGCTTCCTGAACCAGACGCCCACGCGCGACGAATGGCTGCTGTTCACCGAACCGTTGTTCTCGGACCCCAACGTGTTCATCACCAGGGAAGAGCACCCCTTCATCTCCGACCCGGCCGAACTGAATGGCGAGACCATCGTCTTCCCGCGCGGGACGGCCATGGAAGAACGTATCCGCGCGGCCTACCCCAATCTTAAAGTGCTGGTCACGGAAACCGAGGCTGAAGCCATGGACATGGTCTCGACCAGGAAGGCGGACATGACCATGCGATCTCTCATCGTCGCGGCCTACACCATCCGCAAGGAAGGGCTCTTCAACCTGAAAATTGCCGGCAAGTTTCCCGATTACGAAAATATTCTGCGCATCGGCGTATCCCGGCAGGAACCGAGGCTAAGGGACATCCTGAGTCGGGCCGTGGCCTCCATCGGTCCGACCGAGCGCGGCCGCATCGCCAATGAGCACGTGTCCATAAACGTCCACGCCGGAACCGATTACCGGCTTCTGGCCAGGGTCGCGGCCGGAAGCTTCGCCGTCATCGCCCTCATGCTGGCGTGGGCGTGGCAACTGCGCAGACACAACCACGAACTCGCCCGCATATCACGGACCGATGCCCTGACCGGACTGGCCAACAGGATGGCGATCATGGAGGGCCTGGATTCAGAGTTGCAGCGAGCCCACCGCTACGGCCGCCCGCTTTCCATCGCGATGCTGGACCTGGACCATTTCAAGATGATCAACGACGAGCACGGCCATCTAGCCGGTGACAGGGTGCTCAAGCTGGTCGGAAACATCCTCGCGCGGATGGTGCGCACAACCGACACTGCCGGCCGATGGGGTGGCGAGGAATTCCTCGCGCTCTTTCCCGAGTCGGACCCCGACCATGCCCTGGAAGCGTCCGAGCGCATCCGCAAGAGTATGCATGAGACGGACTTCGGTTCGGTCGGACGCTGCACGATCAGCATAGGGGTCGCCTCGTACGTTCCCGGCGATAGTGCCGACACGCTGCTGCAACGCGCGGACACGGCACTCTACCAGGCCAAGAAACAGGGCCGCGATCGAACCGTCCGCGGCTGATTGAGCGCATCCGGCATACGGCCGGCCACATCTTCCTGAACCGCCATGTCAGCGTTTGGGCAGCATGTTCGCACAGAAATTCACGTTTCATGAGCGGCAATCCAAACTTTAAAAATGCAAGACAAATGAATTTTCCAGTGCGAAATGCTTGCCGCAACCTATTCATTTCGTGTAATCTTCTTCAGATTATCTTGTACCATAAAACATATGTGACATTTTGACACAGCAAAAGGAGAAATGCATGTTCGCCGTTATCGTAAAAGTTCACATCAAGCCGGAGCACAAAAAGATGTTTATTGAAGAAATGCTCGCTGATGGGCGTGGCTCAGTAAACAATGAACCGGATTGCCTGCTTTTCAATATCGTTCAGGATCATGATGACGAGAACCTTCTCCACCTCTATGAAGTCTATCAAAGTGCTGAAGCCTTCGAAGAACACAAGGCAACTCCCCACTTTGTACGATGGGTTGAAACCACGCAGGACTGGCTTGCAAAACCTCTGGAGATCGCGACCGGCTTTCACCTGTTTCCGGAGGACCGCGTCTGGAAAAAACAGGGCTGACGTCACGAAGACAAGGCCGTGACGGAAATCTTCGATACGTGACCTCCGATGTCCTGCCTGCATGGCCAGGGTGGTATCAAGGCAAGACCGACTCAAGGCTTGATCTGCTTTTTTACCACTCTTTTTTTGCCCTGAAGATTGCAAATCCCGGTTCGTCTCCCATTCTCCCGGCACAGCACTTGCTTTCCTCCTTTCCCCAGGAGGCAACACCATGCAATTCTTACAATTTTGGATAAGCAAACGGAACAAGGTCGTTTCTTCACCCGCAAGCACACCCCCCGGCGCGGACACGCGCACCGATGCCGCGTTGCTTGACGCCGTTGCCGGGGCCATTGCCCTGCAGCGGCTGGCCAGCCCCCTGGACGCTCTGGGGACGCGGGTCAATGCCACCACCGAGGATGGGCTCAGGCAGGTGGCCGTGATCGGGACGCATACCGCCGCAGTGGCCGACCGCGCCGATGCCATGAACGGGCACGCGTCGCGTCAGGCCGAGATGGCGCAGGCCGCCATAGAACACATGGCCCGCCTGGAATCCCGTCTGGGCGAAGTCGAGATGCGCGCCAAAGAACTCTCCGGCGCCATGGCCGAACTGCTCGGCTTCGTGGCCACGGTGGAAACGCGCATCAAGGGCATCGGCTCCATTGCCCACGCCATCCGCGACATTGCCGCCAACACCAACATGCTCGCCCTCAACGCCACCATCGAGGCCGCCCATGCCGGAGCGGCGGGAAAAGGATTCGGCGTCATCGCCAACGAAATCCGCACCCTATCCCACCAGACCGTGGACGCCACCACTCGTGTCGACGACCAGAACGACGAAATCGGCCGGAATGTCGCCTCCATGGTCGAGGCTGTGCGCCGGGTGGAAGACTTTGTGGGGCGGATGCAGACTTCCATGGACGCCTGCCTGGAGGATGCGCGGGTGGCCCGGCCATGCGTGGAGGAAGGTGGGGCACTGGCCGCGAATCTGCGCGGCGAAAGCCAGAATATCGTGAGAGACGTAGCCGCCGTGCAGGACAGCCTCGTCGCGCTGCAAGACGGCAGCGCTTCCCAGGCTCGCGAGGCCGAAACCCTGGCCATCCATGCCCGGCAGGTCAGCGAAACGTCCGAGAGCCAGCTTGCAGCCGTGGGCAGGCTGCGATTCGCCGCCCATGAGCGGGCCCGGTGCGCCGTTGAAGTCCTGGTACGTGACGCCGGCATCAGCGCCATGGAGCGCCGCCCGGTGGAAACCGCCCTGCGCAACGCCATGAGCCAAGGGCTTTTCGAGCTGCTCTACGTAACCGACGCCAAGGGCAGACAAATCGTGGACAACGTGGGCCAGGTGGCCACAATCTACGGCGACACCGGCCTTGGCAAGGACTGGTCACAGCGGCCCTGGTTCCGCCACCCTGCGGAACGGCGCAAAACCTATGTCTCGGACTTCTACCGCTCCGCCGCCACCGACGCTTACTGCCTCACGGTTTCCGCTCCCATCCTCGACGCATCGGGCACCCTTCGAGGAGTGCTTGGCGCGGACGTTGATCTCGGGCGCCTCGTGGAAATGGCACGCATGCACTCGACGGACTGATGCCCGATTTACTTTTTTTGAAATATAACGAAACGTTATTTAACAAAACCGTCAAAATTTTCAGATCGGACAGTGAAGATGCAAAAACACATCTTCGCTGAATCAATGTCAAATTCTGCGTGAGACCAAATCGGCATAAGCAAATGATGACTTGAATCAGTGCCGCATGGCTTGAACAAACCATTCCCCGGTCACGTGATTGACCATCCAAAACGTGAGGATATCGCCAACAGTTCAGTGCCGTTCGAATCGACAGTTCTGCCCACAATCACAAGCTCCTTGATATTCGCCATCCGGACAGATATGTCTGACATATTTGAATCTTAACAACGATGGTGAACCATGTCTGACCGTAAATACAAATTCTCCTGGGACCTCATCGGCGACATTGAACTGGGGCGTCCCAATCTTGGGCCCATGACGCGAATCGAGGTTTACCGTCTTATGCAGTTCGTTTTCCGGGACGTACTGGAGAGTCATTACGGTACCGCGCAAACCGACGCACTCTTTCATGAGGCAGGCAAGCTGGCGGGCACGGCGTTCTACAATAAATTCTGTCAGGGAATCACGGATCTGAATGAATTCGTGCGAACCTTGCAGGAAATCCTGCGAGAATTGGGCATTGGCATCATGCGCGTTGAATCGGCGGATATAGAGAAGGGCTCCTTCGTCATCACCATGTCCGAAGACCTCGATTGTTCGGGACTCCCTGAACTGGACTACGAAGTCTGCGTCTACGACGAAGGCTTCATCGCCGGTCTCATGGAGAGCTTCACCGGCAAAAAATTCAAGGTCAAGGAAGTGGACTGCTGGTGCACCGGAGACCGGACCTGCCGCTTCACCGCACAGGCACAGGAGACTGCGTGAGCCTGGAACCTGAAAAGAACTGCGCCCTGCTGCGCGAAATCCTGACGGCAAAGGTCCCCCCGCCGATACCCGCCGATCTTCCCGACGATTCCGAATTCGCGCACCTGTATGCGGAACTCCTGGAGTTGCGGCGCATCGTCATGGCCATCGCCGGCGGCGACCTCTCCGTCAAAACCCCTTTGAAAGGCTACACCGCCGGTGCATTGAAGACGCTACAAGCGAACCTCAAGCACATGACCTGGCAAACACAGATGATCGCGACCGGCGATTTCAGCCAGCGACTGGATTTCATGGGAGAGTTCTCCAAGGCCTTCAATTCCATGACCACGCAACTGGAAGAATCCCTGCGCACCGTTAAGGAAAACAAGGAGGAGCTGAGGCTCACCAATGCAGGTCTGCAAGTCGAGATTGAACGCCGCGAACAGGCGCAGGCCGCCTTGACCGAAAGAGAGGCCCATTACCGCAACCTGACCGAAACCATGAAGGACGTCGTCTGGATTCTGGATGCGAGCACGCTGCGCTTCACCTACGTGAGCCCTTCCGTTCAACGCCTGCGAGGATTCACCCCGGAAGAGATAATGAGCCAACCCCTCGACGCGGCCCTGGCCCCAGGCGAAGCCAAAAGGCTCAAGCAAATCATTAAGGCCAACCTTGATGACTTTCTTGCAGGTAAAATTGACGAGAACACGTACCTGACGAGCGAAGTCGAACAGGTTCACAAAGACGGTTCGTCCGTCTGGACCGAAGCCATCGTGCGCTACGTCAGAAGCGACAGAACAGGAGCCATGGAAATCCACGGCGTGACCCGGGATATTTCCGAACGCCGGGACCTGCGCCTCGAACTCGAACGCCAGGCCACCACCGACAGCCTGACCGGCGTAGCCAACCGACGACATTTCCTGAATTCCGTGCTCAAAGAAATCAAGCGCTGCGAACGCCATGGCTGCACCTTGAGTCTGCTCATGCTTGATATCGACCATTTCAAGGCCGTGAACGACACCTTCGGACACGCCATGGGCGATTCGACCCTGAAAGCCTTTGCCCAAACCTGCCAGGAGGAATTGCGGACTTCCGATCTCTTTGGCCGCATCGGTGGCGAAGAGTTTGCCTTGCTGCTCATGGAAACCGACATGGAAACGGCTTGCACGGTTGCCGAAAGAATTCGTGCCCGAGTGGAAAAAATGGAACTTTTTACAAAGGATGCTCGGCCCGTGCACATCACGACCAGCATAGGAGTCGCGGAGCTTCGTCTGAAAGCGGAAACGGTGTCCGATTTGATGATTCGTGCGGATCAGGCATTGTATAACGCCAAAAACCTGGGAAGGAATCGAGTCGAGTGCTTAAAATGAAAATTCAAGACAATGAAGGGGAGACTTCTCCCCTCCATTGCAGATCCATGCGTTTGAATCTTCACCAACACCATTAAATGAATGACAAAATAGAAAAAAGAGCATTAAAACAGAATCAAACTTTCTTAACCTGTTTGTCCTGTTTTTCTTTTTTCTTTTCAGCGTTTTTGCTTTCTTTCTGCTTTTGCATCTTGTCTTTGTCTTTTTTTCCGCCCTTGTCGCCCATGATCCACTCCCGGGTATAAAAGATCGCGTTCATTCAAAGGCTCCAGATTTCGTGCCACTATTGGGGCGTGAGGAAATCGGAGCAGCCATAGTGGAAATTTATTTCCAAGTAGCACGTTGGCATTCGTGCGGCAATATATTCATAAGGTTCGGAATTACTGAAATTCAAGACCTGCAAAACCGCTCCGGTTACCATTTCCTTGCAGAGTGGACACTCTCGCCGGAACTGACTAGAGAATGGCTTGCGAACGCATTCAAATCCGCATCCCATTTTTTCGGACTTAATCCAATCTCCGGACACCCCGGTTCGCCCACACACTTTTTTCATCACCCACCGTCGAAGGAATATTATGTCATTTGATCAACTTGGCCTGCGGGTCGAACTTCTGAAAGCTGTCAAGAACAAGGGCTATGAAGCCCCCACCGCCATCCAGGCTCAGGCCATACCCGTCATCCTCTCCGGGCGGGACATCCTGGCCCGCGCTCAGACCGGAACGGGCAAGACAGATGCCTTCGGCCTGCCCATCGTCCAGATTCTGGGACAGACGCGCGGCAACGGCCACCACCCCCGCGCCCTGATCCTCACCCCCACGCGGGAACTGGCCCTACAGGTCGGCGAGAGCATCAAGGCCTATGCGCGCAAGGTCTCCCTGCGCTGTACCGTGGCCTTTGGCGGAGTGCGCATCGAACCCCAAATCGCGCGACTGCAACGCGGCATCGACATCCTGGTGGCCACCCCGGGGCGTCTGATCGACCTTGCCACCCAGGAGCATCTCAACCTCGCGTCCATCGAATTTCTGGTCTTTGACGAAGCCGACAGGATGCTCGACCTCGGATTCAGCGGCGAGATCAACACCATCCTGGACCTTCTGCCCAAGGACCGCAGGACCATGCTCTTCTCGGCCACCTACACGCCACAAATCAAGGCGCTGGCCGCGCGGATGCTGGACAAGCCGGAATACATAGAGGTCACGCCCGACACTGCCGCGGCAGAAGCGGTCGTGCAGAAGGTGCACATGGTGAACAAGGACAACAAGCTTCCCTTGCTGCTGCACCTCATCGAAAAGCAGAACCAGGACCGCATCCTGGTCTTCGCCCGCACCCGGACCTGGGCCAACAGGCTGACCGACAAGCTGGCCGCGCACGGGATCAGCGTCGCGGCCCTGCACGGAAGCAAGAGCCAGTCGCTCAGAAAGCGCACCCTCGAAGAGTTCAAGGACGGTAAGATC
The DNA here is from genome assembly GCF_900114595.1 of Desulfomicrobium norvegicum. Classification (NCBI taxonomy): domain Bacteria; kingdom Pseudomonadati; phylum Thermodesulfobacteriota; class Desulfovibrionia; order Desulfovibrionales; family Desulfomicrobiaceae; genus Desulfomicrobium; species Desulfomicrobium norvegicum. Next base: position 80,903 of record NZ_FOTO01000015.1, on the reverse strand, counting down.
CACATCCTCGTGGCCACGGACGTGGCGGCTCGCGGACTCGACATCAGCAACCTGCCCTTCGTGGTCAATTACGATATTCCGAACTCTCCCGAGGATTACGTGCACCGCATCGGCCGCACAGGCCGGGCCGGTGTCAGCGGCATCGCCGTGTCCCTGGTCAGCCCCGAGGAGCACAATCTCCTGCTGGCCATAGAGAACCTGTTGCGCAACAAGATTCCCGTGGAAGCGGTCAAGGGATTCACGGAAGACAGCGACCTTCCCGATTTCGTGCTTTACCGGCCAGGCAACATGAAGAGCGAGAGGAACGCCCCGAGGGAAATCAAGGCGCTGGTGGCCAAGAAATCGGACGCCAAACTGCGCGTGAAGTCCGGAAGCTCCAAAAAGTCAGACTCCGAAAAGGATTCGGGCTCCAAATCAAAGCCGCGCGGCGCAAGGAAGGAGAAACCCGACGCCAAAGGTGGATCCGGCACCGGCGCGAAGCCCGAATCGAGTGCGCGTGGCAGAAGGAGCGACAAGCCGGACGCCCGCGGCAAATCCGGAGCTGATTCAAAACCGGAATCGAAGGGACGCGGCAAATCCGGAGCTGATTCAAAACCGGAGTCGAAGGGACGCGGCAGACGCAATGAACGGTCGGAAGACCCGGGTGCGAGCAGGCGTGGCGGAAATTCTAGGAGCGGCAGGCCCGATTCGCGGCCCTCGCAGCCGACCCGGGGCAGATCAAGAGGCAGAGGGTAACGGCGTTTCACCGCACGGCGCTGGACGGATTGGAAGCTGAAATCATCAAACTGAAATGAGTTGAGCACATGCGCATAGCAGACAGAATCGCACGACTCGGCACCGAGACGGCCTTTGACGTGGCCTTCCGCGGAAGCAAACGCGGCTGACGCAAGCACACGACATGGACAAAGTTCTCTTCTCCCTGACCGTCATCGTCACCGGCCTGGGCCTGGGCTGGCTCGTGCGCATGGCCGTGGACGCAGGCCGACTGAACCTGCCCGTCGACATGCCGCGGCTGCGCGTGGGCCTGCAGAAGGCGGCGCTGCTATGGGTTTTGCCCCTGACCTACTGCGGGGCCATCTGGAACCTGTCCCTGGGGGACGTGGAACTGGTGGCCATGCCCTTCGTGGGGGCCTCGGTGTTCCTGCTCGGCGGCTTCCTGGCCCTGGCCGCGGCCAGGCCCCTGGGCCTGAGCGCACGTCAGACCGGAGCCTTCTACTGCTGCGGCTCCTTCACCAACATCGGGGCCATCGGGGCCATGGTCTGCCACACCTTCCTGGGCGAGGCGGCCTTCGCCCTGGTCCCGGCCTACAAGCTCTTCGAAGAGATCGTCTATTTCTCCTTCGGCTTCCCCCTGGCCCGGGCCTATGCCGAGGGCGGAAGGCAGGGCGGCGGGGCCATGGCGGGCCTGCGGCGCGTCGTGACCGACCCGTTCATCATCGTGGCCTTGTCCTCCATGCTGCTCGGGGGAATCCTCAACCTTTCCGGCCTTGAGCGCCCCTCCTTCTTCCCACTGCTCAACAGCATCCTCGTGCCGACAGGGTCGCTCATGATGCTTTTCTCCATCGGCCTTGCCATGCGCTTCACACGCCTGAGCAAGTATTTGCGAGAATGCGCGGTCATCATGGGCATCAAATTCGTGTGCATGCCCATTATGGCCACAGGAGCTGCGGCCGCCCTGGGATTTGGAAGCATCATGGGCGGCGCACCCCTAAAGGTCGTGCTCATCCTGTCCTCCATGCCAGTGGCCTTCACGGCCCTCATCCCGCCATCCATCTACGACCTGGACATCGACTTGGCCAACGCCTGCTGGTTCGCCTCCACCCTGGCTCTGATCGTGGTACTGCCCACGCTGTACTGGCTGACCGGACTGCTCTAAAGCCTCCGTGGCCACTCTTCATCCGCTTCATATGAAATGAAGCACCATGGAAGCAATGCGATAATTGGACAAATGCACCTCGCATCTTCAAGAAGGCCAGAAGAAAACCTGAGCGCTCCGTCAAGACATCTTCGCAACGTCGAGCAACTTGAAAAATTGCTTAACAATAAGAGACTGATAAAGAACGACGACTCAACTCTCCCTTACGCAGTCGCAAATTCAAGCGCCATTGCTTTTGCGCCTGCAAGATCCTTCTTGCCGGTCCCGAGCTTCGGGATTTCCTCAACGGCATAAAATTTGTCAGGGACTAAGAGCGGATTCGTCCCGCTTTCGATCATGGTTTTCCTGAGAACCGCAGGCTCATTCATGCCACTGACCAGGGCCACAATTCGTTCCCCTTTTTTCACGTCGCGCACGGCTACGGCCACGCATTCGGCACCCGCAAGGGCGGCGCGAAGCAACGCTTCCTCCACGGTAGCCAGGCTGACCATCTCCCCGCCGATTTTTGCGAAACGCGAATAACGGTCCATAATTACAAGAAAGCCGTCCTCATCGATACGTCCCTTGTCGCCGCTCTTGTACCAACGGATGCCGTCCTGCTCGACAATGGCGCCCCTTGTCCTGGTCTCGTCATCAAAATATCCCTTCATGATCTGAGTGCCGCCAATGAGGATCAGGCCGGCTTCCCCTGTGGGCAGATCCTCAAGTGTTTCCGGATCCACGACGCGCAAGGCGCTTCCTGGCAATGGCAGGCCCACCGTCCCCGGCTTCGAGCCCACCTGCACCGAGAATCCATTGGTGTTAAGCACGTCCACGGTATTCACACTGGCCACCGGAGTGGTCTCCGTGGTGCCGTAGCCTTCATGAATCTCCAACCCGAACTTTTCCTTGAAGGCCCGACGTGTCTCGTCGCTGAGCCTCTCCGCACCGGCGACAACCAGACGCAGAGAGGAGAACATGAGACGGTGCAGTTTCTGATTGCGGGCGTAGAGGCCAAGAAATGTCGGGGTGGCGCAGAGGAACGTCGCCTGATGTTCGGCGGCAAGGCATCCGATCCTGTAGGCGTCCGTGGGATCGGGGTGGCAGACCACAGGTATGCCTTCAATCAGCGGCATGAACGTGGTCACCGTGAGGCCAAAAGCGTGAAAGAGCGGCAGCGTCCCAAGGAAGACATCATGATCCCGGGCGTTGAACAGGCTGGCCACCTGCTTGATGTTGCCCATGATGTTCTCGTGAGTGAGCATGACTCCCTTGGGTGATCCTTCGGAACCGCTGCTGAAGAGAATGGCCGCAGTATCCTCCAGGCAAACCCGATGAAAAAAGAGAAGCCGCAGGACAAAGGCGGGCAGAACCTGCGACGCGATCATGGTAGCGATAAAAGCGCCCTTGCCGATGCCCGAGCGCAGCGTTTCCATGAAAAACACCTCACGGTCCCGCAGAATCCCGTCCAGGTCGATCCCCCTGCCCCGGAGTCTGGCGAGAAACGCCTCGGATGTCACGATGGTCCCGATATGCGCCCGCTCGAGAATCCCCGGCAGCGTGTCCGGCCCCGTGGTGTAGTTGAGGTTTACCACTGTCTTGCCGAGCATAAGCAGGGACATGTTGGCGATGACCCCTCCGACGCTGGCCGGCAGAAGCACACCCACGTTCTTCTGGCCGACGGTCCTTTTTCTCAGCATGCGGGAGGCGAAAATGCACGTGGCCAGAAGCATGCGCTGGGACATATCGCTCCCCGTCGAGTCGACCACGGCGCGCCGCCCCGGATACCGCTTGGCTGTCTTGAGCCAGGCCATGTGTAGGGGATCGAAAGTTTGAGAATACTCCTTCCAGGCCGCGATGGACAGCCTGGAAACGATTTTCTTGACTTCCAAAGCCGAGCTCGCTGCGGCCATCGGTGGCCCGAAGCAGACCGTCACGTCACGGATGCCGCGGATGCGTGACGTCTCCCGCAGTCGCGGACCGGCGAAGGAAAACAGGCTGCCCCAGAGACCGCGCAGATAGAAGGGGACGATCACACATTCCGACTCGCGGGCCGGAATCTCGAAACCGCGTTTGAACTCGCCGAGTTGTCCGTTGCGACTGATGGCGCCTTCGGGGAAGATAACCACGCATTCACCAGCCTTGAGGGCCGCCGCCACATCCCGCAGGGCTTGTTTGCTGCCCCGCGAGGAAATGGGAATCATGCCCAGGCGCCTGAGAAACCACTTCAGGTACCAGCGCTCATAGATGGAGCGCTCCATGACGAAACGCAAACGGCGCGGGACGGCCAGATGCAGCACCGCCCAGTCGATCCAGCTGACATGATTCCCCAGCAGCAGCACCCCGCCGTCTGCCGGCAGGCTGTTGAGTCCGACCACCGACAACCTGTAACGTTGGGAGAACAGAATGTAGAGCAGGTACCGCATCAGGGACTGGGGCAGCTTTCCGAGCGTATATATAGTGCCGGCCAGAGCGACTACTGCGAGAATATAGAAAATAGGCACGCTGCCAATGCCTGCGAGCGACATGGCAAGGGTCAGCCCCAGAAAGGCCAGCATGCCGATATTCTGGAGAAAATTGTTTCCGGCCAGAATTTTCCCCATTTCCCGGTCCCGGGCCGAGAATTGGATCAGGGCATTGAGCGGCACAACCAGAAGCCCCCCGCAGACGCCGTAAGCGAAAAGGAGCGTGCAGAGCAGTGCCCGACTCTCGATGTTCGGCAACAGGAAGAGGCACACGGTCATGCCCATGGCTCCCAAGGGGATGGTGCCGGTCTCGATGAAATTGCGCGACACCTTGCCCGCCATTACGGAACCAACGACGATGCCCAAGCCGCCCAGAGCCAGCATGCCTTGGGTCACGACCGTGTTCATCTCCCCGGCGACATCCTTGAGATAAGCCCCAAAGGTCGCAAGAAGGACCTGATTCACGGACCAGAAAATGGTCAACCCGACGATAGAGAGCCAGATGACCTGCTTTTCCCTGAGCAACTTCACGTTGTCCCGCAGATACCTTCCCCGGAGGTATTTCATGCTGTCGATCGCGACCTCTCGGTCTCCAGGACGGATTTCCGGCAACCGGAAGGCGAGGATGGTTTCCAGGACGGTTCCGGCCACCAGAATGTAACCGCACGGAGCGATGGCCCTCAGAATTTCATGCGGACTAGCGGGCATGGTTTCCGGCAAAAACGCCTCGAAAAACATGGAAAAAATCACTGCGCCAAGGAGGATCGCCACTATGGTGACCGCCTGCACGGCGGCATTGGCCTGTGTAAGACCCTCCTGTCCTGTCATTTCCTTGATGTAGCCATACTTGGCTGGAGAATAGAAGGCGCTCTGCACGGCCAGCAAGAATGTCATGAGAAAAGCTGGCCAGAACAGCCCCGCATGGTAAAAGATCACGATCAGCACTGCCAGAGGGATCGCAGCGGCCGCGGAAATCCTGATGACCCGGCTCTTGGAGAACCTGTCGGCGATGCAGGCGGCCGGAGTGAAAAGAAGAATGAACGGCAGTAGCAGGAGGGCGTTCACTGTGGCGGTCAGTGCGATCTGTTCAGTTCCCGAAAAGGTCTTGAAGACCGTGTTCTGAACGACGATTTTGTGCCCCAGATCGGTGATCGCGTTGAGGAGCACCACCAGGATGTAGGGAGTGAATGCGCACATTTTACTCAGACTTTTCATTACCGGTATCCTCGTTCTCGGTTGCGTCGGATAAAACATCGATACTCAGCTGCTGTGGGCCTTGAAGCGAAAAAACATGGTATGCCGAAGAGATATGGATCAGGATCGAGATAAAACGCCTTCCAGAATCCTTGCGTCGAACCGTCGATGTCCCACGTGACGGAAAAAATGCGTACTACGGAGTAGTGCAGATGGGGCGGCGTGCCGCGTGCGTTGCCGGTATCGCCGAGTGTTCCCAGTTCGCCGCCGCGCGGGACAAGACGAAGCGCGAACGCCGTGATGGAGTTCAGGTGGGCGTAATAATGCAGACGCCATTTCGGCCCCAGCACCACGGCCACGTTGCCGCCCCGGGCGATGCTCCCGACAAAAAGCACAATGCCCGCCGTGGCGCTCGTCACGACTGTCCCCAGGCGGCCGAAGATGTCGATGCCCTTGTGGACCCCGGACAGGCCCCACGACTCATGCCAGAAGGATTTCCGGTTCCAGTCGCCGGGTGTCACCCCGACCACCGGGATCACGATCCTTTCCGGGATCGCGAAACCGGCAGCGATGATACACTGGATGATTACGAGGATTCCTTTCATTTCCGCCTGACGGACATCAGTCCAGAACCGTACACGTTTGCAGAAAAGACACGACTTCGTCACGCACTACCAGACCAGGCCTCTTCCCGCGCAACAGAGCAACCGCATCACGGGCATCCCCGCAGTCTCCCTTTTCGATGAGATAACCGCCGATGATCGCAGCGCTGCGCGAATATCCGACCTTGCAGTGCACATAGACCGTTCCGCGCTCCATTTCGTTTTTGATGAACGAGACGGCTTCGGCGAACTGGACGCTGGTCGGGGCGGTCAGGTCGAGGATGGGCACATTCAGATAGCGTACGGCCCGAAAGGAAGGAGCCTCGGAGAATTCCGACGTCAGATCCAAAACTGCGGTAACGCCCAGGCCGATTGCCTGACGCGCCTGCGCATCAGACAGTCTTCGGCCCATCCAGAGACCGGGAAGTATTTCGTTCCATGGACCGGACCGACGGGAGTAATACACCAGCGACACGAAATGGCCGAGAATGACGGGAGCCAGCAGGATGCGGGAGCACAGCTGCAAACGACCGCCGTGCTTGCGATACACGTTGGGAAAAAGCCCGCAGTATGCGCTGCAGACCAGAAGCATTGCCGCGGCTGGCCACGCCGGAAGCAGATGCCCCGTTGCTGCCGCTGCCTGGCCGAACAAGACCGCGCCAATACCGTAGAGAAGCGCTACACGATAATTCGTGGTTCCATGTTCCCTCGGACCACGCGAAAAAAGGTAACAGCAGAATACGGCCAGAACGAAGCCGCCGATGACATCGACGACATGATGCTGCCAGGTGAGAACGGTCGAAAATCCGACCAGACCGAACCATGCGAGCAGGGCCAATCGCAGCAACCCCGTGGTGGCGGCTGCGTACACTTCGGCGAGAATGACTTGCAACGCGATATGCAGCGAAGGAAACATGTTGTACGGACGGTCGAACGCGTGCAAAAAGCTGAAGATCGCTCCAAGCCATCCGTCAGGTGCCGGGCGTTCGAAGGCGAACCGCAGCGGGAAGCACAAAAAAAACAGACCCGCGATCAGAATGGCGAAACCGATGCGCCTGGCGAACATCCGGCGTTCGTCAGATCTCTTGCAGACAAAGGGCGCCATGACGAAAAACAGGTCTATGGACATGTACGGAATGATCATGAGGGGCACGAAAGGAATCATCCGCTCCCACGCCAAGACTACGGACCCGACATCGCCGCGCAGCGAAGTCAGCCATGAACAGCCTCCGTACACCGTGATGAACAGCACAGACGTGAATGCGGCGACGAGAGCCGCCTCTGTCAGTCCCTGGCGCGACGCGCCGTCGAGACGGTGAATATTCCCCATGGGTCGATCTCCATACCGATTTTCTCGAATCCGGCCGACCTGACCATCTCGTCCAGTTCCGCCTGGGAACGGCGGCGCATGATCCATGACGCGCCGTCACGATTGGGCAGGACCCTGGCGATGACCTCAAGCTGTGGATGCCAGGGCTGCCCCGTATAGATGAGGTACCCGCCCGGCTCGGTCACCTCGCCGATGGCCGTAAGGGAAGCGAGAACCAGGTCATTGTCAGGAAATAATTCGTAAAGGCCGGACACGATGACCACATTGGGACGCGGGATGACCGCCCGGATCGACTCCGGGTCAAAGGCGTCGGCCCGTTCGAAACACGTTCTACCGAGACCGAGGCTTGAAGCCAGCGCCCGGCCCTGCTCCAGATTTCCGACATCCCAATCCCGCAAAGTCGCATCGACTTCGCCCTTCCGCGCCTTGAGGACGCTCAGGACATAGCGGCCGCAGCCTGTTGCAACATCCAAAAGCGTGACCTGGGACGCAGCGGCTTCAAGATTGTCCATCACGACGTGAAGCTGTTTTTCCAGATGGCGGCGGCGCATGCGGATGCCTTTCCAGCCGATGGCGTCGAGGTAGGCGCGGTCGATGGCCCGGCCTATGCGGCCGAGGCCACGGGCGCGGTCTTCATACACGTAATCAAGACTTCTCCCCGAATCGAAACCGGTCTCCAGACCGATCGCGATTCCGCGGCTCAGCCTGCCCAGCGCCCGCAACGCATATTTTTGCATAGAAAAGAACGCTGTCCTTAGAGCTGACGTGGACTGCCGGAGCAGGTCATACTCCACGCGCATAGCGCCACCCTTGTGTGCGTTCAGCAGAAGCGAGCGGTCCACATCCTCCGTAAAGGACCGGATGACGAACTCGCGGATATCCTCCATGATGCAATCCCGGCCCGCCTCGTGAAGCAGGGCATGATGGAAGCCGGGATACTCGTGCATTTCCTTCCGGGTCGCCCCGAGATTTCTGTAGAATTTTCTCTGGGCCTCGGCTTCGACGACGCAGTCCGACCCCGCCGCGAGAATCAGCGTCGGCGTGGTGATGGCGGCGGCGTCGTCCATGATCCGACCGGCCGTGTCGTGCATCTCCACAAGGACATTGACGGAGATGCGACGCGTGATCAGAGGGTCTGTTCGATAGAGACGCCGCTGCTCGGAGTCGTGAGTCAGCATGGCCGCGCTCACGTAGCTGCTGACAAAGGCCTTCTCCTTAAATTTGAGAAGCATGCGCAGCAGCGGCATGGCCATGGGGACATATAGCCTGATGCGGAAAGCTGGGGCGAGCAGGACCAGGGCCCGAATTCGCGGCGCGAAGTCGTGCGCCCAGGCACAGGCCGTGACCGCGCCCACGCTGTTGGCCACGATGACGATATTTTCGGCCGAAATACCATGTTCGACACAAACGAAACGGACAAACGCATCCAAGTCTCTGACCAAATCGTAGTAGTTCTCTGCGTGTCCCCGGTCTCCCGGTGATCGGCCATGCCCCCGTAAGTCCCAGCAAAAGGCGCTGAAATCGCCCAGCCCCAACTCCTGCACCGCACGGGCCAGACGCCCGGAGTGCTCATGCCCGCGATGCAGGAAGATCAGCGCCCTGTCAGTCGTCTCTGACGAACGCCAGCTGCGATAGAACAACTTAGCGCCATCCCAGCTGGAGAATGTTCCTTCGGATTCGATCCACTCCATAATGCTCCTCCCGAATCTGTTGTGCCCGCTACAGGCCAGGCCTCAGTCGACACCATGGCGGCTCACTGTCGACGCCAACCTTTCGAAGCTGTCCGCGAGACGTTTCATGAAACTCTTGCGACACCCGTCCCAATGCAACGCGGCCCCGACGACAACGTCACAAATGACAGGAACCAGAACCCATTCGCCCCTGGGCAGTGATTTACCGGTTCCCTGCAGAAAGACGGGGATTACAGGTGTATTCGGATGCCGTCTGGCCAAGTGCGCAATCCCGGTCCTGAATTCGGCCATGCGCTCCGGCTCCCCCCTGCTGCCCTCGGGAAAGAAAATAAGAGTCTCCCCGCCTGTCAGCGCCGCCGAGCAGGCGGCAAAGGGATCATCCCTGCGCCCCTCGGCCAAGCGCATGAAGGGAATGATGCCGATGACGTTCAGGGCGAACCAGGCCAGCCACCTGTTTCTCAGGAAATAGTCCTGCGCGGCCACCGGACGCACTTTTCTCAGACTGGACAGGGGGAACATCGACATAAGGACCAGAGCGTCGAGGTGACTGTTGTGATTTGCGACCACGATGGACGGAGAAGTTGTGCCAAGGCCCTGGCGGTTTCTGACGTTCACCCCCATGATCAAAAAAATCAGGGGACTGGCGAACAGGGTGAACCAAAGCAATCTGAGAATGCCTTTCATGTCTCAGTGATACGTGTAGTAGATGAAATGGAAGAAGACCGGGGCCGTGAACGTCAGGCTGTCCACCCGGTCCAGAATGCCGCCGTGACCGGGCAGCATGTTACCCGTGTCCTTTATGCCGATGTCGCGCTTGATCGCCGAGACGCAGATGTCCCCGAAAAAGCCGGAAATGCCGATCAGCCCCCCTGCCAGCAGCGCCTGCAACACCGTCATCGAGATGAAAAAAGGGCCAGCCAGGCACGCCAGCAGCGCCGTGGTGGCCACGCCGCCGATCAGACCCGCCCATGTTTTGTTCGGACTGACCGAAGGCACCACCTTGGCGTGACCAAACCCCTTGCCCCAGCAGAACTGAGCGATATCATTGGCTTCCGTCAGAATGACGAGGAGCAGAACCAGACTGACTCCGTAGTCGCCCTCCACATCCTCGCCGCGAAGGGTAAGCAGAAAGGCCGCATGGCTCAGACTGAACACCGTGGTCATGAGGCCCCAATGCAGCGTTCCCACGGCCTTGAGAAACCCTTGCGTATCCCCGCGTAGCAACATCCTGACGGGGAGCAGCAGGAAGCAGTAGACCGGAATGAAGATTATAAACATCCCGTACCAGGAGATATAGGCAAAATAATACTGGATCGGTATGGCGAGGTAAGCCCAGAACAGGACTCTGTGGTCGGCCCTTCTGGTAGTAATGAACGTGAGGTACTCTTTGAATGCCAGATAGGACACGATGCAGAAAAAGCTGATCGCGGCACCCCGTGAGGCGGACAGGGCTCCGAACAGCGGAAGCACGATGAGCCACCATGTTCTCGTGCGCACCAGCACTTCGCTGCGTTGCCTGTCTTGGCCGGAGCGATGTACATCCTTCAGGGCCACACCAAGGGTGACCACGGCCAGGACGGCAAGTGTGGAGATCATGAAGAGTCTGGAAGGAGGCAACGCGTGAAGCGCGATCATGCCACTCCTCCCTGCAAAGCCTTCCCGGCCCTCCGGAAAATCGTGACGACCAGCAGCATGACAATCCCGATCATAACAGCATGAGGCCAGGCCTCTCGCGGCGCCCCGCTCGCAAAGGCCAGCGAGAGCAGACCAAAGGCCGCAGCACGATCACTCTTGCCCATGGGGCCGTCATATCGCCGACCGCCCCCAAACTGGACACCGAGAATCCCGACCATCTCGCTGAGCGCCGCCAGCACCACGGCCATCACGACCAACGGCGCCGAGCACCCCGGCACCACGGCAAGAGGCAGATACAGCGCCACGTCGGAGACCACGTCGCCCAATTCGTTCAGCATGGCGCCCACATCGGACCCCATTCCGTGCTCCCGCGCCAGCATCCCGTCCAGAGCATTGAGGGCCATCCGCACGAACAAGGCGCATGGAACAACCGCAAGGGTCCACCGTGCCCCTGCGGAAAGCCAGACAAGACTGCCCGCAGCCGCAGACAAGATCGTGGCCGAGACAGTGACCTGATTTGCCGTCACACCATTATCCGCCAGAAATCGGCAGGCGGGGCGGAGCATATTCTGAAACTTGGATTTCAACGCGTAGACGGTCATGGCAGGACTCATCACCAATCCTGCGCGCACGGACGCACAGTGTGGCCTGATAGACATGACGGGAAAGACGATTCCGTCCCGTGTTTGCGTCGTGACAGTGCAGAGAAAATCCTCGACCCACAATCAGGGTAAATACTTATTTTTAAAAGAATAATATGCGCTTTTTATTGAAGAAGACAACGATTTTGCCAATATTATAAAAATGGCAGGGGGAACTTGGATTGCTTCTGCGACACCAAACAATACCTTGAATACGTGAAGCTCCTCCATTACCTCCGACGATACGGGTACAACGATTATCTGACATCGGACACTTCGCCTGCCCACGGGGACATCAGGCGCACCTTCAAGGCCAATGCGCGCCTGACCAATGCCGTGTGAACCATGCTGGACAGCATCGAGGACGAGATCACCCGGCTCATGCACGGCGAGGACTATCCGGTTGCCTGGCGTTTCATCGAATCAGCAATTTTCAAACTCAAGTGAGGTCATCCATGCGCATCGCAGACAGAATCGCACGACTCGGCACCGAGACGGCCTTTGCCGTGGCCGCCCGCGCAGCCGCGCACAAGGCCGCCGGCCACGAGGTCTTCCCCTTCCATCTGGGCGACATGAACATCCCGACGCCCCAAAACGTCATGGACGCCGCCTGCGGCGCCATGCGCGCCGGGAAGACCGGCTATTGCCCAAGCCCCGGCATCCCGGAACTGCGCGATGCCCTGGCCGGGGATGTGAGCGCGGCCAGGGGCGTGGACTACTCCATGGAAAATGTGGCCATCCAGCCAGGCGGCAAGCCCGTCATCGGCAAGTTCATCATGGCCTGCATGAACCCCGGCGAGGAGGTCCTCTACCCCAATCCCGGCTACCCCATCTACGAGTCCCAGATCGAATACCACGGAGGGGTCGCCGTGCCCTACCGCTACGTACGCGACGACGCGGGCTTCCACATCGACCTCGATTACCTGGAGAGCCTGGTCACGCCGCGCACCAGGGCCATCATCATCAACGACCTGCAAAACCCGCTCGGGGCCGAATGCACGCCGCAGGAGCGCGAACGCCTGGCCCATCTGGCCATGCGCCACAACCTGTCAGTTCTTCTGGACGAGGCCTATTTCGACATCCGCTACGGCGGAAGAAGCTCCTCGCTGGCCTCCATTCCCGGCATGCGGGCACGCAGCATCATCCTCTACACCTTCTCCAAGAAGTTCGCCATGACGGGCTGGCGCCTGGGTGCTGCCATCGGACCCAAGGCGGTCATCGACATCATCGCCAAGCTCAACGTCAACGACGAGTCCTGCTCCAACCATTTCATCCAGCACGGAGCCCTCGAAGGCCTGACCGGCGACCAGTCCGGTCCCAGAGCCATCCTTGAAACCCTCAAGGAACGGCGCGACATTGCCGTTGATTTGCTGAACTCCATGCCGGGCGTGAGCTGTCCCAGGCCCGAAGCGACCTTCTACCTCTTCCCTGAAGTCACGGAACTCATGGCGAACAAGGGCTTCGGCACCGACTATGCGGCCTTCGCCGAGGACGTCCTGGTCAGGACGGGCGTCTCGCTCTGCACGCGCCTGCACTTCGGCCGCCCTCTGCCCGGCGAGAAACGGCGCTTCGTACGCCTTGCCTATTCGGGCATTGGCGCGGACGAAATTCGCAAGGGCCTGCTCGCCTTGAAAGCCTACGCGGAAGCATAGCCCCGGCCTGAATCGGGCACAAAAAAAACATGACCCGACCAAAGGCAGACCAAGACCGCACTGCAAAAAAGTAGCGAAAGAACCTGAGAGTCATCCCCGCGTACTTGTGCCCAGCATGGGTAGGCGGGCCATGTAGTAAAAAAGTCGCCATCCCCTTCTTTACGGGGATGGCGACTTTTTTGCGATAATGAAAAATCTTGCTACAAATAAAAAATCCCACGCTCACTATTAAAAATATGAACCGAAGGATTTTGAATTTTTCATAAACAAATAATCTTTTATGCGGATATGAAATTTTTCATATTTTCTTCTGCGTTAGTTTTTCAATTTTTTTTTCTGACTTTCGTCAATTATAGTATCCAATACGTAAAGTTTTCTTTGGCGAAGCTCAGAAAGATTGTGAATTCCGAGTTTCACGAGAATATTTGATCTGTGTTTATTCACGGTCTTGATGCTGATGAATAGAATATCGGCAATCTCCTTGCTCTTTTTACCGTCAATAATAAGCCTCACTATCTGCTTTTCCCGTGCCGTAAGATTGTGCAGAGGAGGAAGGGATTTGCGATGCTGGTTGACCAAAAGATAATCATCGACAATTATCTTGGCCAATTTCGGGCTTATAAACACCTCGTTTTTCAGGGAATAGTGAATCCCCAGGAACAATTCCTCCGGCCCTGCCCCCTTGAGCACATAGGCGTTGGCGCCAAGGGCAAGAGCTTGGAAAAGCAGTTCGTTCTCTTCGCAAATGGTCAGCAAGATAACGGGAACCTTCGGCGCCGCCTGTTTCAACTGCCGCAGCACCTCCGTGCCGGGGATGTCGGGAAGTCGCAGGTCGAGCAAAACAATATCCGGGTGGACCATTCCAAAAAGCCTCAGCGCCTCCTTTCCACTGCCCGTATCCGCGTCGATACTGAAGCCGCCCCGCATCTCAATCATGGTTTTCAATCCCTTGCGCAACAGGAGGTCATCTTCGACCAAGAGAATCGTTTTTTTCATGCCCTTTCTCCGTAGTAAGTACGTCCCATCACCTTTCCTGTAACGAGCTTTGCGCTGTTTTGAGGATAGGCTTCAGAATATATTCCAACACGGTCTTCTTTCCGGTGAGTACGTCCACCTCCGCCACCATGCCTGGTATGATCGGAAGTTCTTCTCCATCCCGCCCTTTAAGGGATGCTTTCTCCGTTCTTACCTTTATGAGGTAGTAACTCTGTTTTTGCTGCTCGTCCGTGATGGCATCGGCGCTTATGTGTTCCACGATGCCCGGCATGCTCCCGAAGATTGAAAAATCGTACGCCGTGATTTTTACATCGGCAGCCTGACCGGAATAAAGAAATGCGATATCTCGCGGTGAAACTTTTGCCTCTACCAACAGAGAGTCTTCTCTCGGCACGATTTCAAGCATCTCCTTGCCGGCACCGACTGCTTCTCCGATCGTGCTCACAAAAACCCGCTTGACCGTGCCGTCCACCGGCGACCTGACACTCGTGCGGTCCATTTTGTCTTCCAGCGCGGGCAAGGTCTCTCGCACTCCTTCCATTTCCGTGCGAATCGCGGTGAGTTCGTCCAATATGGCGGAGCGTTGCCTGCCCTTTTCTTCCTCGATGCGGTGATTCGCCCCCTCGACAGCCGCGATCACCTTGGGGATTGCGATACGCGTATCGGCAATCTGGCCGGAAAGGTCGGAGAATTCGCGTTGCGCCCGCAGGAGATCCATGTCCGAAGCAGCGCCTTTGGCCGTCATCTCGCGAATCATCTCCACTTCCTGTTTGAGCAGAGCATGGGTTCTCAGCTGAAAATCAAGCCTACTCCTGAGCTCCTTGAGCTCCTGCGAGCGTTGCTCACGCTCACACTCAAGCACGCTCAATGCGCTGCGGCGACTGTCATTTCGCGAACGCAAAAGCCGACGCTGGTTCTCGACGAGGTGCGGCTTTTGCTTCAGGATCTCTTCGGGGAAATCCATGTCCTCCCTTGCGTTCAGTTCAGCCTCCAAGCGGGCGATGGCGAGAATCGAATCAAGGTAGCCCGAGTGCTGTTCCCGAAATCTGGATTCCATCTGGATCTGATCCAGCAGGATGAGCAGTTGCCCCTTTGAAACCAGCTCCCCTTCGCGGACCAGAATCTCTTTGACAATTCCTCCCTCGAAATTTTGGACACGCTTTATATCGGATGACGGGATGACCTTGCCAAAACCGCGCACAACTTCATCGAGCGGCGCGTGAGCGGCCCACGAAATAGCAACAACAAACAAGAGTATGGCGGCAATCAAAATAATATTGGCCACGAACTGATCCTTGGTATCAAGATCGCGCAACTCACCCACGAACCCATAGACCCCGCCATCTTTGCCCTGTGCTTCGGACCGTCGGGTCAATTCAATTTTTGGTGCGGCAGGAGCTTCCGGGCCGCTCTCGGGAACTATTCCTTCAACTTGAGCCTGAAATTCCGGCCGATTCTTGTGCGAGTTCATTTCATCTCTCCCTTGCATCGTCGTTTCCCTTGAAGTGACCGGAACGATCCTGGCGTTCATTTACGGCCCCACTACCTTCTTTGATGCACGCGCCTCACCGACCATCGTCTTCAATGCTATGATTCCCGCAAGAGGTACGCATTGATAATAAATCCAAATTCAATTCATCAAGAAATGATGCATATTTCGATATAATTGACTTGTAAAAAGTAAATTCATTCATAAGAAAACATGTCCTTGATGGCCATTATTTCATTCAAAGATGCGATAAAGATGTCCACAAGCTTGGGATCAAAATGATTTCCTTTCTCGCTGAGAATGATCATAATCGCATCATCCACAGTAAATGCATGTTTATACGCTCTTCGTGAAATCAAGGCGTCAAAGACGTCTACAAGTCCGACAATCCGCGCTTCAATGGGTATATTCACTCCGCGCAAGCCCTGTGGGTACCCCTTTCCATCCCAGCGTTCGTGATGCGACAAGGCCACGCGGTGTGCCACCCGCAACAAATCAGACTTTCCATCCGCCAAGGCCCGCGCGCCGATCACGGTATGTTGCTTCATGATTTCAGATTCTTCAGGAGTGAGCTTGCCCGGCTTGAGTAGAATGTGATCCGGAATGCCTATTTTCCCAAGATCATGCATTGAGCTTGCCAAGCTCAATTGCTCGGCTTCTTCTCGTGACATTCCGCATTTCAAAGCAATCACTTCAGTGTATGCTTGAATGCGGTTGATGTGATTTCCAGTGTCTACATCACGCATTTCCGCAGCAAGACATAATCTAAAAATCGTTTCCCGCTTTACTTCATTCAGCTCAATATTTTTTTCTTCAAGTTTTTTTGTTCTCTCAGTCACTTTTATTTCAAGATTTGCATTATGCTCTTTCAATTTTCGCTCAGCGATTTTAAGCTTCAAGTGTGTTCGTAACCGAGCATTGACCTCAATCGTATCAAAAGGTTTTTTTATGTAATCCACAGCTCCAAGCTCAAAAGCTTTACTCAAGCTTAAAGGATCGTGTTCTGATGTAATGAAAATAATCGGAATATCGCTAGTTTGTTCATTGTTTTTTATATACTTGCAAATTTCAAAACCATTCATGTCAGGCATGAACAAATCAAGAAGCACTATGTCTGGCAACGAGTATGACAAAGAATCAAAAGCAATCTTGCTGTCTTGAGAAACGGAAATTTTTGAGTATGATTTAAGCGCCTCGATCAAAACAAGAATATTGATTTCAAAATCATCTACAATAAGAATTCTGCATTCATCCAATTCTTCATCGTAATGATCAATTTCATCATTCAAATGAACATGTAATTGATCAAGTTCGCTTATTAAATTTTGGTTTTGCATAAAAACCTCTTGCAAGAAAATGGTTTTTATCGTTATTCTAAATTAGATATCGCAAGAATTAATGAATTCTCACCCATGAGTACTTACATTACTTGCATATACTTCTTAGCTACAATGCCTATTCAATAGTATTTTCATAAACGCTTCCCTACTCAATTTGATACGTACTTATCAGAAAACTGTTGCGTAGAATTGAATGAATTCATCGAAAATCTTTTGCACCATCCAAAATAAAAATCAGCAATATACTGTAATTACGAGCAAATACTGCACGCAACAGCAAGCTGAAAAACCATCATCTGGCTTGCAACACCATGCAACCGCGACCAAAAATAACACCACAATCCTCAAATGACGGAGAAAATAATCTGGGCACAGGTGAGTAGTAATTCGAAGAGGAGAGTAACAGTCAAAAGCGAAATCCCGGAGGCTCTGTTCTAGCGGCAATCGGTTTGCGCTGCGCCACCTTGAAAACCACGACCAAGGCCCGCCGGGAGCAGCGCCTGTACTCAGAAGCGAGGCGGCGGATCAAAGGCGAAAGATGAGGGAGGGGATCGACGCGGGAAGTCTGGAGTGATTCTGGGCCATTATGAAAGGATGCAGGCAGTCTGGCGGCCGTACGGCAAAAAAAACGCCGCAAACGAAAAAAGCCACCCTTTCGGACGGCTTTTTCGTTTGCGGCATTCAAGTAAACGTAATGTTTTTTAAGCGTTTAAGTGGTGGAGCTACGCGGGATCGAACCGCGGACCTCTTGAATGCCATTCAAGCGCTCTCCCAGCTGAGCTACAGCCCCACAACGCGAAAACGGTTACTGCCCAAACCCTTTTGAAAAAGCAAGCATTTTTTCCAACTATTCGAGTTCATCCAGCATTTCAAGGATTTGCGCATCGGCTTCCGCCCCCAGGAGCACTGGCATGGACTGGGTGATACGCGCAATGCCTGCATCCCGGAGCTTAAGACGCACAGATCCAAAACCCCGCCCACCAGGGACAGCGGGGATGTATGCGGGTCTTCCTCGCGAAAACTCCATACTGTCGCCCAGAATCACCCCGACCTCCTCGTCTCCGCCAAGCAGGCTGGCCACGTCCTCGCTTCCGAACTGCGTCAGCAGCACAATGCAGTCGACCCTGTTTTTCAGCCCCGGCAAAAGAGCGCGCAGGGCGTCAGCCGGGGCAATGAAGCGTGCTCCGGTAATCACCGCCCCGGGAATCGAAGGCAATAGGCTCACGACGGCTACCTTGAGCCGGTTTCGCTCGAAAACCGCATAAGGCCTGATCCATGGCGAAACGCCCTTTCCGAACTCCAGATTGGAACAGACAAGGGGAAATTTCGCCATGCCTACAAGCTCCCGAAGCGCCACCTCGCCCATGGCCAGATCTTGCGGCCCGAGTCCCATGGCGTCGTAGCCCATCCGGTTCATGGCCCGGACCAGTACCTTGTTTGTCATCTGCGCCCCCGCAAATCCCGAGGCAAAGGCGTCTCCCGCGTCAAGCAGGAGGACACCCGGATCCATTTCCCTGAAGTAGGCGATCGTGGCCGGACGCCGAGCCAAGCCGCCCACGTCTCCTGTCAGGCCGGACTTCGGAAACACGTCTCCCCGGGTGTCGCCACTGAAAAGAATCGTGACGCCGGGTTCCGGAGGCGCGGCGGGCGCGGGCACGGGCCGAACCGTGGGCTCAAGTGCCACGGGAGCGCGCAGCGCCGTGTCGAATCGTTCCTCGAACTGCGCGTACACCTCGCTACCGGCCCCATGCGTGCGGTAGGCAATGGAAAGACCGGCCAAAAGCCGGGCCACGTCACCCATGACCGGGTCCTGCTCCAGACCTCGGACCCGCTGCAACCAATCGGCGTAGGGGGAATTGTACGTAAAGCCGTAGCGCCGAAAAATGTCATCTTCCCGAAAAACGAGAAACTGCTGATGCAGGGTGTTCAGTACCTCGAACTGGGGAAGAATGGGCGATTTCACCGCGACCGGCGCCTGAGCCGGAGCGCGTTGCCCGGCGCAGGCAAAAAAGGAGAAAAGGCACAGCAGGCAGACGATAATCTTCATGTTCTTCCCGGCAATTGTGTTCAGTGGATGCTCATCGCAGATAAGCGGCGGATTCGAAACGCTTTGTTGCCCAAGGTCTAGCCCATGCCCCCCGCAAAATAAAGGGGCTCCGCGCAGGGCGCGAAAGTCGGACGCAAACCTCTATCAAGAAAACGCCCCGCATCCGGAATCATCGGACGTCTTCTTTGGCAAGGCATTGCTCGTACAAGCGCCGCATGGATTCGGAAAAGCATGCAAAAACCACCGAGGCAGGCGCCAGATGCTCGCGCTGAAAAGCCAGGACCTGGGACACGGCCACGGCGCAGGCTTCAGCCGCCGGAAAACCGTAGGCTCCGCAACTGATGGCCGGAAAAGCCACGCTGCCAAGACCGTGCTCCAGCGCCAAAGTGAGGCAGGCCGCGTAGCAGGAGGCCAGCACTTCCCGCTCGCCCTGCCCGCCGCCTCTCCAGACCGGGCCTACGGTGTGGATCACGTATCTGGACGGCAGACGGTAGCCTTTGGTTATCCGCGCCTCTCCTGCGGGGCACCCCCCAAGGGTGCGGCATTCAGCCAGGAGTTCGGGGCCTGCCGCGCGATGGATGGCGCCATCCACCCCGCCTCCGCCCAAGAGCGAGGAATTGGCGGCGTTGACGATGGCATCCACCTGCAATGTCGTGATGTCGGCAACGACAATGGAAATCATGATATCTCTCCTTCACTCGGCAATGCGTGAATTCGACCGCTGACCCTGCGTCTGACGCAAGTCACGGCCAAAACGAGTCCGTTCCCCGCCATAAAACACCTCCAGACCCTCCGCACAATATACGTACTTAGCTTGAACATTCACTTATTACCATCACTTATCACCTACAACCGAACGGTTGCCGCAACCCGGTCAGCGGCAACAAATTCCCATTCACCAGTCCAATTCGACTCCATTCGCCAATAACCTGTTTCTCCCTCCATTCACCGGAAAGCAGATGCAATACATTGCAAACCGTGTCAGAAAACATCCAAGCTCAATCGGGTGAAGCCACATTTCATCAACGCTTTTTTCACAGGGGGGACAACATGGATATGTCAATGCAAAGTTACTGGAAAAGAAACAAAACGTACATGCTCATCCTTTTGGCCATCTGGGCGACGGTATCCTACGGATTCGGGATTTTCTTCGTCGAACAACTCAACGCATTCCATCTTGGCGGATTTCCTCTAGGTTTCTGGTTTGCCCAGCAGGGCTCGATCTATGTTTTCGTACTCATCATCCTTGCCTACTTTCTGCTCATGGATCGGCTGGATAAGAAATACGACGTGCACGAATAGCAACTGACCAACCGGAGGAAACATGTCACTGCAAATCTGGACTTATCTCATCGTGGGCGCGACGTTCGCCCTCTACATAGGAATCGCCTGGACTTCCCGCGTCAAGGACACCAAGGGCTTCTACGTCGCCGGAGGCGGAGTTCCGCCCCTGGCCAACGGCATGGCCACGGCGGCCGACTGGATGAGCGCCGCCTCTTTCATCTCCATGGCCGGCATGATCTCGTTCATGGGCTACGCGGGCTGCATGTACCTCATGGGGTGGACCGGCGGCTACGTGCTCCTGGCCCTGCTCCTGGCCCCGTATCTGCGCAAGTTCGGCAAGTTCACGGTCCCTGATTTCGTCGGCGACCGTTATTACTCCTCGGCGGCCAGGCTCGTGGCGCTGATCTGCGCCATCTTCGTCTCCCTGACCTACGTGGCCGGGCAGATGCGCGGGGTCGGCATCGTCTTCAGCCGCTTCCTGGAAGTCGACGTCAACACCGGAGTCATGATCGGCATGGTCCTGGTTTTCCTGTACGCGGCCATCGGCGGCATGAAGGGCATCACCTGGACCCAGGTCGCCCAGTACTGCGTGCTGATCACGGCCTTCCTCATTCCGGCCATCGCCATCTCGCTCAAGCTGACCGGCAACCCCATCCCGCAGGTAGGTTTTGGAGGCACCATCCTCGGTGGAGCCGACTCGGGCAAGTATCTGCTCGAAACCCTGAACCAGATCGGCAGGGATCTGGGCTTCGCCGAGTACACCAGCGCCTTTGGCGCGGGCACAAAACCCATGATCGACGTCTTCGCCATCACCATGTGCCTCATGGTCGGCACGGCCGGCCTGCCCCACGTCATCATCCGCTTCTACACCGTGCCCAGCGTCCGGGCCGCGCGCCTCTCGGCCTTCTACGCCATCCTTTTCATCGCCATCCTCTATACCACGGCTCCGGCCCTGGGTGCGTTCTCCCGCTATACCCTGACCAACGCACTGAGCGAAACACCGTACTCCTCGGTACCGGCCTGGTTCGGCAATTGGGAAAAGACAGGTCTTCTGGCCTGGGTGGACAAGAACAATGACGGCATCATCACCTACCGGGCCGGCGCGGCCTTCGCGGGCAAACCGACCTACAGCGGCGAAACGGGCGCACACGGGCAGCGTCTGGTCACGAACACGCCTCTCGACAACGCCAACGAACTTTACATAGACAACGACATCATGGTCCTGGCCACACCCGAAATCTCACAGCTTCCGCCCTGGGTCATCGCCCTGGTCGCGGCAGGCGGACTCGCAGCGGCCCTGTCCACGGCGGCCGGACTCTTGCTGGTCATCGCCTCGTCCATCTCCCATGACCTCTACTACCGCATCATCAACCGCGGCGCCTCGGAAAAGATACGCCTGCTCGTGGGCCGGGTCATGATCGGCGTGGGCGTCATCATCGCGGGATACTTCGGCATCCACCCTCCGGGATTTGTCGCCCAGGTCGTGGCGCTGGCCTTCGGACTGGCTTCGTCCTCCTTCTTCCCCATCATCGTGCTCGGCATCTTCTGGAAACGCGCGACCAAGGAAGGAGCCATCAGCGGCATGATCAGCGGCATCGGATTCACCATGCTCTACATCGTGCAGACCAAGTTCATGGGCGTGTCTCCCTGGTTCTTCGGCATCAGCCCCGAAGGCATAGGAACGGTGGGCATGGTCATCAACTTCGCGGTCACATACGGTGTCTCCATGATCACCAAGGCTCCGCCGCTCGCCGTGCAGGAGATGGTGGAAAGCGTGCGCATCCCGCGCGGAGCGGGTGCGGCCATCGATCACTAGCCAAATGAAACAGGGGCCGGGAAACCGGCCCCACAACCCAAGGACAACGCCATGAACGCGGGAATCCAGCCTGCGGGATACGACAGCATCATCACCTTTCTTGAGAGCACTCTGCCCTTTTCCGAACTGGAGAGGCAGAGTCTTGTCCGTCTTGCCCGAGGCTGCCTGGTGGACTTCTTTCCGGCCGGGACGCGCCTGCTGCGCCGGGGGATTACCGAGGTCGACGGCCTCTATCTGATCCAGAAAGGAGCCATCCGCCTTTTTCTGGAGGACGAGGGCATTCTCATGGACATCCGCACCGAAGGGGCATCCCTTGGCGCGCTGTCGCTTTTCAACGGTGAAAAGGCGGCCATGGATGCGGAAACGGTCGAAGACACCTTCATCATCAAGATTCCCCGCGAACGCTTTTTCGAAGCCGTGCATCTCAACCCGGGCATCCCGCGCTTCTATCTCAAGTCCTTCGCCGACACCTTCCTGTCCAAGGCATTCGAGGAAATGCGCTGCAAGACCCTTCCGGCTCATGAAGACCACAGCCTGCACCTCTTCAGCAATCCCGTCGGCGATCTCGTCTCCCGCGAACCCGTCAGCGTGCCCTTTGGCCTGAGCATCCAGGCCGCGGCCAAGGAAATGATCCGGCACAACACGGGCTCGCTTCTGTTCCGTGAACCCTCGGGGGAGATCTGCGGCATCATCACGGACACGGACCTGCGCAAGGCCATGGCCCTGGGCCTCGACCTGCAGGCCCCGGCCGAGACCATCATGACCACGCCGGTGGAAAGCATCGACGCCGGCGCGGTGTGCTTCGACGCCCTGTTGACCATGATGTCCAAGAACATCCATCATCTCGTGGTCAAGTCCAACAACAGGCTGCAAGGCATCATCAGCTCCCACGACATCATGCTCCTGCAGGGTCGTTCGCCCATGTCCGTGTTCCGGGAAATCGCCTCGCGCACCACCATCCCCGGGCTCTATCCGCTGCACGACAGCATCACCCCGGTCATCCGCACCCTGGTTCAGCAAGGGGCCAAGGCGGGCAACATCACCCGCATGATCGCAATCCTGAACGATCAGATCATGTCCAAGCTCCTTGATCTCATGCTGCGCGAACTGGGGCCGCCTCCGGTCAAGTTCTGCCTCCTGCTCATGGGCAGCGAGGGCCGCCGTGAGCAGACCTTTGCCACGGACCAGGACAACGCCCTGGTGACTGAAAACTGCGGAGTGGATTTTCTGGAGCGCGCGGCCGAGACCTATTTTTCGGCCTTCACGGAACGCATGGTCGCCCATCTCATAAACTGCGGCTTTCCGCGCTGCCCGGGAGACATGATGGCCTCGAACCCCCAATGGCGAGGCTCGCTTGATGCCTGGAAAAACCGGGTCACGACCTGGACCACCGCACCGGAACCCGAGCGCGTCCTGGCCAGCTCCGTCTTTTTCGATTTCCGGGGCGTTTACGGGCACAAGGATCTGGCCGAAAACCTGCGTCTACACGTCACCAACGCCTGCGCCGGCAAAGATTTGTTTCTGCGCTACATGGCCGTCGAGTGCCTGAACTCCAAACCGCCGCTGACATTTTTCAAGAATTTCATGGTCGAAAAGGATGGAGCCCACAAGAACACACTGGACATAAAGACCAGGGGCCTGCTGCCCTTCATGGATTTTGCGCGGGTCATGGCCCTTTATCACGGCATCCGGGAAACGAGCACCCTCGGCAGGCTTGAACTGCTGCATCAGGAGGGGCATCTGTCGCGCGATTTGTTCCACGAAGCGCGGGAGGCCTTCGAATTCCTGCTGCATTCACGGCTCATGCACCAGCTCGAACAGATGGAGCAGGGCGTGCCACCGGATAACCGCCTTGACCCGGGGACCCTCTCGGCCCTGGAAAAAAGAACCCTGCGCGAAGCCTTTGGAGTGATCACCCCGCTGCACGGAGTGCTGCGCGAAGTCTTCCGGCTGAACATGGCATGAGCATGAATCTTCCCACACCGAAAAATCTGCTCGCCCTGATGGGGCTTGGTCAAAGGGCCTCAAGCCTGCCCGCGCTGGACGAAAACAACCGTCTGTGCCGAAAGCTGGACCAGACCCGCCCCCTGGAGGAGTACGTCTACACGGTGCTGGACACGGAGCTGACCGGCCTCTCCGCTCGCAAGGAGGAGATCGTCTCCATTGGAGCCGTGCGTGTGCGCGGACTGGCCATCGTGCCGGGCGAAAGTTTCAGCATTCTGGTGCGGCCCAGCATCCCGCTCCCCAAGACAAGCACCCTCATCCACCGCATCACCCCCGAGGCCATCGCCGAGGCTCCGCCCCTGGCCGAGGTTCTTCCCGGACTGATCGAATTCTGCAAGGGCACCCTCATCGTCGGGCACCACGTGGGGCTGGACATGAGTTTCCTGAACAGGGCCTGCAAAAAGAATCACGGCCGCCCCTTGGCCAACCCCTGCCTCGACACCATGCGCATGGCCATGCTGTGGCGCGAGAAACGCACGCCCTCGCATTACGAACAGTACAACCTGAGCATCTCCTATGTGCTGACCGACCTGGCCCGGGAGTTTGAACTACCCCGCTTCACGGCCCACGATGCCCTGGGCGATGCCCTCCAGACAGCCTACCTCTTCATCTATCTGGCCAAGAAGATCGCCGGCAACAGGCCGCTCACCCTGCGTGAACTCTTCCGGGCCGGGCAGAGCTGGCGCTGGTACATGTAGGACCGCCCCTGTCCCAAAGCCGAACGCTCCGGCTCCCTTTCGGCTGAACGCAGCCAAGAGCGCCCGGCGAAAGGCCAAAAAAAAACGGAACGATTCCCCGCTCTGGGAGAATCGTTCCGGATCACTCAAAGACGCAATCATCCGGCCGGGCAAAAAAAACGGGACCGCAAAAGACCCGGCCGCCCCACCCCGGCTAGAAAAGCGAAACCAGCATCTTGGTGCCGACCAGAAAGAGGATCAGCGCGAACACCCGCTTCAATTTGTCCACGGGCAGGCTGTGTGCCAGACGCACGCCCAAGGGAGCGGTGATGACGCTCATGACCGCAATGGAGACCAAGGCCACCAGAGAGACATAGCCCAGGGAATAGGGCGGCAGGGTGTCCACGCCCCAGCCGTTCATGATGTAGCCCACCGTTCCTGCCACGGCGATGGGAAAGCCTATGGCGGCGGAAGTGCCTATGGCCTTATGGATGGGAATGTTGTGCCAGACCATGAACGGCACGGAAAGGGTGCCCCCGCCTATGCCGACCAGGCTCGAAACCACCCCGATGACATTGCCGGCCCCAAACATCCCTGCCGTTCCCGGCATCACGCGCGACGGCTTGGGTTTCTTCCCGGAGAGCATCTGGTAACAGACGTAGTAAAGAAAAATGACGAAGAATATCTTGAGCGCCCCGGTGCTCATCTGCGCGGCCACCCAGGCTCCGAGGAACGTACCGACCAGGATGCCCGCCACGATGCGCCTGACCACGCTCCACTCCACCGCGCCCCGGCGGTGATGGGCCATGAAGCTCGAAACCGAGGTGAACATGATGCTGGCCATGGAGGTGCCCAGCGCCAGATGCATGATCAGCTCCTGGGGCAGATTCTGCAACTCCATGCAAAAAACCAGCATGGGCACGATGACAAGTCCGCCCCCGATGCCCAGCAATCCGGCCAGAACGCCAGCCACCGCGCCCACGGCCAGATACAAAGCGACTACTTCAAACATGAGATCCTCCCGATGGAGGCCGCGCAGGACATGCCGCGAACGACCCGATAAATTGGTAGGACCAATGTCTGAACCAGTCTGACGCGCTTGTCAACGCCGCGTGGCGCGAATGAACGGATTCGTGCTTGCAATTCCGGCCGGGGCGGAGGCATCATCACCCATCAACCGCGCAACCAGGGATCATCATGGGACACATCACAAGCAAGGACATCTTCCGCAAACTTGGACACCGCCTCGACCAGGCCCCGGTGCGCACTCCATGGACACCGATCTTCAGACAGTTGGTGGAAGAGCTGTATTCCCGGCCCGAGGCCGAACTGGTCGCGCGCATGCCCTACCGCCCCTCTACCCTGGAGCGCATCTCGACCATGCTGGGCGAACCCGAAGACGCCCTGCGCCCCATGATCGAGGGACTCTGCGCAAAAGGGCTGGTCATAGATATCTGGGACGGCGCGCGCTACCAGTACATGGTCAGCCCCATTGTCATCGGCTTCTTCGAGTTCACGATGATGCGCACCGGGCCGGATCTGCCGCGTGCACGCTGGGCGGAGCTTTTTCAGGCCTACATGTTCGGGGACAAGGATTTCCTGCACGCCAATTTCGGGGACGGCCAGGCCACCTCGGTCATGCGCACCCTGCCGCACGAAGAGGCGCTGGGGGAACATGTGGAGATCCTGGATTACGAGAAGGCTTCCGCGCTCATCGAGGAACACACGGAATTTTCACTCGGGCTGTGCTCCTGCCGCCACGAGAAGCACCATCTCGGGCACGCGCCCTGCCGCACGCCCATGGACACCTGCACCTCCATGGGCACCGGCGCGCGCTTCCTGATCCGCAACGGCTTCGCCAAACCCATAGACAGGATGCAGATGCGCGACATCCTGGCCCGCTCCCGGGACCAGGGCCTGACCCTGACCGCCGACAACGTCCGCCGCGACGCCGGCTTCATCTGCCACTGCTGCGGCTGCTGCTGCAATCTGCTCCAGGGCGTGCGGGAGACCGGTTACACGGGCATCCTGGTCACATCGAACTTCGTGGCCGTGGTGGACGAAAACCTGTGCACGGGCTGCGGCCTGTGCGCCAAGGCCTGCCCGGTCGACGCCGTGAGCATGCACCCACGGGAAGACGCCGCCAGTGCGTCCCGCAAACCCGCGAAACTGGCCCGGATCGAAGCCGTGTGCCTGGGCTGCGGGGTCTGCGCCCTGAAATGTCCGACCGGGGCGCTCACCCTTAAGCCTCGCCCGCAAAAAGTGTATCACCCCGAGGACAGCTTCGAGCGGGTCATGCTGCAGGCGCTGGAGCGCGACACCTTCCAGACCTTCATCTTCGACAATCCTGAGAGCCGCACCCAGGAGTTCATGCGCGCCCTTGTCGGCGGATTCCTGAAACTCCCGCCGGTCAAACGCGCGCTCCTCGGCGAAAAGCTGCGCTCGAGCTTCCTCACCGCCTTGCGCCGGATGGCGGGATAGGCCGCGCAATCAGCACCCATGAAAAAAGGAAACCCGCGCGGGTCAAACCGGAAATGTCTGGCGTCAGTCATTTCCGGTTTTTCGATTCCGTCAGGGGCAAGCGGGAAAATTCAGCATTGAAATGACCAGGTCCCAACCGATGCCTCGGTGGGACCGGTCTTGGTCCGGGGGGCTGGCCCCGTAAGGCTATTCCTCCGGTTCCGAACTGTACGTACGGATGGAGGCGATCTCCTCCCAGCCATAGTAGGTATTTACGGACATTCCCTCTTCCTTCTCGGTCACGCGAAGAAAGTCGGAACCCAGGAACAGGACGGCCTTTTCATAGGTTCGGCCTTCGTTGATCTGAATCTTGAGTCCTTTTCTGAGCTTGCGCGAGAGTGTCCCATGCAGGGGCATGGATGCGTATTCCACCACTTTTTCCAGACAACTTACGTTCACAGTTCCTCCTTTGCAGATTGGTTCGTGTGGGTCTACCACTTGCCCGCGCCCATGGAACACATGGGCGACAGTCCGGGCAGCGGCAGAAAAAATCGGGACGCCGTGACTCCTTCGGTCCTGACCTTGATGCGCGGGGAATCCGCGAACGTGAAGCTGACCTGTCCAGGGCTGAAATCAAGAGTGATGGAGCCCGCCTCCATGCGTTCGCCGTCACAAGGGTGACGGCGCAAAGGCGGGGTCAGGGACCTCCTGCGGCCGTTTTCCAGCTCCACCTCGAAAGCGTGAGCCGACGTCGTCAGGCCAAGCAAGGCTCCATTCTCGCGAAAGCGCAGTGAATTTTGATCGCCGCAGATACCCACCGCATCCTGATCAAAGGCCAGAAGTTCGCCCAGAGGCGTCCGCACGGCCACGGGGCTGGCCGGTTCCAAGGAGCGCAGCACGCCGCTGTCGAAAAACGAAACTCCGGACCGTGCGCCGATGTTTCCAAGCGGAGTGGGCACTTCGAGCACCGTGCCCGGCCACAGGGTCAGGCTGCGCAGATTGCCTTCGGGACCAAAATAGACGCAGACCGCCTTGACCCGGGCGCATCCGATGGGCGTGTCCAGGACCAGGGGCGTGGCCATGGCGGCCTCGTCCTCCTGGGTCCAGTAGCCGCTCAAGGTTCCGTTCAAGGGAAAGACGCGCTTGACGGCTCCGGTATCGTAGAAGGTGACCTGCTCGGCAGGCAGCATGCCCAGCGGAGTCGGGACCATGACCTGCTCTTCCAGCGGAAGATTGCGGATCATGCCGTTTGGATGAAAGGAGATGGCCGGCAACTGGCGCTTGCGCAGGCTGCTGGCGGTGAACTGGGGGACTAGGGGACCAAGGGGCGTGGACAGGGTACAGGACCGGGCGGCGATGCAGGACTGCACGGCGCCGCCCGAAAAAAACTCGATGTCGGGAAGGGTTTCAAGAACTCCGAAAGGCGTTGTGATGACGGGCATGGCAGCCTCCTGTTGAGGAGACTGAAGCAGCTCTTGTGCCAGCCACAACTATCTGATTTTTATACTTGACGCTTAAAAAATACCGACACTTTCGTAGGTTGCTACCTCACAAAAACGTGGCTGGCGTCCTTTATTCCCGCGTCAAGAAGCGATCTTCCGTGGCTGGCAGCGCCGCGAAGGCCCGTGTCGGGGATGGTGATAAGCCGGATGGGAACCTCGGCCAGAAGATGCCCATAGGTCGGGCAATCGCAAAATTCGCGCAAAAATTCGTCGTGAGTGGCAAAAAAGGGATTTTTGACCGCTATCCCGCCGCAAAGGTCAAGGCCGCCCAAGGCCAGCACATTGAGAACATAGCCCCTGCACACGCGGCCGAAGAACCGTGCGAACCAGGCAGTCGTTTCGCTTTCGGGCCCGATCTCCCGGGCAACCTCCGCCGGAGACAGGTCGCGCCCCGTCAGAAACAGGTGCATGGCGACAAGGCCCCGTCCCGAAACCACGATGTCGCCGCATGCGTGGGAATGGCCGGTTCGGTCCTTGAGAAAGCGCAGAAACTCGAACTCGTGTTCGGTGACAAAGGCCAGGGGGGCGTGCCCGCCCTCGGAGGGCAGGGCCAGAAAATCAGGACACCCGGCGGCCAGGGGAGCCAGGGCGCAAAGGCCGAGCCCCGTCCCCGGGCCCGCCGCCGCCACCACTCCGGGCCGGGGCACTCCCTTTTGTATCGAAATGGAGGACCCAGCCGCGTCGCGGGTCCGGCAGCCAAGGGCCTGAGCCACGAAATCGTTGATCAGGACGGTTCGCTCAAACGGCAATCCGCCCGTGGACTCACGCAGATCGATGTCCCAGGAGGCATTGGTCAAGCTGCAACTCTTCCCGCCCCGAACAGGTCCGGCCACGGCCAGGACGACCTGATCCGCGTCCATGGGGTCAAGGCCCAAGCCCTCCTCCCGAATCCGCCCCAGCAATTGCTCAAGGGAAGAGACAGAGTCGGTCAGGACGTCAAATGACTCCAGAAGTTCCGGATCCTGGCCCGGAAAATGACCGAAAAGACCAAAACGGCTGTTTGTCCCGCCGATGTCGGCGGCCAGAATATAAGCCATGCGCTGCTCCTGAACATAACAGCAGTGATCCGCTCAACGTCCGCAGGGTATGGGCCGTGACCGGCAAGGACACGCCCTCTTCGGTCAAAAAAGCCGAGCCGCCCTATTTTGCCGCGCCGGCTCCGGCTTCGCGGATGCGCTCGACCACATAGGCCACGAGATCCTCGTCGGCCTCGTCGACGTTGAAGCAGCGGGCATCCTCGCCCATGAGACCGCCGGGGACCCAGTCGCCCTGCTCCTGTTCGTCGGTGACCAGATCGTCGTAAAAGCAGACCGAAAGCCAGCGCTGTTCCGGATCGTCGTCTATGACGTCGATCAGCGCGAAGAGGTCCCGCCCCTGCTGGGCCGGATGCGCG
Source organism: Desulfomicrobium norvegicum (assembly GCF_900114595.1). Taxonomy (NCBI): domain Bacteria; kingdom Pseudomonadati; phylum Thermodesulfobacteriota; class Desulfovibrionia; order Desulfovibrionales; family Desulfomicrobiaceae; genus Desulfomicrobium; species Desulfomicrobium norvegicum. The sequence goes on along the minus strand of NZ_FOTO01000015.1, from coordinate 50,830 downwards.
CCGCGCAGGGAATAGGTGATGCCCGGGCGGGCCTTGAAATCAAGGGTTACGCCATCGACAGCCTCAAGAGCCTGTCTGAAAACCAGAAATGCTTCCTTGGCGTCGCAGGTGTCCCACTTGGAGACAAACGCCTCAAGTTCTTCCATCACGTTCTCCATCCGTACTCCCTAATCGTGTGAGTGTTCTTGAATTTCCCTCGCCTGGGAAGTGAATGAAATACCCTGTCCCGACTGGGCTCCGATCATGACCGACTCCACCACCGGGACATTGATTGCATCCAAGGCCTCCCAGCGCACCAGAAAATTGGCGCCCGAACCGCCCTTTACGTCCTTTTCGGCCACCACGTAACGAATCGAGGCCAGCGGCTTCATCACCAAAGGCGCGTCAAGGTAGTGTCGGACCAAATGCCCGTCGGTATCGTAATAGTCCACCGCCGTAAGCTTCAGACTGCCGCTCGGATCGGTATTGCGGATGGACAGGGTCACGGCCAGATTGAACGGCCGCTCCTTGTCCCCGGTGTAGATGTGCGAATACACGGGCACGTAAAGCAACTGGCCCGAGGACAGAACCGGGCCGCCGCAAAATCCGGGCAGGGGAATGAGAAGCAGGCACAGCATGATCCAGCGCATGAGCGTCTCCTTTGCGGGGCGCCGGGGCCCCGAAAATGCTACGATTCGACTTCGCCCATCTTGGGAAGAAGATTTTTTGGAGCCTCGGATTCGTAGCGAAAAGTGTGGCTGAACGGCGTCATGACGTCCAGGGCCTGCTCCAGGCTCGCGCCCTCTTCCATCAATTTCTCGATCTTGGCGCGCTCCTTCCACATGTCGCCAAGCGGATCGTGGTCCTTGTTCTTCACCGGCGCCACGACCTTTTCCCAGTCATAGGGGTCGGCCTTTTCCTTGGTCACGATCTCCCAGTATTCCCCTGGCTTGCGGGCCCTTGAGGGATGCGAGGCAGTGGCCTCGTCCAGGATTTCGGAGAAACGCGGCACATCCTCGTCCCAAAGGGCGATGACGGCCTCGGGCTTCTTGAGCACCTCTCCTTCCTTGCAGCGATAGACCAGATATGAGCGGGACATATTTTCCTCGTTGGCAATATGGTTGAACGTACGATTATTTTAAAACGATTCCTGCAGGTGGACCAACAAAATTGGGCGCGCCAAGAAAACCGGGACCGCAGGGCATGACAATGCACACTAAAATCGGTTTTTTCAAGGCGACGCGGACAGCCCGCGGAACGGGGTCAGGCGGCTAAAGCCCCATGCGGACCAGGGCCATGGACACCGCCGGGCGACTGTAATCCATGCGCGTGACCCGGCCGCAGCTCAAGACCCCGATGATGCCCTGGGCGTAACCGATACGCTCGTTTTCGGTCAGCCCGGCCCGACGCACGGCCGGATCAAGTTCCAGGCCCTCGACCACTACCAGCCGGGTCACTTCCGGGGGCAGCTCAAAGGCGGGACCCAGCCCCAGATACATTTCACGGCCGTCGAAAATGGCGCAGGCCGTCAGGTTCATATAGCCGGTGTTGGATCCGGGCACCTCGATGAGCCCCGATTCCAGGGCCACTGACAGGGTGCAACCGGCAAAGGCGTTCCTGGCGCGGTTCTTTGCTCCGCGCAGGGTCTCTTCCAGCCCGAGAGGCTGATCCGGCACCTCGGAGGGAGCGGACACGGGCTCGAACCGGGCCAGGGGGAAAGGCCCGCTCATGACCTCGCGGATGGCTCCGAGCTTGACCGGGTTGAGCGAACCGACCCGGATGACCAGCGGAGCGTCATCACCCCGGCAGGTCTGGCTGTCCCGGATCAAAACGTGATGACCTGCCATCCCGCTTCCATGTAGGAGCGCATGGACGGATGGCCGTTCATGTCGCCGATGAGCGCGACACCCGCGGCTTCGACCTCGGCGGCGACGCCGAGCTTGACGGAGCAGGCCTTGCATGCGCCGTCAAGCAGCCCGGCCTCGCGGACCTTGGCGAAAAGCTTGGCCAGGGGGTGCTCGGGCTTGACCAGGGCCGGGGGCAGGGCCACGGACGCGCCTTCCATGACGATGCGCACTTCGTGACCGGCGGCGTGCATGTCGAGCGCGTTCAGAAGTACGTGGATAAAGCACATGGGGTCGCCGTTGAATACGAACAGCGCTGTTTTCATAAGCAAGCTCCTTAAAATTTGCGGATCAGCACCACGCCGGTGAAGAGCAGGATCGCGCCCAGAATCCGCCACAGGGAGATGGGCTGGGCCGGGATTCCAAGCCACCCGAAATGATCGAGAACCAGGGAGATGCCCATCTGTCCGGCGATCAAGAGAGCCATGACGCTCATGGCTCCAAGGCGCGGCACGGCGACGATGGTCATGGTCACGAAGAAGGCCCCCATGGGCCCGGCCGTCCAGGCCCACCACGGCAGGCTCATCATGATTTTCCCGTCGGGCCAGGACAGGCGCAGGGTCAGGCACAACAGGCCCAAGACCAACGTTCCGGTCAGAAAGGAAAAGAACGAGGCCAGGTACGGACTGCTCATCAGTTGTGCGGTCACGGCGTTAACGGCCGGCTGGACCGGCATGAGACACCCGGCCAGCGCTGTCAAGACGAGAATCAGTCCATCCATTGTTCCTCCATTGTTCCTCCTGGGATAGCATCAGGATTAGGCGATTGCCGCCCAATGAGGGCTTTGATACGGTATGCGTCCGCACTGATCAAGGAGTGCGCGCACAACCACCATGGCCGATCCTTGAAGATCGGCCCGGGAGAAGAAAATATGCTCGAAATCCTGCGCAAACGCCGCAGCATCCGCCACTACACTCCGCAAGCCATCGAGCCCGAAGTCCTGGCCCAGCTCAAGGAGGCCGTGCTGCGCTCGCCGTCATCCCGGGGGCTCGATCCCTGGGAATTCATTTTCGTCACGGACAAGCCCCTCCTTGAGGCCCTGTCCACGGCCAAACCGCACGGCGCGCATTTTCTGCGCGAGGCGGCTCTGGGCGTGGCCGTGCTCGGCAACGAGGACAAGGCCGACACCTGGATCGAGGACTGCGCCATCGCCTCCATCATCCTGCAGCTGGCATGCGAAAGCCTGGGCCTTTGCAGTTGCTGGGTGCAGATCCGCCTGCGCCCCCACGACCAGGAAAGATCGGCCGAGGACCGCGTGCGCGAGATTCTGCACATACCACCCCATTTGCGGGTTGAATCCATCATCAGCATCGGGTATCCGGCCAAATCCCTCGCGGGTCACGCCCGCGAAACCCTCAAGGATCACACGATCAGGACCAATACCTACTCATGACCACAACCGCCGGTCCCATCCGCCACGACCGCTACCGTTTCTGCCCCGCCTGCGGAGCCCCCCTGGAGTTGCAACGCCTGCGCCCGGACGAGCCGCCCCGCCTGGTCTGCTCGAAATGCGCCGGCGTAGTCTATCTCGACCCCAAGGTCGTGACCTGCGTCATTCTCGAAATCGGCGACAAGATCCTGCTCCTGCGCCGCAAGCGCCCGGACGACAGCCACAAATGGCTCCTGCCCGGAGGCTACGTGGATGAGGGCGAGCCCGTCGAACTGGCCGCCATCCGCGAAATCCGCGAAGAGGTGAATCTCGACATCACCCTGGACGGACTGGTCGGCGTCTTCTCCTATGCAGGATGGCCGCCGGTCATCATCGTCTACAGCGCCCACATGGACACGGCGGAACCCAGCGCGGGCGAGGAAACCGAAGACCTCGGCCTCTTCACGCGCGAGCAGATACCCTGGGACAAGCTGGCCTTTCCGAGCACCCGCGACGCGCTCCTGGCCCATATCAACGGGCGGGCTTGTGAGCCCATGCCCCTGACCGTAAGCGATCAACACTCATAACCCCAAAGACGCCACGCAGCATTCAAGGATCACCATGGACACGCCATCCGCACCCTCAAATTTTTTGCGCGCCATCATCGAAGAAGACCTCAGAAGCAACAAGAACGACGGCCGGGTCTGCACCCGATTTCCCCCCGAGCCCAACGGGTTCCTGCATATCGGTCACGCCAAGTCCATCTGCCTGAACTTCGGCCTGGCGCGCGATTACGGCGGACGCTGCCATCTGCGATTCGACGACACCAACCCGGGCAAGGAAGATCCGGTCTACGTAAATTCCATCAAGGAGGACGTGCGCTGGCTCGGCTTCGACTGGGGTGAGCACCTCTACCATGCCTCGGACTACTTCGATCGCCTTCATGATTTCGCGGTTGAGCTGATCACCAAGGGCAAGGCCTATGTCTGTTCGCTCTGCGCCGAAGACACGCGCCTGTATCGCGGCACCCTGACCGAACCCGGCAAAAACAGCCCCTACCGCGACCGCTCCGTGGAGGAAAACCTGGATCTCTTCTCCCGCATGCGCGCAGGGGAATTCCCCGAAGGCGCGCACATCCTGCGGGCCAAGATAGACATGGCCTCGCCGAACATGAACATGCGCGACCCGGCCCTGTACCGCATCCTGCATCAGGAGCACCAGAACACGAAAAATGCGTGGTGCATCTACCCCATGTACGACTTCGCCCACGGCCTGTCCGATTCGCTGGAGCACATCACCCACTCTATCTGCACCCTCGAATTCGCGGATCACAAGCCCCTCTACGACTGGCTCCTCGACCAGCTCGATGTTCCCAGCCGTCCCGTTCAGTACGAATTCAACCGTCTGAACATCAACTATACCGTGACCAGCAAGCGCAAGCTCAAGAACCTGGTCGATGGCGGCGTCGTGGCGGGCTGGGACGATCCACGCATGCCAACCATCTCCGGCCTGCGCCGCCGGGGCTTTCCGCCCGCGGCCATCCGCGACTTCTGCGAGCGCATCGGGGTCAGCCGCTCGGACAGCTGCGTGGACATGGGCGTGCTCGAAAACTGCGTGCGCGAGAATCTGGACGCGGCCGCCCCCCGGGCCATGGCCGTACTGCGGCCCATAAAGTTGATCATCGAGAACTACCCCGAAGACAAGGAAGAGTTCTTCGAACTGGCCAACCATCCCAAAAACCCCGAAATGGGCAGCCGGAAGGTCGGCTTCTCGCGCGAGATCTTCATCGAAGCCGAGGATTTCATGGAAAACCCGCCCGGCAAGTATTTTCGCCTCTCGCCCGGTCGCGAGGTGCGCCTGCGCGGAGCCTATCTGGTGACCTGTCAGGATGTGCTCAAAAAATCCGACGGGACCATCATGGCCGTGATCTGCACCTATGACCCCGAAAGCCGGGGCGGGGACGCCCCCGACGGGCGCAAGGTCAAGGGCACCCTGCACTGGGTCGGCGCCCGGCACTGCGCACAGGCCGAGGTACGCCTCTATGACCGCCTCTTCACGGTGGAATCACCGGGCAAGGACGCCGACTTCCTGACCCAGATCAACGCGGCCTCCCTGGAGGTGCTGACCGACTGCAAGGTCGAAAAATCCCTGATCCAGGCCGCGCCCGAGGCGCGCTTCCAGTTCGAGCGGCAGGGCTTTTTCTGCGCGGACCGCCATGATCACGGGCCTGGCCGCCCGGTCTTCAACAGGACCGTCACATTGCGTGATTCCTGGTCCAAGACGGCGAAATAGAACGGCAATGAGCAGGCCGGACGGCATCGAGCGGGACGAATCCCGCATGTCGTCCGGTGTGCGCAAGGAGCATTGGGCGCGGCCATGATTCTCTACTCCCAACCCGAATTTTCGCCGCCCGCGCCCTGCCCCTACCTGCCGGACAGGACCCTGGTCTATTCCTTCTTCTTTGCCGACAGCCTGAACGCCGCCGAGCTTTCCTGGTTTCTGTCCCGGGGCTGGCGCAAGTTCGGCCACTATTTCTTTCGTCCCGCATGCCCGGGTTGCCGGGCCTGCACCCCCCTGCGCATACCCGTGCACCGATTCCAGCCCAGCCGCGGGCAAAAACGCGTGCTGCGCCGCTGCAGCCATGTCGGCGTCAGCTTTGGCCCAGTTCGCTACGAAAAAGAACTTTTTGACCTGTATCATGTACATTCCAGGGTTCGTTTCGGACAAGAGAGCACCTTCGACGAATTCATCGCCAACCTGCACTCCTCGCCCTGCCCGAACCTGCTGGCCCGCTACGAGGAGGACGGTCGTCTGCTTGGGGCCGGATATCTGGACCTTGGCAGCGATGGCCTGAGTTCCGTCTATTTCGTCTTCGATCCCGCCGCGTCGAACCTGAGCCCAGGCATTTTCAGCGTGCTGCGCGAGATCGAGGAGACGAAAAAACGGGGGCTTGCCCACTACTACCTGGGTTATGTAGTGCCTGGGTGTGAACGCATGGCCTACAAGGCCGGGTTCCATCCGCACCAGCTCTTTTGCTGGGAAGACGGACTCTGGCACGAAGACGGCGAAGAGCCGAAATCCCCGAGTCCAGGCATTCTTCACCCCTTTTCGGGGTGGACAGGTCCGGATTAGGGCTTAAGATTTCATCGTAATTTTGCGAAACAAGGAGCCGCCATGGAAAATAGAACCGTTTACTTTGACAACAATGCCACCACTCCCCTGCATCCGGGCGTGAAAGAAGCCCTGATCGAGGGTCTTGAAATATTTGGAAACCCTTCCAGCATGCATGCTTTCGGCCGCGAGGCGCGGGAAAGGATCGAGGATGCGCGGGAAAAAGTCGCGTCCTTCATCGGTGCGGATGCCGACGAAATCCTTTTTGTCGGCAGCGGCTCCGAGGCCAACAACACGGTGCTGTCCCTCCTGCATTGCGACAGCACGCGCTGCTCGTGCGCGCTGAGCGGACGCAGCGGCCTGGTGACCACGGTCATAGAACATCCCTGCGTGCTGAACACCGCCCGCGACCTCGGGCGCAAGAGCCACGAAGTGACCTATCTGTCCGTGGACAAACACGGTCGCATCGATCTTGAGGAACTGCGCCGGGCCGTCACGGACAAGGTTGGAATGGTCTCCATCATGATGGCCAACAACGAGATCGGCACCATTCAGGACATCAAGGCCGCGGCCCGCATCGCCCATGAGGGCGGAGCCCTTTTTCACACCGATGCGGTGCAGTCCGTGGGCAAGATCCCGGTGGACGTGCGCGACCTGGACGTGGATTTTCTGACCATCTCGGCCCACAAGCTCTACGGCCCCAAGGGCATCGGAGCCCTGTACGTCAAGAAGGGCGCGCCCTACTGCCCGCTCATCCTGGGCGGACATCAGGAAGGCGGCCGCCGCGCGGGCACGGAAAATTCCCTGGGCATCATCGGCATGGGCAAGGCCATGGAACTGCGCGCCATAGAAATGGAAGAAGAGGAAAAACGCCTGCTCGAGCTCAAGAACATCCTGAAGGCCGGCATCGCCGAAGCCATCCCGGACGCGCTCTTCATGGGCCACCCCGAGCACTGTCTTCCGGGCACGCTGAGCGTCTCCTTTGCCGGGGCCGAGGGCGAAGCCATCCTTCTTTACCTCGATCTGGTCGGCATCGCCGTGTCCACGGGATCGGCCTGCGCGTCGGGCTCCCTGGACCCGTCACATGTCATCATGGCCACGGGCGTGCCGGTGGAAAACGCCCACGGCTCCGTACGCATCAGCCTTGGCCGCGAGAATACCCTGGAAGACGTGCACTACATGCTCCACCACCTCCCTATCATCATCGACCGCATCCGGACCATGTCCACTGCGTACAGGAGAAAATAACATGTCAAAATGGACCTATTCGGACAAGGTGAAGGACCACTTCATGAACCCACGCAACATTCTGCGCGAGGACAACGAGGCGGACTTTCACGGCATTGGACAGACGGGCAACATCAAGTGCGGCGACGAGATGATCGTCTACATCAAGGTCGACCCCGCGGACCTGACCATCACCGAGTGCAAGTGGCGGACATACGGCTGCGCCAGCGCCATCGCGAGCACCTCCATCCTCTCCGAGATGGTCATCGGCATGACCCTGGACCAGGCCTACGCCATCACCGCCAAGGACATCCTGAAAGAGCTGGGCGGACTGCCGGACAACAAGGTGCACTGCTCGGTGCTTGGCGACAAGGCTCTAAGGGCCGCCATCGACGACTATTACGGCAAGAACGGCATGGAAGACCGCATCAAGACCCAGAGCGCGAAGATCGTCTGCGAGTGCATGCAGGTCACGGACGAGGACATCGAGCACGCCGTCCTTGAAGGCGTCAGAAGCTTCTCGGAACTGCAGGACATGACCAAGATCGGCACCGGCTGCGGGGAATGTCACGAGAACGCACAGGCGGTCATGTCGGGCTACATTCAGAAACACTTCGGGCTGTAACGGACGGGAGGCTTCCATGAAGATCCTTGCTTTCGGCGCGACCGGATTCGTGGGGGCGCACCTTGTGCCCCATCTCGCCGAGCGCGGCCACGAGGTTACCGTGGCCGCCCGCTCCGGAAAGGCCAGATTTTCCCCTCCGATTCGCGTTGTGACCGCCGATCCGGTCACGCCGGGCCCCTGGCAGGATCTGGTCGGCGAGCACGACGCGGTGGTCAACCTGGCCGGAAGCCCGGTCATGGCCCGCTGGAACAAGGCCGGCAAGGAAGCCGTCCTGCAATCCAGGGTCATGAGCACGCGGCACATTGTCGACGCCCTGGCCCGCACCACGGGCAAGACACTGCTCTGCGCCAACGCCATAGGCTTTTACGGCGACGCCGGAGACACCGTCTGCACCGAGGAAACCCCGCGCGGCAACGGCTTCCTGGCCGAGGTCTGCAAGGCCTGGCAAGCCGAGGCCCTGCATGCCCGGGATTTCGGACACAGGGTGGTCATCCCGCGCATCTCGGTGGTTCTTGGCCATGGCGGCGCGCTGGCCAAGATGATCACGCCCTTCTCCCTGGGCCTCGGCGGCAGGATAGGGCACGGGCGGCAGTGGTTCTCCTGGATTCACATCAACGATCTGACGCGGGTCATGAGCTTTCTGCTGGAAACGCCTGAAGCCTCGGGCCCGTTCAACGCCTGCGCCCCGGAACCCGTGACCAACGCGAGTTTCACCCACAGCCTGGCAAAGAGCCTGGGCCGGCCGGCCATTCTTCCCGTACCCGCCTTCGCGCTGCGCCTGGCCCTCGGGGAGGCGGCCGGCATGCTCCTGACCGGTCAGCGCTGCCAGCCCGAGGCACTTGTGCGCCTTGGATTCGAATTCGCCTTTCCGGACCTTGACGCGGCCCTGGCCGACATCATCCCCGCATTCAAGACCGCACGCTCCTCCTGAATTATTACAACTCGCCGCGCTTCTTGTTTTTTAGGCCACCCTGGCTTAACAAACAGGAAGCTTTTCTCATTTCAACGCCCTTTTCAAGAACGCAACCTCATGGAGACGCAATGGGCACCGCGCCACGCATCGATACTTCCGTCCCCACCCTTGGCCCATGCAAGGTCGACAATCCCTTGCCCTACTGCCACCATATCGACGACAGTTCCAAGATGCCCCTTTATCTCTCCAGCGAAATCCTCGACGGCGCGACGTCAAAAAACGTCTATGAATTCGAGGAGGCGGGACCCAGGCAAAAAATCTATTTCGATCCGCCCAAGACCAAATGCGCCATCGTGACCTGCGGCGGGCTGTGTCCGGGCATCAACGACGTGATCAGGGCCATCGTCATGAGCGCCCACCACAACTATCACATCTCCGGAATCTACGGAATCCGCTACGGCCTGCAGGGCTTCATCCCCAAATACAAGCACGACATCATGGAACTGACCCCGGACAGCGTCCGCGACATCCATGAATTCGGCGGCACCATCCTGTCTTCCTCGCGCGGGCCCCAGGCTCCGGAAGAGATCGTGGACGCGCTGGAACGCATGAACATCTCGGTCCTGTTCATGATCGGCGGCGACGGGACCATGAAGGCTGCCGGCTCCGTGACCGAGGAGGTCCTGCGGCGGGGGCTCAAGATCTCCATCATCGGCATCCCCAAGACCATCGACAACGACATCAACTTCGTGACCCGCTCCTTTGGTTTCGACACGGCCGTGGAAAAAGCCACCGAGGCCATCCGCTGCGCCCACATCGAAGCCCTGGGAGCACCCGGCGGCATCGGCATGGTCAAGCTCATGGGCCGGGAGTCGGGCTTCATCGCGGCCCAGGCCAGCCTGGCCCTGAAAGAGGTCAATTTCGTGCTGGTCCCCGAAGCGCCTTTCGAGCTGCACGGCCCGGACGGCTTTCTGGTTCAGCTCAAAACCCGCCTGGAGCAGCGGCAGCACGCGGTCATCGTCGTGGCCGAAGGGGCCGGTCAGGACCTTTGCCGGATCGACAACCAGGTCGATCTCTCGGGCAACCCCATCCTGGGCGACATCTGCGATGTGCTGCGCTCGGAAATAAAAAAATTCTTCGCGGCCGAGGACTTTCCCTACACCCTCAAATACATCGATCCAAGCTACATCATCCGCTCCATCCCGGCCAATTCCAACGACCGCATCTACTGCGGCTTCCTCGGACAGCATGCCGTGCACGCGGCCATGGCCGGCAAGACCGGGATGGTCGTGTCCAAACTGCAGGAGCGCTACCTCTACCTGCCCCTGCCCCTGGTCACCGCCAAGCGGCGCAAGCTCAACATCTACTCCAACTACTGGAGATCGGTCATGGAATCCACCGGACAACCCCAATCCATGTTTAACTGCGCCACAAAGGCATAGAAGCTCATGAAACGTATTCTCGCCATCGCTTTCATTCTGGCTCTGGCCGGCGGCTACTGGTTCATGCAGAACCGCGACCGTTTTTTTCCGAAACCGGTCGCCACGGAAGTGGCCCCGCAGCGCTGGCAGGTAGGCACAGGACAGCCGGCCCCCGTGGTTGCCGTGCAGGAACCCGTCAACGCGACCGTCACCACGCCTGAAGACAACGCCACCGCAGAAGGCAATGCCACCGCGCCTGCCTTCCCGGCCGACGAGATCGTGCGCCATGACTTCATCGAGGATATGAGCCGCTATCTGGTCGACCGCTATCTGCCGGGCGGGACCAAGAAGAATCCGGGAGCCGAGGGACGTTTCGATCTCAACGTCAAGTCCGTGAACATTCGCTACGGAGTCGATTTCAACGGATTGAACGTCGATCCGGCCGATACGCTGGGAGCGCGCAAGGTCATCTTCACCCACGTGCTCAAGGAGCCCGTGCTCGATTTTCTGCACGCGGCATACACGCCGCTCTTTCTGGACAGCCTGGAGCGGGCGCTGCAATCTACCACCTACACCCTGCCTTCAGGACAGATGGCCGTCGTGAGCGAGGCCCAGCGCAAGGAAATGCTGACGCTGCTGGCGGCGCGGCTGAAAACCATCGGCAAGACCATGAGCAGCCTGGCCAGAACGGACTCGATCCGGCTTTTGGTCACGAAATATCTTGAGGATATGGAGAGTGTCAGCCAGGCGCACCTGGCCTTCTGGAACATGCAGGGGGAAGAGGCAACCATCTCGGCCAGAAACGAGGCCAGCGCCCGCATCAAGACCACCATTCAGACCCGCGAGATCTCGCGCCAGCGTCTCCTGCAAGCCATCGTCAGCGCTTCGAACCCGCAGGGCATGGACGCCTCTGAGCTGATCTACATGGCGCAATGGGTGCACCGGCGCAGTCTGGATGACCCGGCATCAATGGCCGGCGTGGCCAAGGCCGGAGATCTTCTGGTCAGGACGGCGGAAGCCGTGCAGGAACGAGCCCTGGAGCCCCAGCCGGAAGTGGACCCGGTGCCGACGGGCAACGAGACCCTGGGCCAGGGACAATAAGTCAGGACAAATAACTCTTGTCGAGGCGGCAGGATTGTACAACGTCCCCACCCGCCTCGTGCAGGACGAACTCTATCTCGCCCCGACGACCCAGCCGGGGCGAACATTTTTCATTGTTCCACAAGGTCAGCCAGCCCGGCCCCCACTCCGAATAGGGAAACGACAGGGTGCCGATGCGGTACAGCTCGTCAACGCTCCAGCCCGCCGCTTCAAGCTCGGCCAGGTTCTGTCTGAACCAGGCCAGAGATCTGGCATGAGCCCGCGCCAACTCCTTGGAAATTTTCTCATTCTTCAACAGTTCCCCGGTCGCCTCAAGCTCCTGTTCAAATGCGGACATGCTTCTTCCTGCTTGCGTTCATCAGTGACAGACAGGATGCGTGTACTGCACCCCGATCCCGAAACGGGTTTGCTCCAAACAGCCCAAATCCCTGGTCCAGCGCACCCTGCCGTGGGAGGTCCTGTGCGCGGCCAGCCCCGAAATTTCGGGATTGATGTTCAAAAGCTGTACATAGATCTGGGTGCCGGTCCTGAGCGGCGTGCTGGTCTCCATGCAAAGCCCCCCCTCGCTCACGTCCACGAGCCGGGCATCGCTGTATTCCTCGCTGCCGAGCAGACTGTACCGCACCCTCACCTCTTTTCGCTGACGCTCGAATTCGCGCCTGTTTGCCGTGCTTGTCATTGCTCCCTCCGTTCATCCGGATGATTCCAGTATTGTTAATTCATCCGTGACAAAAGAAAAGAGCCCGGGTCAGTCAAGTTCGTCGGGCACGAGCAGCAAAAAACCCTGCGCCCGCAGATACTGCGTCAGGGCGCCGTCCCCCTCGATGCGTCGACCGGAAAAGGTGCCGTCATAAATGATGTCCCGCCCGCAGCTCGGCGAGCGCGGCTGCAAAACGGCCGCCCGGGCCCCGGTCAGACGGGCCACTCGCTCTACCTGCAGGACACCGCGTTCGAAGGCCTCGGTCAGGTCGGCCCCGTCCCTGGTCACGGCCCGGCCATCGAGCAGTTCCACGGCCGAACGCGGCGTGGGCAGACCGCCCAGCTGTTCCGGACAGACAGGGATCAGGACATGACCCTCTGACAGGGCCATGACCCTCTCGTCCGTCTCGCAGCGTCCGTCATAGCGGCAATAGATCCCGAGCAGACAGGCACTGACCAAAATGGGGCCGTAGTCCTTCAAATCCGTTCTTGTCATCGTTTTCTCCATCCTGTAGCCCTTTGAACGCGATAATTCGCATCAAAATAACGTGAAATTCCGGAGGCTTCATATCCATGCTTCAGTCCACCATCGCCAAGATCCGCCCCCTTGACCGCGCATTCTTCCAAAAAGCCCAGGCCCACCTCGATTCCCAGACAAAACCCAAAGGCAGCCTCGGTGTCCTGGAGCGGGTCGCCTGCCGACTGGTGGCCATGGCAGGTGGCGAAGCGCCCAGGGTCGACCCGGCCCGCATCTACACCTGCGCCGGGGATCACGGAGTGGCCGCCCAGGGCGTGAGCCTCTTCCCCCAGGAAGTGACGCGGCAGATGGTCACCAATTTCGTCATGAACGGCGCGGCCATCAACGTGCTGACCCGCACCGCGGATGTGGACCTCAAGGTCGTGGATGCGGGCTGCCTGGGCGGCAGGTTTCCCGATCACCCGGCCCTTGTCCAGTGCAAGGTCGCGCCCGGCACCAGGGATCTGAGCACAGAGGCGGCCATGAGCCGTGAGGAATGCGTAAGAGCCTTGGAGAACGGGATCGCCCTGGCCAAGGCCGCGCACGCTGACGGCATCGTGACCCTCGGCACCGGAGAGATGGGCATCGCCAACACAACCCCGGCCACGGCCCTCTTCTGCGCCTGCCTGGACCTGACCCCCGCCGCCATCACCGGCCCCGGCACGGGCCTTGGGGCCGAAGGGGTGCGCCACAAGATCGCGGTCATCGAAAAGGCCCTGGCCCTGCACGCCCCCACCATCGCCAAGGCCGACCCCATCGATATCCTGGCCAGCCTCGGAGGATTTGAAATCGCGACCCTGGCCGGCATGATCCTGGGCGGAGCGAGCCTTGGCATGCCTCTGGTCATCGACGGATTCATCTCGTCCAGCGCCTATGTCGCGGCCCGCGCCATCTGCCCGCTGGTGGCCGAATACGCCTTCTTTTCCCACGCCTCGGCAGAACCCGGGTTCGCCGCCGTCATGCAGCGTCTGGAGGCCACCCCGCTCCTGCACCTGGACATGCGTCTCGGAGAAGGCACCGGCGCGGCCATGGCCATCTTCATCCTGCGCAGCGCGGCCAACCTCTACACCGACATGGCCACGTTCTCGGCGGCCGGCGTACACAGCGGAGAATAGCGACGAGCAGCCATGACCCTGCCCGAAATGTCAAAAGGGCGGGCGGAAAAACCGCCTGCCCTTTTTCGTTGCACTCCAGATCAGGATCCGACTCAGACCGCCGCGCCGCTCCGGTAGACCTCGTCGAGAATATCCTTGCCGCCGTCGGCCAGCACGGCCCGTGCCACATCCGCGCCAAGGGCGACGGCCGCGTCTGCCGGAGCCGTAGCCTGGCGACGGATGACCCGCTCACCGCAGAGATCGGCCACCAGGCCCGTGAGGGTGAGTTCCGAGCCGCTGAGGGTCGCGTAGCCGGCGATGGGCACCTGGCAGCCTCCGTCCAGACCGAACAGAAAAGACCGCTCCGCCTCCACGCAGACCTTGGAAGGCGCATGGTCCAGAAAGGCCAGAAGCTCGTCCAGCTGCGGCCGGTCGGCGCGGTACTCGATGCCAAGCGCCCCCTGGGCCACTGCCGGATAGAACATGGGCGGGGCCAGCTCCTGCATGTGCGGAGCGGAGAGTTCGAGGCGGTTCATGCCCGCCGTGGCCACGATGATGGCGTCGAATTCATCGGCCATGAGCTTGCCCACCCGCGTGTCCAGATTACCGCGCAGGGAGAGGATGCACAGGTCCCGGCGCAAACCCATGAGCTGGGTCTGGCGGCGCAGGCTGCTGGTCCCGACCCGGGCTCCGGCCGGAAGCGACGCGATGTCAGGGTAGTTGACGCTCAGGAAGGAGTCGGTAGGCACTTCGCGCTCGGGGATGATGCCGAGCTTGAGACCTTCGGGCAGCTGCGCCGGCACGTCCTTCATGGAATGCACGGCGATGTCGGCCTCGCCGGCCAGGAGGGCTTCCTCGATTTCCTTCACGAAAAGGCCCTTGCCGCCGATCTTGGCCAGGGGCACATCGAGGATCTTGTCGCCCTTGGTCTTAATGATGTTGAGCTCGACGGTCATGCCCGGATACTGGGCACGAAGCAGACCGGAAATGTGATGAGCCTGCCACAGGGCCAACTTGCTGCCACGGGTGGCGATGCGAATGGTGTTCATCAAGAATGGATCCTTAGGATTTTAGCCGCAGCTGGAACAATTGCCGCCGGAGCAGGTACCGCAACCGCTCTTGCCTCTGGTGGTGATGGCGCTGGCAGAGGGAGAGCCCATGACGATGGGGCCTCCGGTCCGGAACACGCCACGCGAAATGAGCTTGGTCGTGTCCGCGGCTCCGCAGGTCGGACAGACGGGCTGCTCCCCGCCAAGAACGATTTCCTCGAATTCCTTGTGACAGGAATTGCAGACATATTCGAAGATGGGCATGTTTCCTCCTTATGGTTGCTCCGAACCCAGGAAAGGTTCGAGCTCCGCAACCGCTTCAAACAGATAATAGTCCACCAGACCGCACAGAAGGTGGCCGATGGCTCCGTGAATTTCCTGGACCAGAGGCGTCCGCGTGTCCGGCACGATGAGGGCGTGATGACAGTGGGCGAGCATGGCTCCGCCGCCGCCTCCGCCAAGGCCCACCGTGACCAGCCCGTTCTCCAGCCCCACGCGCAGCGCCTCGTTGACGTTGGCGCTGCGACCCGAGGTGGAGATGCCGATCAGCACGTCCCCCGGGCGCCCCAGGGCCTGGACCTGCTTGCTGAAAATCCGGTCGAACGAATAGTCGTTGCCGATGGCGGTCAGGGCCGAGGTGTCCGTGGTCAGGGCGATGGCCGGCAACGGAGGCCGCTCCATCATGAAGCGGTTGACCAGCTCGGCCGCGAAATGCTGCGCATCGGCGGCGCTGCCGCCGTTGCCGCAGAAAAGGATCTTTCCGCCGGCCGTGAGGCTGAGAGCCATGGCCCGGGCCACTTCGGCCACCTGGGCGGCATTGTCGGCAAAAAAGGTCTTGCGCAGCACGGCGCCTTCATGCGCATGGTCCGTTATGATCTTGTGCACCCGCTCCGTCATGGACACCTCCCGGCTCGTTGAACAGGACCATGGTTTCTAAGTCCCCCCCTGCCCTTTGGCAAGGTTTTCTTCCTCGCATCAAGCCCGGCCTTTTGCACAAATATGTAAATATACCACGCAGGGCCGCTCTTTGTTTTGACAATTTCGACATCGAGCCCCCAAGTAAATACCCACCTGCCCTTTTTCAAAAATACCAATCCATCCGGATTGTCAAACATTGGCGCACTCTCAGGGACCGCATCTCGCCTTCGTGTCGTTCAGGCATAATGATTGCACAATCAATTCAGGGCTAAAGGTGCTGAATCACGAAGTTCTTTTGCGGGACCCGCAATTTCGTCGAAAAGCGTGCACGCACCTAAAATAACTTTCTTTTTTTGGTTATTTCCATTAGAAAAGCCATCACTTTGTAACACTTACTTCATGGAGGTTGTTTGTGAAGAAATCCGCCCGTGTTTTACTTGCCCTGGCATGTGTGCTGCTCTTTGCCGCGGCTGCTGGAGCCGAGACCCTCAAGATCGGTTTCAACATCCCGCTGACCGGCGACATCCCCAAAGTGGGTGAAGAATCAAAGTTTGCCGCCGAGATGCTCAAGGAAGACATCAACGCCGCAGGCGGCCTTGATGTCGGTGGCACGAAGTACCAGCTCGAATTCATCTACGAAGACAACGAGTCCAAGGCTGAATCCGCCGTCTCCGCCGCCCTGAAGCTCATCGAGCGCGACAGCGTGCTGGCCATTGTCGGCCCCAACTCCAGCAAGCAGGCCGTTCCGGCCGGTCAGGTCTGCGACGACAACCAGACCCCGATGATCTCGCCCTGGTCCACCAACCCCGACACCACCAAGGACCGCCCCTGGGTTTTCCGCGCCGCCTTCCTTGATCCCTTCCAGGGTCCCGTGGCCGTCGACTTCGCCATGGAGCAATTCGGCGCCAAGAAGGCCGCCGTCCTCTATGCCCTCGACAACGACTACTCCAAGGGCCTGGCCGAAATTTTCCGTGATGACTTCAACGCCAAGAACGGCGCCGGCGCCGTTGTTGGCTTCGAATCCTACTCCTCCAAGGATCAGGACTTCAGCGCCCAGCTGACCACCATCCTGGCCGCCAAGCCCGATTTCATCTTCCTGCCCAACAACTACAACGAAGTTGCGCTGATCATCAAACAGGCTCACGACCTCGGCTGGAAGAACCCCTTCATGGGCGCCGACGCCTGGGGCAACTCCGAGCTGATGGCGCTTTGCGGCGACAACTGCAAGGGCCAGTACTTCTCGACCCACTACGCGGCCGCCGGCGCCACCGGCGAAACCAAGGTCTTCATCGACCGCTACAAGGAAAAGTATGGCTATGAGCCCGCCGACGTGGCCGCGCTGACCTGGGATGCGACCAACCTCGTGCTCAAGGCCGTCCAGAACACCGGCGGACTGTCCGGCAAGACCCGCGCCGACCGCAAGGCCATCCGCGACGCCATGGCCGCCATCCCCGAATTCCCGGGCATCACCGGCAACATGAAGTTCGACGCCGAAGGCGATCCCATCAAATGCGCGGTGGTCGTCAAGATCAGCGAGCAGGGCGAATTCGTGTTCACCAAATCCGTTTGCCCGTAACAGATTGATCAAGGTGCGCGGGGTTTGAACTCCGCGCACTTTTTTTGTTTCAAAGCCCGGCGGGGCCTTTCATTGTCAACAGAAGTCAACGGGACACTGGACTCATAGGGGAAAACTCGTGCTCGCAAGTATTATCCAGAACCTCTTCAACGCGTTTCAGTGGGGAAGTTTCTACTCCCTGATCGCGCTTGGCTATACGCTGGTGTACGGCGTGTTGCGTTTGATCAATTTCGCGCACGGCGACATTTTCATGGTTGGCGCTTACATCGCGTTCTTCATCGCCACGGCCATCCTGGGCATGGCCGTCTCGCTCCCAGGCTGGGTGGTTTTGGCCATGGTCATACCCTTGACCATGATCCTCACCGCTCTGGTGGGCGTATCGCTGGAACGCATCGCGTACCGGCCGCTGCGCCGCAAGGGCGCACATCGCCTGTACGTCGTCATCACCGCGCTCATGTGCGGGCTGGTTCTTGAAAACGGCAACCTCGCGCTGCTCGGTGCCAGCCGCAAGAGCTTTCCCGAACTCGTGGACAAGGTCGTCTACACCGTCGGCGATCTGAGCATGACCAACCTGAAAATCGGAGTCGTGTTTTCAGCAATCCTGGTCTTCATCTTTCTGCATTTCATCGTCACCAAGACCAAGATCGGAATGGCCATGCGCGCCATCTCCTACGACAAGTTCGCGGTACCGCTCATGGGCATCCCCATCGATACGGTCATCGTCTTCACGTTCATTCTCGGTTCCTCTTTCGCCGGACTGGCGGGACTGCTTTTCGCCCTCTCCTATCCCATCCTGGATCCTTACATGGGCGCAATGATCGGCTGGAAGGCGTTCATCGCCGCCGTAGTCGGAGGGATCGGCGACATTCGCGGGGCTTTCCTGGGCGGCTTTCTCCTCGGTTTCGTGGAAATTCTCGTCGTCGCGGTTTTCCCGTCGACCTACAGGGACCTGATCGCTTTCGCCATCCTGATGACCATCCTGTGCATCAAGCCCACGGGCATGTTCGGCGTGGCAGGCACGACCAAGATCTGAAGACGGATACAGAATCGGATCGAGCGTTCTCTTCTTTTTCATTTGGTACTCGAGGAATTCAATGCGAAAATTAACCGTCCCCACGCTCCTGCTGGCGATTACCGGTGTGATAGTATTCATGTCCCATCAGGAATACATCGACCTGTACATTCAGTCCGTCATCATGTTCATGGGTGTGAACATCATCCTGTCCAGCAGTTTCAACATCGTGAACGGCTACATGGGCGAGTTCGCCTGCGGGCATGCCGGATTCATGGCCGTTGGCGCCTACGTGACGTCCGTCATCAACGTGATGCTCTTCACCGACGACAAGGTCTTCGGCGCGGCGCTGCTGCCCCCGGAAACGGCCGTCTATCTCTTCCCCTTCACCCTGCTGATCGGCGGAGCCGCCGCGGCGGTGGCCGGCGTGCTGGTGGCCATTCCCTCGTTCAAGACCCGCGACGACTACCTGGCGATCATCACCATCGCGGCCAACTTCATCATCATCAGCACCATCATCAACATAGACAAGATCGGCGGCGCCAGAGGCTTCATGGGCATGAAGAAAGTGCTCTTCGCCATGAGCGACAGCTACGACATCCCCTGGATTCTGCTCTGGGTCATCGTCTTCACCTTCGGCACGGTGTTCATCATCCGCCGCTACGTGACCTCGACCTACGGCAAGGGCATCATCGCCATCAAGCAGGACGAGGTGGCCGCGGAGATAATGAGCGTCAACACCAACAGGATGAAGCTGGTGGCCTTCATGCTTTCAAGCGGCCTGGCCGGCATCGCGGGCGGCCTCTTTGCCCACATTCTGGGCTACATCAACCCGAATTCCTTCGGAATCCTGAAGTCGACGGAATGCCTGGTCATGGTCTATCTTGGCGGAATGGGCTCGCTCAGCGGCTCGGTCATCTCCGCGATCCTGTTCACCCTGCTCCTGGAATCGCTACGCTTCATCATCCCCTGGATGGACACCGCCATGCACTACATGCACCTGCTCCCCGACAGCTATGAGCTGAGTCAGGTCTGGAAATGGGTCATCATTCCCCTCATCCTCATCCTGCTCATGCAGTTCAGGCCCGAAGGCATCATGGGCAATCGGGAGCTGTCCGACATCTTCCCGAAACTGAAAAAATTCTACTCGTTCAAGTAACGCGCTCACAACAGCGAAAAGCGATCGTATTCATCATCCGGAGCTTCTATGTCCCTTTTGCAGATTCAAAACATGACAAAAACCTTCGGCGGCCTGTGCGCGGTGTCGGACTTCTCCATTGCCATCGAAGGCAACGAGCTCATGGCCCTCATCGGTCCCAACGGAGCGGGCAAGACCACGGTGTTCAATCTGGTGTCCGGATTCTATTCGCCGTCGGAAGGGTCCCTGGTCTTCAAGGGCAAGTCCCTGGCCGGTCTCAAGCCGCATCAGGTCACGGCCATGGGAATAGCGCGGACCTTCCAGAACATCCGCCTCTGGCACGACATGACCGTGCTTGAGAACATCCAGATATCCCAGCATTACAACCTCGGTTACAATCTCGTGGACGCCTTCCTGCGCACCCGCCGCTACATGGGCAACGAGAAGCGCATCGCCGACCGGGGCTATGAGATCCTTGAAGCCCTCGATCTGCGGCAGTTCGCCGAGGAGAAGCCCAAGAACCTCCCCTACGGCCTGCAAAGACGCGTCGAAATAGCGCGCGCCCTGTCCATCAACCCGGCGCTGCTGCTGCTCGACGAACCCGCGGCCGGGCTCAACTCGTCCGACGTCAACGATCTGATCAAGCTCATCGGCTGGATTCACAAGGAATTCAAGATCGCCATCTGGATGATCGAACACCAGATGGACGTGGTCATGTCGCTGTGCTCCTGGATCAAGGTCGTCGATTTCGGCGTGACCATCGCGGAAGGAACTCCGGAACAGATCCAGAACAATCCGGATGTCATCAAAGCTTATCTTGGAGACGAGAATATATAATGCTGCTCGAAGTCAAAAACCTCTATGTGAAGTACGGCAACATCGAAGCCCTGCACGGCATTTCCTTCACCGTGGCCAAGGGTGAGATCGTCACCCTGATCGGGGCCAACGGCGCGGGGAAAACGACCACCCTGCACACCATCACCCGCGTCCCGCCGCCGGAAGGACCGAAGATCACCCAGGGCGACATCCTCTACGAGGGCAAGAGCATGATCGGCACGGAAGCGCACAAGGTCGTACAGGACCTCAAGATCGCCCTGTCCCCCGAGGGAAGGCACATCTTCGGCAACCTGACCGTCGAGGAGAACCTGCAGCTCGCCACCTACGCGCGCAAGGACAACGACCAGATCCAGGTGGATTTCAAGCGGGTCTACGACCTCTTCCCTCGGCTCTTCGAGCGCCGCAAACAGCGCAGCGAATCCCTGTCCGGCGGCGAGCAGCAGATGCTCTCCGTGGGCCGCTCGCTGATGACCGGAGCCAACTTCATCATGCTCGACGAACCCTCCATGGGGCTTGCGCCGCTCCTGATGTACGACATGTTCCGGGCCTTGAAGGAACTCAATTCCCAGGGCATGACCCTGCTTTTGATCGAGCAGAACGCGCGTATCGCCCTGCAGTTCGCGCACCGGGGCTATGTGCTCGATACCGGGGCCATCGTCGCCTCGGGCAACGCCCGGGAACTGATGAACAATCCCGACGTGAAAAAAGCGTATCTCGGAGGCTGACGGCCTCGGCGCCTCCCGTGTTCCAACAAGCCCGGGCGTCATGCTTGGGCTTCATTTTTTTTGACGGATCGAAAGCATGAATCACCAGAACATCATCCTCATCGGCATGGCCGCCACAGGCAAATCGACCCTTGGCAGGCGTCTGGCCAGGCGGCTGGGCTGGGCCTTCGTGGACACGGACCTGCTCATGGAAGCCTGGTGGGGCGCGCCCCTGCAGCAGATCAGGGATCACCTGGGCCTTGAGGCCTTCGTGCAGGCCGAAGCGCAGCAGATTCAGCGCGTGCACTTGAGCCAATGCGTCATCGCCACTGGCGGCAGCGTGGTCTATTCCGAGGCGGCCATGGCCCATCTGCGTGGCCAGGGGCACATTGTCTACATACAGTCGTCCTTTGAGACCATCTCCCACAGATTGACCAATCCGACCTCCAGAGGACTGGCCATCGGCCCCGGCCAGACCCTCAAAGACCTTTACGACGAACGCGCCCCCCTGTATGCACGCTACGCCCAGCTGACGGTGGACACTGACGGAGCAACTCCCGATCAATCCTGCTCCGCCATCATCCTTGGACTATCCCGAACCACACAGGACGAGCCGTGATCAAGAAAATACTTCCCGCCCAGGCCTTCCGGAAACTGGCCGCCCTCTACGCCGACATGCAGACCAGCTACTCCGCCCACGCGCAGACCCTGGGCCTGAGCTGCAACGGTTGCCCGCAGAACTGCTGCACCAGTTTCTTTCAGCACCACACCCGAATCGAGTGGGCCTATCTGCTGCACGGCCTTCAGGAGCTGCCTGCCGAGCGCCGGGCCGCCTACGAGGAGCGGGCGCGCGCCTATGTGCGCGAGGCCACGGACGCCCTGTCCCGGGGCGAACGCCCGTCGATCATGTGTCCGCTGAACGACGACGGGCGCTGCGGCGTCTACGCCCACCGGCTGATGATCTGCAGGTTGCACGGCGTGCCCAACAGGCTGCGCTACCCCGATGGCCGCGCCATCGATTTCCCAGGCTGTTTCCGCAGCCAAGAGCTGTGCGCCGGGGCGGACTCCTTTCCTGTCCTGGACCGCACGGCGCTCTATACCAGGCTCATGGAGCTCGAAGTGCAGTTCGTCGGCCCCAGGCAAATCCGCGCCCTGCCCCGGGTTGATCTGACCCTGGCCGAGATGATAGTGCAGGGCAGTCCCAAATTGTGATGATCACGATGAAATGCAAGGAGACGAGCATGCGTCCACGTCTGATATTTTCGCTTGTGATTGCGGTTTTGCTGCTTACGGGGTGCGCGCATCTGAGCGTCGTGCATCTGGACAAGAACCCCTGGACCCTCGGTCAGCAGGAGACCCTTGTCATGCGCTACTGGGAATTCAACTACACGAGCCGCCTGGAGGATAACAGGCTGATCGTCTCCGGCACGGCCATTCCCGTGGCCGGCGCCATCCCCGAATGGGCGACCTGGATTCAGGACCTGTGGATGCAGATCTACCTCAGCGACGACCAGAGCCGCGTCCTGGCCAAGGACCTGCGCCTCTACCTGCCCACGAGCCTGGACCACGAAAAGGGCGTACCCTTCGAATTCCACCTCACGCCCGAATCACTGGGCTCGTCCGGCCCGCTGTACATCTCTTTTGGCTACCGCATGGAACTGACGGCGGAAAAAAACACGCTGGGCGCGGCCGGAACCTCGCAGGTGTTCTTCGCCAGCCAGGGGGCGCTCTTCCAGTAAGCCCCCGTCGTTTTTAAGACGCATGAAAGAACCGCGGGCGCGAGCCTGCGGTTCTTTTTTGCACCCTGCGATCTCGGGTTTCATCTCCCGTCTGCGTCTTCGCAAACCCATCGCATACCCCCTCCTGATCCCCAGACAATTACCCTGAAATTACACATCCTCCCCAATGCGCGGTCTGGAACTAGCTGGCAACATGGATAGAAAACGTCCGCCAGCCAAACTGCGGACAGGGAGGTTCCATGCCGCATCCGCCGCCAGCCGACACCCAGTGGTTCACGTTCAGCACACCATCCGAAACAGGCCTTGGAGTCTACGCCTTTTCCGGGGCCGAAGAAGTCCACAAACCCTTCGAATATGAAATCGAGCTCGTTCACGACTCTGCGCGCGTCGATTTCGCAGAGCTTCTGCGCAAGCCGGCCTGTCTGAGTATAGCCGACAAAAGCGGCGGAGTCCGTCATGTGCATGGCATCATCCGCGGACTGTCACAGCTGCATTCAACCAAGTACCACACCCATTACCGCTGCCTGCTTGTCCCGCGCCTTTGGTTCCTGGGCCTGACCACGGACCACCGCATCTTCCAGAACATGAGCGTGCCGCAGATCATCGAGCAGATCCTCAAAGAACAGAACTTCACCGGGGATTCGTACGCCTTCAAATGCTTCTTCGACTACGCACCCCGCGAATACTGCGTACAGTACGGCGAAACCGCGCTGCATTTCATCTCCCGGCTGTGCGAGGAGGAAGGCATCTACTTCTATTTCGAGCACTCCGAGGACCGGCATGTGCTCTGCTTTTCGGACCGCGAGGGCGGGCCTTTGATAGATGGCGAGAGCACGCTGCGTTTCCATCCCGGCGCGGGCACGGAAACGGACGCCGCCACCATAAAATCCATCGAACTCAGCCAGACCATAGGCAGCGACTCCGCCACTTTCAGGGAATGGAACTTCGAGAAGACGCGCCTCGGCCTCACGGCCGCCCAGACCGAGACGGACGCACGCAAGGCACCGGTTCCGCCGGGCATGATGCTTGAGCAGTACCGTTATCCGCACCTCTACCGGCAGCAGAAGGAAGGCAAACGCTACGCCGACATCGAGATGCTCAGGCACATGAACCAAAGCCGCCGCATCGACGCCAGAACCGACGTGTCGCGGATGATCCCCGGGTTCACCTTTGAACTCCACGGTCATGCACGCCCGGACATGAATTCACGCTGGTGGCTCGTGCGCGTCGAACACCGGGGCGAGCAGCCGCAGGTGCTGGAGCACGAGGCCCCCGACCGGGGCATGACGTACGCGGCCCATGTTCAGGCGATCCTGAACACGACGCGCTTCGTACCCGCGTCGGAGCATCGCAAGAGGCGCATCGCGAGCAGACAGACGGCCATCGTGACCGGCCCGGCGGGCGAAGAGATCTTCCCGGACAAATACGGCCGCGTGAAGGTGCAGTTCCACTGGGACAGGAAGGGCGCCCACAACGAAAAAACGACCTGCTGGATCAGGGTTTCCCAAGGCTGGGCCGGAAGTCAGTACGGGACCCTGGCCATCCCCAGGATCGGGCACGAAGTGGTCGTCTCCTTCCTGGAGGCGGACCCGGATCGGCCGCTGATCACCGGCCGGGTCTACAACGCCGCAAACCCGGTCCCCTACCAGCTGCCCGAAAACAAGACGCGCACGGTCCTTAAAACCCTGTCCTCGCCGGGCGGCGGAGGCTTCAACGAGCTGCGGGTCGAAGATAAAAAGGGCCAGGAAGAAATCTACGCCCACGCCGAAAAGGACGTGAACGTCCACGTCAAGAATGACTGGAAGGAACACATCCTGCGCGACCAGCACCGCACCATCGACAATTTTTCCTACTCGCTGGTGAAAGGCGAGGACCAGCAGACAGTGGAAAAAGACCGCAAAGTCGAACTGCTCTCGGACGACCACCTGACGGTCAGGGGCAGCAGCCACGGCAGCATCGGCCGGAAATGGCTGCTGCGCACAGGAGGCGAGGTCCACGCCAGAGCTGGCGTCAAGACCGTGCTGGAGGCTGGGAGCGAGCTGACCCTCAAGGTCGGCGGCAACTTCGTCAAACTCAACGCCTCCGGGATCACCATCGTCGGCAAGATCGTGAAGATGAACGCCGGAGGCGGACCGGGTTCGGGGTCTGGAGCGAGGCCGCTTTTGCCGATTGTTTCGGAAATTCCGGATGTCCCGCCGGGTCCGAAGGCCGAATGTCTGTGCAAGGCATGCGAAGACCGCGAGGGTTTCATCCATACGGAGGACTCATGATCAAGGCGACTACGTTGGTCGATGAGTGGTTCCGGCTCCAAGTCGAATCCGGACGCCGCACCTGGCTGCTCCTGGAAGGCGCGGCAAAGAACGACTGCCTGCAAGACATTTTCAGCCTTGAGCAGAATCCTCAATACGCATTCCTGTTTGCGTCGAACCCGTCACTTGGAGCATTGCTCTCCCTGAGCCCCATGCTGGTGAGCGTAACCGCGCAAAGCCCTCTGGTGGAGTGGTTTCTCACGGAAGATCGATGTTCCTGTCTCGGCGTCTTTCTTTCGGGACCGGGCGATCACGAAACGACCGCCGCCACGCTGACCCAGGCTATTTTTCCGTCCAGGGAAGCAGGGGGCCACACCTTGTGCCGATGGCAGGACCCGCAGGTGCTGTGCGACTGCATGCAGATTCCGGCAGTGTTTCCGTTTGTGGTGCGAGGCCTGTTCTCCATTCTTTTGCGCGCCGACATTGCCGAGAGCATCGGAGCCTGGGTCCATTGCGAAATTCCGGAAGACCGAACGCAGGTGCGAGAAGCGTTGCGCATCCCGCTCTCCTTTCTGGACGACTTCCATGAACTCCGGGAAACGCGGCTTCTCGACCGTCATATCGCGACGTTGAAGGGCGACCTCACAGAGCGCGAAAAAACCTTTTCGAGACGTTTTCACGGCTGCGATGTCCGCATCATGTCCAGCCGTTCCCACGGACCCGTCAACGAGGCCGAACGGGAAGCGGTCAGGGCCGAATGCCACGAATTGCAGAAGAAATACGGCATCACAGACTTCTCACAACTTTTGGATATCCGAACGCTGCTGCACGGCAACCCGGAGTCGACCGGAGACTTCGATGCGCATCTGCTGAAGACGACCATACCCGCTCACCGGAGGATCGCCTTATGCCGCTAATCAATGAGGTAAAAATCATCCCTTGCAGTTTCAGACACATCATCCCCGTACGCTTCGCTCTCTGCACGCACACGGACTGCACCATCCCGGACAACGTGCTAAGGGCCTTCAAGCCGGGCGCGAACCTGCCCAAGGTCAACCACACCTACACTCTGCGCACCCTGGACAACGGATATGTCTTCGCCACGTGGAACTCCAACCCCACCGAAGAAAACATTGCCGTCTTCGCTGCCAAGGGCGGCAGACTGACCATGCTTGACGGACCCCGCAGCACGGGGTTTGCGAGCAGGCCGGACACCATTGCGGTGCCACGGGAGGTGAGCCAGCTCTACATGCTCTTCATCCGCATCCCCGAATCCGAGGAGCAATGGCCCGACGACCGCACCCGGAACGTCTGGAAGGAAATGCGCAAAAACCTCGCGGCCGACCCTTTCGGGCAGATGCAACTCGTGACCCTCGGCAAGGCGGTGAACCCCGGACTGCGCCAGTACTCCTATGAAGCATCCCCAACCTGCTTTCATGCCGACGACCTGCCCAACCATGTGGAGGAATACGCCGAAGAGCCCGGCTGCCTGCTGCGGCTGCGCCAAGAGGGCGCGGGGGTCAACCTTTTCGAGGAACGCAAACCGGCGGAAAGCAAGGAATGGTCGCCGCAGGAACTGTGCGGCAGACTCTCCCCCTGGAAACGCTGGGATGCCTCGGCCTCGCCCTTTAGCGCCAAACCGTTGCCGGAGTCGACACACCACGACACCCACGTGGCCTGTCTGGCCGACCCCGTGGGCATGATCTACGACATGGTCGCGGCGTATAGCGATGGTCTGGAAGATCTGTCCCTGTATGCGCGTTGGCACGAACCCATGATCGTTTCGGGGGAGCTGACCAGGCTTTATGTGGAGTCGAAGGGGAGGAAGGACAATCGCGTCATCAAGCCGCCCGTCAGGCCCGGCGACTGCCATTACGAACCTGAGCAGCCAAGGGCAGCGTTCCTGCCGGACCTCGCGCCCTACAACAATTTCAAACGAAGCCACTCCGAAGCGCTGGAATATCTGGAGGATCGCCTGAATTTCATCACCGGGAGCTGGCAGGCCCTCGTGCAGGACACGAGGCCCATCTACTCCTTCCAGTTCCAGCTCGGGAATTTCTTCCTGAGCGACGACCAGAAAAATCCTTGCCCGGTGGACCCCGCCACGGCCTTCAACAGCGATGAAATCCCAGCCGATCCCCTGACCGTGGCCCGCCTGGCCATCCTGGCCGGGGCGTTTCACAATATCGCGTCCAGGCCGCAATCATTCGCCATCCTCGACAAACTTCTAGCCCAGGATTCGCCCCTGGCGGAGCTGTTCCAAAAGACGGTTGGCGAGGGTGCCGTGCCCGGCAACGAATACGGTCTCATCCTCACCAGCCTGACGGGATATCTGGCGGAGCGAGCCAGGAAAGAGGAGACGATCCAGGGAGTCCTGCCGCTCATATCCGCCTTCAACAAACGCCTCGGCCTGCCTGCGGCCGAACCGGCCAACACCTTGGGCCGGGGGCTCTTTCTGGCCGAGACCTGGATGAACAAAAGCGAATACGCCCCCGTCCCGGGGCTGGAGGAAATCCGTGAGGATTCCGACGCAGAGCGGGCCATGGGCATCCTGAAGACCAGCGCCCAGGCGTTGTCCGTGCCCATGCAAGCCTTCCTGGCCAAGGACCTGGAAAAACTCGAAGAGGCGAAGGCGAAGTTCGACGAGGCGCAACAGCTCCAGCGGGACGCCCAGCGCAGGCTGGCGCAAAGCGGTGAGCGGCCTGCGGAAAGCGAACGGGCCCTTGCCCAGGCTCGGGCCAATCTGAACCGGACCATTGATGACCACCATGCCGCGCGCAGGGCCGGGAGCACGTACGGCCCGGAAGACGCAGTTCTTGACGCAAAGGCTGACCTGGCCAAGGCGCAGAAGAACATGGAGTGGTTAACTGTACAGGATGTGGAGATCCGGCGCGATCCTTTGGGTGTGGGCAAATCCATGAACATAATCTTCAAGGAAGCTGAAATCGCCAGGATCAAATTCGACGGCGAACACATCCTCTTTATTCAGAAATATCAAATCAACTGCGGTGATCTGGGCGTGTCCATGAGCGTTACGGACCTGCGCGTCGCCCACGTAGGGGAGGTTCTAGGCCTGCAGACACGGCTGGACGACCTGCGCGAGAGCTTGGCGCAGGGCAAAGAAGCCGAGGAGGCCGCTGAAAAGCTGGAAAAGGCCTTCCGGACCGAGCTGGAAAAGAGGGAGCTGAGTTGGCGGCAGAGTTATGCGCAATATGGGGTGAGAGGCGTTGAATTCGGCGTATCTCATATTGAAAGGTTCAATGCAGAGACGACACTCCATCACGCCGAAACCCGCCATCACTTCATCACCCGCCTGGGCCAGGCCGTCAACGCCCTGGACGGCGTCTTGAGCGCCGTCAATCTGGTCATGGCCGTCCACCGTCTGCCCGAGGAGCTGCGGTCCGCCCGCAGGGATCCCATGCCTTTTGTGCGCGATCTGCTGTCCGCGACCGCGGACGGCCTGACGCTCATACAGTGGGCCTTGGCTACCAGGGTGACGCGCTCCGCCAGCACCTTGCTGGCCAGGCTGTTCACGTCGTCCGCCTGCCGGGTGACAACGATAGCCATCGCCCAAATCGTGACCTTTATGGACTTCTGCAAGCTGTACAAGACCCGGGACTACGACGCGGCCCTCTTCACCGCCGCATCCGCGGCCTCCCTGGCGGTCGTGCCCGTTCTGGGCTGGGGAGGCTTCGTCCTCGTCATCGCGTTCTCCGTCGCGGCGGCTTCGCTTCAGGACGGAGTCCTGGAATCGGCCGCCAAGAACAATTACTGGGCCACGGACGCCCGCACCAAACTGGATGCGTGTCCCATCCATACAATCAAATCGCCCTTCGCCGTGGAGGACTGGTTCGCCTTCTTCAAGAGCATGCACGAGAACGTGGTCGAGCTCTTCAGCCCGCAGATCAGCGTCGACGTCGTGGGCAAGCGCCTGCGCGTCACCACGCGCTGCGTCCGCCTGGCCATGCTCGGTCCGGCCTCGGCCGGGGTCGGGGTGATCAGGAATGGGACGTTTAGCCTGGATGGCGGACAGCTCGCGCGGGAGCCTGAAGAGCAGGAAAAGGACGGCATGCTGGAATGCGTCCTCGAATTCGACATGGTCAAGATCCTCCTGCAGGCCAAAGACACCATACATCTGCCTACTGGCAGAAAAGCGGAAGTCGACTGGGGCAGGTATCGATATCTCCTGAAGCTTTCAACCGCGGTGTTCCACATGCACAGCGCGGACATGGAGCTTTTCACAAAATACAATGGAACCTGGCAGGTCATTTCGAAGAGGGACATCCTTGAGCTGGATTTCTCCGAACAGGATATCGTCAGCATCACGAAAGCGAGCCTCCTGGCCTGACGCCCTCTTGATTACAACCATGCGGGACAAAATCATGAAACATCACCTATGCCTTGTTTCGGTGCTCTTAAGCCTAACTCTCCTCCCGGCCGTGGCCTTTGCCACGCCGGCCGAGGAGGCCAAGTATTTTTATGATGTCATTGTCTCGGGTCCCACGGACACGGAAGTGTCCGCGGATGTTTGGATCATCCGATATGCATACCGCTCTTCCATGTCCCAATCCGGACGGCCCATGGATGCGAAGGAAAAACAATACGTGTTCAAGGAACTCTTGACCAGTGGTCTCCAGGGCGACATCCACGCTCTGGCCATGGCTTCGGTCCTGCCGCATGTAGACCCGGAATTCTCTGAAGGCATTGATGTCTCGCCCATCGAACCGTGGCTCATCAACCATCTGGGAGAGGCTGAGGGCCACTGGCTCCTGGGCGTATTCTACCTGCACTGGCTCTCCGGTTCCCCCCCCTTGAGTCACGCGCCCGTGTACATAAACGCCCCGGACCATTTCCGCAAAAGCGCCCTGGCCGGAAACCGCAAGTCCATGCTCTTCACCAGCGATTACGCGCCCAAGGGGGACGATTTCACCCCGCCCCCTGGCCAGGAACTGAAGCACCCCATGCCGGACTATATCGCGAAAGGGGAACGGGAGAACTGGTACTGGAAGGTGCGGGCTGCGGAACTGGGTGATGCCTGGGCCAATGCTTTTGCCGGAAGCGAATATGCACATGTACAACCCGGTTGGCCAGTAGAGGAAACCAGCCGCATGGTTTTGTACTATTGGGATCGGGCAGCGCGGTTTGGCTACTATAAAGCTGGATCGTGGCTATCGCTCATTTTTGAGGATGGAGAATATACCAAACAAGGGACGCATATCGAAACCGAGCAAGACTGCAAAAAAGCTTTTTTCTATATCTCACTGGTGGTCCGATTTAACCATGATGGCGAGTATTTGAAGGATAAAAAAAAATCTGAAGCTGGCGCAGTGGCCGAATTTCATGCCCAAAAATTCCTCAAAGGCCTCCCCAAAATCGACTTTGCCCCCTGCATGACCCAATCCGAATACGAAGCCGCTCTCAAGGAAAGCAAGATCGCCTACGACGAGTTCAAGGCCCGGCAGGCCGAAGAAAAAGCGAACCAGCAGGCCCTCTACGACAAGGCCCGAAAAGCCCTGCCTGAGCTGAAGGCCGAACTTGCGGTCGCGGGCGTGAAGATCGGGGATGGGCAATGAGTCCGAACCCTGTGGCAGCCGGCGTGGGCATCATCGTGCGTGATGCGTCCGGGGCGGGCGGCGTGACCGTCGATCTGGACGGCAGGCAACTGGCCGCGGAGCCCCAGGATTATGCTATAGATGGAGTTCAGAAGACCGTGCTCGAATTCGACGTGGCCAAGATCCTGCTACACGTGAAGGATCGTCTCGAAAAGACTCCCGGAGTAGGTGACTACTCCATCGTCCTGCCTTCCGCCGTCTTCCACATGTTCAATGAAGACATGGAGCTCTTCTCTTCGGCACGGTGCTTCATCGAGGTGATATTGAGGCGCGACGTCACGGTTGAAGACTTTTCTGAGAATGACATCGCCCAGATTCAGGGGAACTTCTCATGACGGAAGCCCAAGCCACCAATAAAGCGGCGATGAAATATTTAATCGTGGCAATCGCAATAACTGCCTGGAATCTTTCCCTTTTGCCCAGCGCTCAGGCCACACCGGCCGATGAGGCCAAGTTCTTTTACAGAAAAGCTTCCGGACCTGCCGATGAGGAACTGTCCAGCGGAGTGCAGTTCATACGTTATATTTATAAGACCGCTCTTTCCCGCTCTGGCAACGGCATGGGCGCAGCCGAAAAACAAATCGTATTCAATGAACTCATACGATTAGGGATGCTAGGCGACATCAACGCCCTGGCCATGGCCGCTGTCCTTCCGCACGTGGACCCGGAGTTCTCCGAAGGCATTGACGTCTCGCCCATCGAGCCGTGGCTCATCCGGCATCTGGGAGAAGCCGAGGGGCACTGGCTTTTGGGCGTGCTCTACCTGCACTGGCTCTCCGGTTTTCCACCCGTGAGTCATGCTCCCGTGTACGTGAACGCCCCGAAGCATTTCCGCAAAAGCGCCTTGGCCGGAAACCGCAAATCCATGATGTTCATCAGTGAGTACTCTTCCAAGGGAGACGACTTCACGCCCCTGCCGGGACAGGAAATCAAAAACCCCATGCCGGACTATATCGCCAAGGGTGAAAGAGAGAAATGGTACTGGGTGGTACGAGCTGCGGAACTGGGAGATGCGTGGGCGAATTATTTCGCAGGACTGCAATACGCGGAGGAACATGCAGGACGTCCTCTGGAGGAAGCAAGTCGGAGGGTTTTATTCTATTGGGAACGAGCGGCTATTTTGGGAGATGCGGCGACCAGTTTATGGCTAACTCAAATATTTGATGACGGTGAATGTTCTCAGCAGGAAACAAATATTGTAACAAATCAAAGCTGTAAAAAAGCATTTTTTTATATTGCGCTACGGGCAAGGTATTATACTAACGGCGAATATTCGAAATACAAAGAAAAATCCGAAAAAGGTGCCGTCGCCGAAATCTATGGCCAAAAATTCCTCAAAGGCATCCCCAAAATCAACTTCGCCCCCTGCATGACCCAGGCCGAATACGAAGCCGCCCTCAAGGAAAGCAAGATCGCCTACGACGAGTTCAAGGCCCGGCAAACCGAGGAAAAAGCGGCCCAGCAGGCCCTCTACGACAAGGCCCGGGAAGCCCTGCCTGAGCTTAGGGCTGAACTTGCGGCCGTGGGCGTGAAGATCGAGGAAGGACAATAAGCCATGCCCCTGCCCGTCAGCCTTCTTATCCGAGAACTCGGTCCGCGGATTAGCGTCGACGTCGTGGGCAAGCGCCTGCGCGTCACCACGCGCTGCGTCCGCCTGGCCATGCTGGGCCCGGCGTCGGCCGGGGTCGGAGTGTGCGTTCCCGGACTCTTCGGTGATGGACCAATACGCAACCTGGACGGCGGACAGCTCGCCCGTGAGCCCGTGGAGCAGGAAAAGAACGGCATTCTGGAAAGCGTCCTCGAATTCGACGTAAGCAAGATCCTTCTACAGGCCAAAGACGTCCTGGGTGCCCCCCGGGTCGATCCATACGACTCCAGCAGACAACAGCAATACACGATTCAGCCTTCAGCCGCCGTGTTCCACATGCACAGCGCGGACATGGAACTCTTTGCCAGATCAGAGGGAGCGCCCCTGAGGATCATTCTGCAACGGGACCTTACCGAACCGGACTTCTCCGAGCAGGACATCCTCGGCATAGCCGGATGACGTATTGCGTTGACGCCAACGAGACCTCAACCATGCGGGACGAAATCATGAAACACCTTTTATGCCTTGTTTCCGTGCTGTTCAGCCTGGCCCTCCTCCCGGCCGTGGTCTTTGCCACGCCCGCCGAGGAAGCCAAGTTCTTTTACGAGGAGGCGTCCGGCCCTACAGACAAGGAACTGTCCGTGGATGTCCGGATCATCAGATATGCATACCGCTCTTCCATGTCCCAATCCGGACGCCCAATGGATGCGAAGGAAAAACAATACGTGTTCAAGGAGCTCCTCACCAATGGCCTCCAGGGCGACATCCACGCCCTGGCCATGGCTGCCGTCCTGCCACATGTGGACCCGGAGTTCTCCGAAGGCATTGACGTCTCGCCCATCGAGCCGTGGCTCATCCGTAACCTGGGCGAGGCCGAAGGGCACTGGCTTTTGGGCGTGTTCTACCTGCACTGGCTCTCCGGCTTCCCGCCCTTGAGTCACGCACCCGTGTACATGAACGCCCCGGACCATTTCCGTAAAAGCGCCCTGGCCGGGAACCGCAAGTCCATGCTTTTCACCAGCGGCCACGTCCCCAAAGGGGACGACTTCACCCCGCCCCATGGCCAGGAACTAAAGCATCCCATGCCGGACTATATCGCGAAAGGGGAACGGGAAAAATGGTATTGGACGGTGCGGGCTGCGGAATTGGGGGATGCCTGGGCCAATGCTTTCGTCGGAAGCGAATATGCACATGTGCAGCCAGGCTGGCCGGTGGAGGAAACAAGCCGCATGGTCCTGTACTATTGGGACCGGGCTGCTCGGTTTGGTTACTCTAATGCAGCCGCGTGGCTATCGCTCATCTTTGAACATGGTATAAATACTGATCACGGGACACATATCGTGACTGAGCAAGACTGCAAAAAGGCTTTTTTCTATGTTTCACTGGCGGTCCGACTTGACCATGATGGCGAGTATTCGAAGGATAAAAAAAAATCTGAAGCTGGCGCAGCGGCCGAATTTCATGCCCAAAAATACATCAAAGGCCTCCCCAAAATCAACTTCGCCCCCTGCATGACCCAGTCCGAATACGAAGCCGCCCTCAAGGAAAGCAAGATCGCCTACGACGAGTTCAAGGCCCGGCAGGCCGAAGAAAAAGCGGCCCAACAGGCCCTCTACGACAAGGCCCGGGAAGCGCTGCCGGAGCTTAGGGCTGAACTTGCGGCCGTGGGCGTGAAAATGGGTGACGGGCAGTAGCCATGCTGCTGCCCGTCACCCACCTTGTCCGAGAATTATGTCCGAAACCCGACGCTCAAGCGTTTTTCAGTTCATGGCTCCGTGCTCGCCCTGCATCTGCAGCTTGAGGGACTGAAGCAATTGCTGCGCCTTCTCCGTCGTCTTCCATTCACCGTAAATCTGCATCCAGTAGTCGAACCCAAAAATTTTCTGCATGAGCTGATCTTCATGCAGATCCACCCAGGTGTCGAACAGATACATCTCAACTGAAAAATCCTTGCTGTCCAGAACCTTCAAAACGGTGTTGGCCGGGTATTTCTTGCCTTCGAAGTTGACCTGGAGAAACTCGACCACGGCCTGCTGGGACAGCTCGGGGGACAGAGGGCGGCCTTGCACGCTTTCCACCAATTCCCAGTACTCGGGGAATTTGGCCTGCATCTGTTTTTCCTGCTCTTCAGTCAATTTAATAAAAAGACCGCCTTCCTGCTCTTCGATAAAATAATAGCGAAGCCAAAATTCAAAATGAAAAACCTGGGCCATGTCGTTCATCGCATTGTGCGGAATTGCCATTTTTTTCTCCCTGTAGCGTGATTATCGATTAGTTTTCCTGAATGAAAAAATATCGTGCACTCAATTTTGGATGTATCATCGTAAACATTTATAGCGTGTTGACAAATTTACAGAACGAAACTAATGCTACGAATTACAAATACGCGATAGTTGGAGGTTACACATGGAAGATTATGTAAAACAAGCGCTCGAAATCGTCAAAGCACAAGCCAGTGTGCGCAACATGACCGAGGAAGAGCTGACGTCCATGATTCGTTCGTTGACCGAAGGAATCAAGAACGTCGCCGAAGGAAACCAGCCCGAACCCGAAGCAACCCTGTCCCTTGATGATGCCAAAAAAGCCATCCGCGAAAAAAGCATCATCTGCATGGAATGCTCGAAGTCGTTCAAGGTGCTGACCAAACGCCACCTGGCAACCCACGGCCTCACCCCCGAGGAATATCGGGAAAAATGGGGCTACAAGAAGGGCACGTCCCTGGTGGCCAAATCCCTGGCTCGTGACCGCCGCAAGAAGATGCAGGACATGAAGCTCTGGGAAAAACGGGTCAAGAAGTAATCTTGCCTCTGTACCAACCTGAAAGGCGAAGCACATGCTTCGCCTTTTTCATTTTGCGCCTCAGAAAAACTGGGCCGTCTTGATCAGCCGTCCCTGCAGCATCGTGAATTCCGGGTCCACGGCCTGCAGCACGAAGATGGGGCTGACATAGAGAGCCTGCCAGTCGAAATCGATGGCAAAGCCCTTTTCGTCTTCCGTGATGGATCTGACCATGGGCCGCACGTCCACTTCTCCCGGTTCACCCTTCTTGGTCCGCTTGAACACCTTCCACTCCGCCGCCTCCAAAAAGGCCGGAAGCCGGGCCGCGAAGCGCTGGCTGTCTTCCGCGCGCACGAACCCGAGGGAAAAGCGCTCGTGGTTCGAGATGGGCGCCTTGCCCTGACAGGGCAGCTCGTCCACCTTGACCACGCGCATGCCCTGGGGCAGCTCGGCTTCAAGCAAGGCGGGCAGGTCCTTGACGATCATGTGCTCGCGCACGAAGAAATCCATCCACTCGCAGACGCTGCCTACGCCGACCGGCAATGCCCGGGCAAAGGACAGGAGCGGCGCGGGGTGGAAGCCGCTGCTGAAAGCCAGGGGCATGCGCGCGCGGCGGAACGCGCGCTCGAAAATCCGTTGCAGTTCAAGCTGGCTGAGGTACATGGCCGGGCCGGTCTTGGAATACCACAGACGAAAGCGCTGTTCCTTGTTGTGCAGGTCGATGGCGGGAGCCGAACTTTCCGTTGGCGGCTCGTCCACCAGCCCGGCGTCTTCCTGATCGCGGGTGGCGCGGTTGATGACCGGCGCGATATCGTGGTTCGCGGCCTGTCGCTCCAGCTCGGATTCACGGCCGTCCAGGTTGCAGACCCCGCAGGACCGGCACGCCTCATAGCGGCAGTCGGGAGTCGCGGCTTCTTCCAGGGCGCGGCGGCGTTCGGTGAGCAAATATTTGCGGCTGACCCCGGAAGCGAGGTGGTCCCAGGGCAGGGGCTGCTCCGGATCGCGCTCGCGCAGATAGGACTCCGCGTCGATGCCGGTTTCGGCAAAGGCTTCAAGCCACGGCTCAAGGCGCAGATGATCGGACCAGCTGGTGAAGAGCGCGCCCTTGGCGTAGGCGGCCTCCAGGGCGGGGGCCAGGTGTCTGTCGCCGCGCGAGAAGACCCCTTCGAGCCAGGTCATGTGCGAATGGTGCCACTTGAGCTTGAGCTTCTTGTAGGGGCGGAAGATGTTGCGCAGATAGGCCAGCCGTTCCTCGATCTCGGCCATGGAGATCTGCCGCTCCCACTGAAACGGGGTGTGCGGCTTGGGCACGAACGGCGAGACCGCCGCCGTGACCTGAAGGCGCCTGACGTTCTTTCCGGCGCTGGCCGCGACCTTCAGGCACAGATCGAGAATGCCGTGCAGATCCTCGCGGGTCTCCGTGGGCAGGCCCATCATGAAATACAGTTTGACCTGCTGCCAGCCCAGGCGAAAGGCCTTCTCCGTGTGATCGAGCAGTTCGTCCTCGGTCACGCCCTTGTTGATGACGTTGCGCAGCCGCTGGGTGCCGGCTTCGGGGGCCAGGGTCATGCCCGTGTGCCGGATCTTGCCCATGAGCCGCATGAGATCCTCGGAAACAGAGCCCACGCGCAGGGACGGCAGGGAGATGGAGACCTGCTCCTGCCTGCAATGACTGTAGGAGGACAGAAAAAGAGCTTCCAGCGCACTGAAGTCGCCGGTGCTGAGCGACAGGAAGGACAGCTCCTCGCTGCCCGTGTCGGCCAGGCCGCGATCGATGATGGAGCCGAGCACGTCCACCTCGCGCTCGCGCACGGGGCGGTAGATCATGCCCGCCTGACAGAAGCGGCAGCCACGGGTGCAGCCACGCGCGATCTCGACCGAATAGCGGTCATGCACGGGCTTGCCGAAGGGCACGATCTGGCGCGTCGGGAAGGAGACCGCGTTCATGTCCATGACGATGCGCTTCTCGACCCGGGGCGTCTCGCCGTCCACCGGACGCATGGCCCCATGGCCGTCGTCCTCGAAAAACGAAGGCACGTACACGCCGGGCACCTCGGCCAGGCGCCTGATCAGTTCGACGCGGGTCCAGCCTTCGTCCTTGCCGCGCGCGATGAGTCCGAGCATCTCGGGCAGGATTTCCTCCCCGTCGCCAAGCACCATGACATCGACAAAAGCGGCCAGCGGCTCGGCGTTGAAGGTGCAGCCTCCTCCGGCAATGACCAGCGGATGCCCGTCGCCACGCTGCGCCGCACGAAGAGGAATCCCTCCCAGGTCGAGCATGTAGAGCACGTTGGTGTAGCACAGCTCATGGGTGATGCTGAAGAGCACGCCGTCCAGATCCCTGAGCGGCGTGTCGCTCTCCAGGGTGGCCAGGGGCGTGTCGTGGGCCCGGAGCACCTCGGCCACGTCCTCGGTGGGCGCGAAGACCCGTTCGGCGTAGAAATGTTCCGTGCCGTTGACGACGTCGTACAGGATCTTCTGTCCAAGATAGGACATGGCCACTTCGTAGAGATCCGGAAAAGCCAGGGCCACGTGGGCCCGGACCGTTTTCAGGTCCTTGTGGACGCTGTTGATCTCGGTGCCGAGGTAATGACTGGGGCGGGAAAAGAGGGGGAGCAGAGCCTTCATGGGTCCTTGCCGTGCGCTGGGCCGGGCAGAAAAAAAAAGGGTGGAAAGCCACCCTTTTCCCGGCAGCGCCTGCTGCGTTATTTTTTCAAGAATTTGCTGAAATCGGCCACACCGCCGCCCATGCCGCCCAAATTGCCGAGGCCGCCGGGGGCGGACAGGGTCAGGTTGGTGGTCGCCTCAAGATACTTGGTCTTGAGTTCCTCGGGTACGGTCTTGTACTGGTAGATGACGTGCTTGAGCTCGATCTCTCCGGTCATTTCCTGATCAAAGGGATAGCCGAAAGGAAGCAGCAGCATCTGCATGCCGCCCTGCTGCGTGGGAATGGTCTGCAGGATGGCCGGATCAGCGATGATCCCCTTCTCCTCGTTCCATTTGCCGAGCACCATGTCGCCGTTCACCAACTTCACCAATCTGATATCGTACATTGTCACCTCATCGTGTTTCTGGACTCGTGCGCCCGTCAGAAAAGTCCGGACGAGCCGAGGTTTCGTGTCTACGAGGTGCGCCCTGCACTGTCAAGGTCGTGCCCGGTGCGCCCTTTCCGATCAGCATCCTTTGTGATAGCCGACCCTCACAATGACCGGGAGGTTAAGCATGAACACTCTGGATATCGTCTTCTGCGTGATTCTGGGATTTTTGGGCCTGCGCGGCATTTTTCGCGGACTCGTCAAGGAGATCGCCTCCATTCTGGGGCTGATCCTTGGCTTCGTGCTGGCCAATACCTATCACGCGCAGCTCGCGACAATGTTCGAAAACTTCCCGGGCGGCCCCGGCATGGCCAAGCTTGCAGCCTATCTGGCCATTTTTCTGGGTGTCGTGGCCGTGGTTTTCCTGCTCGCCTCGCTGATCAGAAAACTCCTGCAGATGATCATGCTCGGCTGGGTGGACAGCATCGGCGGCGGAGCGCTCGGCCTCTTCAAGGGCGCGCTCCTGTGCAGCATCATCGTCATGGCCCTGACGGCCTTTCTGCCGTCAAAGTCCCCGATGCTGACCGAGTCGAAGATCATGCCCTACGTCAACACCTTCAACACCATGCTCTCGAACGCCCTGCCCAAGGAAATGCGCGACCAGTTCCTGATCCGCAGCCAGGAGCTGCAGCAGGAGTGGGAAAAGAGAGTCGTGGAAAAACTCAAGGAAATGAAAGGAACCCCTGGTGGAAAAGAATAATTTCGAACGCATCATTGAAGTCATCGACACCCTGACCGGACCGGACGGCTGCCCCTGGGACAAGGAGCAGACCCCGCAGTCCATGTGCGATTACCTGGTGGAGGAATGTTTCGAGCTGGTGGAGGCCATCCGTCAGGACGACAAGTCCGAGATCGCCGAAGAACTGGGCGACGTGCTTTTCCTGCTGCTCTTCATCGGCCGCTGCCACGACCGGGAGATCCCGGATTTCCTGCAGACCGCGCTGGCCGGCAACGTGGCCAAGATGATCCGCCGCCACCCCCACGTCTATGGCGAAAAAGCCGCCGACGTGGCCGAAGTGATCAAGAACTGGGAACAGATCAAGAAGCAGGAGAAGGCCGAAAAGGACAAGGATCCCGGCGTGTTCGCCTCCCTGCCCGCAAGCCTGCCGCCGCTGCTGCGCGCCTACCGCATCAACTCCAAGGCGGCCCGCACGGGCTTCACCTGGGCCACGGACGCGGACCAGGAGAAAAAGCTGGCCGAGGAATGGAACGAATTGCAGGCCGCCCTGGCCACGGACGACGCGGCGGCACGGGAAGAGGAATTCGGGGACTATCTGTTTTCGCTGGTGGAATACGGCAGACGGCGCGGAATCAAGGCCAACTCGGCCCTGGCCGTGGCCAACTCCAAGTTTTTGGGACGCTTCGAAGCCATGGAGAAATTGGCCAGGGAACGCGGCCTGGAACTGGACAAGCTCTCCCTGGAAGAAATGGACAACCTCTGGGACGAAATCAAAGCCACCCGCCGATAATCCCTACGGGCGACCCCACGTAACCAATATCTCACCCCGAAAAAAACGTACGGGCGACCCTACGTGGACGCCCTCCCATCCCGAAAAAACCGTAGGGGCAGCCCTGCGTGAACGATATCCCATCCCGAAAAAACTGTAGGGGCGGCCCTGCGTGGCCGCCCTCCCCCCAATAAATCGGCAAGACCGCTGAAAAACGGTTCGCAACGCAGTCCAGAATCGATTTTCAGCGGTCTCAGAGGCCTTTTTCCCGGATATGGTCGACAATCTTCTCGAGCACCCGATCCGCGTCCAAGGCGCTGGTATCGATGATCACCGCATCCAGGGCGGGTTTCAGGGGCGCCACCACGCGGTTGCGGTCCTGATCGTCGCGGATGCGGATCTGACCTTGGATGCGCTCCAGGTCCTCGTCCATGCCCATGGCCTTGAGCTGCGCATGACGGCGCTTGGCGCGCACGTCGATGGATGCGTCCATGAAGAACTTGTGCCGGGCGCCCGGAAACACCACGCTGCCCATGTCCCGGCCCTCGGCCACAAGCGAGGTGCTCCGGCCGATGGCCTGCTGGTTGCGGCGCAGAAAATCGCGCACCACCGGGATGCGGGCCAGATGCGAGGCCCACAGGCCGACCTCCTCCTTGCGGATCTCCGGGGCCAGGGGCAGCCCGTTCAGGAGCAGCTCGGAATATTTTCCCGTGCCTTCCAGGTCGAAATCGAGACGATTGAGTTCGGGCACCAGCTGATCAACGGGCCGTTCCCAGCCGCCGTCCCCGAAAAAAAGCGCCACGGAGCGGAACATGGCTCCAGTGTCCAGATAGGCGATGCCCAGGCGGTCCGCCAGCTCGCGGGCGATGGTCGTCTTGCCTACCCCGGCCGGTCCATCAAGAGTGACGATCGTGATCACGCAGCACCTCCGCTGTTTTGGCCAGAAATTCCAGATTCTCTTCCTCGTTGCCGATGCTGACACGCAGCTTTTCGGGCATGCCATAGCTGCCAAGGGGCCGGATGATAACCCCTTTGGCAAGTAATGCCTCAAAAAGGGTGCGCGCGTCCATGGGCGGCTCGAACATCAGAAAATTCGCCTGTGACGGCCAGACCTTGCAGCCCATGGCCGAAAGCTCGCGCTCCAGCAGGCGGCGCCCTTCGCTCACGACAAGCAGGGTCTGGGACACGAAGATGTCGTCGTCCAGGGCGGCCAGCCCGGCCTGCTCGGCCAGGATGTTCACGCTGAAGGGCAGCTTGACCCGCAGCAGCAGATCCGCCAGCCACTCGGGCATGACCCCGTAGCCCAGACGCAGCCCCGCCAGTCCGTACATCTTGGAAAAGGTGCGCAGGACGACCAGATTGGGGATCTCGCCCAGGTGCGGCAGCATGCTGAATGCCTCCAGCGGCTCGGCGAAATCGACATAGGCCTCATCCACCACCAGGAGCGCGCGCTTCGGCAGCCTGGCTGCGAGCTCGACCAGATCCGAGGCCGGACAGGCATGGCCCGAGGGATTGTCCGGGTTGGTCACGAAAACCAGGGCGGTGTTCTCGTCGACCAGGGACAGGAGCGTGTCGAAGGGAAAGGAGAAGTCGGCGTTCAGCCTGGCCTGCCGAAACTCCACCCCGCACAGCCGGGACTGCACGTCGTAGATGCTGAAGCAGGGCCTAAAGGCCACCACGTTGTCCACGCCGGGCCGGGCCACCACGCGCAGCAAAAGATCGATGATCTCGTCGGAGCCGTTGCCCGCCACCACGCAGGACGCGGACACGCCCAGATGCGCGGCCAGGGCCTCGGTCAGGGCCGGAGATCCGGCCTGGGCATAGCGGAAAGCCAGGGGACTGACATTTCTGAGCCGCTCCTGAACCACGGGGGACGTGCCCAGCGGGTTCTCGTTGCTGGCCATCTTGATGACCCGGGGCAGGCCGTAACGTTTCTTTATCTCATCGATGGACAGGCCGGGCGAATAGGGCTTGAAACCCTCCATCTCCGGCCGCACCAGAACCTTGGTCATTGACATTCTCCTTTGCCGCGCCCCCTTGTGCCGGGATGCGCGTCCCTTCGATTATCCGCATGCGCGGCTTGCAAAAATTCGTTCAAAAGGCATGAAGCAGACGCCCTGCCGGGGCGCCAAGGGCATCACCGCGCGAGGACCGCCTTCATGGCACCCGCCACCAGCGCGAACTCCGCATCCATGAGCGTGCGCGGATCGAGGCAGAACGCGCCGTCCTCCACCCGCCCCACGACCGGGATGTCCTCGGCCAACAGGCCCTGACGCAGGGAGTCGACGTCCATTCCCGTGGGCGCGACGCTGACCAGCGTGGTCGGCAGGT
This sequence comes from Desulfomicrobium norvegicum, assembly GCF_900114595.1. Classification (NCBI taxonomy): domain Bacteria; kingdom Pseudomonadati; phylum Thermodesulfobacteriota; class Desulfovibrionia; order Desulfovibrionales; family Desulfomicrobiaceae; genus Desulfomicrobium; species Desulfomicrobium norvegicum. The sequence goes on along the minus strand of NZ_FOTO01000015.1, from coordinate 8,796 downwards.
CCTGTTCCGGGAAGGAGCCGCCGCCCACGCGCGAAAATCCGGGCTTGACCGCCACCGAGGCCAGCCCGGCGAGATCCCGGGACAGCCTGCGCCGCAGACGCCCGGCCCGGGCATGCAGTTCCTTCGGCGCGGCCGTGATCATGGCCAGGGTCGGCACGGTGCGCCGGGCCTGTTCCGGATCGAGGTACAGGCGCAGGGTTGCCTCCAGGGCGGCCAGGGTCATCTTGTCGATGCGCAGGGCCCGGTTGAGCTGGTTCTTCTTGATGCGCTCGATGAATTCGCGGCGGCCGACGATCACCCCGGCCTGAGGGCCGCCCAGCAGCTTGTCGCCGCTGAAGGTGACCACATCCACTCCGCTCCTTAGCACCTGCTGCACCGTGGGTTCGGGCATGAACCCATAAGGGGAAAAATCGAAAAGATTGCCGCTGCCCAGATCCTCGAAGGTGGACAGGCCCCGCTCACGGCCCAGCGCCACCAGATCGGGCAGGTCCACTTCCTTGTGGAACCCGATGATGCGGTAGTTGGAGGTGTGCACCTTCATGAGCATGGCGGTGTCCGGGCCGATGGCCTCCGCGTAGTCGCGCAGGTGGGTGCGGTTGGTGGCCCCGACCTCGCGCAGCACGGCCCCGCTCTTCTTCATGACCTCGGGGATGCGAAACGACCCGCCGATCTCGACCAGCTGCCCGCGCGAGACCACGACCTCGCGGCCCTTGGCCAGGGTGTCGAGGACCAGCAGCACGGCGGCGGCGTTGTTGTTGACCACCAGCCCCGCCTCGGCCCCGGTCAGGCGGCAGAGCAGCTTCTCGACGTGGGAATAGCGGCTCCCGCGCTGGCCCGTGTCCAGGTCCATCTCCAGATTGGAATAATGGCGGCAGCCCTCGGCCACGGCCAGGACGGCCTCTTCGGCCAGGATGGAGCGGCCAAGGTTGGTGTGGATGACCACGCCCGTGGCGTTGACGACCCGCCTGAAATGCGGCCGGGAACGCGTCCGCACGTAGGCCCCGGCTCGTGCGGCCAGGGTCGTGAAGGCCAGGGCGCTCTCGTCCGTGACCACTCCAGCGCGGATCTCCTCGCGGCAGAGATCCAGGAACTCGCCCACCAGATCCTTGAGCATCTGACGCGGCAGATCGGCCAGAGAGCGATCCTGTTCCAGGTCCTGCAGAAAACGGTCGACGGACGGAATATGTCTGAAAAGAGAAGACACCGGACCTCCCTACAAAAGCTGTTCCGGAAAAAGTTCGTAATAGGCCCCCACCAGATACAGGGAGCCGCAAAGCAGTACCGAGCCTTCCTGGCGCAGGGCCTCGCGCAGGTCGTGCGCCGCCCTGGCACCGTGGCCGAAACGCGCCGCCAGTTCACGAGCGTCGAAGGCGCGCTCCATGGGCAGGCCCGGAATCACGACCGTATTCGCCAGCGCCCGCAGGCGTTCCAGCACGGCAGGCTCCAGCGTCTTGTCGCGCATGGCCTGAAAGACGAGCACGTCGAAATGCTCCCCGGCCGCCTCCAGCGCCTCGCACAGGGCGGTCAGCCCCATGGGATTGTGGGCACCGTCCACCAGAATCCGCCCATGCCTGCAAAACCGTCCGAAAAATCGCGTCGTGCCAAGGACTTGTGTACACAGTGCCGCGTCAAATTGCCAGCCCCGGGCCAGGGCCAGACGGCTCCAGGCCAGGGCGGCCAGGGCGGCGTTGCGCAGCTGATACGGCGGATGGGTGGGCAGGGACGCGGGAGTCAGTAGCAGGGATGCCGCGCCCGCCGGGATGAGAAATCCGGAGGAGGTGCGGCAGTCCTCAAGGCTCAGGAGCGGATGCCCTGCCCCGGCCTGCCGGAAAATTTCCATCACGGCCTCTTCCTGCGCGCCCGTCACGGCCGGGCAGCGGCCCAGGGCCCCGCTCTTGTCGCGGGCGATGTCCGCCAGGGCCGGACCCAGGATCTGCTCATGATCCAGGCCCACCGGGGTCATGACCGCAAGGTCGGCCGGGTAGGCGCAGGTGGCGTCATGCGTGCCGCCGAGCCCCGCCTCAAGGATGATCAGGTCAAGGCCCTCCCGCTCAAAAATGTAGAGCGCCATGACCGTCAGCAGCTCGAAATAGGTCAGCCCCACGCCCGCGCACCTGTCCATGACCGCATTGGCAGCGGCCAGCCATCCGTCCTCGGGGATCATGGCCCCGCGCAGGCGGATGCGCTCGCGCACGCTGGCCAGATGCGGCGAGTTGTAGAGCCCCGTGGTCAGGCCATGAGCCCGCGCCAGCGCCTCCAGAAATCCCGAAGTGGAACCCTTGCCGTTGGTCCCGACCACATGCACGACCGTGGCGGAGGGGCGCTCAAGGCCCATGAGCCCAAGGGCCTCGTGCATGCGCGACAGGCCGAGCTGCATGGAAAAAAGCCCCAGACTGTCCAGATGGGATTCGAATTCGGCAAAGGAGGCAAAGGTCATGTGTATTTGGGGGAAAAGATTGAAAAAAAGCCGCCCCGGAAAAATGGGAGTCAAAACGCGGGTGCGGCGACAGACTGAAGCCGCAAGGGCCGACAATCCGAAGAGAATTCATAGAAGTTTCCCGGGCCGGGAGCAACAGAAAAAGCCCGGACCTGCACTTGACTTTCAGCCCCGGAAAAAATAGGGAATGCTTCCATTTTGCGCGCCAGTAGCTCAGGCGGATAGAGCAATTGCCTTCTAAGCAATCGGTCGGGGGTTCGAGTCCTCCCTGGCGCGCCATAATAAAATCAAGGGGTTAGATGTAAAAATCTAACCCCTTTTCGTTTACTAAAAATTTTTTCCCAGCATTATTCCCAGCACCCAGCCTCATTCTTTCCTTCGCGACCTTGGCGACAACGCCCTATCGAACACCAATTAGCTGTCCTCTCGTGCATCTCTTCTAGCTGAAATTGCAAGTAAGATCCACTTAGTTTATGAGGTTTGGCAGCTTGTCTGCCATGTGCTCAAAATCGATCCTCGCTTTTAGCGGCTATCGGCGTAAACGCCAACTCTGATGAAAGCTAGCGCGACCACCCGCCCATCACGACAAGAAGCCAAAGCGGAGGATGTTTAATGAAGAATGGCAATCTCTTCCCAAACCTATAACGCGAATGTTTTGAGCCGAAGACTAGGGGACACCCATGACTTTCTTTAATCAAGCAAAACTTGGTAGTTTTAGCTAATGACTTCGGTTAGCACGCAGATCCAGAGCGCTGACGAGACGATCTGTCGGAATATCGAATTGCTCAGCGACCATCGGGCATTGCTCTCGCAAAACGTCCTTTCGCAACTCCGAAACTTAGTCGAAGGAGTTGCTGTTCATCTCCACACTGGCTCACTCGATGCCGAATTCAGCTACGCAGCGGTTGATCCGGGGCTCGCCTTCGTCAAAAGCAAGGCAAAGTTCAACTTCCTCGGCAAATTTCACAAACTGATTCAAATAAGCGCTTCACACTATACCCTCGACGGTGACGCTTCCGAACGTTTGATGCTCAAGTACTACGAATACCTCCATCGCATCCGCAGCTTGCTAAAAGAAAACAGCGGGATTGAGGTACTGGCCAACCTGGAAGCCTTCCCGGTCGACCTCGATCCGTCGCTACGGGAATACCACGAAAAAATCGTCGCAAGGATTGAGGAGGTCCGCCCCACTCCTAAGAGCAGCACTCGGGACCGGTATTACATCCACAAAACGCGACCATTCTTCCTGAGTGGCCGCATCTACTACGAAGTCACCTTCTATCGTGCAGTCAACAAGGTGAGCAAATTCGACCGGATCATCGCCTTCACCAAAATCGACATGACTGACAAATACGCAGCCATGTTAACGCTACGGCGGGACTCAATCGAAGTACTCGGCCAGACGATGCCAATCACGATCATCAGCGCATGGGAAGTCTCGATCCGCCCATGTGAATTCATCAACTTCGCGAGCGTCTTGGGCTTCTCCATCGCCGTTCAGACCAAGTCTGAGGAATATCGCTATCTGATGCGCATACTGACGGCAGGATCTGGTAGCCTAATCGATTTTGTCGATATGCCTGATGCCCAATACGCGATGATGAAGGCGGAAGGTACGACTGGCCTTGCCAAGCCTCAGATCTTTCCCGTGCTGGATGAAGTACGCCGCATTGTGCGGTCAGCCAATCCGGGCCACAACGTCCTTCGATATCTTATGTTGCGAATGCGCAACCAATTCATCAAGCCTCAACTCAACCGGGACGAGTGCAGCCTCCTTTCCGGCATGAAACTCCAGTTCGGCTGCATTCCTTTTGATACCATGCCGTTCTGCACCTCTTTGCGCGGACACAACCCACGGTATTGGGACCTCGCCGAGAGCCTGGATGCGACCTCCCGGAAACACGAACTACTCGCCCGACGCGTGAAAAACAACGTGGAACATCACGGAATCCTTTACACCCCCATTGCCGACCTTGAGGAGTTCGGAGACGTTCCCATTCTGATCTCCACTTACAACAACAAGCTCTACAAAACACATAAGGAGCGCCAACTCGAGCTTGACAAAGGGCACGTTTTCATTCGCGGCTATGAGAACGACACTGTCTCCATCGTTGAAAAGCTCCAAGAGTACTCATCGGCTGGGATCGATGGCTACACCCAAGCTGTCGAACGCTGGCTCGACGAAACTTCGCGCTGCATCGACGACAAGATCAAGAGGGAAGCACTCAAGCAATTGTTCCACCAGTCGCGCGTAGCCCTGATCTACGGAGCGGCTGGCACTGGGAAGTCAACAATGGTGGACCACATCGCGCATTATTTCATCGACAAGGAGAAACTATTCCTCGCTCACACCAATCCAGCAATCGACAACCTCAAGCGCAAGGTAACCGCGCAGAACTCGACTTTCAGAACGATCCACAGCCAGATAACCAAGAGTACCGACGTTCAGGATTACGACCTCCTCATCATTGACGAATGCAGCACCGTGAGCAACGCAGACCTGATCAAGGTACTGTCCAAGACCTCATTCAAGTTGCTCGTTCTCGTCGGCGACGTCTTCCAAATCGAGTCGATCCAGTTCGGCAACTGGTTTGGAATTATACGCTCATTCATCCCGAGCACATCGGTGTTCGAACTGACGACACCGTTCAGAACCAAGAATGCCTCGCTCTTGAATTTCTGGGACAAGGTTCGATCCATCGAAGACGACATCGCCGAGATCATGGCACGCAACGGCTACTCAACCGTGCTCGATAAAACACTGTTCGAAGCCCAAGGCCAGGACGAGATCATCCTATGCCTGAACTATGACGGCCTTTATGGTATCAATAACATCAACCGATTTCTGCAAAGTAGCAACCCCGGTGAAGCGATCACTTGGCGCGTTTCCACATATAAGGTCGGTGACCCTGTGCTCTTCCACGAAACCGAGCGGTTCCGACCGGTGATCTATAACAACTTAAAGGGCCGAATCGTCAGTATCGACCACGTCCCTGGCCGGATCCAGTTCGACGTAGCCCTCGATCGACCACTCAGCTCATTCGATATTGTCAACGATGATCTAGAATGGATGGGTGACTCTACCGTGCGATTCTCCGTCTACGAATACGACACCAGCGACGAGGACGACGACTCTCTGAACACCACCGTGCCCTTCCAGGTGGCTTACGCCGTGTCGATCCATAAGGCGCAAGGCCTTGAGTATGACTCCGTCAAAATCGTTGTCACAGAAGCCAACGAAGACGACATCACACATAGCATCTTTTACACTGCCGTAACTCGAGCGCGTGAGCGCTTACGGGTATTCTGGACACCTGAAACGCAGCAAAGAGTTTTGAAGAGTCTCCGCCGTACCGCCAATCCAAAGGACGTTGCTCTTCTTGCAAGCCGCCGAAGCCTTTCGCCGGTGTGAACCCGGACCGGGTAAATGATTTCATTGGAAACACGAGATCCGCGCCCCTGAGCAAGCTCACATCATCGTCACGTATAACCTCGTCTACGTTGACAAGCGCCCTTCTGAACCCAGCCCCCTCATGAAATCGCGCAGCCCCCCCTGGGCAGTCCAGCCAACCGCTTCTGAATTGTGGTCCATCAAAACGAAAGAAATCGCCCCCATCGGCTTCGATCATCGTCAAGTCCAGCAACACCATTTGTAAACACTACCCCATCCCCAGTCCGTGACATAAAAGATCCCGTCGGGTTCGAGCATATATAAGGATATGATCGTCACCTAGTAACGCTCAATCCAATCTTCCTAGTCAGCAAACTCAAGCATTCCCCCCTCCGACCTGGCCAACCGCTAGACCCTCTCCTTCTAACCCACCCTAATTGCCGCCGCCCCACACAAACTACTTGACAGATTTTTAGCACTTGACAGGTTTTCGGCCAAGCTCCTTTTCAGATGATGCCGTTTTCTGTGATTATGTGATTATAATTTTATCATAATAATGCACCAATCACGGAATTAATAGTAATAAAGCGCAATAAGTACCAAAATGACTGCTTTTGAGGGGCTGAAGCACAAGAAATCCAAAAAATGCTTGCACGATCACCTAAAATGGTGTAAATATATAAACAATGGAGCATCTCAAACTTTTTTCAGATTGAAATGCATGGCAAAGATTATCAAAATTTAAAAATAGTAAATGGAGTGATTATGAGCATGTATAATGATAAAGGTAACTCAAAAAATGCATTGTGTGAAAAAGACGCCGCAAAGTATCTCGAACTTAGCGTCCACACGCTACGACAGAGAAGATTCCGCTCTCTGCCCCCAGTATATGTTAAAATTGGCCGATCTGTTCGCTATTTACTGTCTGACCTTGATACATTTATTGGAGATTCGAGAGTTGAGCACTGATAAAAACTACTAGCGGCCAAGGACTCCACTGCGTGATCGATCCTGAGGCATGGCGGAGTTATTCGGAACTCCGCCATGCCGATGATTAAACGGCTTGGGCGTGGGTACTTGATGGATGTACCGTCAGTCCAATGAGCTGAACAATCGACTCCGTGACTAACGTTTAATGATTGAAATTTATTAATAATCATTACTAGCAAACTAACTCAATATGAATAGGAAAAACTCTGTGGAAATAATCGATAATACAAACAAAACTACCTCTGACGTTCCGGGCATGCCCAGCAGGCACGACCCGCTCATGGAAACAGGAAACAATCTAGTCTGCTACAATATAAAAGATTTCTTGGAATTAAAAATTCCTCCGGCGGAATATATCCTTCATCCGATACTTTGCGAACGCAGACATGCGATGATCTATGCGCCTCGCGGTGCGGGAAAAACTTGGTTCTGCCTTTCGCTCGCGTATTCAGCAGCAACCGGCATAACTATCATTGAGAGATACCAGGCAAAAAAGGCGTGCAAGGTGCTGTATATCGACGGAGAAATGGCGGCGGACGAATTGCAGTCCCGACTGTTGACGATCTCGGGGGGGAAGATCCCGCCAGAAGTCGTGAATAACTTTCGGATAATGACGCCAGACCTCTGCAAAGGGCAGATGCCAAACATTGCTAGTCCTTTCGGACAAGACGACTTTGGGCCATTCCTCAGAGACGTTGACGTCATATTTATTGATAATATTTCATCTTTGTCCTCGGGCATCAACGAAAACGATGCCGAAAGCTGGGGGCCCTTTAAGCAATGGCTCTTATACGTTCGCAAGCTTGGAATAGCTGTTGTCATCATACACCATGCCGGAAAAAACGGACAGCAGCGTGGAACCAGCAGCAGGGAAGACAGTCTGGACGTTGTCTTGTCCCTAAAGCCTCAGAAGAGCACCTCAATCGAAGAAATAACACGTTTTAACGTTCATTTTGAAAAAGCTCGGAGCATCGTTGGCAAAGACGCTAAGCCATTCTCGCTTGAAATGTCGATCACCGAGGCTGGAATCAATTGGCAAAGCAAGCCCCTCTCTTCGGACGCAGTGCGTGAAAAGCGGGACCAAAGACTCGACAAAGTTTTAAAACTTGCCGCAGACGGTAATACGACCAGGGCTATCGCAGACGCCACGGGCATTCCGCGCTCGACCGTACAGCGCATGCTTCATAACTCAAAGCTAGCGGCCAATTAACGATTAACCCAGATGTACACATGTTTACATCGTAAACATGTGTACATTAAACATAATTCATAAGGAGAACCATGAGCAACACGAAAACTGAACCGATGTCATTAAGGGTAAGCGGAGATACGAGGGATCGCTTTGAAGCCTTCAAGGCTCGTATAGGCAAGGGCACAGCCGAAGAAGCTTTCAATGAGTTATTAACCAGTTACGAAACTCAACAACCCAATCTGAAGCTCAATGCCCCGATGCTATCAAGTGCCATGAGCAGCATGCCTGATATAACCAAATTCCTGCAAAGAGCGCTTGAACATATGGCAGCAACGATTTTCCTAGCCGAGCAGGGAGCTGTGTCAGTGCAAGCTCGAGCAGATAAGGTGACCGAAGAGGCTCAGGGACAAATCAAAGATCTTGTCGAGAACAACAAAGCCTTGAAGCTCGAACTCCAGAAGGCGAAGAGCCAAGGATCTCAACTCGTAATCGAGGTCGACGAATTGCGCCTGAAAATCCAGGAGCTACGGGACCAGTCCGAAGCAATCGGCGTGCTCAAAGCTTCCTGGGCCGTTCGCGAAACGGATATCATGAAGCAGGTTGCTGAGTGGAAGGCCCGAGCTGAGTGTGCTGACAATCTACGTAAATCACTTGAGGAGACGCATCGCAAACTTGAGACCACTGAAACCTCAGAAGTGGCTCAGTTTGTTTGAACAGATTCGCCTGATTTTTAGGTGGAATCTCCGCCATTCTTACATCGCCATTTTTACCTGGGGCATCTGTTCG